>NZ_CP049703.1:1614166-2288333 GCF_003688615.2 Parageobacillus toebii NBRC 107807 | reverse complement strand
GGAGCATTCCTCCCGTCTTGGAAACCATATGCAGTGACTAAAAAACACACTTCCAAACGGGGAACATGATTTCCAATTTTGTTATTAAACGTGTAATGCCTAGCGAAACTGCCCCTCTTTTACCGGATTACCCCCTGATTTTGAGAACACCCTATCTGATTTAAGGTTATTCATGAACCTCTCCCACCTACACTCCGTTTGAAGGTGGGAGTTTTTACTAAATTCATCAAAGAAGCTCCGACGAAGAAGAAGGACTCCTTCCCCTACTCGGATGAACCCATCGGAAGCCTTTTCGACGGAATAGTAAGCAACATCAGTTTTTCAAGTTTCCCATTATGAATACCGATGGACAATTCAATTTTTCCATTTTCATGGATGTTGAAGCCGTTTTTTTACATATTTCGTGAAGTCAATTGCAGAGGATTGGAAATTTTCTTTTTCCATATTTTCAATCGTCATTCATCATTTTGAACAAAATAGTTTGAGTATGGGCTGGCATTTCATCATTTGTTTAAAATTTTCTCTTTATGAAACAAGTATCCAACTGACTGTTTTGCTGAAACGTGCCCTTCTTTTTGAGATGTCAAATATGTATACAACGCTCCCATAAACAGGGCACCGCCGACAATATTGCCTAGTGTAACAGGAATAATGTTATGCACCACTCCTGCTAAATCGATCGCCGCTGGATGCGGGACTGCTAATGCAATTGAAAAGAGGACGAAATTGGCAATGGAGTGTTCGTATCCAGAAGCAAAAAAGATAAAAACAATAAGAATCATCGAAAATACTTTTGCCATATCCTCTTTCATTTGCATGGGAATAAAAATCGCTAAACAAACAAGCCAGTTACAGAGAATTCCTTTAAAAAAGAGCTGCATCGTTGTTGCATGCATTTTTTTCGCCGCCACAAGAAATAATAAATGGTCTTGTGGAATATGATCAAAAACACCGGATTGCGAAATAAGAAAAGCGAAAAATACAGCACCTAATAAATTACCGCTATAACATGCAAGCCAATTCCGCAACGTATCTTTGATTGTCGTTTCTTTGTGCAAAGTACTGATTGTAAAATACATCGTATTACCAGTAAATAGTTCTGCGCCACCGTACATAATTAATACTAAGGCGATTCCGAAAAAAATACCGCTTACTAAATAAGTAGCAGGAGAATTCGCTTCACGGAAAAATTCACCTACACGAAAACAAAGAACAAGTGCAAATCCGATGTACACCCCTGCCAAAGCAGCCCGCATCACATATTGAACAAGGGAACGATCGAGAATGGTTCGTTTTTTTACAGCCAACTCTTTACATTTTTGAACTGCTTCCATTTCTCCGACACTTCTCTTTCATTCTATTTTGTGATTTTTTTCACATTCTTTACGATATATAACATACGCCCTTCCCACCTATTTTTCAACATATCGATGGAAATGTTAAAATAAATGTCAACAATTCCATTTGTAACCGTTTACTAAAAAAATAATCGTTGCAAATTCAATAATAGTTGTTTTAATATAACTAAGATATTAGTAGTTCTTTTCCAAGCATGATCTTGCTTCTCTAACACGTATTAATAAATTCATTTTTCAAGCATGTACAAAGTTTCGAAAAAGAGGAGTGTCTTCGTGTGGTAGAAAGCCCCATCGAATGGTTCCGATGGGGCTTTTAACTATTTCAATCAATCGATTTTTAATTCCGCTAGCAAGGGATTGATTTCGTTCATCCAGATATCCTGCCAAAATATCTGTAGTTTGAATGCATTTTTGTGCATTTTTTATGAAAAACCTTTACAGCGGGACTGAATTTCATCTAAATCCGCTATGAGTTGCTTTATTTCTTCTTGTGACAATTTCACAGGCATTTGATCGTAAAGAATGAGTAGCTGTCCTTCTTCCTCATTTTGATGATTTTTCAGATAGTCTAACAGATGCTGCAGCTGATGTGGTTGGAGGACAGATTCAACAAAAAACTGTTTGAACTTTTGGATGGTAAAAACGTTCATTTCATTGTCATATTCACCGGAAATAATGCGCCCTTCGATCCATGGCATGCCTGTTTTTCCTCCAGTTTTTGTTTTTATTAGTATTCCCTAAAAAATCATTTTTTATCAAATTGCCGCTATTTCCCGCACGAATTCGCTTCCTTGCAAATAGTCTTAAAAGCGGCACTTTCTTGCAATCCATCGCTCTCCCGCCAAATTCCAACCTTCCACATCTTATAAAAGGAATTGCACTTCTTCATCTTTCACCGCATACCGTTTGCCCCCTCGCATTTTGTAGCCAGAAGCGGTCGACCAACATTACATATCAGTGTAAAACCATATATAGAAAAAGCCTTCTACAAATATACAAGATTAATTGTATAACAATGAGTTTGGGACATACTCTTGACAAACAAAAGGACATTATTATATTTTAAAAACATATATTTTATACTTAACTGCACAAAAGCGCAAAAGCATAAAAGCATAGAAGCATAGAAGCGTTTAAGTGAAAAAGTTTCGAAAAGGAATATATTAAAATGAAAAAACAACCTTTGTCTTAACAATCTTTGGTCATTATTTTACCTTTTCTTTCTAGCATGTTTATTTCAGTTTTAGAATTCTATCATTGTTTGTAAATAATTATTGCGACAGAAAGGCAGGACAAACATGGAAAAAAATCATCAAGATTTAAAGAAAGGTTTATTACCTAGGCACGTCCAGTTTATTGCTCTAGCAGGCATGATTGGAACGGGTATTTTTAAAGGAAGTTCAGATACGTTAAATATAGCGGGGCCAAGTGTCGTTTTTGCTTACTTATTAGGAGGTTTATTATTATTTATTGTGATGGCGGCATTGGCGGAGATGGCCATTGTCTACCCCAACTTAAACGTTCAGCATCTTGTATATAAAGCGTTTGGATTTCATACATCCTTTATCGTAGGATGGCTTTATTGGATCAACTGGACGATTGTCACCATTGTCGAAATTTTAGCGGCGGGAAGCTTCCTAAAATATTGGTTTCCATCCATACCTTTATGGCTTTTAAGTTTCCTTTGTACCGTCTTGATCGTCGGAATTAACTTGTTTCATGTAAAGTACTATGGGGAGATTGAGTTTTGGTTCGCAGGAATCAAAATTATCGCATTAACCGCTTTTATTATTTTAGGTTTTTGTATTTTAGTAGGAATCATTCCAAGTGCTATTGACAATCCTTTGTCTAACTATACGGAACACGGTGGGTTCTTTCCACATGGAATCGAAGGAATGCTGAGCGCCTTTTTAGTCGTCATCTTTTCATATGGCGGGGCAGAATTGATTGGTGTTACTGTTACAGAAACAAAAGACGCAGAGAAGGTATTGCCAAAAGTAATCAAGGGAACCGTATGGAGAGTCATTCTTTTTTATATTCTTCCTATTCTTATTATATGTGGTTTAATGCCATGGAACAAAGTTTCGGGGGAAGACAGTCCATTTGTTCAAGTATTGAGCATCACAGGGCTGCCTGGAGCAGCACATATCATGAATTTTGTTCTTTTAACAGCCGTTTTATCAGCAGCAAACACGGGGATCTATGCAACTTCGAGAATGTTATATTCCATGGCTCAAAACGGTGAAGCTCCAAAAAGGTTATTAAAGATTTCCAAACAAGGAATACCGATAAACGGCATTATGATCGTCACCATATGTATATTGATTGGGGTATTTTTCGCTTATATGACTCCAGATCAAGTCATCAGCTATCTAATGACGATACCTGGATTTACGGTTCTTTTAGTATGGATGAGCATTTGCTTGGCACAACTAAAGCTCCGTTCCCATTATAAGGAGAAACCGTTCTTCCAAGTAAAATGGTTTCCATATACAACTATTTTAGCAATCGTATCTTTATTGATCATTTTCATCTCTTTTCTATTTAATAAAGATAATATCATCGGTTCTACCGTTTGCCTTATCATATTAGTACTGCTTGCCACATTTTCTTTTTTGAACAGAAACGGAAGAGAAAAAAACAGTGAATATAAAGGAAAAAAGAGGCTGGTGCAAAATCTCTAAAATTTGGATATTATAGGTTTTGTGGGTTGTATTTCTAAAAAACACAGCCATTCCTAGTTATTATTTATGGCAATATCTTGTTATTAGCATAAAAAAACTCAGATTGAATAGTAAGCCTTAGTAAAATGGGACAAGGAAAAAACACCTCCTGAATCGAAGTATAACTTCATTCGATTGATGGAGGTGTTTGTCTTTATGGAGACAAGAGTTTTTAAATTAACAAAATAGTATTATGATAGATATAACCAGATTATGAAAGGAGCCTATATATGCATTCATTTGTAAAGCAGCCAACAGGTGTATTTCCATCGGTTTGTCCTCTGGATTGCCCTGATCAATGTGGGTTACTGGTACATAAACAAGATGGAAAAATTGTAAAAATACAGGGAGATCCGAATCATCCTGTGACAAAGGGAAATATATGCAATAAAGTACGGAATATGACTGAACGAATCTACGATCCAAAGCGCTTAAAATATCCAATGAAACGTACGGGAGCTAAAGGAGAAGGGAAATTTGAACGGATAAGCTGGGACGAAGCGATTGAGACAATTACTGCCAAATGGAAAGAGCTGATTGAAACAGATGGGCCTGAAAGCATTCTTCCGTATAGCTTTTATGGCAACATGGGAAGGCTCAGCGCTGAAGGAATGGACCGGCGGTTTTTTCATCGGTTGGGCGCCTCCCTGCTCGATCGGTCAATTTGTTCGTCAGCTGGCTCGGAAGGCCTTAAATATACAATGGGAGGCGGCTTTGGAATAGACCCTGAAGATACTATTCATTCAAAATTAATCATCTTCTGGGGAATCAATGCTGTAAGCACAAACATGCATCAAGTTGTGCTTGCGCAAAAAGCTAGAAAGAATGGAGCAAAGATTATTGTCATTGACGTACATAAAAATCAAACCGGCCAATTCGCAGATTGGTTCATTCCAATATTGCCGGGTACCGATGCTGCTCTTGCACTGGGCATGATGCATATTTTATTTGCCGAAAACATGGTAGACAACGATTTCTTGAAGAAGTATACAGTCGGACATGAAGAATTGCGTGAGCATGTTGTCCAGTACGATCCCATCACTGTTTCTGGAATAACAGGTGTTCCCGTTGAAGATATTTATAAACTAGCCAGAATGTATGGCCAAATCACGCCTTCCTTTATTCGAATCGGCAATGGTCTTCAGCATCATGACAATGGGGGCATGTGTATTCGTACCATTGCTTGTCTTCCTGCCCTGACAGGACAATGGCTTGTAAAAGGCGGCGGTGCCATCAAATCAAATAGTGGTTATTTGGCCCTTAATACAAGGGGCTTGCAACGCCCGGATTTGTTGCAAAATAAACATACACGAATCATAAACATGAATCTGCTCGGCCAAGCATTATTGGAATTAGACCCACCGATAAAATCATTATTTGTGTACGGGACAAACCCTGCGGTTGTTGCACCGAATAGCAATAAAGTAAGAAAAGGTCTGGCAAGGGAAGATCTCTTTGTCGTTGTGCATGACTTATTTTTGACAGAAACAGCAAAATACGCAGATATTGTACTTCCTGCAACATCTTCATTCGAAAATACGGATCTTTATACATCATACTGGCACCATTATGTTCAAATTCAGCAGCCAGTTATTGAACGATATGGGGAGTCCAAATCAAATGTCGAAGTGTTCCAATTGCTTGCGAAAAAAATGGGATTCGAGGATCCATGTTTATATGAGACAGAAGCTGAAATGATTTCGCAAGCCCTAGATAACCCAAACAATCCTTACCTTGAAGGAATCGATTATGAAACATTGATTAAAAAGCAGTATGTAAAAGCAAATGTAAAACCATTGTTGCCAGGAAAACTGCCAACACCTAGCGGAAAAATTGAACTTTATTCAAGGAAGATGGAACAAGATGGCTACCCTCCTTTGCCAACCTATACGCCACTTGCTAACGATGGAGACTTTCCATTTTTGTTTGTGCCTGGTCCTAACCATAATTTTTTAAACACAACCTTTTCTAATAATGAAAAACACATTTCTTTTGAAAAAGAACCACGTTTGCATATGAATATCAAAGATGCTTTATCGAAGGGGATCAAGGATGGGGATCAAGTTCGAGTGTGGAACAATCGAGGAGAATGTATATTGAAAGTTTCTATTGGAGAAGACGTGCTTCCAGGTGTCGTTGTCACTCAAGGACTCTGGGCCGATTCCCCAGGTACGAAACATCTGGTAAATTCTCTTACTCCTGACCGAGTTGCCGATATGGGCAATGGAGCGACTTTCTTTTCAGGGAGGGTGAATGTGGAGAAAGTTTTGGATTGAAGAAAAAGGAAAAATTTGAACATATCCCTGTCAAGTAGACAGTATAATAACCATCCTTCTTCAGCGGTTTAGTTGAACCCCCTTGGGTGCCAAGGGGGTCTGTTTATGGGAACTTCCTTTAAGATGAATGATGTGAATATAATGTTCGTGATTTTCGTTTATCTTTGTAGCCCAGGATATTGCCAAATTACGGAATCCCGAAACAAGTCACGGTAGATCACAAGCATTTCATCTTTCATTACTTTGTGTGCTTCCTCGATTGTTGGGTAGTCCAAATAAACAACATTGGTGAATTTTCTGTTGGTATGTTTGCCATTCATTTTATCATAGGCTCCGTTAATCAATACTGTTGATTAATTTAAAAAAGTAAAAGCGACCATACTCCAACACTCCATTGGCGTAACGGAAGGACAACAGATGGCCCGTATCGAAATTGCCACGCTTGTCCGCCGGTACCGCCAACTGGAAGAAGAAATCGAGGCACTGACAGAGCAGCTGATCGAACTCGTACAGACATCGGTCGAGTACGAATGGTTGAAGACCGTTCAGGGCTTAGGCGATGCGACCATCGTGGAACTGTTATCAGAGATCGGGAGTTTCTCCCATTATCAGGATTCGCGGCAGCTTATCCAATTAGCGGGCCTGACGCTGCGGGAACATTCCTCCGGCCAACACAAAGGGCAAAAACGGATCTCGAAGCGTGGAAGAAGGCGGTTGCTCGCCCTCCTCTTCCGCGTGATGATGCCGATGATCCGCCACAACGAAGCGTTTCGGCAGCTGCACGACTATTACACGACACGTCCTGATAATCCGTTGCGGAAGAAGCAATCGATTGTGGTGTTATGCGGAAAATTATTGAAGGTATTGCACGCTGTATGTACGAAGCACCAAGCGTTCGATGCGAAGCGAATGATGCAGGACATCTTTGGCCTCGAAACGGCTGCTTGATGCCTATAGTCTCGATTCTCTAGACAACAAGGATGACACGGAGAAGCTGGCGCGATATCATCCATTCGACCTTGAGTCCCTAAAGGAGCTTAGCCAGCCTCTGCCTGATGACTAGACCGAACGAAGGAATGTAGGCACAAGGATGCCAAGAGACATGGGAGGGTTCGTCATCATCAGCGATGCAGAGATCCACGGTGCATCCCATACGCTTCCCCCACTACAACCAAATTTAACCAGTAGTGGCCGCGAAGCGTACCCAGTCAATGTAAGATATACACATATTTAAGAAATAATGTTAGAAACTTTGTCGAAAAATATTTTTTTGACACCCCTGAGACGGCTACAACCGTTGATATATCAACATTTATAGAGGGAGAACCCTACCCATGTCTAAAAGTATACCAAATGTCGACTGGGCAAATCAACTGGAAAGTGTCATTCGTCAGTTTGTAAAGGAAAAATTAGAGCTGATTATGTGGGAAGAAATCAAACATTTCCTCGAAATCGAACAGGTTGGAACGCCGAATAGGAGAAACGGCTGCTATCAACGAAATCTAGATACGCAATATGGCCGGATTGAGGGTCTTTTGGTGCCAAGAGACCGAAACGGAGTATTTCAAACACAGCTGTTCGCCCCTTACCAACGCCACACGGGCTGGCTGGAGGAAGCCATCATTAGGATGTATCAAAGTGGCATGAGTACGCGTGAAATTGGCAAGTTTATTGAACGAATTTTAGGCAATGCCTATTCTCCTGCAACGATCAGCCGTATTACCGATGTAGTGAAGGAAGACATCGAGAAATGGCACACTCGTCCACTGCACAAGCGTTATTCCGTCTTATATTTGGATGGTTTATACGTAAAACTTCGTCGCGAAACCGTGGAGAAAGAAGACATTTATGTGGTGTTAGGGGTGAACGAAGAAGGATATCGCGAAATTCTTGATTTCTTTGTGGGAGGACAAGAAAGCGCCTATGTATGGCAGGAAATTCTTCAACACCTCTACCAAAGAGGCGTCAAGGAAGTGCTTCTGGGCGTCTTCGATGGCCTTCCGGGGCTGGAGGAAGCCTTTAAGGCGGTGTATGCGTTGTGTCGTTCACAAAGTCCGCAACACGCTCCATCGTGTTCGGAAAAAAGACCAATTCGAAATGGCGGAGGATCTGAAACTCATTTATCGTTCTCCGAATAAAGAAATCGCATTGGAGATGTTTCAACAGTTTCAATCTAAATGGTCTCGCAAGTACCCAAGGGAAGTCCAATCTTGGGCCAATGAGTTGGATGTCCTCCTTACATTTATGGATGATCCAAGCAGTATTCGAAGTGTGATTTACACGACCAATGCCATCGAACGAACGATCAAGGAGATTCGGAAACGCCTAAAACCGATGAACAGTTTGAATAGTTTAGAAGTCGCTGAAAAAATCGTGTATTTGACCATCCAAGATTTTAATGAGAAATGGGCAGGGCGAAAGTTGCGAGGATTTGCCGAAGCGCAGGAAGCCCTCGAGCGAATGTTTGAAGAACGTTATTGTTAACCAAATATTGTAAATAAACAAAATAGGGGGATTCTCCCTTTCCACACAGGAGACTGAATATTCAGTCTCTTGTGTGGAGGAAATATCCCCCCCTCTATTCTAAATCCATTTCAGAGATACCCTATCTATCTTACATTACACAAAATTCTTGACGGTACCCGTCCAACCATATGAAAAATAACCCCCATTAGGGAAAACAAAGAAAATTTTCCATTTCAACAATAGCTTAGGCACAAACAAACGCTAAAAAGAGGCTGACCAAGCTGTGTCAGCCTCCACACAATATAACATAGCATCTGAACTATATATTGTGCAATGGACATGAGACTAGACACTTATGAAGTCAGCCCCGCAAAAGGAAATGTTATTGATTTCGATTGAAAATGACAAGTTTTAATTCTGTCATCTCCTCGATTGCATACCGTAAACCTTCCCGGCCTGTTCCGCTTTCTTTCACACCGCCATAAGGCATGTGATCGACCCTGAATGTCGGAATGTCATTAATCAGTACTCCGCCGACCTGGAGTTTTTCTACAGCCTCCCAGGCAACGTGAATATTGTTTGTATAAATACCTGCTTGTAATCCGTACCGAGAATCATTCACCAATTCTATCGCCTCATCGATCGATGTGACTTTATTAATTAATACAATCGGAGCAAATACTTCCTGACAAGATACTTTCATATCAGGCCGAGCATGAAGAATGACGGTTGGCAGTAATATATTTCCTTTTCTTTCGCCACCTACAGCAACCGTCGCCCCACCTTGTTTCGCTTCTTCAATCCATTGTAAAGAACGCTCTACGTCATTCGGTGTAATCAATGCCGACACATCCGTTTTTGGATCAAGTGGATCGCCAACATTTAATTGTTTAGTGGCAGCGATAAACTTTTCGACAAACTCCTCGTAACGTTTTTCATGCACATAAATCCGTTGCAGCGAAATGCAAACTTGGCCTTGGAAAGAAAAGGCACCTACTACACAGCGTTGAATGATCGAATCAATGTCTACATCTTCATCGACAATGACGGCGGAATTGGAACCAAGTTCGAGGGTTACTTTCTTTAATCCGGCTTTATTTCGGATGCCGATTCCAACAGCCGGACTTCCTGTAAATGTAATCATGCTGATTCGCTCATCTGTAACAAGTTTATCCCCGACCGTTTTTCCGCTTCCCGTTACTACGTTTAATGCTCCTTTTGGAAGACCTGCTTGTTCAAAAAGCTCCGCAATAAAATACGCGGATAGCGGTGTTTGGCTCGCCGGTTTGAGTACGATCGTATTTCCAGCCGCGATGGCCGGGCCAAGCTTATGTGCAACAAGATTCATCGGGAAGTTGAATGGAGTAATCGCCCCAATAACACCGATTGGTTCTCTCACTGTAAAAGCGACCCGGTTTTCCCCACCCGGTGCAGCATCTAATGGAATCGTTTCGCCGTGAATACGTTTGGCTTCTTCAGCAGCAAACTTATACGTCTGAATCGTACGTCCTACTTCCGCTTTGGCCGTTGTAATCGGCTTTGCTGCTTCAAGCGCGATCATCTGCGCTGCTTCTTCCGCTCTTTCTTGAAGGATCTCTGCCACTTTTTCTAAAATGGCTGCCCGCTTGTGTGCCGGCATTTTCGCCATCATGTTTCTTGCTTGGTAAGCCGCTTCAATCGCCTGCTCAACATCTGATTCCGTCGCTACTGGAATTTCCGCAAGTGGTTCACCTGAATAAGGCGATGTTAATGTCGTATATGAAGTTGCTTCGACCCATTCTCCATTGATATACAGCTTCTTTTTTTCCATCGTTTCTCTTTCTCTCCTTTTTTGCTTAGCAATCTTTTCAATTTAAGTATATTAGCTTAACAGTGCGATAAACAACCATCCGTCTACTTTTTGACTCATCACTTCGAATTCGCTTGATGACATTTCATCCCTTCCGAGCGTTCCTAAAACCCGGGGTGTTGACAGTAAATCGTTTATTTTGGTTCAGTGACCTCACCAGTAAAAGCGGATTGATAAATTTTTCTTATATCCTCTTCCAACAATGGCAAAGGGCTTCGCGCTAATAGTCTCTTTTGCTTAACAGCATCTTGAGTTAAACTCTCTAAAGCGGTTTCAGGTATATCGAAGCCGCCGAGCGTATTCGGAATACCTACATCTTTCACTAATCTTTCCAGTTCTTCTACACATTTATAAGAAGCTTCTTCTTCAGAAAGGTAAGTTGAATTTCCTCCCAAGGCGTTCAAAATATCTGCCATTCGTTTTGTGCAGCTTTTTCGAATATATCCCATTACATAAGGCAACAATACCGCATTTGATTCTCCATGTGGAATATGAAATTGGCCGCCTAACGGATAGGCAAGAGCGTGGACACCAGCCACCCCGGCATTAAAGAAAGCTAATCCTGCCAGATAGCTGCCGTTGCTCATATCAATCCGAGCTTGTTTATCATTTCCATTTTCAACCGCTTTTCGCAAAGAACGGCCAATGAGCCGGATTGCTTGAAGAGCCAAACCATCCGTTATCGGGTTGGCATTGACTGACACATATGCCTCAACTGCATGAGTTAGCGCATCAATGCCCGTAGCCGCTGTCACACGAGGAGGCACAGAAACGGTCAATTCCGGATCGACAATAGCCACATCCGCTAAAAGATAATCATGTGTCACTACATCTTTTGTCGTGTCTAAGGAAAGAACGGAAATGTTCGTCACCTCAGAACCTGTTCCCGATGTAGTCGGAATCAAAATCTTAGGCAGTCCTTTTTTATGCACTTTTTTTGTGCCGGTTAAATTTAAATAGTCAGCAACCGTTCCCTCATGTACAGCCAAAACTGCTGCCAATTTGGCCAGATCCATGGCACTTCCCCCGCCGACACCGATAACCATATCAAATTTTCCTTGGCGCGTAAAAGAAACGAGCTTCTCTCCTACTTCTAACGGCGGCTCCGGAACGACATCCGTATATAGTTCTACAGCGTATCCGTGTTCAATAAGCGGATTCGTTACTCGTTGAACCAATCCGATTTTCTCAAGCACGGGATCTGTTATGACAAGTATCTTTTTCGGTGAAAAATTTCTTACCTCCGGAAGCAATTGTTCCAAAGCTCCCCATCCAATATAGCTAAGTGGTGTGAAAACTAGTTTGGCAAAACTCATTGTCTCCCTCTCCTTTTCTTACTCATAATATCCTTCCGTCGATTTACGGAATTTCTTAAATTGTTCAGAATCATGACCAAACCAAACTTGTAAACGCATCTATTTTGCAAGTCTACGTATCTATATCTAAGAGAGTCGTATACATCAGAACTCACAACTGGCTGCATAAAATACCCTTTATCCTGCATATTCTAAAGCAGCTGGATTTCGAACAACGAAAGAGTTAGCCATAAGTAAATGTTGCCCGTTTATCTACATCCCCCTTGAGTCAATCCTTGTTTGATCATATCGCTTCCTTTTCTTTGTATTCAGTTTCTTCATTAGAATGATGGGTAAAAATCCGATCATTTTCTCCACGCAGAAAATCTTTTCCATATAACAGGATGCATAAAAGAATGCCTGCTGCAAAAGCCAGTGTTGCACCTTTCACTACTAGTATTGCCCCTACTACTCCGGCAATCCCGAGATCACGCTGGCTTCGTGCCTGCATGACGCCGATTCGGACACTTACATAACCTTGCACTAATAGTGTCAGCGATAACGCAACCCCTAGAATTGGTTGTACTAAACTTACGATAGGAAGTAAAAATAATCCAGTATTTGTCCCCCAACGGAAAGAACCGGCTCCACCGAAGAACGAATGCATTGCTTTTTTCCCTTTTTTAAATCGTTCGATCACCACAACTTGCATCGCTGCCCACATTGGTCCGCACATCGTAATATCAGGACCGATCATACTCATAAGAATGTTGCGGCCCCCGAAAATTAAATGGGCGCGGTTCGGATTGTAATCAACCTTCTCATCTGTACGTACTACATCAGATTCAGAAAGTAAGGCTTTCGTTTTCAGCACATCTCCAAAAACAACTAAATATGTAGCAAGGACAGCCGGTATTGCTTTCACAAAAAATGAGAATGCCGGGAAACCAAGTCCAAATACTGTATATTCCGCCCAAAGAGTCGCAAAATCAGGTTTACTAAACCCCCATTGAATATCCGGCCATTTCGCTTCCCCAACAAGAGGGGCTACAACAACAGCCAGTAGAATAGCAGGCAATATTCCTAAATTCCCTAACAATGCCCAGAATTTATTTTTTTGTTTTAATCTCTCAAAATGCTTCGAAAAAATAAGGTAAAACGCAAATCCAATACAAATCGTGATCGTATAAGGGAATAATTCAAACTTTCCTCCCTCTTCAAAGATCGATACGACAGCTCCGATCCCTGCTCCCAGAATAATACCTGATTTAATCGCATCCGGTACTAAACTCACCACTTTACTAGCAAGTCCCGTTACACCCAAAATGATGGATAAAATTCCGAGAGTGAGCTGAAATGCGATGAGCGCATAGACTCGATCCGGACCTTCAGGAAATTGTTTAACAAACAAAACAATTAAAGGAATCGCAGGAGTAACCCATCCTGGAATAACCGGGTCACCGAGCAGATGATGAAGTAAATATAAAAGTCCATTCAATATGACAACAGCCAATGCCACTTCAAATGGCATCCCTAAATGGTCTGTTAAAAGAGTAATAGCCCCAAGATCTACCGCACACATGAGCAAACCTTGGACATAATCGGGCCATTCAAACCGATAATGAATAAACGGTAATCGTATTTTAAAGGGACCGGCAGGGATATACGGTGTTTCAGCACCGTGCGGACGATTTTTCCATTTCATTATTTTTCCCTCCTGCTTAATAGACTGCACGGTATATTTTTGTATATCTTTTACACTTAATAATTTTCGAGGATTGTTTCGTAAAAGCCAAGTTTCTTGCAGCTTCCTGAGCCATTTCATCCAGTGCCGTCCCGGAATATGAAATTCACGCAGAGATTGTGGAATTTCCACATAGCGACATATACGGCTCATCACTTTAATCGTTGCATAAGCTGCCTGATCATCACTTCTCCCCCTAATGCTTCTACGATATCATGGAATCTTTCCAAACAAGCTATTTGTTCCATTTCATGACGTAAGGGAGCAACAAAGAGCTGCTTACTCCATGAACAGGAGCACCCATAAGCAAGAGCGTGCACTACCTAACGCCTGCATTCCAAACCTACATGCCAAAAGCAAGTCCTGCCATGAAACTCACTGTCATCATTGTCTCGCGTGATTCAATTTTTTCCGGATTTGAGTATGCTTTTGGCATAGGACAATAAATAATTGGCATCAAAAGGATCCCACCATTTCATAGATTCTTTACATTCTTATCCCCCCATCCGTCAATCGTTGTTTTATTTTTTATATTCACCTCCCCTTTCTTTCTATTCACTTTCTATTACATGCAAATATCGTGCCAAGAATAAAAATACGCTTACAATACAAAATTTTTAGAATATTATTGAATAAAATGGTGAAAAAAATCACCGTAAAAAAGGAAATCTTAAATAAATGCTGAATAAATGAATAGTGAATTTTTTCACCATGTATTGAAATTTTTCACCATCAACAAAAAGTTACGGAGGTTCTCTATATGAAACAAACAATCATCGATCCTCATATATGGGAAAGCATTTTTTCCTCTATCCATAACGGGGTCATTGTGGTAGATCGAAACATGAAAATTTTATTAATTAATTCTTCTGCAAAAAAACTTCTTCAGATAGAAAACGAAAATTGGGAAGGAAAAGATATCCGGGAGCTTATCCCAACCACCCAGCTTCCTCATGTATTAGAGAGCGGAACAAGCTCGATCGGGGTAAAGATGAACATAGCAGGACGCCAATGTCTCGTCAATCGAACTCCTTTTGTACCGGGATGGCGAATTAGTTGGAGCAATCAGCGTTCTCCAAGATATATCCGAAATGGAACACTATCATTCTCTTTTTAAGCAAATGGAAACGATCATCGAATTTTCCACAGATGGAATTTATGTAGTAGATAAGGAAGGAAAAACATTAATGGTGAACTCCGCTTATGAGGAAATAACAGGCTTCCGCAGGGAAGAGCTCATAGGCAAGCATATGAAAAATTTAGTTAAACAAGGATATTTTGGTTCATCACCAAAAGATGTACTTGATTTTTACGTTAAAATGTGATAGAGGTCTCTAGACGGACACGCAAAGTAAAACGCTGGATATTTCGATACCCATATCCTCGCCTTTTGATCAATTTTATTTTGTTGTTGATTCCTTCCATTGGACCATTTGAGTAAGAAAAAACGATGCAAGAAAGCACTGCGTCTCTTCGGATGATGAGTGCCTTGGCAATACTGCGTACGGCGGCACAGTCGCTAAAAAGGTACCGGTCAAACCATTGGGTCAAACGAGTTTCGGCTTGCTTTCTTGTTTGTCTTTTGGATACGTAACGGAAATGTTGAAGTGCTTGATAGACATCACGTAAATAAGCACTTTCTTGGCACCATTGTCGAACTTCCTGTCTCTCTTCTTCTGTTAATTTTTCTGGACGTTGGCTTAACCATCGGCACACGCGGCGAACGCTTCCATGTTTGGTTCCGCCTTTGGCAAGGTATTTGCGACAACGTTCCAGTGCATCGGTGAATAACTGAATCACATGGAAGTGGTCAAGAACATGGATGGCTTTTGGACATACCTTTTCAATGGCTTTTCTCATGGCAGGAGCCAAGTCGCTGACAACATACTTCACTTTGGAGGCGACGGGTTGAAGCGCCTCCACAATGGCTTCTTCATTTTTTCCAAAAGCAATGGAAAGGACATTCCGAGTCTGTGTGTCCATCACCGCTACTCCGTAATCATGTCCCTTTCGGAAAGCGAATTCATCCACACATACTACTGTAGGATTCGATGTTGGTAAAAGAGCCGGGGCATATTGATAAAACCAGCGTTCTACTGTCGTATAGGCGAGTTGTAACAAGCGAGCGACTTCTTGAATCGTTTTTCCGATGCATAACTGGGCGACCCAATGTTGAAACGATTCCGTCGCGATACTGTGAGACGGAAGTCCCGGATAAGAAACGGTGAACGTCAGAAAACAGGCTTGGCAACGCCGTCTTTCTATGGGAAGTTCAATCCAAAATAAACCGACCGTATTTGTATAGCCATGAATCCATTGTTTTCGTTTCGATGATATTTTGGTTGTCCGTCCGAAGCAAGTCGGGCAGATCGGACAATGAGGAGGGAGGGAAAGTTCAAAAATCCATCGTTCTCCCTCTTTTCGTTCTCCATGAATAAGAAAGCCTGGTAAAGTGATCAAATCTTTGATAAACTGAGATTGCATGCGAAATTTCCTCCATGGTTGATGGTTTGGTCACCTTTACCATACAGGAAATTTCGCATTTTTTGTACCCTTGATCAGAAAACAACCTGATTGTCAAGTACATTTTGTGGTGAAGAGCCCAATTATTTACTTAATTAGGAAATATTAAATTTTTTCATTTGCCGATAAAAAGTGCTTCTGGAAATCCCTAAATGTTTGGCTGCTTTCGTGATATTCCCGTTACATAAACGTAATGCCTGGATAATAGATTGTTTTTTGATCTCATCCCTATGTAACGACATCTCCTCCCTTTTTTGCCCTGGAAACATTTGAAACACTTCTTCCGGTAAATCTTTTGCAGATAAAATTGGTTTTGTATTTCGGTTTAACGTTCTTTCTAGTATATTTTGCAATTCCCGAATATTCCCTGGCCAGTCGTACTGAATGAGAGCTTCTAAAAAGTCTGGTCTGATTTCTGGAAACGGCTTGTTTAATTTTTTGCAAAGTTTACCGACAAAATGATGGACAAGAAGGGGTATATCTTCTTTTCTTTTCCGCAAAGGAGGCAGAGTGATCGGCATGACATTGAGACGAAAGAACAAATCTTCCCTGAAACTTCCCTTTTGGACTTCCTCGCGGAGATTTTTATTTGTGGCTGCAATAATTCGGACATCCACTGGTATCACTTTATGGCCGCCGATCCGCATCACTTCTTTTTCCTGGATGACTCGTAAAAGAAGGACCTGCATTTCCAGAGACATTTCACCAATTTCATCTAAAAAGAGCGTTCCGCCATCAGCAAGTTCAAATTTTCCTGCGCTTCCTCCTTTTTTGGCTCCCGTAAAAGCCCCTTCCACATAACCAAACAGTTCACTGCCAAGAAGATCGCGAGGAATTCCGCCGCAATTGATGGCAATAAACGGTTTGTTTTTTCTCTTGCTCGCGTTATGGATGGCTTGTGCGAACATTTCTTTTCCCGTTCCGCTTTCCCCTAATATTAAAACGTTGGAATCGGTTGCTGCGGCAAGTTGGGCTTCATTTAGTTTTTGAATGAAATGCGGATGCTGTCCGATAATATCATCAAACGTTATTTTTGCCTGATTTCCGGATAAACAATTGACAAATTGGCGCACTTTTTCGATTTCTTTCAGCATGATCATCGAACCAATCCAGCGTTTGTCTTTATAAATGGGGATTTTATCGACCATTACATGATGGATATTTCCTGATGGCTTCACTTTTAAATGGAGTTCCTTGTTTTGCAGATAGACAGGCTTATTCGAAACAATAGATTTATTTGTAAAAATTTCGTTGATCTTTTTCCCTTCTAGATGCGATTGATCGAGGCAAAGAAGTTTCTTCAGCTGATCATTGGCTTTTATAATTTTTCCTTCTGTATCAATAATTAAGATACCCTCTTTCATATTATTGGTTGTCGCTTCAAGAAACCTTTGCATCATGATATTTTTTTCCGTATTTTCATTTAATTTCAATTGATACTCAATGGCTTTGACTGCTGAAACCACCATGCCCAACGTATGAGGATGCACCTTTTCATATGGGCCGGAGACATTTAATACTCCGATAATGTTGCCTTTGGAATCATGAATCGGGGCTGCGGAACAAGTCCATGATTGACATATTTGCGAATAATGTTCCTCAGCAAATATTTGTACAGGCTGATCGATAACAATGGATGTTCCAATTGCATTGGTGCCCATGGTTTGTTCGCTCCAATCAGCTCCCTCGACAAAGCCGATTTTAGCAGCCATTTCTAGTGTATCGGGATCACCAATTGATTTTAATAGCTGTCCTTCTTCGTTGCAAAGGATGACTAAAAATCCGGATCCCTTTACGATGGAATAGAGTCCTTCCATTAATGGCATGGACCAATCAATAAGATTTCTATACCGTTCTATTTCGATTTTTTTTATATGGCCATATGGCTGAAAAGGATCTACCTTCCATTTTTTTGATCGAATCCATGAGTCTTTGACAATGGGGGAAAGCTTTTCATCTAGTTCATTTTCAAAAATAAAGCGCTTCCACATTTCTTTGACATCCTCCCGCCGACTATTCACGCCAAAACACCTCCGCCACATATCAAGGGGTTGGTGGTTTATCCGTGAACTAGTTTGCTATTTTTCACCATCAGAATGAAGCGACTATAGACTTAGGATGTTGTCGGTGTTTAAAGCATGCGACCTAGTCCATTCCGACTGTTTTTCTATATTGTAGCATTGAAAATTGGTATGATGCCAAAAAAACGGATTGAGTTGGACAATCAATTTGGATAGCTTTAAATTCATTTTCTATGCTTTCTTCTTTTGTTTGGCAGACAATACTCCCCCATAACTTCTAGACGCCCATCATCATATGATATACGGAAAATGAATGAAGGGGGAAAAACGATGGAGATACCTGTTAGCGGATATTTAGTTCATTCCGATGATTCGGACACACATCACTCCCATAACCTGTATATTACTACTTGGGATGGCAGGCCCGTGCATGTCCACCAATTCTCCGGGGTTACTTCTTATGACGCGGGCCATAGACATCAATATGTTGGCGTGACAGAACCCGCGCCAAGCGGTGTTCCACATACACACCGTTATTTTACATTTACATCCTTCGATGATGGGCATAGGCATGAGATAAGAGGCGTTACCGGACCGGCTATTCCACTTCCAGGCAGGGGACATTATCACGAATTCTCCGGCGTTACAACCATCAGCGGACGAATTCCTCACTCGCACCGATACAGAGGAAGAACAAGCGGTGCATAAAACTAATGTTACCTGCACCGCGTATCAGTAGTTGACCGAAAATAATGGATATATGGCATCGCCAGTGAGCACCTGTATCTCTGATTCTACAATTCTTCTATAATCAAAGTGTTGCAAAGCAAAAACTCAAAATTTACCCATAATGGCGCGTGCAATAAACAGCGATGAAATCCATATCTACGAGGCTACTCTAACCCATGCTCTTTCACTGGCTGAATGCATGTTCAATCGAATAGCAAAAACCAAACAGCCGCGCTCCTCCTTTTCAACAATATCAGAGCAGATGACTGCAGTATATCAGAAATAAGAATTCTTGCAGCTTACTGTAGTATAATGTTGTTGGAAATCAGCATGGAAGGAGACGAAATGAACTTTGAATGCAATGAATGAACTATTTTCCATAGAAGAAATCGAGCAGTTCGTAAGCAACCATCATTTAGCATTTTTATACATCTCGAAAACAAATTGCGGTGTTTGTCATGCGTTGCTGCCAAAAGTGAAAAAAGTCATGGCGGAATTTCCAAAAATTCAGATGGCCTTTGTCAACGCCGATGATGTCCCAAACATAGCAGGACACCTTTCCATATTTACCGCACCTGTTTTGATTTTATATGTCGATGGAAAAGAAGTTTTACGAGAGGCAAGATTTGTTCATGTTGAACAGTTTAAAGAGAAAGTGAAAAAGATTTATTTTTTAGCGGAGCAATCATGACTTGTTTACGTGGTGAAGCCACCATTTTGGCTGTGGTTCGATCATCTCACAAGCGGAAACGCTAACGAATGTATTCATGCGTTGAGTCTTCGATATATGATAAGCCGATCGAATCATCGATCGGCTTGAAGTCATAAAAGGTATTCTCGTTCTACGAAGAGAATGGGGCTGCTTAAGCAGCCGGACTGCATAATCAAACGAAAACAAATAGCAGCGCTTGACCTTTACTAGCTAACTCCTCAAGCAAAATCTTCCAATAATTAGAATGAGGTCTGGAATAAACGGAAACGCTTGGCCATTTCATTCATCGTTAAAGCTTTATGTTCTGCCAACTGTAATGATATCTTGGCGGTGCTTGAAATAACGGAATACACGCTCGAAATTTCTCTTGTTGTTTCATTTTTTGTTCAAAAGTCGAAGTTCATCGTCCACCGAACAATATCGAAAGCAGAAGCACGGATGTAAACGAGGTGATCATTTGCTTTCCTGATAATGACAGCGCCTCCTTCTCCCCTAATTCCTTCGCAATCGTCCAAAAGGTAACCGCGCATGTACTGAAAGTGAAAGCGAGATAAACGACAAGAAAGAGTTGAAATGTCGACATTGACGTCAACAAAACAATACTTGATGCCCTTCATTAGACAATATGATGCCATCTTTGCGAATCATGGAAAAAACAAGACCGACAGCTGCTTCCGTCGGCAAATTCAACCACCGAACAAGCGGCGTAAACAACAACACCGCTTTTTCCATTCATTCTAACACATCCATCAATCCAGCGATTAAACAAATCACCAAAAAGATCGGCATGGCCTGTGTTAAAAATTGAAATACCGTTGAACGAACGCGGTACGAAACTCCTGACCATGTCGGCATCTGAATAAATGTCCGATGCGGACGAATCAAGGCTGTATGCACTAATGCCTGCCGGTCCTCGTATGAAGTGCACCAACGATAAAAAGAGTGAATAAAATCCTGAAATTCTTAATCCCTAACTGCTTTAATAATATCCCCATTCCAATCCCAGCAGGACCTGCTCCAACGATAAGAAAGGTTTCATTTTCCCTCACTTCCCGATAATAGGAATAATTACGTTTTATAAAATACTCGCGAAAATTGTGAATGACGAACATCCTTTCTCAGCTTAAAAATCTGTGCACACTGGTTTTGGTTTCTGAAAGCGTTCATAATGAATAAAACCAGATTGCAATAGTTTATAGGAGCTCTTCTCCCACTTTACATCTAGATACTAACACACAAGATCATTCATTGATATTGCTTGGTTGTCTTTTTGGATGAACAATTTTTCATCACCTTTCTAAACGACCGTTTGTGTTAATCATATTCTAAGTCACCCCCCTATAAAGAAAGGTCTCCACATCAGAGACCTTTTCATTATACCGCTTTATTCGCTTGTAAGTCTGCCTTTACTTCTTTTTGTGTTTTTAATTTTGGAAAGTCAAACACAATCGCGATCATGCCACAAACTCCAATTAAGAATGGGTAGAACGAATACTGCAAAATACTTAATGGTGAAATGGAAGCAACACCTGCTGCCACAAGCATTTGCGCACCATATGGGATGAGCCCCTGGAAACAGCATGAGAAAATATCCAATATGCTGGCAGATTTACGCGGATCAATGTCATATTGATCAGCAATGTTTTTTGCAAGTGGACCAGCAATTAAAATGGAGATCGTATTGTTTGCTGTTGAAAGATTGGTTAAACTCACTAATCCCGCGATACCGAATTGTGCCCCTTTTTTTGACTTTACATTTCTTGTTACTAATTGAAGTAAATAATCGATTCCACCGTTATGTTTAATGACTTCCACCATACCGGAAATTAAGATCGCAAGCAATGACAATTCCTGCATTCCGGCGACCCCGTCACCGATGGCTTGAATGAGGCCCATTGCACTGTAGCTTCCATCAAGAAGGCCGATGATTCCTGCTAATAAAATACCGCCTGCTAACACGACTAGTACATTAACGCCCATTAATGCTGTTATTAATACACCAAGGTAAGGTAAAATTTTCATCCAATGAAAAGATTGATTCGTAATTTCCGCTTGCTCTCCAGCAGTAATGGCCCAGAAAAGAACGATGGTGATGATTGCCGCTGGTAAAACAATGAAAAAGTTCACCTTAAACTTTTCTTTCATTCTTGTATTTTGTGTACGAACTGCCGCAATCGTTGTATCAGAGATAAAAGATAGATTATCTCCAAACATAGCACCGCCAATGACAGCTGCCATAGATAATGCCAAAGAAATATCGGTTTGTTCACTAATTCCGACTCCAATCGGCGCTAACGCTACAATCGTTCCCATGGACGTTCCCATCGAAATAGAGATAAAACATCCAATGACAAATAAACCGGCTATTAATAAATTTTGCGGAACAACGGAAAGAGCCAAATTAACCGTTGATTCAACAGCCCCCATTTTTTTAGTTACTTCCGAAAATGCTCCTGCTAATAAGAAAATGATGACCATTAACATGACATCGGCATTTCCAGCCCCTTTTGTGAACACTTCCACTTTCTTCGTTAAAGACTCTTTCCGATTCATCATCAACGAAATACTTGCCGCAATCAAAATTGCTACAATGACTGGAAATTTATAAAAATCGCCTGTAACCACGCCTGCGCCAATGAACAACACTAAAAAGATCACAAACGGAAATAACGCAAACAGATTGCCTTTTCTTAACTCCACTCTTTCCACCTCATTTTATGTTTTTTTGAAGGAGCTTTCCACTTAGAGAAAAGGCCTCTTCTTATCTGAACATAAGAAGAGGCCTTATACGTATCTATATAAGAAACCCTTCTTATCTTTCAAGCACAATGCTTGCTGGATTTGGCACAGCACTCGAAAACGAGTCCGCTGCCGAGACTTCTTCGGGCCAGTCCCTCCGCCTCTCTAGATAAGAAGATGAGCAGTTGTATTTCGTTATATAAAACAAATAAAAGATTACAACATATTCATCTATTGTGCAATACACTTTGATAATGTCTTATTTTTAAATAATTTTAAATAAATCTTAAAATTATATGCGTAACATTAATAATATGCAAAAATCCCGTAGCAAAACGCCACGGGAAAAGAAATCAAAAACTCTATTCTGGTTTATAGATTCCATATTTAATAATCTTAAGATATTCATTCAGTTCCCTTATCAAAGACTCCACACCACTCATGACATCCATTTGCTTATTTTTGTATATAGCCATATACTTATTAGACAGCTGTTCGGCAATCAACATGGTCATGCGGATCGCGGTATCCACGGAAATATCCTCTCTAAGTTTTTCCGTTTGGATCAGATCTTTAATATAGACATGCTTCAGCAAAAAATCTTCCTGATAAGCTTCGTAATGTTTCTTAATAATTTCTTCCATTTCCTTCTTTACTGCCACTGGAGGATTAGTAAAGGCATCCGTAATAAACTGAGTTTCTTGGAGATACTGAACCGTTAGTTTTTGTTTCAACAGGACGATTTCTTTGATCCTTTCAAAGAAATCATCAGATTGGATTTTTTTCATTTCTTCCATTGCTAGTTCCGTCAGAAAGTCCTTCACATAATTCACTAAATAAAGGTATAAGTTTTTCTTGCTCTTAAAATAATGAAAAAGGATTCCCTTGGAAATTCCCGCCCGTCTCGTAATAACATCTGTAGAGGTCTTTTCATAACCATTCTTCACAAATTCCTCGATGGCCACTTTGATGATCAAGTCTTTTTTCTCTTTAGGCTGCTTTTCAAATGCTGAATACAATTTTAACACCTCTAATTTCATTAGACTGCAATATCTTTCTTTTTATATACCATATATGAAGCGAAGATACTAATCAAAATAACCGCAGCCATAATAAAGATATACAAAGGCTCAATCTCGTTATCATTAATAATGGAGGCGGCGTCCACATATTTAAACGGGCTTATATATTTTAGGAACTCTAAGTCTTCCGATATCCCTGCCATCACATTCATAAAGTAGGCAGCTAGGACAATCCCCAGTGAGATCGAAAGGATGTTTCTTGTTTTTTTCATCATCGACGACAACATAAACGCAATTGCACCGAACGTCAAATGAAGCAATATCGTTGCGGCGATTAATAAACTAAATGTGTCTGTCGGAACATCCGGGTCTTTTGCAAATTGAAATCCAATGATGCTTGCTACGGCTGAAACTACGTTAAAAATCAAAATATTTACCAAAACGGCCAGAAGTTTTTCTGTTACGATTCGGCTTCTTGTGACAGGCTTTGACAACAAAAATTCAATCGTTTTTTCATTTTCTTCTTTGGCCAGAATATTGGATGCAAAGATTGCCGAGTATATGCTTCCTAACAGGGTGGTCATCATATAAATTTCTACCCCGTAAAAACCCATCAAATCTCCCATGTTTAACTCATTCATTCCGAACGCTTTTTTAATCGATTCCGGATAGGCCTCAAGGAGTTTGGTCATTTCTTTTTGCTGCTCGGCAAACTGAGGATAAATACTTAACGTCAATAAAATAAGCCCGCTGAGCACGATGCTCCAAATGATCAATGATTTTAAATTTCGCTTAAACTCTCTCTTAAAAATCATTTTCGATCCTTCCCTCACTTTTCATAGTAATGCATAAATACTTCTTCAAGAGTCGGTTCTCCGATTAATAGATCCTTAACCGGCAGAGTATTTAATTTATGCAGAAGCGCCTTCATATCCCCGCTGTAAAGCAGTGTCATTTCATTGCCGTTTACCTCTTTCTTAACTACTCCTTCCAGATTGAAGTCGATTGGTCCCGATTGGTCAAAAGTAATCGTGATATTTTTCAAATTGTTCTTTGTGAGATTTTCAATCGTTTCTACTTTAATAAGCTCCCCTTCCTTAATAATAGCGACCCGATCACACATTTTTTGCACTTCAGAAAGAATATGGGAGGAGAAAATGATCGTTGCCCCCTTCTCTCTTTCCTCCGCAAGAAGCTCAAAAAAGGTGTTCTGCATTAGCGGGTCGAGTCCACCTGTCGGTTCATCTAAAATTAGAAGTTTTGGCTCATGCAAAAGCGCCTGGACAATCCCAACCTTTTTTCGGTTTCCAAATGAAAGATCCTCAATTTTTCTATTAAGATCCAAGTCAAGTCTTTCTGCCAGTTCTTTCATTCTCTTTGAATCAAATTTTTTGTAAAAGCCAGCGGAGTATTTTAATAAATCGATCACCTTCATATCATCATAATAATGGACTTCAGACGGCAGATAACCGACGTTTTGTCTTATTTCTTTTGAGTGTTTGATGATATCCTTTCCGAAAATAGTCGCACTTCCGCTAGTCGGATATATGAAATTTAAAAGTGTTCGAATGGTTGTGCTCTTGCCTGCTCCGTTCGGGCCGATAAAACCAAAAATTTCCCCTTCTTCAATGGAAAATGTAAGGTTTTTTATTCCCCTGTTTTTTTTATACGTCTTGGTCAAATTCTTGACGTCTACAATTTTCATACTTCCCACTCCTTCGGGCGGCTTTGTGTTAATTGACTTACCAGTCAATCCAATTATAAAAAAATATTGACTCACAAGTCAATTGATTTCAAAAAAGGGTTGCATGGTGCTTGCGAAGTGTTGCAAGGGTCCACCAATACCATTTGATGAACGTTCAATCGCCTCCTCCCCCTCCACTATCTCCACCGCCATCGCCGCTGAAATCGCAGTAATCGTTGTGATCATTGCTGGATGAAGTATCATGATAAAACGGCGGAAGCACTTCGCTGCCTCTTCTTTTATTTTCTCTATGTGTTTTCGTTGTATTTGACAGAAAGCCGAAGAAAAAAAGAGCAGCGAATACTCCTAGAACAAAAAGCAGAAAAAATTTCATTCTTCTCACCTCGTTTTCTTCAAACGCTCGTCTCTAAAAAACGATGGCCAGACACGTTAACAGAAATCACAGATTCATAAGTTTAACGATTTTGTTGAATCTCTAGGTTAGATTGGCAGTAGTACGGAAGCGGCTTCTTCTTAATTATTTTCTCAGCATATATCATAAAAAAAACGATTCTGTCGTTTGACAAAATCGTTGAAACGCCGCGCTTTTGGCGGCGTTTGTATTTCTTACTTTAACATATGAAACACTTGCTCAACGTCTTTATCGCCACGCCCTGAAAGATTAACGATTATAATTTGATCTTTATCCAATGTTGGTGCCAATTTTATTGCATAAGCAACCGCGTGGGCGCTCTCAAGCGCTGGAATAATCCCTTCCGTTTTCGACAAAAGCTGGAATGCTTCAAGAACTTCCTCATTTGTCACCGTATAATATTCGGCACGTCCGGATACTTTCAGATGGCTATGCTCAGGACCAATTCCCGGATAGTCAAGACCGGCGGCAATCGAATAAGTCGGCTGAGGATTTCCTTCTTCATCCAACAATACTAAGCATTTAAACCCATGAAGCACGGCCGGGACACCTTTGGTAAGTGTCGCCGCTTTTTCCGGCTCGACGCCAATCAGGCGCACGCTTGGTTCATCGATATAATGAGCAAACGCGCCAATCGCGTTGCTTCCACCGCCAACGCAAGCGATGACGACATCAGGCAAACGTCCTTCTTTTTCCAAAATTTGCCGTTTGCTTTCTTCGCTTATAACAGACTGAAAATGTTTAACGATACTTGGATACGGATGAGGTCCAACCGCTGAACCAAGCAAATAGAACGTATCCTTATAGTTTTGAACAAAGTCATTCAACGCTTCATCGACGGCATCCTTTAATCTTCTCTGTCCTTTTGATACCGAAACGACTTTTGCGCCTAAAAGCTCCATGCGAAACACGTTTAATGCCTGGCGTCTTGTATCTTCCTCGCCCATATAAATGGTGCAATCAATGCCAAACATCGCGCAAGCCGTCGCGGTGGCGACACCATGTTGTCCCGCCCCGGTTTCGGCAATTATGCGTTTCGCCCCCATTCGTTTTGCAAGCAAAATCTGTCCGATGACGTTATTAATTTTATGCGAACCTGTATGGTTCAAATCTTCGCGCTTTAGATAGATTTTCGCCCCGCCTAAACGTTCAGTGAGCCGAACCGCAAATGTAAGCGGATTTTCACGGCCGACATACTCCTTTAAATAAAACTTAAATTCATCGTTAAACGCTGGATCGTCTTTGTACTTGAGAAATTGCTCCTCCAAATAATCAAGCGCTTCCTGCAATGCTGGCGGCACGAAGCTTCCGCCAAATTCTCCGAAATAACCTCTTCTTTGCTGAACTAAACTCATCACTCATCTCTCCTCTGCTTTTCAAACTTTATAATTAGGATATTTTCTTTGCCCATAAAAGTCAATGAATTTTCTGTATTTTCTTGCCGATTATTTGTGTTTTGTTTCCTCCAAGCCAGCAGGACGAACACGAAAAGAAAAGCTAGGATTCCAGTCAATACAAAATCCTGCGATGAATGGAGTATCTCGATTGGCATTAGCTTTTCATAGGAAATAAGTTTTTCAACAAATTCTTCTATTGAACTAGTTTTGTAATACGTTCCTTTTTGCCTGCTTTGTTCAAAAATTTCGTCATGTTTATCACTCAATAAAGGATTGATAAAAATCAAGATTTTCCCAAAACGCCAATATACACGCTTCTTGCGGCTTTGCAATATTCCAGCCGCCAATTTGCCCGAGAAAACCAGGGCATCCTTTCAAATCGCGCCATTTTTCTTGCGCGGCGGAAAACAAAGCTTTCTTCTCTTCCTCCACTTCACATCGAATCCATTTCAAAAGCATTGCTTTCCCCTCTTACTCTGCGTTGATCATTTCATTTTGTCGTAAACCTCATCATATTTTTTCGCCAGTTCGAAATCGAGCTTCGTGAGTCCTTTCGCTCGCCAAGACGAAATCTTTACCGTGATTAACTTATAATCAATGGAAATGAACGGATGATGGTTTGCTTCTTCCGAAATGGCCGCAATTTGCCGCACAAATTCGATTCCTTGCAAATAGTCTTGAAAGCGATACTTTTTCGCAATCCATCGCTCCTCCACCAACTTCCAACCTTCCATCTCTTGTAAAAGAGATTGCACTTCTTCCTCTGTTAACCGCATCACCGTTTGCCTCCTTGATTTTTGTATCAAAATCGAACAACCAACATCGCATATCAGTGTAAAAATATTACCATATATACCAAAATCCTTCTAGCAAATTTTAGTTGATTAGAGTTAAGCAATAACGAATAAGAATGCCCTTGAAATACTAAATGTGTTCTATCTGGATTTCCAAACAAACGTTTTAGAATTATCTTAAAATTATAGGTTGATTTTTTGAACAAAGTATCATAAAATTACTAGCAAATATTAATCATATTAAACATATAGGAATTAATTATTTTAAAAAACATAAATGCCGCGTTTATTCACTGCCTAAAATGTCTGTCCGTTTCTATAAAACAATGAAAGGTAGGTTAGGCGATTGAAAAATTCAGCAATCATTCAAGTGGAGAATTTGAGCAAAAGCTTTCCTAATCAAGGAAAATTAGAACCAGTGCTCCAACAAATCTCCTTTCGCATAGAAAAAGGGGAAATCATCTCCATCCTTGGCCAGAGCGGCTGCGGAAAAAGTACACTTTTAAATATTATCGGCGGTTTCGAAAAACCAGACCAAGGTCATGTCCTGTTGGATGGAAATGTAGTGGAAAGACCTAGCCGGCGATGTGTAATGTTATTCCAACATTATGGCCTCCTGCCTTGGCGTTCCGTCCTGAAAAATGTCGAGTTAGGTCTCGAAGGGATGAACTTAACCTCCGAACAACGACGAAGCCGGGCTTTCGATTATCTAAAGCTAGTTGGTTTACATGACTATGCTGAACGCTTTCCCCATGAATTGTCAGGCGGGATGCAACAACGAGTCGCGATTGCCCGGGCGCTTGCGATTCAACCAGAGGTAATATTAATGGACGAACCGTTTGCCGCACTGGACACTTTTAACCGTTATTATTTACAAGACGAACTCTTGCGTCTTCAAGATAAAGAAAAGACAACCATCATTCTTGTGACCCATGATATTGACGAAGCAGTATATTTATCAGATCGGGTGTTGATCATGAGCGCAAATCCTGGCCGAATCCATAGAGAATTAAAAATTGACACCCCAAGGCCTAGAGATCGAAGTCACAGCGACTTCCAATATTATCGAAAGATTATTCTTGAAGAATTTCATTTTCATCGTCCGACCCCTCCCATTGATTATAATATTTAACTAACTTAACCAAGGATGTATACAAACCCTTATACACGCAAAATTGCCCAAATCTTTAGATAGTATAGTCATGCAGCGCAATAATAAAGGAGGTATATTTCCATGAAGAAAAAATTAAGGAAACTTATGATTTCTTTATTCATCATGACAGTAGCTTTTAGCCTAACCGCTTGTAATTCCAATAGTGCTCATTCCAACACAAACGGAAAGCGGACCATTAAAATAGGATACTTGCCGATTACCCACGCCCTACCCCTATATATAGAAAAAGAACTAGAAAAAGGCCAGTCCCGGAATTTTAATCTCGAACTCATTAAATTCGGCTCATGGCCTGAACTAATGGATGCACTGAATACAGGTCGGATTGATGGAGCGAGCGTGCTTGTGGAATTGGCGATGAAAGCAAAAGAACAAGGCGTTGATTTAAAAGCAGTGGCGTTAGGACACAGAGATGGAAATGTGGTTGTGACGTCCCATAATATTCACAGCGTAAAAGATTTAAAAGGGAAAAACTTTGCGATTCCTCATAAGTTTTCTACACATAATCTATTGCTCTATCAAATGTTAAAGCAGGAAGGTTTTCAATATAAAGATGTGAATATCGTTGAACTGCCTCCTGCCGAAATGCCGGCAGCCCTTTCAGAAGGCAGAATATCCGGATATGCAGTGGCAGAACCTTTTGGGGCTCTGTCTGTAGCAATGAATAAGGGTAAGGTGTTATTCCAATCTGAAGACCTTTGGAAACATTCTGTGTGCTGCGCGCTGGTTTTAAGAAATGACTTTATCCGCAACGAAAGAAAAGTCGCTCAAGAGTTTGTTAGTGAATATGTCAAAGCCGGAAAAAAAGCAGAATTAAAAGATGAGTATACCTATGAAGCTTCCTCCAAATACATGAAGGTAAATAAAGATGTGCTCAATTTATCCTTAAAATGGATTTCATTTAAAGATTTAAGAATAGATAAAAACGCATACGAAGAACTAAGTCAGTACATGGTCGAAACGGGATTGTCCAAGAATCCTCCGTCCTATGAAGAATTTGTCGATAATTCATTAATAGATAAAGTGAAGTGATCGTATGAACATGATAAAGAAATTCACCAACGTCATCATAGGATTTTCGATATTAATTGCTGTATGGCAAACCGTGATTGTAATTGGAAATTATGAAGAGGCCCTCTTCCCTTCTCCTTTAAAAGTAGGGGAAGGAATTGGGGCTCTGATTACCAACGGCACTCTATTTGTACATCTAAAAGTGAGCCTCATCCGGTTTTTCATTGGTTATCTCTCAGCGGTGGTTACTGCTGCTATATTGGGACTCATGTTAGGCCGTCTAGTAAAATTATGGAATATTATTGATCCGATTGTTCAAGTCCTAAGACCTATCTCACCGATTGCCTGGTCACCCTTTATTGTTTTGTGGTTTGGAATTGGAGACATCCCTGCGATTGTGATTATATTTATCGCAGCGTTTTTCCCAGTATTGCTTTCCACCGTTTCCGCTGTAAGGAAAGTGGACCGTATATATTTAAAGGTGGCGGATAACTTTGAGATCAAGCAGCCCCATCTAATGACGAAAATCATTTTTCCTGCCGCTTTTCCATTTATCGCCAACGGGCTTCACATCGCACTCGGCACCGCTTGGATTTTCCTCGTTGCCGGTGAAATGGTCGGCGCCCAATCCGGATTGGGTTATTTAATCGTCGATGCGAGAAATTCTTTACGTTTGGATCTTGTTTTAGCCGGAATCATCTTCATCGGCATCTTGGGGCTTATTCTTGACAAGGCAATCCAATTATTCGAAAGATGGGTAGAAAAGCAATGGGGAATGTTATCGAATAAATAAACTAGTAAAAAAGACAGAAAGTATGATGCTCTCTGTCTTTTTTACTAGCCATTATCACCGCTTTTCGGGAATATTTTCAGAATCGACTTCGACAACGGCCAAATTCTCTACATTTGTTTTACATTGCGGACAATAGTAGGAAATTTCCACCTCATGCCCGCAAGATTCATGCACCAATTTTTTATAACATTTTTTTAAATGCTTTCTGCCCCAAAGGATTAGGGCGTTAAACACCATTTCCAAATCCTTTCCGCTTTTCGTTAACATGTATTTGTATCTTGGCGGGTGTTCAGAATATAAAGCAGAAGTGATCAAACCGGTTTCTTCTAAATATTTCAAACGATCCGATAAAAGATTGGAGGATATCCCTTTTAACGATTTTCTTATTTCATTAAATGTCTGACGCCCCATTAAAATTTCATGAACAATCAACAATGTCCAGCGATCACCGATGATGTTCAAGGATTGGGCGATATTGCAAGGCAAATCATATCTATCTTTCATAAAAAAACCTCCTGTTCTCGTTTCGGTTCAATTATAACTTACCTTTCGCAGAATAGAAATTTCGTTTACCACTATTTTTTATCAAAGGAGCATGTTCCACACTTGCCTCTGAACGTCAAAAAACTTCTTATTTCATCAGACGCCGAATTTTCAATTTCTTCTGGTATAGTGCATGTTCATGGCCCAAAACATGTGATATGGAGGTATACTTACCAAATTTATGTGACAAAGTAATAAATTCAGAATAATTTATTTTTAAGGTTGATTTTTTGAACTAACTATAATAAAATTACCATAAAATCATATTAATTTTATAAGAATTTAAGGTTATAATAATAAAAGGAGGCAATAAAAATGGCGCTTTACTTAGTGGAATCGATTTTAAATGGGGCAGTAAAGGACAAAGAAGGATTTGAAAAGAAAGTTTCCGAGATTAAGGAAGAAGTAAGAAAAAACAATGCAAATCTCATTGAAGTCCAAGTTTCCAAAGATTTTTCAAGAGCATTTTTCATTTTTGAAAGCGAAGAACGAAATATTATTAATGATCGCTTAAGACTGTTAGGCATTCCTGTTACTCTTATTAAACCGGTCCGTTTAGTTGGAAAAGATATCGAAGAAGTCAAAAAAGAAGCGGATACCGTAAACTACGTAGTCGAATGGAACCTTCCTGAAAATCTCACCATGGAAGATTATTTAGAAAGAAAGAAAAAGAATTCCGTACACTATGCAGAAGTACCGGAAGTCACTTTCTCTAGAACGTATGTATGCGAAGATATGACAAAATGCCTTTGCTTTTATAATGCACCGGATGAATCCGCTGTCAAAAGAGCCCGTGAAGCTGTGAAAGCACCGATTGATACGGTTACAGAAATTTTGCCAAACAAATAACATTCCCCTAACCTCAGCTGGAATTTTCACATTCCCGCTGGGGTTTGACTATCATTAAATTACTAGTTACATAAATTGTCATAATTCGATGTCCCTTATTCACAAAGAAAATACATAATCAGATAGGAGGTGGCGGTAAATGGCCATTATGGAATCAGAAGCAAAAAAGGCATTCAACGATTTGCTTTACAACCAATTAAAGCCTTTAGTAAGAAAAATTGATACAAAAGCCTATTATCCCCGTGAATTTTTAGAAAATATCGGGAAATACGGTTTCCTATTGTCAGCGGGGCTTTCAAAAAAAGAGGTTCTTTCCCGTGAAATGCAATTAGTCGAGGAAACGGCAAAAATATGCATGACAACAGCTTTTACCCTTTGGTGCCACTTAGCGGCGCTGACATACTTGCGAACATGTGAAAACTCTTACCTCAAAAATGAAGTTTTACCGCTGCTTGAAAGCGGAGAGGTGCTTGGGGGAACCGGACTGTCTAATCCAATGAAATATTACGATGGGCTTGAATCTCTCCATTTGAAAGCAGAACGAACTCCGAAAGGATATATCATTAACGGCCATTTGCCGTCTGTCTCCAACTTAGGGCAAAATCATTGGTTTGGTATTATCGCATCCGTTAATGAAAAACAGCGGATCATGGCGTTTGTCCCATGCCATGTGCAAGGATTGGTGTTAAAGGAGAAGCTAGACTATTTAGGACTGAATGGAAGCGCAACGTATGCATGCACATTCAATGAAGTGTTCATTCCGGATCAATGGATTATTTCTGAGCAAGCGGATGACTTTGTGCCAAAAATACGTCCTTCATTTCTTATTTATCAAATCCCGCTAGGATTGGGAGTTACAGACGCTTCTATCCAGTCGATGAAAAAAATACAAAATAAACAAAACGGATGCAATCGATATTTAAGCATTCAACCAGAGGAATTAGAAAACGAACTAACATCCATCCGTGAAGAAATATACCGTCTTGTTCAGTCTTCTGATTTGACGCAACATTGCGAAGATTTATTAAGAATCCGTTTAAACGTTACTTATCTCACTTTAAAAGCGGTCCATGGTTCAATGTTACATCATGGAGGAGCCGGCTACTTGCAACAAAGCGACCCATCCCGCAGATTAAGAGAATCTTACTTCCTTGCCAATTTAACACCTACGGTTAAACATTTGGAGAAATTATTAAATAACTAGCTTTAAGGACATGTGTGTCCTATAATGTATGGAATTTTTATCCAAAACTAAAAAGGCCGTCCCAATCAGAGATTTTGGGGCGGCCTTTTTCTTCAAAATTTCTTCTGGACTCATTTCTTTGCGCATATATCAAGATTTTTATTCCATCAACTTTTGCAGTTCCATGTTTAATTTCAATACATTCACCCGCAGCTCTCCAAAAATACCGAGCATTCTTCCTTCGGTATGCTTGTTTACTAGTTTCTTTAGTTGTTCTTCAGATAAACCGGTTGCTTTCGCTACAGCTGGAACTTGAAAAAAAGCCGCATCCGGGCTGATATGAGGATCTAATCTTGAGCCGGAATTCGTGATTAAATCTAACGGAATCTCTTCTTTTGTTTTTCCTGTATTTTTCTTTAACCATTCTTCAGCTGCCTGCTCTGTTCGCTGAATCATTTCTTCGTTAGAAGGGGCATAGTTAGGTAAACCTAAGGCAGCCGAATCATAATTAATGGAAGAGATGCGCCCATGAAAATACCTTGGATCTTGAAATGATTGACCGATTAACTTCGAGCCTACAGCTTTGTTTTCATCGCTATAAACAATGCTTCCATTCGCCTGATGAGGGAAGAGCGCTTGTGCAATTCCGGTCATCAAGGCAGGATAACCTAAACCGAATAACAGGATCATGACGATAGCTAAACGAATGGATTTCATAACCTCTTTCCTCCTCTCCTCTTAAACAAATACCCCGGTAAAAAGATCAATAAGCTTAATGCCGATAAATGGAGCGATCACTCCGCCTAAACCATATATCAATAAGTTTCGGCGCAATAGCTTCACAGCTGGCATCGGCTTATACGTAATTCCTTTCATCGCTAAAGGAATCAATAAAGGAATAATAATGACATTAAAGATTAATGCCGACAAAATCGCACTGGTAGGCGAATCGAGCTTCATAAAATTCAAGAATTTCGCGATATCCTTCTTCATTCACCCCTAACACCACATAAATGGCTTCTTTCTCCACGGTTTCGCGACGAAGTTTTACGTATAAACCATCCAAATATAAGACAGAATAACGCTTGTGCAGTGGACGAGTGTGCCATTTCTCGATGTCTTCTTTCACTACATCGGTAATACGGCTGATCGTTGCAGGAGAATAGGCATTGCCTAAAATTCGTTCAATAAACTTGCCAATTTCCCGTGTGCTCATGCCACTTTGATACATCCTGATGATGGCTTCCTCCAGCCAGCCGGTGTGCCGTTGGTAAGGGGCTTTTTGGAAGCTGGTTTATGCAACATTGATGATACAAAATATTAAAATTTATGTTAATATGTTAAAGTAAAAGTAAACTATCATGTGAGGTGACAGAATGGAGCTACTACAGAAGATCATTTCACTGCTGAACGACTGGTTGTGGTCTTACGTCTTAATCGCATTACTGATCTTCATGGGTCTTTATTTTACGTTTCGCACAAAATTTGTCCAATTTCGCTATTTTCGTGAAATGTTTCGCGTGATCGCGGAATCCCCTAACCAAAAAGGAAGCATCTCCTCTTTACAAGCGTTTTTCATCAGTACAGCTTCACGCGTAGGAACGGGTAACTTAGCAGGAGTAGCTCTCGCTATTTCTCTCGGTGGTCCCGGCGCGGTTTTTTGGATGTGGTTAATCGCTTTGATTGGCGGAGCATCCAGTTTTGTCGAAAGCACGCTTGCGCAAATTTATAAAGTAAAAGACGGAAGCAATTATCGCGGCGGCCCAGCATATTACATGGAACGAGGGTTGAACAAACGTTGGATGGGAATTATTTTTGCGGTACTCATTACGTTCAGTTTTGGTCTTGTTTTTAACTCCGTTCAAGCAAATACGATTACGTTTGCGTTTGAAAACGCATTCGATGTAGACCGTACTATTGTTGGAATTATGATTACAGTATTAACAGCAATCATTATTTTCGGTGGAGTTAAGCGGGTCGCTGTCGCTACATCGATTATCGTTCCTGTGATGGCTGGACTATATTTATTAGTAGCGATTTACGTATTGCTTACAAATATTACAGACGTCCCATCCATGTTTTCGTTAATCATAAAAGACGCGTTTGGCATTGGACCAGCTGTCGGCGGCACGTTAGGTGCAGCGGTGATGATGGGAATTAAACGCGGTTTATTCTCCAATGAAGCAGGTATGGGTAGTGCACCGAACGCGGCGGCAACCGCTGAGGTGTCGCATCCCGTCAAACAAGGCCTCATTCAAACGTTAGGTGTGTTTACGGATACATTGCTCGTCTGCAGCGCGACGGCATTTATGATTTTATTATCTGGTGAGTATACGAAAGAAGGACTTGATGGAATCGCCTTAACGCAAGCGGCGTTAAGCGCGCATATCGGCGGCTGGGCCGAAGAATTCGTCGCTATCTGTGTCTTTTTATTCGCGTTTAGTTCCGTTATTGGAAACTACTATTATGGCGAAACAAACATTGAGTTTATTCAATCTAGCAAAACGGCGCTATTCGTTTATCGCCTCGCTGTTGTCGTCATGGTTATCTGGGGATCGCTTGCCAGCCTTGAACTCGTTTGGAATTTGGCTGATTTATTCATGGCGTTAATGGCCATCATCAACTTAATCGCCATCTTCATGCTTGGAAAAGTAGCATTTGCGGCATTAGCCGATTACATGGAGCAAAGAAAGAGCGGGAAAAACCCTGTCTTTTACGCTCGTAACATCGGAATTCACAATACGGATTGCTGGGACGAGCCGTACGAAGAATGGAGAAAAGAGGCATAAAAATAAAGCTGTCCAGACAGCCTTCAGCTTGTCGACAAAGTCGATAAGCTGACCCGTCCCTATATGTAGGGACGGGTTTTTATATATTCTAAACAATAAAGGAGATTACTTTGAAAAAATCAGACACCTTATCGATTGGATTGATGTTGTTTTCGATGTTTTTCGGCGCAGGAAACCTGATCTTCCCGCCATTCTTAGGTGCTGAATCCGGTACTTCCTACTGGCTGGCCATGCCAGGATTTATTATTACCGGCGTTGGCTTGCCATTTATAGTGCTGTTTGCTGTTTCCCTCGTAAAGGGCGGTGTTCAAACCATCGGGGATCGTGTTCATCCGGTATTCAGCATAGCCTTTATGGTTATTATTTATCTATGTATCGGACCATTTCTGGCCATTCCGAGAAATGCAACTGTTGCGTATGAAATGAGCGTTACACCTTTCCTTAGCGAATCGTGGAAGAACTCATCTTCGTCCTTATTTTTATATACGGTTATCTTCTTTTCCCTTATCTATGTGATAAGCTTAAACCCTTCCAAAATGGAAAAATACATGGGACGTTGGATCACTCCGATCTTGCTTTTATCGATGGTTATCTTGTGTGCAGTTGGGTTTGTTAAGCTGGATGCACCTTCAATCGCCATCAGAAGCCTATCAAACCGGAGCATTTTTTAAAGGGTTCATTGAAGGATATAACACAATGGATGCCTTAGCCGCATTGGCCTTTGGAATTGTCATTCTCACCTCCATTCAACAAAGAGGAGTGCAAGACAGTAAGAAATTAACAGAATATACTTTGAAAGCCGGTATGATTGCAGGGGTATTACTCGCACTAGTATACGTCAGTCTTGGATTGATTGGAGGAAAAATGGCTGCAAACGGGTCGTTTGAAAACGGCGCGGATATCCTGTCCTCTGCTTCAACGCTTTTATTGGGACAAAGCGGCACAGCTTTGCTTGGGTTCATTTTTACGTTAGCTTGTTTCATAACAGTGGTGGGATTAACAGCAGCCTGCGGCCAATATTTTCCAAATCTCATTCCAAAAGCAAGTTATAAATCAGTAGTATTCGCCGTTACTCTCGTAGGCTTCACTCTTTCAAACTTAGGATTAAACCAAATACTTAAAGTATCAGTGCCGTTCCTTAAGGAGCCGTCTTATGACCTAGATATTTTGAAAAATCATCAAATAACTTGGTACCGTCAAGAATTTTGTGTAATGTAAGATAGATAGGGAATCTCGGAAATGGGTAGGGGATCGGTTTCCTCCACTAATAAAACTGAATGTTCCGTCTCCTGTGTGTAAAGGGAGAATCCCCTTATTTGTTTATTTGCAACATTTGGCTAACATAACGTTCTTCAAACTTCCGAACACGATTTAAAGTGTTACGGACTTTGTGAAGGATACAACGCACGCTGCACATCGGCTTTCGGATAAACGGCCTTAAAGGCTTCCTCTAGCCCCGGAAGACCATCGAATACGCCCAGAAGCACTTCTTTTTTTGTGATACGGTTCACCGCAGCTTCTCTAACTGCGAATTCGAAAAAAAGAACCTTTAATCCAAAGATGGATCAAAGGTTCTATGTTTTATTTTCAATCATATTCTATTATTCTGTATTTTTTATATATTACCTCTGTTTTATAATCATTGACTTTTCCATCTCTTTATCATAGAAATAATTGTCCATTGATGAAAAGTGTTGCTTAAACTTTTTCATTCAATACCTTTGTTTCTGCATCCAAAGAATTAACTATAAACCAGTTCTTTTTCGCTTACACCAGAGACCGGTTCTTTTTCGTTTAGACCGAGCGTCTCTGCTGTTGAATCATGAAGTTTTTGGAAAAGATCTGGGTTTTTCGCTAGTGACACGCCATAAGAAGGAATCATTTCTTTTATTTTCGGTTCCCACTCTTTCATATGTTGTGGGAAGCATTTTTTAATCACCTCAAGCATTACGTGTACGGCAGTAGAAGCACCAGGAGAAGCGCCGAGCAATGCAGCGATCGAGCCGTCTGCGGCACTAACAACTTCCGTGCCAAATTGAATCGTTCCTTTACCGCCAGCTTCAGTATCTTTGATAATTTGCACACGTTGGCCCGCGACGACTATATCCCAATCCTCTGATTTAGCCGTCGGGACAAACTCGCGCAACTCTTCCATGCGCTTTTCTTTCGTTAACATAAGCTGCTGGATCAAGTATTTTTCCAAAGAAAAGTTTTTAAAAGCTGACGCCAACAAAGTTCCGAGATTGTGCAGTTTTACGGAAGCAAACAAATCCATATTTGAACCATTTTTTAAGAATTTAGGCGAGAAACCTGCAAACGGTCCAAAGAGCAACATTTTTTTGTTGTCGATATACCGTGTATCAAGGTGCGGAACAGACATTGGAGGAGCACCGATTTTAGCTTTACCGTAAACTTTTGCATGATGTTTCTCCACAACTTTTGGATTATTACATACCATAAATAATCCGCTTACAGGGAATCCACCAATATGTTTGCCTTCTGGAATACCAGATTTTTGAAGCAAATGCAGACTTCCCCCACCGGCTCCAATAAATACGAATTTAGCCTTATGGATTTCAACAGAACCGCTATTGAGATCCTTTACTTCCAATTCCCACAGGCCATCGCTGGTACGTTTAATATCCTTAACACTATGCTTGTAGTTTATTTCGACACCTTTTCTCTTTAAGTGGTCAAACAACATGCGCGTTAAAGCGCCAAAGTTAACATCCGTACCTGAGTCGATTTTGGTTGCCGCGATCGGTTCATTCGATGTACGGCCTTCCATTATAAGCGGCATCCATTCTTTCAGTTTTTCCGGATCATCAGAAAATTCCATTCCCTGGAATAATGGATTGTTTGATAGCGCTTCAAAACGTTTCTTTAAAAATCTCACATTATTTTCCCCTTGGACTAAACTTATGTGGGGCAACGGTCTGATGAACTCTTGCGGATTTTGTAACAGATTGTTTTTTACAAGGTAAGCCCAAAACTGTTTGGAAACTTGGAACTGTTCATTAATTCTTATAGCTTTGCTAATATCAATAGATCCATCCGGTTTCTCAGGTGTGTAGTTAAGCTCGCATAGTGCAGCATGCCCCGTTCCCGCATTATTCCATTCGTTAGAGCTTTCTTCTCCTGGTTTGCCGAGCTTCTCAAACACTTTAATTTCCCATTCCGGTGCTAATTCTTTCAACAATGTCCCTAAAGTCGCACTCATGATTCCTGCACCAATTAAGATAACGTCTGTTCTAGTTTGTCTGTTACTCATTTTTCTCATCCTTACCCCCAATATTTTGCAGAAAAGATGCAGGCGCACCTGCTTAAGTCAAAGCTATCCAGGTCCTCGCCACACACCTTTTCTGCACAATCATATCTATAGTATATCACTATTTGATTATAAGTATATCATTATTTAATTAATAGTATATCATTATTATTTATAGATTTATATATAATATAATCAACTTTTTTTGTACAACTAACATACTAATTGGCCACGTTACATTTATATTCCTCCTAAAAACGAAATATCAAATTAATTATAAATATTCTGATAAATAACAATATTTTTATTGTTTATCCTTAACATTGGTTATTGTCGTTAACAAGTTAACAACCTCACTTACTTATGTAACGGTTCACCGTAACATTAGATAACCTGTCTCCTTGTACTTAGGTTGAATTAGATCTCTAATTCATTAATTGGTTGAACTGGAGATCTTTTAAGTTTGACAATCTCGAGGTTTGGTTTCTTTTGAATTAACTGATGTTAATCTAAATTATAGACACAACGAATAGAGAAATGTATAGTAAACCTACCAATCATGGGGAGTGTCTATATAACTAGACGTTTTGATAAAGAATTCAAAATACACGCAGTAAAATTGGTGATCGATGAAGGGAAAGCGGTCGCTCAAACTGCAAGGCGACTGAATATTTCCCCCCTTCGTTTGTCTCAATTTTTGAGGGAATAGGTTAATTATAGTAAACTCTTTAAGTGAAAGTTGTTTTTTGGTTCAGGGGGGGTAAAGACATGGGAATATTCGACTCTATAAAGAAGTTATTTTCTAATTCATTTGTCAAGGAACCTAATTCTGCTCCAATGATAAACTCAGAGCGTCATTCAACAACAATAAAACAATCTGAATATTTTAACTTTGTTAAGAAGAATAAATTTCGACGACTATCAACCGTTCAATTACAAATGAGTAGCCAACCTACGTGGAATTCATTTTTTTCTGTATCCAAGACAAATGCTAAATTGATAGGTTTTGAAACAAGGTCTCGTAGAAAATTCCGGCATCTTTATCATAATCAAGATTTACTTGTTGTCGAAGCTGCCGGAACAATTGAAATTATCACCAAAGAACAAGTACAACAAATCACCTTAAAAGAAACAGCGTTAGAAAAAATGAATCCGGTTGCAGCGAATCATATGGGGGTCCTACTACACAATAAAGAAAAAGTAGCTTTTGTACATTACAGCAATAAACAAGCTGTTGTATATGAGTTTCAATGGCAACCCTTTAGATTTGTAATAGGTGATAATTTTTGGTTAGCAGGAACCCGTGAAACATACGATGGTCCTGGTGAACTTTATTGCTTTGACTTTAACGGGGATTTAAAATGGGGTATTTCTTTTAAAGAAAAAATCGCTACGATGTTCGGTGAACTTAGTTTTATGCCTTACTTACTTGAGGTTTCAACAGATTCAACGGATATCTTCGTCTCAAGTATGGATAGATTGTACCGCTTAGATATCAATGGGAATTTAAAAGCCAGAATTGCTATTTCTGAGCTGAAAGAAAAAGAATTACAACAAAAACAAGAAGAACTTCAACGCGAATTATCTGTCCCACCAAAAACAGAAGAAGAAGCAATTAGCATGTTTGCTAAACAACTAGCAGCTCAATTTTCAATGGGATTAGAGAGAATGACTTTTAATTCACCATTCTCTGGCTTTGCGCATGACCCAAAAACAGATATGTTGTTCATTTTAGAAGAGAAAGGGCGAGTGTCTGCTTGGGATAGTAGCGGAAAACTTAAATGGATTAACACATTTAAAAATGAGGGTAGATATATCTCTTGGATAGATGATAAATTAGTTATCTCTTTCCAATCTGGCGAAACCTTCTGGTTAAACAGAGATGGGAAATTTATTTACGGAGCGAAACTGCCAAAACAAGCCTCCACTATTCAATTAATTCCTAATCAAGAAAAATATCTTGTTGTATGTGAAGATAATCGATTATATGAACTACACAAAGACACTGGAAATCTCATAACAGGTTCAGAAGGTCATCCTGGAATGGAACTATTCACCTTATCTGGTCGAAACGTGTTTTTTGATGGCGGGGTTAATAGCCAAGGTTATTTTTGGTTAGCACCAGAAAACCATCAGTGGTATCATTTTGAAGCGAAAACATTTACGGATGTAGACAAAACTGATATCAAAAGCGATGTGGCTCCTGAGATTACTGCGACTAAGGAGTTTTCGAAAAAATGGGAGATAAAAAGTAATAAAGGTTGGTTCGGCAGTCGTGTTATTGATATAAAAAATCAAAGAGTCTATGCGATTGAGGAAGGACCGCGAAAATCGTTTGATGAGTTAAGAAATGCACCAGATAAAGTAAGAGAAAAAGACCGTTTGAGTCATAACTTGGTATGTTTTGATTTTGACGGAAATATCATTTGGAAAAACCACATATATTCAACAATGTGGTCACTATTTTTATCCCCAGATGGAGAGGTCTTGTTTACAAGTATACCTTCAGGAGAGGAAATTACCTATCTACCGGGATATATTGTTACTTTTTCGAAAGATGGTCAACAGCTCGATAAATTCAAAGTGGATGCACATGGATTTTATTTAGATTTTATTTCCGAAGACCGTGGTATTGTTCACTTTGCTTTTGAAAGAGGAGAGAAATCTGCTACTGGTATATTTGAGCGTGACAGAAAAGGAAAGTGGAAACTAAAAATAAATAAACCAGATGCTGAAGGTGAAGAACAAAACGTGTTCAGCGCAGGATTAAATAACGTTGAACTTCCTAACTTCAAATTAAAAAGAACAGACAAGAAAAAATATGAACTTGAGAGTCTAGTTAATAAAAAAGAATTAAAACTTTCAGCCGCTATTTACGAGGCTTACGAAACATCAGAAAACAACATAGTATTACGAATTGGAACAAGACTAGTATCGTTTTATAATAAGAACATAGAGAAAGTCCTTGAAATCAAAGAGCAGGAAAATATTCAATCGGTGACTGTAGGAACTAATAGCCTAGTGATTGTTACAAAAGGAGAAGTAAAAGGTTACAACTATAAAGGAGAAGTTATTTGGAGATACAGTCCTCTTCCAAAAGCATTTGAATCGAGTGTGACATGGATTCCTAACAAGAACATTTATCTATGGGTAGTATCTAATAATTTGGAAACAATAGTTGCCGCTATAACCGAAGATGGAACCGTTCTAAAAAGTCATTCGTTTAACAAAAATAATTACCATCGTTCTATCCTTGTTTATCCTGAAGAAAGTTGCTTTGTAGCTCAGACAAATGAAGTTATTCAATGTTATAGTATTTAATAATTCACACATCTCAGAACGTTCGTATTACAATCCCTATGGTAGAGAGTGTCCAAAATTTAGCGAGCTTGCCTTAGTCAATCACTACCACAAAATCAATGAAGAAGTATTGCTTACTATTTATATGATGAATTTTAATCGTGAAACTGTAAATTAGCACATTATTTCAGAATCCCTTTTTCAAATTATTTCGGACGGATTCGGAAATAATGTGCAAAATCTTTGCGAATTATTCCAGGTTTTGCAGATAATTTCCGAACGTTTGCACATTATTTCGGATGATTAACTAGAATGAGGATGGATCGGGATGAAACATAACAGGGGCCGATCAGCCCCTGCTGTGTCAGTACCCCATTTCTTCGGCTGCCATACGCACAATGTCTTCGTCAATCATATGTTTTTTTAATTGAGCGCCGTATAACAGGCAAGTGGTGGCGAGGTTGTTGATGATCCGCGGCCACCCCTGCGACCGCAGGGCGATCGCTTCTAAGGCAGCTGGGGTAAAAATCGGGTGTTTCGCCCCCGCCTGTTTCAGGCGGTGTTCGATATATCCTACCACTTCTTCCTTAATCAAGAGGCCCCATCTGGTATCGCATGATGATTCGTTGGTGAAGCGGACGGTGTTGATTCAACCGTAGTTTTGCCTGTAAATGGGGCAGCCCCGCCAAAATCAAGACAAACGGATTCGTTGAGTCCATGTGAAAGTTGAACAGGATCGCGATATCCTGCAGAAAGGCATCCTTTGCTAAATGCATTTCATCGAGGATGAACACTGACGTTACCCGTTGTTCATGATACAAGCGCTCGATCCCTTGTTGGATTTGATAAAACAAGTCGACCTTGCGGTATTTCGGCTCTTCCCCGAGCCCGAAGGCAAGGCCGCGATAAAAGTCCATCACGCTTCCCGTTGACAATGGAAAATAAACGACGTGATACAGTGACGGATTCAGGGATTCCTTAAACGCCCGAAGGGCGAATGTCTTGCCGGCCCCTGGTTCACCAATCAATAGCCCGATCCCTCTTGTTCGTTTCACGTAGTCCAAAGCGGCGAGGGCCTCTCTCTTGATACGAGGCCCCTTGATAAGCCTCTGATGGATTCGTCTCCTTCGAAAACGGCTCCCGGGAAAGGGAATAAAACGTTTTATACATCGTTTTCGCCTCCCTCTACCGGAACCGTCGCAAACGGTGACCGATGGCGTTTCACATAGGCATTGTCCTCGAAGCGAACAAGGACCGCTTCGGCGACCCGTTGACCGTCTTCGTACACATACACGCCTTGTTCATCATAACGGAGTTCGATCGATTGTCCGATGAACCGGGGCGGAACTTCATACAGCTGCTTGTTCAACGTGATCGTACCATCGGCCTTCACTTTACGGTATTCGCGTTTCAAAAAGATCGAGTCGAGCCAGTCCGAATCCTCGACGAACGACACCAAATGGACTTGCGATTGAAACACTTCATGTGGCGTCTTCCCGTTCAACGAGGCATGCGGTTTTCGATGGTAATCTTCCTCCAACCACTTCCAAAATCGCTCGTTTAGCTCTTCGAGCGACTTCGGTGAATTCATTTCGAGCAACGGGTAAAACCGCGTCTGTACGGTGCGGAAAAATCGTTCGATTTTCCATTTGCTTTGCGGATCGTACGGCTGGGTATGGATCAAGGTGATCCCTAACTCCGCGCAGGCGTACTGCAAGGGTTCCGCCCGATAAATCTTGCCGTTATCCGAGTAAATTCGCTTCGGCTTTCCGTATCGAAGCAGCGCTTCCTTGGTCACGATCCGCAACCCGTCAAATTTCTCGGAAGAGAAAACTGAGCGTACGGCACGACCCGCGAGCAGTCATCGATATAGGCAATCAAAAACGTTTTTTGCGTTTTGCCATTCACGCGAATCGACGGGCCATGGGACAAATCACCTTGCCAGAGCTCATTGACCTGATCGTACGCGAATCGTTTTCGTTCAGGAATCGACAAAATTTCTTTCCCCACGAGGTTGTATTTTTTTAAAAGTCGGTATATAGTGAAATAAGAGATGGATTGGATTTCCCCCTGCTCGATAAGGTGTTGGTAAAACACCGTCACGGGCATGTGGGGATGTTTTTTTCTCAGGGCTAAAATGTGATCCTCTTCTTCAGGTGACAGCCTCCGGGAATGGCCACGGTCCGACCGTCGTTTCGGCTTCAGCGCCTCAAAGCCCCCTTTTTTGTACTGCGTGCACCAGTCGAGGATCGTTTTGGCGGCGATGCGTTTCTCTCCATGGTGGGGAACTTGATGGATCCGTTCCGCTACTTCCTTCAAGTACGTTTTTGGATCGACTTGTCCATTCACCAATGGAGCGATCAATCCATACCGAAATAAAGCGATCTCCTGTCTCATCGACTCATTCATTTCGATCTCCTCCTTCGTTCATCCCATTCTAGGACCTTATCGGTCCATCCTGTCTCTATCCTATCGGATCATTCCCCCGACCGTCGAGAGGAAAGGTTTGTGGAATCTATAAATGATTCCATATAAGGGGATATAAGTAAAGTCAGGAACTGAATGTACGTGCAAAAAGATGCGTCGATCGGTGCTCCCATATCTCTTGGATGACGAAAAAGAGGCCGATCTCCTCCATCGTCTGGATCCACCATAGGGCTCGTTCTCTCGCTTGGGCGATGGCAGGACCAATTTTTCTCCAGCGCTCCGCAAAAAACCAATGAAGGTGGTTCAAATTTCGGAATAAACGTCGGACATAAAACAAAACCCCTTCATCCGTAGGAAGGAGTGGAGCCTCCTCCATCCCCCGTTTCGGAGTCAGGCCCAACCGTTCTTTCACCACTCTCCATATGGTGGGCAACGTATACTGAAAATAGAGGAGAAGAAATGAAGGCAACACGGCCACCGTCCTCCTGCACTCCGGGCAGCGATACCGAGCGATTCAAATGCGATAAGACTGATGCGACGTCACAGCATTTCGTTCGTAGTACCCATGGCGATAAAGAGGGCGTTTTGTCTGGCAATGAGAGCACCGCTTAAGAAGGGGAAAGTCGTTTTGTTTTCCCCGCTGGGCATATGTCTGGACATCGACCTGAAAGTCATGAAACCGAATCACGTCCTCGTCCCCCTCTGGAAATCACCCATGTCCCATTCCGAAATAATTCACAAAAAATTTAGCACATTCTTTCGGAAAGGGGGAGAGGGATATTCCGAAGGAATGTGCAAAAAAGAGTCTTTTTTGTGCGGAAATAAAGTGATAATTTACAGTGAAACGCCAAAAAAATAAAACAAGCCTGTATCAATGATTAGGTACCGTCAAGAATTTTGTGTAATGTAATGGGGTAGGGTTTCTCTGAAATGGATTTGAATTGATAGGGGACTGATTTTCTCCACACAGGAGACTGAGTATTCAGTCTCCTGTGTGGAAAGGAGAATTCCCCTATTTTGTTTATTTGCAGTATTTGGTTAATGACAACGTTCTTCAAACATTCGTTGAAGGGCTTCCTGCGCTTCGGCAAATCCTCGCAACTTTCGCCCTGCCCATTTCTCATTAAAATCTTGAATGGTCAAATACACGATTTTTTCAGCGGCTTCTAAACTATTCAAACTGTTCATCGGTTTTAGGCGTTTCCGAATCTTCTTGATCGTTCGTTCGATGGCATTGGTCGTGTAAATCACACTTCGAATACTGCTTGGATCATCCATAAATGTAAGGAGGACATCCAACTCATTGGCCCAAGATTGAACTTCTCTTGGATATTTGCTGGACCATTTCGACTCAAACTGTTGAAACATTTGTAACGCCATCTCCTTATTCGGCGCGCGATAAATCAGCTTGAGATCCTCGGCCACTTCGAATTGGTCTTTTTTCCGAACACGATGGAGCGTGTTGCGGACTTTGTGAACGACACAACGCTGCACATCGGCTTTCGGATACACCGCCTTAAAGGCTTCCTCCAACCCCGGTAGTCCATCGAATACGCCCAGAAGCACTTCCTTTACGCCCCTGTTGTATAGTTGTTGAAGAATCTCCTGCCATACATAGGCGCTTTCCTGTCCTCCCACAAAGAAATCAAGAATTTCGCGATATCCTTCTTCATTCACCCCTAACACCACATAAATGGCTTCTTTCTCCACGGTTTCGCGACGAAGTTTTACGTATAAACCATCCAAATATAAGACAGAATAACGTTTGGATAGTGGACGATGGTGCCATTTCTCGATGTCTCCTTTCACGACATCGGTAATACGGCTGATCGTTGCAGGAGAATAAGCATTTCCTAGAATTCGTTCGATAAACTTGCCAATTTCCCGTGTGCTCATGCCACTTTGATACATCCTGATGATGGCTTCCTCCAGCCAGCCTGTGTGGCGTTGGTAAGGGGCAAACAGCTGTGTTTGAAATTCTCCGTTTCGGTCTCTAGGGACCAAAAGACCTTCAATCCGGCCATATTGCGTATCTAGATTTCGTTGATAGCAGCCGTTTCTCATATTCGATGTTCCGGCTTGTTCTATTTCGAGGAAATTCTTGATTTCTTCCCGCATGATCAGTTCTAATTTTTCCTTTACAAACTGATGAATGACGCTTTCCAGTTGATTTGTCCAGTCGACATTCGGTATACTTTTAGACATAGGTAGGGTTCTCCTTTCTCTGGAATGTTGTTATGGCTAAATCAGAGAATACCCTACCTTTTTTCTTTTGTTCTAGCAAAATGCTTTACACAAACTTTTATACATCATCAATGATTACTTGGTAATTTAAGATACAGGCTTTTCAATTCAAGTGTTAATTGTCATTCTACATATTTAACGTTTATCCGAGCTTTTTGTCATTGTCATTTTTATTGTCAAAACAACGACAACAATTCTTATCTTATCATGTTACTATTGATTCCCGTTATCCACCCATGCCTCGCTTTGCAGCATCATAGATGATGGAAGTTAATTCGTTCTTCCACAGGAGACAAACCATGCCGCATCTATGCGGCACCATCAGAAGAATGAAAATATTAATTTTCAGGATAGTTGAAAAGCAAGCTTTTTTATTTACTAAACTAATAGGAATAATATTTATTAATTACTTTTTCAATTACCTCATTTAGTTGTTCCTCGAAATTTTTCATGTCATCTTTTGGACTCAATTCAACCAAACGAATTCCATAGTCTTCCAAAGGGCTTTCCATTTTAGGGTTTTTGTAATTTCTTGGATAAACTGCCCATACCTCTTCGACCGGATGCACAACTTTCTCACTATTACTTGGATTTTTCTTTATGCATACCATCTTCGAACGAATACTTGATTTATAACTATCCAATTGATTCATCGTATCTGTTCTATAATGATTTCCGCCTTTTCTAGAATCCCAAATATAAATTAATGGTCTATTTTTATAATCAACAACTATGCTTCCTACATAATCATCCATATAAAAAATATCTATTCTTGAATCAGGTCGGTTATGTGTACTTCCAGTATAAACAGGATTTTCAGAGGACGTTTCTTTGCTGTTAAATGGTAACGAACTATCATATAAAAGATGGATTTTGATATCTCCTTTTCGAAAGTGTATAACGGTTCCAGGTTCTAAAAACGGAACCTTTACAGAAGAAGACGAATCATTATCAAAAATCCAGCCTTTCTCCACTTTAAATCCTAGTCTTTCACTCCTTAATGCTTGAATCAATTTTATATGCCCCCAAATTTCATATAATAAATCCGTCCTCTTCCAATAATATTGGTACTGTTTATCCCAAACTACAGAAACATCATCGTTTTTTAGAGAACGATATAACTGGTACATTGTTCTATACCTTTGGTCTAGACCCATTACATGAGGAATATGGACCGGTTTTTCGTTTTTCACTTCATCCATCCAAGGAACTTGAAGAATTCGATAACATTCGTTCCTAACCCGTTTTGCAAATTCCTCAAACTCTTTTAACTCAAATAACGCTTTTTTCTTCCTTATTACCCTAATGTTATCATCCGAATAATATCGTTCTTCCGCTTCAAGCTCCTTTTGCGCCTTTTCCTTATACTTAACAATATATTGTAATGCATCCGTCATCTCTTTTATTAAAAAATTTAAAATATAACGAATCCACCTATTTTCTAACAAATCATATTTTCGAGTATGTTTAGGAGCATATAAATGATTTTTACTTTCTGGATGCCGTAGATGATATCGTATTGTTTTTTCATCAATCAATGGATTTTTTTCTGTAGGGATAAGTGAATATTCTTTTTTTATTTGAATTCTTGGGTTATCACAAATTTGCTGCAAAGCTTGTATCCATTTATAATAATCGCGTTTTATGATTATCAATTTTCTTAAAACTGTTATAGGTATAGGAGAATTCTTATAAAAACTGATACTCGAATTTTTACCAATTAATTCCTGGGCTAAACCTCGTAGGGTTTCCTCTATTTCATTTTTCATAACCTCCCACTCTTCTTCGGTCATTTGTTTTGGTTTCACCTTAAACCATGAATAATATATTTGCCCATCTAACTCAACTCTAATTTGATAGTTACCAGGTACCAATGGATAATAATCTTCTTTATCATCTGTTGATTGATTTCGATTATTTTGTTTATACAAATATATCTCCTCATTAGAAGGGGATATATAAATATCCCCTTTTTCGTCTTGTTGTACGGAACGAGCCGGAAGAGTATCCAATCCATCCATGTATAATTTAGCATTAGGGTCATCACATTTAAATCGAACGGATAAGTCTACATTTTCTCTTACACATATAAATTGTTTCTCATCCATTTGATAAATTTGGGACTCATCTGTTACAAAATTCGTAATTGGAATAGGAGTATTTTTAAATTCTCTTAATTCCAATTTAAACGGTATAACCATGTAATTTTAACTCCTTTGCTTTCTCCTTAATAATTTTCCTTACAGTTTGAAAATCAGATATTTCTGAAGCCTCATCCAATAATAGGAGTAAGTGACTTTTCTCTACTTCACCATTGTCTTTGTTATATACACCAACTAAATTTTCCAACTGCTCCTCTGAACCTCTAATTTTTGTCATTACTCTTTGTGCAATTTGAAGGTCAAAAGCACGTTGACGTGTTAGTGGAGAGTCAGGAACCAAATTCTTCATGTAACGCCCAATTTGTTTCACAATACGCCATCCAATACCAATATTCCGATTTGCTTCTTGAATTGCATTATGAAGATTCCATAAGAACTTCAATTCTTCTCTCGTCAAACCTATTTCTTTATCTTTATTACGGAAAGATGCATACATATCTGCACTCATTCTTTCTTTCAAATCAGCCGTGCTTTTCTTTTCAGGTTTTGATGTTAGAAGAACTTCATACGGTTGTAATTGTAAATTTATTACATTTGCTCTATCCAACACTTTATCGGAAAAGTGATATGTTGATTCATCGATATTTACTGTTCCGACAAACATTACATTACTTTTAATTGGGACAGAAGGAGGATATAAATGATAATTATGCAGACGATTGCTATATTCTTCATTATAAAGTTGCAATTTCCTTTGTCCTTCTTCCAATTCCAATACTGACAAAAATTGTGAAAAGTAATGTTCCACTCGAGCTAGATTCATTTCATCAAAGCAAACAATATATAAGTTATCAGTATCATTGCTTGCTTCGATTAATAAATTTACCAAACCACAATCTCCTGGGCGATAAACATTATTTAATGTATCAACATAACCTATAACATCAGAATCATCCTGCCAAAACGGACGAACTGGAATAAAAAGCGTTTGCTTACTACTTAATTTCAATGCTTTACTGTAAACTTGAACTAGTTTAGATTTTCCTGTTCCACTCATTCCCGCTAAAATAACCAATCCACCTGTTTTCATAGCCGTGTGAAAGTTATATAAATCCTCTTCACGATAATGTAATCCTTCATCTCTCGCAATTTCAATAAAACGCTCTAAAAATTCTCTTTCCGCCAAATTTACCGCTTCTGTAGTTGCCGCTATTTCATTTTCAACTCTTTCAAAACCGGTAGACTCCCCAATCCTTATATCTTCTTGTTGTTCACTTAATCGTTGAATTTCTTTATTTTCCAATAATTCTCCATTCCTAATAGCAGATACAATTGTTTCATGAAGATTATTTTCTACAAAAATGACATGATTGTGTATATAACACTCTTGAATCCAATCTTCTTTCATTACAGTTTTTCGAATTTCGTTGTTTAAAGGAGTGAAACGAAATCCTCCGTATGCGTATACATGGCTTTCAAACTCCCCGTATGCGATAAATTTCTCTCCTTCCTTCCAAACAACAAAATTAGGTGTATCATTTTCCTCTTGTGACACTTGATTATTTTTACCAACATAACTTGGTTTCTTTAACGCTTCTTCAAATTCATCCTTACTTCTATTTGATGAATTTTTATCATTCGAAAAGATTGGAATCGGTATAAATTTCAATGTGTTACGAAAGGAATCATTTTTAGGTAAAATTTGTACATCTTTTGCCACATAAAATTCTCTCTGAGCCTGACCCTTTCTCATTTCTGGTCGAAACACAATTACTACATCTTTCAAAAAATCTTTTAAACGTTCTACTCGTTTATCTCTAGGCAATGTAATATCATCTTCAAAACCCCAGTTTACTAATTCCTCTGCATAACATGTCACTAATTTTATATGCCTAGGAAAGTTATCTGGTTCTTGTGATAAAATTTTAATATAAAACTGCAAAGTATCTGTGTTGTTAATAAATACTTCATTTTTTCCTAAAAAGTGATCCATTTCTTCAGCCGTTGCTAAAACACCTAATATGTCTACATTCCATTTTTTATTCATTCTTATCCCACCCTAGTTCGTTTTCTGCTTTGATTTTTTTTACTAATTGTTCAAAGTTCTCTATATATTGTATATTTTTATTTTTAACTGATGGATTTTTTGAAATCTGCCTACGTTGCCTTAAATTCACTCGATAATTTAAAACCCAACATTCCTCAATATCTTCTGGAAACTCATACGTTTCTAAATCACTTTCTTCCACAATAAAGAAATCGTATTCATCTTGTTTCTTGATGATATCATTGTATGGATTACCCACCAACGCGATTTTTTTCTTAAGTCTTGAATTATTTAAGGATACTTTGTTTTCTTCTATTTGCGTTGTCAAACTTAATATTCTTGCATGAAGATGACTATTTTGTTTTTTATAGTCTTCTATTGTTTCTATCAATTCCCGTTTTTCATTTTCCCATGTTTTTTCACGTTCTTCTAACTTTTTTTTTAAGAGCATTCAATCTTTTTTCCAATTCTGCATACGCTTGCGTTTTCTCATTTAACTTTCGAAGCAACTCTTGCTTTTCTTCATTTGTTTTTTCATTAATTTCTTTAATTTTTGCATCACGTTTTTCAATCTCTTCCTTTAAATTTTGATTTTTTGCTTCCAACTTAGCAATTTTTGTTTGATATTTCTTTTCAAGTTTCTCTATCTCTTTTCGTCTTTCTTTTTGAATTACATCTTCATTTTGTTTTGCCTCCTTATCATTTTCTTTCTCTTGTTCCGTTAATTCAACTTCGTAACCACACTCTCTTTTATCCATCTTTTCTTTTCCTATGTTCTCTAACATAAACGAATATAATTGTTCGGCTTTCTCAGTCTTTGAGCGGCTGATGAGTATAGAAAGGATAATTGCAGGAGAATATTCTTTCATCGCTAGTTCCGCTAGTTCGCTTAATTCTTTATCACCGATAGATTCATCATATTTTTTGTTTTTTTCTTCAAATTTCTGCATCCAAAAATTTAACTTAGAAACGTTCTTTGGTTTAGTTAGTTCATTAATCAACATCATTCTTTTATTTTGATTCAAATCATTGGGTGATTTTAAGGCTCTAAATCCGGCGAAATTAACCTTAGTTTCTTTATAAATTTCAAATAATGTTTCATTGTCCGTGTAATCAAGTATCCATCTCCACACCTCTCTTAAACTCAACACCATTTCCTCCTTCTTATAACTCGTTTTCCTCATTTTGTTTCTTCTCTAGTTACCTAAACAAATTCATACGATTTCACCTTCCTTAAAATCTTTTCATAAAAGTACATGTCTTAAAATTTTGGACAATTAACCGTTTACAAAAAAACTGGATTTTCGACAATTTTTGCTAACGTACATAATTCTACCGAAATTGTTATTGCCTGTCACTAAACATATTTTTAAAAAATTTATCAAAACAACGAACTTTATAAAAATAAGAAACCTTAACATCGAAGTGTCTTAACAGTCTGAACAAGAACCTAAAAATATGCTCTGTTATCATTAATTGTTGATTTTCGGCAGAATGAAAAGCCACCTTATGATGATAAGGTCAAAGTGTTGAAAAAGTTGGACGTCAAGAAAAAGTTCACGAGGAGTGTGAACTTTTTCTTTTCTTTTTCTCTTCCATTTGGTAGGTTAGATATAGACCATATTGTTGGAGTGATCGCAATTTGGTCTACTTTTTGAGGTTTTGGATCATGGCAGTGATCCAAATCTGAATTTGTACTTGCTGGACTCCACGGTATCGTGTGAAACGAAGACCGTGGAGTTCTTTGCTTTCGGCGAAACTTCGCTCAATCGTCGATGGACGTACCGATCGCAACACTTCTCCTCTCATCGATAATCGTTGTTTCCGCATTCGTTCGTAGATATCTTGATGAACGGATACTCGAAATACACGATCCTTTGCGCCTTTTGCGGCAGGACATCCCACACAACTTCCTTTTACTGCTGGTTTGTACTCATGATATCCAGAACGGGTGGACGTCGAATAGGTGAACTTTATGCCAAAGGGACACGCATACACATCGTCTGTGACTTGCTGGAACTTCACAGAACGACAATCCGGATGTTCCTTTCGATGAAAGCGTCGATACGACATATACGCCAAAATCCCTTTTCTCTCTAATTCTCTTGCTAGTCGGGCGTTATAATAACCGGCGTCTAACACTATTTCTTTGGGAGAATATCCTACTCGATGTTCAACACGCTCGATTCGCTCCATCAAAATACAATGACCAGGCACGGTGGCGGCAGTTACGTAAGCATCCAAAATAAAATTATGCAAGGTGTCAACGATTCGATGATCGTGGAACGCAAAGAGACCACACGGATCATGTTTGACCGATAGCCTAGCATCTGGATCTGTGACGCTACATATTATCTTTTTGGCTTCCAGCTTCTCTGCTTTGGGAGCTAACGTTTTTTTCATGCTGTTGTCGTTTTTCATTAACCAGTTGTAACACGTCCTCGTCTTCTTTCTCCACTATCGTCTGAATCACTTGGATGCGTTTCCGTTTATTGGCGTTCGCTTTTCACTCTGTTTCATCCGCTGCCCACGTGTCTGGAGACAAGAACCCATCTTCTTGAATCCGTTGAAGGACATGATCAAATAACACTTCCCATACACCGGGATCGACCCGATGGCGAAGAAACTTGGAAATGCTGGAGTGGCAAGGGGCTTTATCGGTAGGGGAAATGCCTAAAAACCAGCGATACGTGGCGTGTTGCTGGATTTGTTTACAGGTAAACCGAACGGATCGAAACCCTTCCAGATATTGAATCATGAGGATTTTTACAAAAATCAACGGATCAATCGTGGGGCGGCCAATGGTACTTGGATAAAACGGTTCAAGTAACTGATATACATGATTCCAATCCATCAATTTGTCGATTTGAACCAAGATATGGTTAGGACCATACATGGATTCATAAGCTCGACGATTTTGTTGAATCTCTAAGTTCGATTGGTAGTAGTACATAAGTGGTTTCTCCTCATCAGTTGTTTTCTCAACATATATCATAAAAAAACGATTTTGTCGTTTGACAAAATCGTTTTTCAACAGTCTGATTTAAATGGTTATGAATAAATCGCAATTGGAATAACTAATAAAGCCGGTTCATTAATTCTTGTGATTATTTCTGGTAATTCTAATTGTTCATCTGCTTGATCATTAAATGAAGTAAACATTTTTTCTAAAGTATGTTGTTTTAACAATTTAAAGCCAGTATTCCTAAACAAGTTTATATTATCATTTTGATCTAACACTACTTTTGCCACTTTTCCCACTACAGTATAATTACCGTCTATAATTTCATTCATACTTCTATTAAAGAAAAAATTAATATATACAGGTAATACTGCTTTTATTGTTTCATGAGAATTTTTTATTGTGCTAATTAAATCAATCATATCATGCTGAGTTAAACTTTCTCTTACACCTTTGATTAGTTTCAATATATTTTGATCTTCGCTTTGAGCTTTGTTTTTCTTTTTATTTTCAAGTCTTATTGCCATAACTGCCATTTGTTCTAACGATTCTAAAAGTGAAACTAAAGGATTTTGCTCTAATGTACTATTAAATCTTACAAATTCTCCTGGCTTTAAATTAATTAAATCATTTTTATCGTTAATGTCTTTGACAAGATTTTTCTCCTCTAAATAAGAAAGTAATTTTACAAAAAGAGACGTTGGAGTGTGAACTTTTTCTTCCGACTTTGAAGTAGATTCCGTTTGTGTTTTTTCTTTTCTTGCATTTATCTTTGATTTAACTCCAAATAATCCAAATGCATTACTTATTCCAATTTCCGCACTACCATCTACTCCATTCTTTTTTCCTTCTTGATTAGAGATATTTAATTTTGTTACTTGAGAAAAACCATCATCAATTACAGCCAACAAATCAAACACTATTTTTTGATTTAGATAAATAGTTATTGGTAAAATTTCTTTTGTTTCTGACATATCTTATCTTCCCCCAATTGTATTTTATGCCCTCGCTTTATATTCCGAATCATCTGTTAAAATAATTTTACAAGTGGAATTTTACCATCTCAAGAATATTAAGAAAAATAATACATCAAAATTCAATAATTTTATAAATTTATACTTTAAACCTGTCATTGGGAGTGGATATCGCAAATACCCACTTCCGTTTTTTTACTTAATTTGCAATGCTAACGCTTCAAATGCTTGTTGTGCTTCTCGTAATACTTGCTCTTGAAACGATGGATCTTTTTCTTCCCGTTTCGCTTGTTCAATATCTTTTTTAATGATCTACATATGCGAAAATAGCGCAACTTTAATGGCGACGTGTTCATTTTCAGTGAGTTTTACCGTTTTCACTTAAGTCACTGCCTTTCTGATTACTACTTGTTTTCCTTCAAAACTCTCGTCTAACACATTGTTTGACCATTTGCTAATGCTTCGATAATGAATGAATCGTTAAACGCAATAAGTTTCCCTATCTCCAACTCTAAAAATGCTTGTCCATTGATAAATACAATTATCCCGAATTTTTTGTTTTTTTGATTACTACCTGTTTAGATTCATTTAATGGGCTTGTATTTCATCCGATTTCAATAATCTTTTCATCTTCAATGCTTTAAAGATAACGCTTTGTAATCTGTATATCTTCATGCCCCATGAACCGACCCAAGCTATACAAATCTAATCAATTTTATTCCGGTCTTTTTTGCATATCTTGTTCCACTATTGCCCCCGTTAGTGAAACAAGAATTAATAATTTTTCTGTTATTCATTTGGGTTACTGATTGCATAATTTTCCCAATATTCCCGATTTAATTCATCCATTTCCCTAACATAAAGGGTTGGGCTTTCTTGGAGATTTCGGTCAAAATTTGAATACTTATACAAGTTGATATCTTGTGTAGCGGGACATTGATTTGCCATCCCTGATACAACATCATAATAGTTGTAATTAATAAACCAAGTAAAAAACTAAGAAACCTCCAAATGCTCAAAACTCCTTGTTCCACTATCCTTCCCCGTTAGCCAATCATGCTACATTTTTCAACACCATAGGCTATGGAAGAATTACGTTCTTCCATGGGAAACAATCATGCCACATAGTTGCGACACCATTAGAAGGATGATTTCAGTATAGTTGAACAAGAAAATCAACAACTTTCTTTAACAGAATCTATCTTAAAAAACACAAAAAACCCCCACTAATTTTAACGAAGTGGGGGATTCCTATGCAATTAGGAAAGCAGCTTGATTAAATATCCCAACAAAATCCCAACAATCCCAAAATCCGAATCTCCGAACGTTGTCCCTTCAACCCCCAGCGAACCGAGTACTGGTAGTAAGAGCGCCGGTAAGAAGGAGATTAAAATTCCGTTGGCAAATGCTCCGAAAATGGCGCCTCATCTGCCGCCTGTAGCGTTGCCGAATACACCGGCAGCGGCTCCCGTGAAAAAGTGCGGAATCAGCCTAGGAACAATCTCTTTTAAGCCGACGAGCGGCAAGATAAACATCGAAATAATCCCCGCAGCAAAGCTCGATAAAAAGCCGACGATGACGACGTTCGGAGCGTATGGAAATAACAGCCGGACAATCGAGCGCCGGTTTGGCGTCTCGTACCACACGAAATTCATTGACATGCTTCTCCGATGAATTCGATGGTTGAACGTATTTGTGGGCGATCCACTTGAGATAAAACAAACCTTTTAAGTTAACGTCCTCTCTCCCCTATGCCCCGCAGCATTTCTTATATTTCTTCCCGCTCCCGCACGGGCACGGATCATTGCGTCCGATTTTATTTACGTTGCGATAAGGGACTTTCAGGGGGAGTTGATGTTGCAGTTGTTCATATCTCTTTTCTTTTTCGAGAGCTATTTGTCCCCATTTCTCGAGATTCGGGTGCTCGATCCCCATCACCCGATAAAAACCGTATGCGATAAGCTCTGTATCAATCATAGCAGCATTCCGTCTTTTTTCCATATATTCGTTAATTTCCGGCAGCGCTTCTTCGGAAAGCTGTTGGCAAAGCGCTTCAAACAGCAATGACTTTATATCGTCATCCATTTCCCGTCTGTAGGCGTTTTTCAGCACGTCAACGGCAAGCGTGGATTTGGTATTGGCAAGCACAGAAATCGCAAAAATAACGGATTCTTGTTTCTCTACATACGGTGCAACCGCCTTGACAACGGCATCCGACTGAAACCCAAGTAACGCCGAAACAACTTCTTCCAAAAGAATATCATCATCCTTGACTAACAAACTAGCCAGCAGCGGAATATGCTTTTCTAGCTTCAATCGTCCGGCGGCGTACACGGCAAAAACACCAGCAAACGAAAACCATTCTTCTTTTTCTGCTTGCAAAATATCATCAATCTCCGCCTCGGTCATCCAGCCATTCCGGACAAGCGCGGCAGCAATTTTTTTCGTTCTTCGAAACTGCAAATCGTTATAGGAAACATTCTCCTCCAACAAAGCCAACATGCGCTCATATTCGCGCCATACCTCTTCCTTTGTTCCGTGCAATAGAAGCTCATACAGTTCCCATGTCCCATTAGAAATATATGGCTTTAATTCTGCTTTATATTTGATGGCCAATGCGGGCTCGACATTGTCCAACAAGTTGAAATACGGACGGGCTTCTCCGGCCTTTTCCCTCTTCAATCCTTCGATCAGCAGCAGCAAAGCCCTTTCGCTTAACGAATGATTCCGCAAATCCCATAATATTTCTCTATGTTTCCCATGCGAACGCACCGCCTTTTCGATTAGCCGCTCCGTCCACTCGTTCGGAACGTGTGGATATTCCTCGAGCGCTTGCAAAACGAATTGCTGAACGATCGGATCGCCACTGACGACATACGGTTCTATCTTTTGCAAAAATGCCATGTTTTCATTCTCCTTTCTCCTTTTGTTCATCACTATTTTCATGTTCGTTAACCAAGAATAACCGTTTAGTGGTAAATCATTAAAGGGCTCGACTTCTACTCATGTTTCTCTCCTATTTATTTTTATTCGACCCTTGTAGAAGAGTCCCTCTATTAAAATAAAACATGCTTCCCTCGAACGTGAAAAAAAGATTTCCATTTATCGACAAATCGAAACGCCACCCTTTTGGCACGTTTGTATTTCTTTGTATTATAGCATATGAATTACTTGCAAACAGCACCAGACACTGTTCTTCCATAATTTCTTTATCTAAATCTTGAACCCACTCCAACACCTCCATCAAAGCGGGAATGCGTTCGCGGGCAAAGCGTTCATGAAACCAGCTTCTTGCATCAAGCAAACGAAGCTGTTTACAAAAATAGTTTAATTAAATATCCCAACAAAATCTCAAAATCCGAATCTCCGAACATCGTCCCTTCAAACCCAAACGAGCTAAGGACTGGGAGCAAGTGCGCTCGTAAGAAAGAGATTAAAATTCCGTTGGCAAATGCCAAAAAATGGGCGCCTCGTCTGCCGCCTGTGGCGTTGCTGAATACTCCTGCTGCTTCGGTGAAAAAGTGCAGAATTAACCCGGGAACGATCCCCTTAGAAATGAACTCTTACTTCTTTTCGCAAACGCTTCATCATGTGCTATTCTAATGATGGAAAAAGAAAAAATAGAAAAGGTGTTTTTTATGAAATCATACATCGTCGTTGGAGGCGGAATTTTAGGAGCGTCTACCGCTTATCACTTGGTCAAAGAAGGAGCAAAGGTAACATTAATAGATAGAGGTGACAAAGGCCAAGCAACAGATGCTGCGGCTGGAATTGTTTGTCCATGGGTTTCCCAGCGTCGAAATAAGCGTTGGTATCGTTTAGCGAAAGGCGGAGCGAGATTTTATCCTGCTTTAATCGAAGAACTGAAATTCTATGGTGAAACGGAAACGGGATATGAGCGTGTAGGAGCAATCTGTCTTCATACAGATGAAGAGAAGCTTCAAAAGATCAAGGAAAGAGTATTACAACGTCGTGAGGACGCACCAGAAATCGGCGAAATTACGCGATTGTCTCCCGAGGAAACAAAAGCACTATTTCCGCCATTGGCAGAGGAGTATAGCTCCATTCATGTCAGTGGCGCCGCTCGCGTCAATGGAAGAGCACTTCGCAACTCCTTAGTTCGGGCAGCACAAAAGCTTGGAGCTGCTTATATCAAAGGAAACGCAAAACTTATCCATAAAGGTGCACAAGTAATCGGTGTCGAAGTAGAAGGAAGACAATATGTAGGAGATGCCGTCATCGCAACGGCTGGTGCGTGGTCAAAAGAGCTGCTTCTACCGTTAGGCATTGAATTTTTAGTAGTGCCGCAAAAAGCGCAAATCGTTCACCTTGAAAGACCAGAACAGGATACAGACAATTGGCCCGTTGTCATGCCGCCAAATAATCAATATCTCCTTGCCTTTAAAGATGGCCGTATTGTCATCGGAGCCACTCATGAAGATGACGTCGGCTTCGATTGCAGAGTAACGGCTGGTGGATTGCATGAAGTTTTAGACAAAGCTTTAACCGTAGCTCCAGGGCTGGCGAATTGTACTCATCTTGAAACAAGAGTTGGTTTTCGTCCATACACTCCTGGGTTTCTTCCGGTCTTTGGAGCGCTTCCAGGTTTCGAAGGCATCTATGTGGCCAACGGATTAGGCGCATCCGGACTGACAGCTGGTCCTTACTTAGGTTCTGAACTGGCAAAGCTCGTACTCGGAAAACCAACAGAATTAGACCCTTTGGACTATGATGTCGCTGGCGCCATTAAGAAAATAGAATAAAACATCCGAAGTCAATAAGAAGAACACTATCGTAATTCGCTTTCTGTTTGGGCGACCGAACGGCTACTCAGGCATAAAATCCAATAGAGAATTGACTAGGGGAGTAAAACATGAAACATAACACAAAAGATAAGGTATTGAAATGGATTAATGAACAATTCAGCTTTTTCCAGTTTGACTCAGATCCAGTTTATAAGACAACCCTTTATTTCAAACTCGACAATCCTGAATATGACCCAGAAATCGAAGTTTATGTGCGTAAAACAACAGAGGAAATGGAATTCGGGTTTGAAGCGACTCAATGGGATGGGTACATGCCCGCTCCTTATCCTTCTATTTATCCAAAATACTCCACTCCGCTCGATAGTTTAAGAAGTCTTGAGGAAGAAGAAATGAAAGAGAAAATACTTGAGTTATTGATGAAGACCATCAACTCTAGAAAAAGGCAATATCGAAAATGCCAGTTTTGCGGAAAAAGGGTAGCAGCAGAACATCGATTTGATAAAAGCACTTGTCATCGTTGTGCTTCGGAACACTTTGGTATAGTATACTAAATTTCATTTGACACTTGGGTTGTAGAATTCAAATCCAAATAGAGATAAATTGGATTTATCTATGATATTGAAATGATTTTTAATAACCCTACCTATGTCTAAAATTGAATTCAGAGAAACCCTACCCCATTACATTACACAAAATTCTTGACGGTACCAAAAATTCTGTCGAATTATGTCATAAAAACACCAAAAAAAATAGAATCTCAAACACTTCTGTCGTAAGTTAAGCGATGACAGATAGAAACTCCTCCGTTACATTCTTAAATGATTCAAGCAAACTCGAGACTGACCAACCCTATTTTTGTCCGAGCGTGTTGGCTCCGTTCGCATCAAAATATGTAACATCCGCCGCTTTTGAAACTAAAGGAATTCTCGTTTCAAGCACTCTTGGAAAATCTCCTTGATTCTCTTGGAGCTTTAATATAGTTTTTCACGGACACATCATAGTTAATAAGCAGGAATATTCCTGTGCTCACACGAAGATCAGAGATCTTTTTTTGCAAAAAGAGCATAAACTCTAAAAATATTGACATTTCAGTTTTACTCTGCTAAATTATTTTCAAATAATAAAAATCAATGACGAGAAGAGTAAGATAGGATCCCTGTTCTACAGAGAGTCGGCGTTTGGTGAAAGCCGATGTCCAGGCCTTATCCGAAGATCATCTCTGAGATGCAAAGCTGAAACATAGTAAGCTTTGACGGGTTGTCCACCGTTATAATGGAATGCGTATGATTGTACGTGATGGAGAGCCGCATGATTTTTACATATGCGGAATAAGGGTGGTAGCGCGGGCACAAACCCGTCCCTATATGTAGGGACGGGTTTTTATATATTAAAGGAGGAAAAACAAAAATTTTAAGCAGAATTTTCCGAATATAAATCAAAAGAGAGCCGGATGATTTTGTCAAAGGCTCTCTTTACTGATATCTACCGCACTTCGACGTATTTCGGGTAATGCACAGTGGCACAGATTCCTTTCGGATCACAACGCACGGATACTATTCTTTATTTTTGACCGGAACGATACATTTCTAATTTGGCTAGGTCTAGGACAAGTCCAGCGTCTAGCAATATATCTAATCCTAACAAACCATTAATCCCTTCATAATCCATCCCACTAAAATCAACCTCATACTCTCTGAGTTGAAAAGAACCTAATTTAATAGAGTCCAATTTCTTTGTAAATGCGTGCTCTTTTCCACCGATTCCATAATAAGTAACAATATGATCGCCCATCTCTACTCGCAAATCAATATCCTCTACTGCATTTTGAGAAATCAGTGTTTTGGCAGCACCAGTATCAATGACCATATTATCAATCAACTTGGACCTTCCTCGATAAACAATTTCTATCGACTTGACACTCCGCACGACTAAAGTCGTGGGATTCTTGGGTGGTAGTCGGAAGTCCATTTCTGGTATCCGTAGTTCCCCCAAGTTCAGGGGTGTGCCATCACCCCGTCCTACGGCAGAGCCTATAGCTCCGTAGGCTGGCAGACTTTCGCTTACGCTACTCCATCTGCCACAGGTGCCTTCATTATATTCCACGCACCCACTCGATCCCGATGCGCGACGTACCCACACCTACATACATACTTGCGGTCTCTGGCTTTATTTTTTGTTCCGCATTGCGGACAATGTTGAGAGGTGTATTTCGGGTCCACATACACAACCGAAATTCCAGCTAACTTAGCTTTGTATTCAATAAACTTGGAAAGCTGATAAAAACTCCATGTATGCAAGTGCTTTTCGTTTTTACGGCTTGTTCTTGCCGTCTGACGAATGTTCGTCAGCTTTTCAAGTTTAATAACGGAAACATCTTCCTTGATGGCCATGTTGACAATCTGGCGGCTGATTTTGTGGTTGATGTCTTTCATTATGCGTTGCTCTTTATTGTTCATTTTGCGAATAGCGGACAACTTCTTGAGTTTCCCTAACTTTCTCCTTCTTTGTTGATATTTACGGCGAATGTATTTGTTTTGCCTTCCATTTCCGAAGAAACGAGTTTTTCCATTCGAAGTCACAGCTACTGCAGGAACTTTTAGTCCGAGATCAACACCCATGACCTTTTCATTTTTCTTTTTGGTCACAGGGATGCTTAACGAAACTTGTGCATACCACTTTCCTGTCTTTTCCACAATGCGCATCAGTCCAAGTTTAGCATGTTGGATCAGGTTTTTATCACGCTCTGTCACCATCGCTCGAAATCTTGTTTTTCTCGTTTTTCCATCCAACATAATCGGAAATGCGATCATTTGCTCGCCAATGGTATAGTTTTGATTATTGACGAAATATACCGGTTTTTTGAGGATGGGGCGCTTCCCTTCTTTTTTCATTTTCTTTGATACACTTTTCGCATCACGAATCGCTTGATTCAGAACAGCCGAAGGAAGATGGGCGTCCACATCTTTTGTTGTTACTTTCGGGAAAGAACCTTGTTTCTCGGCTTGTTCGGTTAAAGCATTTACGGTATGGATATATTCTCTGCTCAACTGACGAAGCAGCTCAGGGTTATCTGGAAAGAATCGAATTTTAATTGTCAATGCTTGCACCGTTTCACCCCCCCTTGTTTTTTGTTCTTCCACATATCGTTGGATGGTTTCACTTGATACATTTCCTGCGGTGCTCACAAAGAAGGAACATGTCCATAGACTAGGCAAATGAGCAAGATGGGAAATTCTTGCCCTAAAATCCGAGAAGCCTTCACTTTGGCCATGATGCCGGATGGAGAATCTGTAGGAAGGCAGTTTAAGAACAAATGGCAATGGTCTGGCATTACTGCCATGGCAAGGATGTTCCAATGATGTTCGGAACAAATCTCTTGAACAAGTTCTTTAAACTGAATTTCCACTGAACCTGTTCATATCTTTCATCGATAGCGCGGGTAGAAAACAAAGTGGTAGTGGATGAGAGAAACGGTGGTTTTTGTACGTCGGTATTCTTGTTTCATACGTTGATTGTATCAGTTTCCCCAACAAAATCCAACAAAAATGAATGATTGAAAAAATAAAGGCGTTTCATCCCACCTCTAAAGAAGTAGGCTTTCACGCCTTCTCTTCTGTAAACAATAACCCATCGCGCTATTCAATCTGCATAACAAAATTTCCCTCTCAGGCCAATCGTTCCACGAACTTTTAAGACAATCTCCTTGTGACTAGTGTGATAAACAAGCTGATCCCCTTTTTGATTGCAGTAACTCACGAGTTGCGTCCTCATCCGAAACCGTTCCAATGACAGCCACCTCTTCAATGATCTCCTGATCCCCCTGTAAACGAGACTTCAATACTTGTAATTTCACAAATTGGTTCGGATACAGTGAACGCACTTCCTGCCATTCCATCTCCATCACCTCAACTTGTTCTTTCAATTTGATTATATCACTACCAAAAAACCGAAAAAAGAATAGGTACCTATGATTCAATATGCATCACTAGCGATGATGTATAAAATTTTGTGTAAAGCATTTTGCTAGAACAAAAGAAAAAAGGTAGGGTATTCTCTGATTGAACCCAAACATTCCAGAGAAAGGAGAACCCTACCTATGTCTAAAAGTATACCGAATGTCGACTGGGCAAATCAACTGGAAAGTGTCATTCGTCAGTTTGTAAAGGAAAAATTAGAACTGATCATGCGGGAAGAAATCAAGAATTTCCTCGAAATAGAACAAGCCGGAACATCAAATATGAGAAACGGCTACTATCAACGAAATCTAGATACGCAATATGGTCGGATGGAAGGTCTTTTGGTCCCTAGAGACCGAAACGGAGAATTTCAAACCCAATTGTTCGCTCCTTACCAACGCCACACCGGCTGGCTGGAGGAAGCCATCATTAGGATGTATCAAAGTGGCATGAGTACGCGTGAAATTGGCAAGTTTATGGAACGAATTTTAGGCAATGCCTATTCTCCTGCAACGATCAGCCGTATTACCGATGTCGTGAAGGAAGACATCGAGAAATGGCACACTCGTCCACTGCACAAGCGTTATTCCGTCTTATATTTGGATGGTTTATACGTAAAACTTCGTCGCGAAACCGTGGAGAAAGAAGTCATTTATGTGGTGTTAGGGGTGAACGAAGAAGGATATCGCGAAATTCTTGATTTCTTTGTGGGAGGACAAGAAAGCGCCTATGTATGGCAGGAAATTCTTCAACACCTCTACCAAAGAGGCGTCAAGGAAGTGCTTCTGGGCGTATTTGATGGTCTTCCGGGGCTGGAGGAAGCTTTTCGGGCCGTTTATCCGAAAGCGGATGTGCAGCGTTGTGTCGTTCACAAAGTCCGCAGCACCCTAAATCGTGTTCGGAAAAAAGACCAATTCGAAATGGCGGAGGATCTGAAACTCATTTATCGTTCTCCGAATAAAGAAATCGCATTGGAGATGTTTCAACAGTTTGAATCCAAATGGTCTCACAAGTACCCAAGGGAAGTCCAATCTTGGGCCAATGAGTTGGATGTCCTCCTTACATTTATGGATGATCCAAGCAGTATTCGAAGTGTGATTTACACGACGAATGCCATCGAACGAACGATCAAAGAGATTCGGAAACGTCTAAAGCCGATGAACAGTTTGAGCAGTTTAGAAGTTGCGGAAAAAGTCGTGTATTTGACCATTCAAGATTTTAATGAGAAATGGGCAGGGCGAAAGTTAAGAGGATTTGCCGAATAGCATGAAGCCCTCGCGCGAATGTTTGAGGAACGTTATTGTTAACCAAATGTTGTAAATAAACAAAATAGGGGGATTCTCCCTTTCCACACAGGAGACTGAATATTCAGTCTCCTGTGTGGAGAAAATCAGTCCCCTATCAATTCAAATCCATTTCAGAGAAACCCTACCCCATTTACATTACACAAAATTCTTGACGGTACCGTGCCAGGTACTGTTCGCCTTATGCCCACATCAAATTTTTGTTGCGTGAATGATAATTTAAAATGATAATTTAAAAAGAGAAAAAGGACTGATCCTTTCACTCAGTCCTCCTGCTTTGAGGAAATCGGAAAAATCAAACACACGGTCGTTCCTTTTCCTTCTTCGCTATGGATCTTCATTTTGCCACCATGCGCTTCCACGATTTTAAAACTCACCATTAGCCCTAGTCCTGTCCCTTTTTCTTTGGTACTGTAGAACGGTTCACCAAGCTTGGCCATTCGCTCTTTCGGTATGCCGCAGCCTTCGTCTGTGATGCAAATGAGAATCGAATCTAGTCGTTGTTTCGCTTCGATCCGTAATATTCCACCATTTGGCATCGCTTCAATGGCGTTTTTGATGATGTTGATGAACACTTGTTTCAATTGATTTTCGTCACAATAAAGCAGCGGAAGTTGTTCATCAACGAAATATTGAACCGTCACATGATGCAATAGCGCTTGTCCTTCGAGAAGCTTCATCACATGTTGTAACATTTCCGATACGCGGCTGTATGCTTTTTTTGTTGGATGCGGCTTGCCAAGCAATAAAAACTCATCGACAATTTCGTTTAATCGCTCTAATTCCGCTTCAATTATATCGAAATACGTCTGATTGCGTTCTCCCTCTTTTAAAAGCTGAATAAACCCTTTCAGTGATGTTAATGGATTGCGGATTTCATGGGCAACCCCCGCCGCCAATTCACCGACAACCGCTAGTTTTTCCGATTTTCGCAACAGTTCTTCCGACTGTTGAATAGAATCAATCATGTAATTGAAGCGCTTTGCGAGTATACCAATTTCCGTTCGATCAGTTTCGTCTGCGCGAACATGTTTTTTTCCTTTTGCGACCGCTTCTGCCACATCACACAACCGGCGAATCGGATGGACAATTTGATGGGCATAGAGCGCTGTTAAAAGAGATAAAATGAAAAATGCAGTAATAGAAGCAAACCAAAGTGCCTTTTCAAACAACACATAAGGTTTATAAATCTCCGAAACAGGCACTTGCGCAACAACACCCCATTGTAAAATCGGAATATACGCATAGGAAGCAAGCATCGCCACTCCCTCTGTATTGACGACTTCTTCATAGCCTGATTGTCCTTGAAGCAATTTTTGTACAACGGCATTTTCAGCAACATTATCGCCGATTCTCTTTTTCGATGGATGAGAAATAATGTTCCCATTGCGATCGACGATGAACGTATAGCCATGTTCACCAATTTGAAAACTTCGAACAATGGATCGAAATAGATTATTTTGTTCAATTCGCATCGATAAGTTGACGACTCTCTCCACTTCATTCTGTTCATTTAAAACAGGAACAGAAATGACGAGTAAATAACGTCCTGTATCTGCGGAGACGACATCGCTGAAGTAAGCTTTTTTCGTTCGCAGCGCTTGTTGGAAGTATTCACGCTTACTTAAGTTATAGTTTAATAGATGCCTCAAGTCCTTAGGATAAAACCCTTTCACATATCCGTTCGAATCTAATATTGTAGCACTATCAATGTAAGGAGAAATTTTAATAATATGTTCAAGCCCTTTTGACCATTGCTTGGCATCGTTCACCCGAAAATGCGGATCGTCTTGCACGTATTGCTCAAACTTATTTAAATCCTCAGCAATTTGAACAATTTGTTCTTTCATTCGCAAAACGGTTTTATCCGTCATGTGGCGATATTGCTCTTTTGTGATTTGTGGCAAAGACATCCGAGCAATCATAAACATTAAAGCTAGCAAAGCAAAAATAACGACTAAATTAATGATATAAATTTTCCAAAAAATACGTGACCGTATCCAATTCATTTCCCTGCGACTCCCTACATCATTCGTTGTAGATTTTTCCTATACCATTTATACCATGAAAATTATGACATGTTTCATCGTGTACAAAAAACTCGTTCATGTCAAGATGTCAAGAAATGAAATTAATTCTCTATAATATTTAAATTTTTAAAAAATAATAATTTACTTACTCTTATGCTATAATGATCCTGTACTCATAGAAAAAACATTTGTCTTTTTGAGGTGAACAAAATGGAGCAGGCTGAATTAAGAAAAAGCATTGGCTTTATCGTTGCAACATCTTTAGTCATCGGCACGGTCATCGGTTCCGGCATTTTCATGAAACCAGGAGTTGTCATCGCCGCCGCTGGTGATTCGACAATGGCCCTATGGGCATGGGTCATCGGTGGCATCATTACATTAGCGAGCGGGTTAACGATCGCAGAAGTGAGCGTAAAAATTCCGAAAACCGGAGGGCTATATGCTTATGTAGAAGAGGTGTACGGAAAGTTTTGGGGCTTTTTATGCGGATGGATGCAAACGATCATCTATGGCCCAGCGGTGATCGGAGCGCTCGGATTATACTTCGGTTCCTTATTTGCAGGGGTGTTCGGTTTTTCAAAACAGACGGAAACATGGATCGGAATTTTAGCGGTTCTTTTTCTTGCGCTTATTAACATACTAGGAACACAATATGGCGGAGCTGTTCAAAGCTTGTTAACATTAGCAAAACTGCTTCCGATCTTCCTTATTATCGTGTTTGGAATGGTTCAAGGAGATGTGCCTGTGTTCGGAATGGAAAGCGAAAGCAGCCAAGCAATCAGCATGGGCGCTGCCGTATTAGCGACGCTTTGGGCGTACGACGGCTGGATGAACGTCGGGTTTGTGGCGGGCGAAATGAAAAATCCAGCGAAAACATTGCCAAAAGCCATTATTACTGGAATTGTCATTGTCATGCTCTGCTACTTAGGCGTTAATATCGCGATCCTTCACGTACTTCCTGCTAGTAAAATTGTCGAGCTTGGCCCGAACGCCGCAAAAGAAGCCGCAACGTTACTATTTGGCGATGTAGGCGGAAAAATAATTGCGATCGGCATTTTAATTTCCATTTTCGGTTGTTTAAATGGAAAAATTTTAACATTCCCACGCATGCCGTTTGCGATGGCAGAAAACGGACTGTTTCCTGGCGCTCGTTTCTTATCACGCGTTCACCCAACGTTTCACACTCCTGTTCAAGCAACCGTTTTGCAAGTAGCGATCGCTGTGGCGATGATGTTAATGACCAGCCCTGATCGCTTGACCGATATCGCCATTTTTAGTGTTTTCACATTTTACAGCTTAGCGTTTTACGCTGTATTTTTGTTGCGGAAAAATCAAAAGTCCGATCATTCGTTATATAAAGTGCCTTTATATCCTGTAACGCCTATTGTTGCGATTGTAGGAGCGATTTACATTATTGGAAGCACCGTCATCGCTCAGCCACTCGATACTTTTCTTTCTGTGTTAATCACATTATCCGGAATTCCTATTTATTGGAATCTTACAACCAAACAAAAAGATAAAATGGCGAAAAAAGCAGGTTGATGTGAACAACTACATCCTCAAAACGCGTTGTTCACCGAAACAGTATTGACAACGATCAAAAAAATGCAAACCCGCTAAACGGCGTCCGTTTAGCGGGTTTCTTTTTTTCAAACAAATGTAAATACCACCCGATCACCATGTGAATTGAGGCAGCATATTACGATAATCAGAGAAAAGCAGCTGCATAGCTCAGTTATTTTTCTCTGTTTAACATGTCCATTTTCTTGACATAACACCAACTTGTCATTTGCGCGATAAAATGCACAGATGCCGTGTTGAAATTCCTCGATCGCTTTCTTGCCCTGCACCTGATAGGATTTCAGGCAATCGATCATCGTCTCATAGGCGCTGCGTTTCACTTCTTTTTCGATCGATTCCAATAAAAACGACACCTTGATTTCCTCTCCCCCATTTATACGTTATTTAAATGGTAGCACAAGGAAAATAAGGATAAATCATGATATATTCCTGTTTTTTCAGATGACGATAGGGACTTTTTTCTTATCTATCATTCTGCCATGATAAACGTGTCAAGTTCCTTCGAAATAAGTAACCACTCAGTCATTACTAGCTAATGGATGAGAAGCAACACAAAGAAGACGGTTCCCCCTTGAAAATATTTTTCTCACATGGTTGGAGCGAACAACCATTAGTTTCTTGAGGTCAGTTTGTGAAAAAATGAGAGGGAGCATGTATTTACGTTTCAAAATACACTGGTTTTACAAAAAATGGGTTTCAGACATTCGTCTGAAACCCATTTCATTTCGTTAACAGCCTGAAATAAAGCTGTGCAAACGACAACCTTTACTTCTGTTCTCCCATATATCCCCCTAAAGGAATGTTATCTTTCCGCGCCACGCCAGTGCGATATGCCGCTTCAATAACCGCTTGTCTCACTCGTTCTACCACTTTGTTATTAAACACGCTCGGAATAATATATGTTTCGCTTAACTCGTCATCGGTTACAACGGAAGCGATCGCTTTCGCTGCGGCGAGTTTCATTTCTTCGTTAATTTCTTTTGCGCGGCAATCGAGCGCACCGCGGAAAATGCCTGGGAAGCAAAGAACGTTGTTAATTTGGTTCGGATAATCGGAACGGCCTGTCGCCATCACGCGAACGTATGGCTCCGCCAGTTCTGGATCGATTTCCGGCACTGGATTGGCCATTGCAAAGACGATTGGATCTTTCGCCATTTTTTTCACATCATCGACTTTTAAAATGCCTGGAGCGGAAACGCCGATAAATACGTCCGCACCCGCGATAACCTCGGATAAACTGCCTTTTTCGTTATCTGGATTGGTGATTTGCGCATATTCTTGCCAATACGGGTTATCGTACTTCTCGTCGCGATGAATGGCACCGTGACGGTCTACACCGATAATATTGCGCACACCGGCTGCCAGCAAAATTTTCGTACAAGCAATTCCAGCGGCGCCGATTCCCGTTACGACAACTTTAATGTCCTCTAGTTTTTTGCCGACAATTTTTAATGCATTTAATAGCCCCGCAAGCAGCACCACTGCTGTTCCGTGTTGGTCATCATGAAATACAGGGATGTCCAGCTCTTCTTTTAACCGTCTTTCTATTTCAAAGCAATGCGGCGCCGAAATATCTTCCAAGTTAATGCCGCCAAACGCTGGCGCAATCGCTTTCACAATTTGAATAATTTCTTCTGTATCTTTTGTATCTAAGCAGATTGGGAAGGCATCGACGCCCGCAAATTGCTTAAACAACATCGCTTTTCCTTCCATCACTGGCATCGCCGCGTAAGGTCCGATATTGCCAAGCCCAAGCACCGCTGTACCATCGGAAATGACCGCCACCGTATTGCGCTTAATCGTTAAGGAATATGCTTTTTTTGGGTCTTCCGCAATGGCTTTACATACTCGCGCTACCCCTGGCGTATAAACCCGTGATAAGTCATCACGCGTCTTTATCGGAATTTTCGAGTTCGTTTCGATTTTTCCACCGATATGCATCCAAAACGTACGATCTGATACGTGAATAATTTTAACGCCCTGAATTTTTTTCAGCGCTGCAATAATTAAATCGCATTGTTTTGTATCTAACGCACTGACGGTGATATCACGCACGGTATGTACTTTGCTAGATGAAATAACATCAATCCCGACGATATCTCCCCCTGCTTTTCCGATCGCAGCGGCGATATCGCTGAATGAGACATGATCTTTTTCATATTGAAGACGAATCGTGATGTTCATCGTTGCGCCACTTGGTAATGCCATTACACTCTACCTTTCTTTTACATTTTTATCCATATAAAAAACTCCCACGGTTCACATGTTATATCAATATAGGGAAAAAGACAACCCTTATCTTATCGAAAAAAAAACGATACACATCCATCATTGACATTAACATCCGTCTATTCCACAAGCCATTCCTTCCCCAAAATCACGAAATGATTGTTTTTTCATTTCTTCTTCAATAATCTTTTCTAACGTTTCTTTCGAACGGACACCGGTAAGAACCGTATCCCCAATGACAAACGTCGGAACAGCGGTGATGTTCGCTTCTTCATACGCATGCTTGAGTGCGCGTTGGTGCGCTTCTTTGTATTTGCGCGTCTCAAGAGCTTGGCGAAACTCTTTTTCATCGAGTCCTACTTCCCCTGCCAGCTTTGTTAACACATCGATATCGCCAATGTCCTGCTCTTCTTGGAAAAAGGCGGTAAACATACGGTGATTGTATTCATTTGCTTTTCCCTTTTCTTTTGCATGCTGATATCCTTCGAAAGCAAGGTGAGTGTACGGCTGTGGCGATACTCTCGGAAGTACGATCGGAATTCCCATCTGTTTCGCCATAGGATATACATACTGTTCCCATGTTTTTTGTAGATAGTCTCCTTCCGGACGAAGCGTTTCATTTGGGTATGGACGCAATTCGAACGGCATCCACTCAATTTGCACGTCTTTTCCCGCAGCTGCTTCTTGTAGCGGTTTTTCCGCTAAAAAACAGAATGGACATACATAATCTGAATATACTTTTATCGTTAATGTCACCGTTATCACTTCCTTTACTAATACTAAGGTGCTAATGGTATTTATCATATTATCACAATTCATAAAAAATCTCATATTACACACATCATACCGAGAAAACTCCCATTCACTAAATGCAGAAAAGATAAAACAACATTCAAAAAAGAAGCAACATGCAGGATATCAAACACGTCATGAAGTAAATGTAGTAAAATAAGGAATATCAAAAGACGAGACAGGAGAGAAATGAATGAGAGAGAAAATCTTTTTAGTGTTAGCCAACTTATTTTGGGCAGGTAATTATCTATTTGGAAAATATGTCATCGCAGAAATTAGCCCTCTATGGCTTACATTCATCCGCTGGAGTGTTGCGTTTTTATTTCTTCTTCCCATCTCCTATTTTTTGGAACGACCGCGCTATGGAGAAATCATGAAGCAATTTTGGCTGCCATTAAGCATCGCCGGTATTCTTGGCATTATTGGCTATAACCTGCTTCTTTACGGAGCATTGGAATATACCTCACCGATGAATGCGGCGATTGTCAACGCATTGAACCCGGCGATTATCGTGATTATGTCGTATTTTCTTTTAAAAGAACGGATGACATTTATCAATGTGATCGGTTTTGTCATTTCGCTAGTCGGCGTATTGTTTATTTTAACAAACGGACATCTGCAGTGGATTTTCCAAACGAGCTATAACCGCGGTGATTTAATGATGCTCATCGCTGGTGTAGTGTGGGCGCTTTATTCGATTATCGGAAAAAAATTAGCCGTTCCCCCGATTACTGCGACTACTTGTTCCGTATTTTTCAGCATTGTTTTGTTATTTCCGTTTCTTTTCTTACAGCCGATTCCGCTCGCCGAGTTAAGCGGGAAAGGATGGATTGGCATCAGCTATATTTGTTTGTTTCCATCCGTTTTTTCGTTCTTATTTTGGAACATGTCTGTCAAAAAGGTTGGACCAAGCTACGCAGGCATTTATTTGAACTTAATCGCCGTATTTACAGCGTTGTTCACATTTTTATTAGGGGGAAAAATTTCCGCGTCACAACTGATTGGCGGTGCATTTGTGTTGATTGGGGTATACTTGGCAACAAACGCCCGAAAAGCAGAAGCAGCCCAGGCGAAAGACGCGGCCATATAAACATTAATCCCCTCAAGCTGCCTTGAGGGGATTTGATCATTATTTTTGAAGCAAACGAATAAATTCACGCATGAAGACAGGCAAGTCCGGCCAAGCATGTGCAGAAACGAGGTTTTGGTCGACATGTGTTGTGCTGTCAGATACATACGTTGCCCCAAGTGCTTCCACACCTGGTTTGCAAGCGATGTATGCAGTTAAGCTGCGTCCTTTCAACAAATCTGGCATCGTTTCGAAAATAAGGGACGCATGGCAAATCGCAGCGATCGGTTTATTCGCTTCAAAGAAATGTCTAACAATGCGTTGAAGATCGGCGTCAAGACGAATATATTCTGGCGCGCGTCCACCTGGAATAACGATTCCATCATATTGCGTTGGGTCGATATCGGCAAATGCCGCGTGCGCCTCAATAAGATACGCTTGTTTTTCTTCATATGTATCCCAGCCAGTAAAGTCATGCACAACCGTCTGTAATTTCTTTTTCTTCGGCGCGGCAATCGTTACATCATATCCTTCTTCTAGTAAACGATAATATGGGTAATATACTTCTAGCGCTTCTACCGCATCTCCGGTTACAATCAATACTTTTTTGCTCATGATCATGCCTCCTTATCTATTTTTACTTACACTTTTATCATACCGAAAGATGGAAAAAATTAAAAGAAAAATGCTTGTCAAATTAGGATAATAGGGAAAATCGGCCTCATCATGTAAAATAGAAATAACGAGTTTTCTGTAAAGGAGAGGAATAACATGATTGCTTCATGGTTATCGTCATCCCGTTACGCCGTAGTCTTGACAGGAGCGGGCATGTCTACGGAAAGCGGACTCCCTGACTTCCGTTCGGCTAAGACGGGTTTATGGAATCGCTTTAATCCGCAACAATTAGCAAGCACCTACGCTCTTGAACATCATCGCGAAGCATTTATCGAATTTTATCAATACCGCATCCGCACCCTCCGATCGTGTAAACCGCACGAAGGACATGCCATTTTAGCCGACTGGGAACGGAGTGGGCTGATTAAACAAATCATTACGCAAAATGTAGACGGCTTTCACCAGCAAGCAGGAAGCCAGCGCGTCATTGAACTGCACGGCTCGCTTCGGACGGTCCACTGTCAGCGATGTGGAAACACATTAGACAGCGAAGTATATTTGCATAACCAATTCGAGTGCGACTGCGGCGGTTTTTTTGCGTCCTTCTGTTGTCCTATTTGGAGAAATGCTTCCAGAAGACGCCATTGAACAAGCATGGCAGGCAGCGCAAAAAGCCGATTTATTGATCGTCCTCGGTTCTTCGCTTCAAGTATCGCCCGCTAATCAGCTGCCGCTTGTTGCCAAACGAAACGGTGCGAAAGTCGTTATTGTAAACTGGGAGCCGACGGAATTCGATGATATTGCGGATATCGTCATTCATGAGCGGAAAATCGGCGACGTCCTTCGCGACATTGAGCGTGAGTGGAAAGTGGGGAATGATTCATGAAAACGGAAACGATCATCGCAGAAGCGCTTCAACACATCGGCGATTCATCGGCCATCTTGCAATACAAACGGGTATACGGCGGAGATATTAACGAGGCGTTTTTCGTCCAAAGCGAGCGGCAGCCGTACTTTGTGAAAATCCGCCATTCCCTTCCGCCTCGCTTTTTCCAATGCGAAGCGACGGGGCTTGAGACGCTTCGCAAGGCGAATGCCATCAACGTTCCTTCTGTTTATGGCGTCAAAGAAACAAATGACTATGGCTTTCTTATTCTTGAATGGGTTGAAGGAGAAGAAACAAGCAAGACCGCGGAACAACTCGGCTATGCCGTCGCACGTCTTCATCAATGTTACGGTCCTTCGTTTGGGTTTGTGGAAGACAACTATATTGGGCTATTGCCCCAAAAAAACGGATGGTATGAAAACTGGGTCGACTATTACCGGGAATGCCGCCTGCTTCCGCAAATCGAACTTGCCGAACAAAAGGGGCAAATGCCAGCGCGCAGAAGAAACAAGCTGGAGAAGCTCCTTGCTTCTCTTGAACGATGGCTTCCTGAAACGTGCTCCCCATCTTTACTGCACGGCGATCTTTGGGGCGGAAACTGGATCGTTGGCGCAAACGGCGTTCCGTATTTGATTGATCCCGCTGTATTTTACGGACACTATGAATTTGAAATCGCCTTTACCGAACTATTCGGCGGATTCCCTAGCCGCTTTTATGAGGCATATAACGAACTCATGCCGCTTTCTTCCGATTATCACGAACGAAAACAATTATATCAGCTTTTCTATTTGCTTGTGCATTTGAACTTATTCGGGGAAACATACGGGAGTGCGGTCGATCGTGTGCTGCGAAGGTATGTCGGAGAATAATAGAAAATATAAACACCCTTCCCCTGCTTTTAAGGAGAAGGGAAAGGGTGTTTATCTCCAATCTGTTATTTCACTTCCACCACCACATAATCCCAAAATGTATCCCCAATGTAGACAAGCAACGCCCATTTTCCTCGTTCGCCAAGCATCATATTCGACGGTCATCGATTTGATCATGATACCAGCGGCTGCTGAAATGCCCCGCCTGACCAGGCCCGATGATATGGTAGCCATGCTTGATATCGTTTATATCGATGACAAACCGCCAGGAAGCGCCATGGTTGACAATGCCTTTGTCCGTGAAGCTCGCTGCCTGCACCGTTGCTTGGTTGCCGCCGACAGAAACCGACTTTTCCCGATTGAAGAAAAATTGTAGCAACGAGGAGGAACTTGACATCGGATGGGCAAAGTAAAGTTGATGATAGTCTCCCCACTTCCACTTCGACGGGTCAGCCCCGTATTTTTCCGTCAACTGGTCGGTGACATGATGCAGCGCTGTCGCAAGCACACGGGCAAATCCGCCGTTTTCCGCAAACCATGGGGCGAGACATCTCCTTTCGCCGCCCGCCGCAACAATTCGTCAACCACGATCTGTTTTTCTTCAAACAGCTTATCCACTTGCGGCGGAATATCTTTACGGAACAAAACTTTCGGAATTTCTTTCATCCACAGATGGAAAATCAGTGGGGCGGCATCGTCTTTGCGATCGACATAATCCCAATTTCGCAGCTCATCAAGCGCCTTTCGCTCAATTTTGGAAAGCGGTTTGCCAGCCACCGCTTGCACCAATACCGGCACAAATTCTTTCGCCCATAAGTTGGTTTGATCCATTTGCAGCTTTTTCATGTCTTCGATCGTGAAGATTATTTTTGCTTTCAAGCACTTGCGCAATCCGCATATAACGGTATGGCTGCGCCCAGTGGTGGCTGATATGGTATGGATAGTGATTTCCTATCACCTTGTTGTTCGCCGTGGCGATAAATCCTTCTTTTGGATTTACCACGCGCGGGAGCCTGTCAAACAGGTGGGGGCGAAGAAATGATGACTGATCCTAACATTACAGATGACAAAACGATGGAAATAGACCGATTGCTCATCAGCAGCCTCCTTTTCATCAAAATAATAGAAAAAACGTATTTCTCCTGGTGCATTTTCTTGGGGCAAAAAATGTTGAAGCAGAGATATTGGAAGGGTTTTCATTTCTTATAGAATAGCAATTTATGGTATAGTTGTATATACCACTTTACTCCTGATTTGATTAGGACATTTTCCCTAAGTTTTCCTTTCTATGAAAAAGAAAAAGCTAATTCGAAGAACAGTTCCTTTTTCGAATTAGCTTTACCAAACATATTCCCTTTCATGAGGAAATGGTTCCCTCATTCACTGCTGATCTTTTCGAGCAGCGCATCTCCGTCCTCACTAACGCGCACATAGGCAAAGCGGGCCTTCTCCTGCCATTTTGTCCCTTTTCCTTCCGGAACAAAATACGATTCAATTCCATACACGACCGTATTGCCGTAAAACGTTCCATTGAGGATTACATCGCCATCTTGCGGAACATACTCCTCTTGTTGCTGCCCGTTTATCGCATAAATATCCGCAAAGCGATGCACGCCGTCTTGATCCTTTCGCAGCACTACTTGTACTTTGCCGCTCCCGTCTAAAGACCGAATCGTCGAAATATCATAAAATAACCGTATATAATCTCCCTGTAAAAACGAACGGGGATCAACCGGCTGCAATTCCAGCTTCACTACTTCTCCATTTCGCAAATGCTGCTCCTTATCCCAAACCATGTACCCGGCAAACACGGCCTGCACTACCATAATCGCTAATAACGGCGCCCATTTCCGATACAGTCCTTGTGCAGGACTAACAGGCAGCAGCCCTTTTCGTTTTTCCAATACCGCGGTTCCAATGAAAAACAAAAGCCCTGCAATAATCAAACTAATCGACTTGTCAAGCAAGTTCCAGGCAAATTCATAATACTTGAGCACGAGATACAGCCAAAAATATGCCCAGGCAACAAGCTGCTCATATCGTTCGTTTTGGAAAAGCGGCGCAAAAAGAAAAGTGAAAATGACAGCGATAAACAAAATGTTGATAGCCACATACCAAGCACCCGCTGCGAAGACATCCATGCTTGTTAAGAGGAGAAGTGCGCCCATTCCTAAAACGAGCGGCAAGAAAAGGGGTTCTTTCCTGCGCCTGCCCAGCCAATATAGACACCCGTTCAATGCGGCAACACCAAGCAGCACAAGACGCTCCTCATTCGTTACTTGATCGAGAATCACGGCCGAATATAGCGACACGGCCATGTTTGTCAATGCGCGGATGCCACCATCAGCCGACTGCACATAGCAAATAAAAAGTGTAGCCGTATAAACTGTAAGCAGCACAAGCGAGATTTTCCACGTTGTCATCAAACCAAGACCATATCCGACGGCAAGCAATGTATAGCGCACAGTCGGATTCCAGCGCCTCCCCAAAAACGCGGGTGCGACAAATCCCATGACCGATATTGCAAACAATACATACATCGAAAGCGACTCCATCCATATCATCAACAGCCCCATGACGCTCGCAGCCGCAATCAGCGAAGCGACAAACGTGACAATAGACTGGAAAATGATAAGAAAAATCCTTCCTTTTGTGCTCTCGCTCGAAATATGCTTTACCCGTTTTAATAAAAACACACTTCCATATACAATGACTGCCGCAAGCACAAGCCCGCCAAGCAAAAACCCCTCTTCAAAATGCTCGCCAATCACGCGGAAATATTGCGCAATCAGAAACGCCCCCGCAAATAAACTCGTTAGCAACACATACGACCGTCTTTTCGCCACGGCGAAAAAGTAATAAAAGAACCCTATAAACAACAGAGCATACACATACGGCCACCACGCGTCACGGCCATATAAAAATCCCGTCACATCCGTCACAAACAGCCAGCCGTGCATCGCCGCATACGCAAGATAAGCAACAATGGAAGAGCGGCTAAAAATCCATACAATGCCATTGATGACAGCAAACATCACAAGCAGAAAAAACGACTGCCATTCGCTCCACTCAATCCTGTATGAAGACGGAAAATAATAAAACCAACATGCCAGCTCCAGCAGCACGACACTGATGACCGAAAATACTTCATACTTCGTGATCCATGCAAACACAACCGTTGGAACGAGCCAAATGATAAACAGCCAATAGCTGTCGGCATGGGAGTTATAAATCTGCCCGATCAAGGCGAGTGTAATGCCAAACGCCAACGTCCCGCAGACGAACAGCCATCTGCCTAAAAAATCATGACGTTTCATGACATAAGCAAAAACAGCGCTCGACCCGTAAAATAATCCCATTAAGCCGATGCTTAATACTGCCTTTGCTAAACGATCCATACCTTGCCAATTAGACGCAAAAAAATAAATAACGCCAGCCAATATCAACGCTATACCTAATAAATAGCCTGTTCTTACTAAACGTATTGCCATCCTTTCATCCCCTTAAAAAACGAATCATATACCTCCATTTTCACCACACTTTATGCGGGAGAAAAAAGTCTAGACGGAAAACGACTAGACTTTTTATCCTCCATACCAATCGGGGAAATTCTTTCGCGAAGAAAAAACAGCATAAGGAAATTTTATAGTGAAAGATGGTTTCTGATGTAGTACTCTTTGCTTTCCATTTTACCATACAGAAACCAAGCTTCCTAAACAAAAATATACGTTTCTCACAACACTACGCCCCCCCTGCTTGCCTACTCATGCCGACGAAACGAGGCTTGATCGCTTTCCTCCTCCATCTGCCCTCGGCTTCGAGATGAGGGCTTCTTGATTAACCTTCCATTCACAAACGTGAACAACGGAAATCCATGGCTTTCGTTGTCGAATCAATGTTGCCCATCCTTTGAATGCTCCCTTTGCTTCGCACGGATCCATTCCACTACAAAAAATTGGTAAACGGAAATGCAAGCGAAGAGATAAGCAATCCCTAACAAAAGCCCTGCCAAAACGTCAGACGGGTAGTGAACTTGAAGGCTTAAGCGGCTAAGCCCTGTCAATAGCGCAAGAAGGCCGAAAATGGAAAAAATTGCCCACCGTTGTGACGCTTTCTTTACTTCTTTGTTTAGAAAATACGCAATCAACAATAAATAAATGCTGCCGACCATCGCGTGGCCGCTCGGAAAGCTAAATCCGTGCACCCCTTGCGCAAACGGCGGCCGCTCCCGCCCGACAAGTTCCTTTATGAACGTGTTCAGCCCGTAACCGCCGCCGACAGCAACCAACATAAGCGCCATGCCGTAATAATCGCGCTTGCGAAGCCATAAAAACAACACGAGAATAATGCTAAAAATGCCGATAGTATAATTGTTTCCTAATACAGTAAAGTGGTCAAGCCAGTTCCACGAATCAAACATTTGCAGCAGCCGCTCATCCATCGCATTGGTTGCTTCCGATTCCACCGCGGCCCATATGGCAAGAAACAGAAGAAAACTAAGTGCAGATACAGATAGAAGACATTTGTTCATATTCGTGCTCCTTGCTTTTATTTTTTATCTAAATTATAACCCAACTTTAGTCATTTGTTAGATAAAATCTTGTAATCATATAAGACAGCTTAAAAACCTTTTATGATACAACATTAGCAATTGTCCTTAGGCTGCTCCTGACCGTCTCACACCACCGTACGTACCGTTTAGTATACGTCTGCTTGATTTACTCGGCATCACTTTCGATAAAAAGAGCTTTGTTTTGTTGAATAATACCTGGCCTCCTATGAAGTTCATATTCCTCAGTTTCCTCAGTCCGAAAGTTTGCCGCCCGCTCCCTTCCGATTCCATTTCGCCACGAACACCCTTGCGCTAGATTAGCAGCTGCTTCTGCCTTCACGGCTCGGGACCATCCTCCTATAGAATATCTCCCCCATACCGGACACACAAAATCTCCCCACCCAAGCGCGTTTCTTTTATAAATACAGGCTGATTGAACAGATTTTTCAAAATTCAAATAAGTATTTTTTTATCATATTTTTATGAAGAAAATGATTCAAAATCCTTAATTTTCCTGTTTCATATTTCTTGGAAAACAAACGCTGTGTAAAATATATAATGAATTCCATATTTTCTATAAACAGTAGTTATTTTGAAGGAAGATGAATGAATATGGAGATTCCACTTTTGTGGGCGCCGTCGCTGACTGGCTGGATTCCCTTGGCAAATTCAACGGCGGGCTTACTGTTGCAAAAGGATTACTTGCAGTTCACGTTCTCGGTACCGGTTTATTAACTTTAGCGAAAGATGCGAAAGGAAATTTTATTATCAAATCATCGCCAGCGTGGGTAAAAGGAGCAAATAAAAAATACGAATCAAAGCTTGCAGAAAGAATCTATCAATTATTAGAAAAAGGAGATAAAAACTCTAGCAATATCATTAAAAGAGCTTTAGCAAAATATCACAATACTCCAAGCGGTGTTTTACGTGAGCTTATCGGTTTGCATGGGAAAACAAATAGAATCAGTTTTGGGAAAATCGTAGAACAACATCATAAAATACTGGCCTTTGATAAAAATTTAATAAAGCAATATTTTGATAAAAATTTAATAAAGCAATATAAAGTTCAAATAGACGTTAGCAAAACAGCCACACAATTTAAAATTCCGTATATAGCTGTCTTTTTCTCAGTTATTACAAACAGTGGCGAATTTTTTAGTGACACGAATCAAAACAAGTCTATGTTCGAAAAGACTGGAAGGTTTATAGCAGGATTAGGGCTTGACGCAGGTGTCGCAGCATTAACGTCTACTGGGGCACTGATAGGATCAATGGTCGCTCCTGGTGTAGGAACTTTTATCGGCGGTGCTATCGGCGCAACGGTCGGCTTTGTTGGCTCGTTGTTTGTTGAAGATACTGTAAAAGACTGGGGAGAAACAGCTGGTCGATGGGTTGAAGAGCGTGTTGAAGATACTGAAGAGTTTTGGGATAGTGCAAACGAAGCAATATCTAATTCATTTTCAAATGCAAAAAAATTTATTGTAGACTTTTTCAATTAAGGACAGAAAGCTAGTCATAACTGTCAAATAGATGATAATTAATAACAAAAAGGAGATATATACCATGAGAAATGGACTTCCACATTCTCAAGCCAAACAACAATCAAACTCACCAGTAAATAAAGAAACGGAAATATTTTCGTTGAAAAGAGGCATTCGCTTCTTTTTGCAAAGTCACCTTTTTCTCTTATTCATTATATTTCTATTTCTAATCAACAAAAATCAGTGGACAAATAATGCATTTGTAACCTTTTCCACGTTTTTCTCTGGTTTTGAACTTTTCTTTATTTTACTGTTTCTTCCCTCTTGCTTTGTCCCTAACCTACCAACACTGAGCATACATCGCATCATTCAGGCTATAACAAAAAAACGGGAAAGAAATGAATGGGTGGGGATGGCTATTGCATTTATCATTTTTACCCTAGTTTCTTTAATTTTTCTCCCAGCCAACATTCCTTACCCTAGTACACTTATGTACAATTTTGGCTAGCATCTAATATAATGTTCGCATTAATATCTGTCCTTTTCCAACGTCTTGTCTTTTTTTATTATGATGCAGCTGTCAAAGCTAAACCAAAAAGTGTATTAGATTATTTTTATAAGTATTGTGGATTATTTATGCTTGGTTTTTGTTATTATATTCAACAAATTTTATCCCGTATGCCATTATTGCTGAACAAACTGTTTGCTATTTTATTTCTTCTCATCGTAGTATGGCAATTTTTTATGGTTGTTGGTATCTTTAACTGAAATATATCCAATTAGTTTTACCCCATAATCGTTGTATTTTGACAATGAGCCTCTTTAGGAAAGGAAAAACGAACACAAAAGAAACGATCCGCTTATCTACGAATGAATTTCATTTAGCGCTTTATTATAAAACTCGAGTTGTTCGCCGATTTTCATGCCTTGCAACGGTACCCGGCATCTTATTCCTTGACTTTCAAGCATTGGAATGAGATAATGCCGATATTTTTTACCGGCGAAAAAATCGACTTCTGTTGGATGGATCGCTTTTAGTTGTTGAAATACTTTCTCTGACCACGCTATTATTTCTGGCGCTTTCATTTGATTGAGCGTCACATCATAGGGATCAATGACCATGTCCTTTGGAAGCAATCCATATTTAGCGGAAAGAATAAACCAATCGTCATATCCTTTTTTCTCGACAAATGCTACCGCTTTGGTAAATAAAGAAGATGGTTCATACATTTCCTTTGCCGCACAAGGATAACTTCTCTTTTTTTTCGTACAACTAATTAGTGCGATTTTCATCTTTACTTCATCCCCCTTCTCTTTTTAATACATGGATAACCGCATTACTGCGGACTTTCTTTCCATATTGCTCAAGCAATTTTTCCAGCTCGCTCATCAATTCTTGGCTGCGAATAGATTCTTTTGGAAGCTTCACAAACCATTGCTTCAACACTTTTTCCGTATCTATTCCTGTTTTTCCTTTTCCTCTTGCATATTTGACGGTATTCATATCTTTATATCCTATATATTTGCTTGGACCGAAAGCTTGCAAATCAGAAATGTAATACCAATGTTTGAATTGTGTTAGTTGTTGAACAATATCTGTTTCATTTTGCAAATCTTTATTAAACTGTTTTACATTTTCTAGTACCTCTTCTAATGATGAAACTAATACGGCTTCCATAGATTTCAATCCTTTCTTCATGTATTATTCTATCAGCATTTTCTATTTAAATATTGTCGAATCATGTCACAAAGATGAAAAATTCCATATTTAGATTTCTTCCGAACTGTTAATTGCTTCATTGAATCCACGCTAGAGAACGCGCGTGAGTAGAACCAGCAATTAATAAGAAACTGTACTAGAGCATATTCTCTACAGACAAATAAAAAAGAGACACGAACCTAATTCCTTGGTTAGAATAGATGTGTCGCCATACCATTCCACAAGGAGGTTCATGCCTCACGAATAGACTACCACTTCACCAAAAATTACAGTTGCGAAATGTAAGATTATACCCATTTTACACTATCTTTCTTCTCTTCATTCACTAAAAGCTGAAATACATCTGGCCTGGAGTAATGCCCTACTACATCAAAATCAAATTGACTATAGGCGATGTCACGCAAATCCAAATCGGCTATAAGAATGTCTTCTTTGCCATAGACAGGCTCCTTAATATAGTTTCCTAATGGACCTACAATGGCGCTTCCTCCAACGCACATCTCGTGAGGAGATGAGGCCAATTCTTCATAGCAGGCTAAATCAGTCGGGTACATATCCTTCGTGACATACTGATTGCAGGACAGTACAAAACATCTTCCTTCCGCTGCAATATGACGAATCGTAGACTGCCAGAGCTCTCTAGCATCTGCCGTTGGAGCAATATAAATTTGAACCCCTTTGGCATACATCGCTACTCTCGCTAATGGCATATAGTTCTCCCAACAAATCAACGCCCCTATCCTTCCGTATGGGGTATCGAAAACAGGCAACGTGCTTCCATCCCCCTCCCCCCAAATGATTCGTTCTGAGGCTGTAGGTTTTAGCTTTCGATGTTTTCCAAGCAAAGTGCCGTCTGGTCCAAAAAATAAAACACTGCAGTAAAGAGTGCCTCTACTAAACTCATTGTCTCTTTCCACTACACCGATAACGAGATAGGCTCCCGCCTTACGGGCTGCTTCTCCTAATAGTTCTGTTGTTTCGCTTGGTACGGCTACCGAGTTTTCCCAGTAACGAAGCCAGTCTTTTCGTCCTTCTGGTGAACGGCTTCCGACCGTCGTTCCAAAAGTAAGCCCTCTTGGATAAGCTGGAATGAAAGCTTCCGGAAATACGATGATATTTGCGCCTTTTTCTGCAGCTTGTTGCGTTAGCGAAATCGCTTTTTCTGTACTTGCTTCTCGATCCATAATCACGGAAGCGGCTTGCACAACAGCTACACGCACGTTAGATGATTGGTTGGTCATTTGAAACTCCCCTTTATTTCCTAGTTTTTAATTATAAAATTTTCTTGTTAACTATTGACTTATGTATGGGTCAAAGCGCTTGCAAGCGCTATGCTTCCAACTATATCAAATAGAAATAGAAACCGGACTCCTTCCTCGTACTTTTTTCTGAACACTAGCCAATTCATATTTATGCTTTGACAAAAATAATTTTTATTTTTTTAATATTTATATAATTATTTTAGCTAATTTTGAAAGAAAATACTACTAAATAGCGTATGAAAAACAGTAGAAAAGAAAATACTTCTGCCTTGTTTTTCTCCACCTTTGTAATAACGTGCCTTCAGTCTAGGTTTAGGCATCCATACCAAATGTCCATCCGAATCCACAATGTAAAAAAGCAAAAACGCCGCTTCTCCTTGTTAAGAGAGCACGGCGTTTTTGCGTGAAAGAAGTTATCTCCTAAGCCATTAATTTTGTAGCCTCAACCTGCCCCTATGCAGATAAAGAACAAAATGATCTGTTCGATTTTCGCGGCTCGTCAGCTTTTAACAATATTCACGCTTTCATCGTAGCGCGAGGCGGCCGCTTTTGTTGTATCAGGCACAAACACGCTTAGTACCAAAGAGAGAGCAAGCCCCGCCATCATGAACCCGCCAAATATCCACGGCGATGGGCCGAATTTTTTCGCCATTGAAGTCCAAATCGTAGGTCCAAAACCAACAATGGCCGCGGCAAACTGATAACCAACCGATAACCCAGTATAACGGACTTTGGTTGGAAACAGCTCAGAGAATAATGTCCCTTGTGTGGAAAAAACAGCCGCCCAGATGATTCCGAGCATGACCGCCTGCATGAAATACAGCCAGCCTGTCCCTTTTCCGAACAGTGCAAAATAAAGAGAAGACTTGTTTTGAACTTGCGCTTGCAGTTTCGGCAATAGCGCCTTCAAACGGTCCAAACGATGCTCTTCCTCTTCGTAAATATGGTGCCAATAAAGACGTTCATGGGCATCTTTTGCTTGTTCAATAGTAGGTTCTAAAATGTTCTTAAACTTAATGAGCGCATCCTTTGATCGAAGTAAATTTCTAGAATCTCCTTTAAATTTTCAAGCAACAAAATCCCTCCGAGCTTTCGTATTTAAAGGTGATTATCTTCTTTAACATTTTTTACAGATTAATCTAAATGTAAACCTTATGATATTTCATTTTTACGGCAGCAAATACTCCAACAATACAGTTTTTTCCTAATTAAAGGTGTTTTGCATTCACTAACACTCTGCAAAACGAGAAAAACCCCTTATATATCAAGGGGTTTTGTTGTGGTAAGTTTCTTTAAGTAAACGTGAATATGGTATTTAGTTTTCATTAGGCAAAAACCATTTGCACCCAATAGAATAGTAAAAACAATGTGACAACGGTTGTGAATGGTATGACAATCAACGAGACGCTTAAATAATCTTTCCATGTTACTTTTATCTTATTTTGTTTTAGGATGTGCATCCAAATCAGGGAGGCAAGCGTTCCAATCGGCAATAACAACGATCCCATGTCACTGCCAATAATGTTGGCAAGATAGATCGTCTTTAATGTAATAGGATCCAATCCCATTTCCGTCAAGGTGATGGTTCCGATCATTAAAGCGGGGTGATTATTAAAGAAGTTGGATAGAACGGACACTAATCCCCCCATGATAAAGCTCGCGTAGAACAATCCCTGGTTTACAATCGGTTCACATATTTTCACCAGCATCGCTGTCAGCCCCGCGTTATGGAGCCCGTAAATAATGACATACATAGAGAAGGCAAAAATAAGAATGTGCCAAGGAGTCTTTTTCAAGATGTCAACGGAATTGGTGCGCAAATGATACCATCTCCACACCAGCAGGATGAATGATCCAAGCACCGCAACGATTTCAATGGGAATAGAGAAATAAGAAGCGACAAAGAGCAGGCAGCGAACCACAAAGACAAACAGCAAGACCTTCAACATAAATTGGGTGCGTTTGCGTTTCGTTTCCACGGAAATGGTGTTCTTCAATGGATGAAAATGTTTAGTAAAAAAGATTCCCTCTATATCATCAGAGAAATTTGGCAATGTTTTTGGCAATTTATTCTTTACTACTACGTACATCAGACAAGACATAAACAACAACCCTAACGTTGCCGGCACAAACATCATGGCCGTGTGCATATAAAGCGTCATATCCACAATTTTCAATGCGATTAGATTAACGATATTGCTTACTCCAATCGGCGCGCTGGAAGCTGTTGCGATCAGCGCTCCGCTTAAGAGATACGGGATCTGCTCACGCGGTTTTAGCCGGAGGTTTTTTAGGAGTAAAATTAAAATCGGGGTCGTAATCAGGATGCTGCCATCGTTATTGAATAAAAGGGTCATCAAAAAACATAACAGCTGAATGTACCAATATAGACGATAGCCCGAACCCTTGGCCAAACTGGCAAGCCGTGCCGCTGCCCAGTGGAAAAAACCGAAACTTTCTAATATGACGGCCATGACAATCGTTGCGATAATGGTAATCGAGGCGCCGGCGATTTTATGGATAATATCCAAAATATCACTGCGGGATACAATGCCTGTTAGTAGAATAATCCCCGCGCCAATCGACGCCGGCCATGCTTCGTTTAAGCCTCTTGGCCTCCAAAAGATGACGAGCATCGTCATGATGAACACGAAAATTGTCATTTTAATTTCAAAACTCATAATTCTTCCTCCCTGTTTTTTAAGGGTCTGAGCCATTTAACCCTATCAATCGGATTTACCACATTTATATTCATCCCTATCAGAAAGGGCTTGGATAATAGACCTAATTTCGCTAATATGTACTCTTGTCTCTCTAGTAAAAATGTACGGTAGAGATTAATGACTATAGATAAATGTATAGTAGAGACTAATGACTATAAATGATTTGTTATGTTTAGGAATTGGGATGGCAGAGGATCAGAAAACTTACTTGCTGGAGAATTGGCTAAACGTAGACGAATGCAACATAATAAGAATTATCTTTTGTTTTTTATGGAATTTCATAAAAAAACAGAAGATAATTCGGAGCGTGGTAAGATTTTTCTCACTTACTTTTAAAGAAAAAAAGAGCCTGATGAAAAAAACATCCTTAAAGGAGCAGAACCAATGAAATACAAAGTTATTGAAAGAGATAGTTTTCAAGTAGTAGGAATCAAGCGAGAATTTTCATTAGTTAATGGGGAGAATCTTGTAGGTATTCCAAAACTGTGGGATGAAGTTAATGAGGATGGAACAGTCGGTTTATTATTGAAGTTGAACAATGGTCAAATTAAAGGTGTGCTGGGGGTATGTGTCACTAATAGCGGTACACAGTCGAAGCAAGTAATGGATTATTGGGTAGCCACAGAATATGATGGTGACACCCCCGACGGATTATTGAAATTTGAAGTGCCCGCATCTAAATGGGTTGTATTTGAAGTTCATGGGCCAATGCCAGATGCTATGCAGAAGGCATGGAACCAAATTTTTTCAGAATAGCTTCCATCCAGTAGTTATGAGCATGCAGGCACACCAGCATTAGAAGTATATACAGACGAAAATCCCTTGAGCCCTGATTTTTATTCCGAAATCTGGATACCAGTAAAATAAACAGGAACATATGAAAAGTTATAAGTCATCAGGATTCCATAATCTGTCAGCGAATCACTTGATACTTCGTATGCTCCACTTCATGCCGCGCCCTTCTACACGTCTTTGCATAAAAATTCCTTCCTTTTCAAACAAAGGAAGGAGTTTTAATAAGTTTTAATAAAATGAAAGAAGTTGTTTTCATCACTTTCATCTTACTTGCATCAGCTGTTATAAGGTTATAAAAACCGCATGACTCACCTTTCCTTTTGCGAATTGGCGATCAATGATACGAAGATCTTCTTCTCAGTTTCACTTCTTTTTCTCCTTAAGGAACTGAACGGCGCGAAAATCAACATTTATTTTTAACAGGGTCATTAAAGAATGACGAACTGAAACAGCCAAGATGGTGCGGATTTCAGTGATAATGTTGCATCCATATAAATAACTTCGATTTTTTACACTAGTTTTGCAACATCATCATGGGTTACAATGTGAGTAACGTCGTAACATTATCTCTTATTTTCTATAGCAAACAGGAAAATGTCATAGTTTTGTTGAAAGAGATTTTTAACCGATTGAATTTTGGTTATCGAGGTTTCATGCGTCGATCATATTGCATTTTCCCTCAGCTTGGCGAATTCGGCGCTACATTTGATGTTTGCGGGAAATATTCCAGGAAAGACACAAACGATTCCGACGGCCATTATGTGTCAATGAAACGGGAGAAATGAATTTAGTGTGGGCATGGGTGGCCATGATGATGATGTCGTTGTTTTTCTTATATGTGCGAGAATCTTTAAGTCCAATTGAATGAAAGGAGGAGGCGGTATGGGAAAAGGTCAATCGGTGATTGCCGACCAGTGGAACCGTCCGCTTCGCGATTTGCGCATTTCAGTAATAGACCAGTGCAATTTCCGATGCGTATATTGCATGCCGGCAGAAATATTCGGACCGAATTTCCGTTTTTTGCGTGAAGACGAATTATTAACGATCGAGGAAATGGTGCTGCTTGCGGAAAGTTTTGCGGAACTTGGGGTGGAAAAAATTCGCATCACCGGGGGAGAACCGCTGTTAAGACGCGACTTAGACTTATTAGTAGAACGGCTGGCGCACATTTCCGGCATTCGCGATATCGCTCTTACTACGAATGGGATTCATTTAGTGAAATGGGCAAAACGTTTGAAAGAAGCGGGGCTCAAGCGCGTCAATGTCAGCCTGGACGCGTTAGATGACGAAGTATTTAAAAAGATGAACGGGGTTGGCGTCGGGGTCAAACCGGTGTTAAAAGGGATTGAAGCAGCGCGGGAAGCAGGGCTTGGCGTCAAAGTGAACATGGTCGTCAAAAAGGGAATGAACGACTCGCAAATCATTCCGATGGCGAACTATTTTAAAGAACGAGGCATTACCCTCCGCTTTATTGAATATATGGACGTCGGCACGACAAACGGCTGGGATTTTTCCCATGTGGTAACGAAAAAAGAAATGTATGAACGCCTGCAGCAAATGCATCCGCTTGAGCCGGTGGAAAAAGCCTACTTCGGCGAGGTGGCAAGCCGCTACCGCTATGTTGGCACGAACGTGGAAGTCGGCTTTATCACTTCGGTGACCGAATCGTTTTGCCAAAGCTGCACTCGGGCGCGCATTTCCGCCGATGGCACGCTATATACGTGCTTGTTTGCTGCAAGCGGTGTTTCGTTAAAAGAAAAACTGCGTTCCGGGGCCGATAAAGAAGAAATAAAGAAAATGATTGCATCGACATGGAACATGCGGACAGACCGCTACTCGGATGAACGGACGGAGCAAACAGCAAAAACGCGAAATAAAATTGAAATGTCTTATATTGGCGGATAAACAAACTAGACTTTCTCGTTAGTGGAGCAGTCCGGTTGTTGTTTATTGGGATGCTTCTGTTTCATAAAGAACACGCGAAATAAAATATATTAGGAGAATTAGTTGAAAAATTGACAGAAAAATTTGATAATATCATATAGTTGGAACAAGCATGCAATAAACAAAAAAACAGCAGCCAATATTAATATGAACTTTTGCCGCTTGATTTCGTGTTTGTCGAAGGCTGCAAACATGAATCATGCTGCGAAACTAAGACAGATTGGGGTTCGCTGGCACAGTTATCTAATATTATTACGTAGGAATCTTCTTTGCAGCTATCTTTTATTCCATATCCTTTTATTTTCATTAATGATGAAGAAAATGACTTACATTGGTTAATGAGGTGAGAAAAACAATGAATGAACGTCTTTTTATGATTACGGACAAGCCGATTTCCATTGAGAATGTGGTAAAAAAAGTGATGCGTCCCGAAGCCGGAGCGGTGACAACGTTCATGGGAACGGTGCGCGAATGGACAAACGGAAAGCGGACCTTATTTTTACAATACGAAGCGTACGTATCGATGGCGGAAAAAATGCTAGAGCAAATTGGGGCAGAAATTCGCGAAAAATGGCCGGAAACGAAAGTGGCGATTACGCACCGAATCGGCAGGCTGGATATCGGCGATATCGCTGTCGCCATCGCCGTTTCGTCGCCGCATCGCAACGACGCGTATGAGGCAAACCGATACGCGATTGAGCGCATTAAACAAATCGTTCCGATTTGGAAAAAAGAACATTGGGAAGATGGAACGGAATGGGTTGGCAATCAATTAGGGACGAAAGCGTATCCAACAGGAAAGCCGGAAGGAGAGGATTTACAATGATCACACTGCTCTTTTTTGCGCATTTACAGGAAGCAATTGGAGAGGAGCGCGTTGTGTTGCCTAACGTTCCTCAAACGGTAAATGCATTAAAGAAGGAAGTAGAAAAGCGTTATCACATTGATCTGAAACAAGTGATGGTCGCGGTGAATGAGGAATATGCCCGCGATGATCAAACACTTCAGCCTGGCGATATCGTTGCCTTTATCCCACCGGTAAGCGGAGGGTGAGAGATTGTTCCAAAATCCTTGGAAGCACTTTTTATGTAAAAACAATGGATAAGCGGTTATCATGGAATAATAATGATCGCGCTCGTTGCCATTGGATGCCCGATATTTGTTGTAACGAGCGGCGCTATTTAAATGAAGTTAAAACTACTTAAGAAAGGCAATGAATCGGGGCTCTTTTCCCAAAGAGCTCCGTTTTCTTTGCCCTGTGGCCGAAATTTTGAAAATAATTTACATCCCTATTCGTTGTGCCTATATCTCGACTAACATCAATCCCCTACCTTAGCTGAGCGCACGAAAAAATAAAGGGATGGCACACATCCACCCCTTTTTTAGATCTTATTATTTCTTGCTCCATTTTGTATCCACTTGAATCCCGGCATCCAGCAAAAGATTCAATACAGGACATCTTCTCTCCACTTCATTTTTCAGCTGCTCAATTCTTTCTTCACTTTCTTCGGTTTGTATATTCACTTGGAAACGAACTTTTTGGAAATGCGTGCGAACGCCTTCTTCCCCCATTAGTCCCCGGGTATCGATGATGCCTGTCGCTTCAAAATCAATTCCCGAGAAAGTAAATCCTAATTCTTTCGCAACTAATGGAATCATCACTCCATTACAACCGTTCAAAGCTGCAACTACATATTCCAGTGGAGTTGGCGCTGCATCCACTCCTCCTAATTCTGCTGGTTCATCCATAGAAAAAGTAGGAAAATTTCGTATAGAAATATTGGTTTTGACGCCTGATTCCCATTTACCTTTAGCGGACACTTTAAACAATGTAGAAGCTTTAGCCATGCCCTTTCCTCCTTTAGTTAAGTAAATTTATCGGAATTAATTAAATTATAAAAAATTAATGTTCGGGTGTAAAGAAAAATTTCAAGTCATATTTTTATTTTCTGAATCAAACAATAAAGATCGTTTTATAATGGAAAAGCCATTTAATCGATAAGAATGATATGATTGTCAAAAGAATAGCGTATACCATTGCAATATGAGACACTTACTTTAAAACATGCACCTTTTCTTCCTACCTAAACTAAGCATCTATCATCAGAAAAAAAGAAAGCAATCCGAATTGGATTGCTTTCTTTCCCGAACGCCGTGATAAAAACATTTCCAGCTAAATAATACATGCTACAATAACATTTTATATGGCTTTTCCAGATAATTTTTAATGGTAGTAAGAAATTGACTAGCCGGTGCACCGTCTATCACTTGATGATCAAACGTTAAACTCAATGGTAAAATCTTTCTCTTCTGAATAGCATCTCCTACAAAAACCGGAGTATCTGTGACTGTTCCTACCCCAAGAATTCCTACCTCCGGCGGATTTAATACTGGTGTAAAAAATTCAACACCATATGCACCGAGACTTGTAATCGTAAAAGTAGAACCTTTCATTTCCTCACTGCTTAATTTTCCTTCCCTTGCCCGTACGCTCAATTCCTTAATTTTTTTCGAAATTTCTTTTAAAGAAAGTTTCTCTGCATAAGGGATGACCGGAACGACTAGACCGTTCTCCAATGCGACTGCAATTCCTAAATGCACGGAATCATACGTATGAATATTCCCATTTTGATAAAGACTGTTCATTTGTTTATGGGCACATAATGCTAAAACTGTTGCCCGTGCGATAAAATCGGTGATTGTAAGTTTTATATCCGGTTCGTCTTGCAGCTCTTCCCTTAGTTTTTTCTGTAATTCAAGCAATTCTGTCACATCTGCTTTCATATGAATCGTTAGCTGAGCCGTTTGCTGCAGGCTTGCAAACATTCTTGTGGCAATTACTTTTCGCATGCCGGTTACCGGTTTTACGGTGACGCCTTTTTGTTCCGTTGTGATCTGGCTTGTTTCTGCGATCGTTATCTGGCCTGTTTCTTCGATCATTTGCTTCTCGCTCACTGGCTGTAAGGATGCTTGTTTTAGTTGAATGGCTTTTTCTACATCTGCTTTTGTTATTCGTCCCTTTGGACCCGAACCTTTAATATTGCTTAAATCGATTCCCGCTTCGCGAGCTAATTTTCTAGCGGCAGGAGAAACGCGCAACATATGTCTAGATGTTTGTCTTAATATTGATTTTGGTTCGATGGTTCCAACAGACACGGCTACTTCTTGCATTGCTTGTTGTGGTGTTTCTTGCGGTGCTTCATTGGACTGATCACCCGCTTCTTCTCCTTCCTGGCCAATGTAGCCAATTACTTTCCCTACTTCCACCGTTTCATCTTGTTCGACAAGGATCTCTAATAACACCCCATCTTGCGGTGCTTCAATATCTGTCTCAATCTTATCAGAGCTAATAACAACGACCGATTCCCCTTTTTTCACCTTATCTCCTTTTTTCTTTAACCACTCTACAACCGTACCTTCTTTCATACTCATTCCTAGCTTTGGCATGAAGATTTCAACCGCCATTCCTATCTCTCCCCTTTTTCGATTGATACAAGGAATGCGTGTTGCTCAAAATTGCTTTTAGCAACACGCTTGAATTTATTAAACTGCTACAATCGTTTCATCTCCTATCATTTCAGCTACTGCCTGAAGCACCTTTTCTGGAGTTGGCAAGTAAAGATCTTCTAATGTTGGTGAAAACGGAACAGGACAATGCGGAGCAGTAATCATCTTAATCGGAGCATCTAAATAATCAAACCCTTTATCTGCTACAAGAGCAGAAATATCTGTCGCTGCACTGCATCTCGGATTTGCTTCATCAATGATAATCAATCGTCCTGTCTTAGCTACAGAAGATAAAATTGTTTCCTCATCCAGCGGGGACAACGTTCTTGGATCAATGACTTCTGTTTCCAGTCCTCTTGTTTTCAACATATCTGCTGCCTTTAAGGCCGTATGCACTTGTTTTCCGATCGCCACAATGGTCAAATCACTGCCTTCTCTTTTAATATCTGCTTTTCCAAGAGGAATGGTATAAAATCCTTCTTCCACTTCTCCTTTCATGTTATAAAGTGTTTTATCTTCAAAAAAGATGACCGGATCATCATCAAAAATAGAGGCAAGTAAAAGGCCTTTTGCATCAGACGGGGTAGAAGGAACAACGACTTTTAACCCTGGTATATGGGTAAAAAGCGCATATAAGCTTTGTGAATGTTGTGCGGCCGCGCGAAATCCAGCACCGTGCATCGTTCGTATGGTTAAAGGCACTTTCGCTTTTCCGCCAAACATATAACGAAGTTTTGCTGCTTGGTTCATTACTTCATCTAAACAACTTCCGATAAAATCATTAAACATCAATTCTGCAATCGGTCTTAACCCCGTTGCCGCCGCTGTAACAGCTGCACCAATATACCCAGCTTCCGCAATCGGCGTATCTAATACTCTTTCTCTTCCAAACTCTTGAACGAGACCTTTTGTTACACCCATTACTCCTCCCCAAGCTTCATCATCTTGCAAGTGATCTACAGCCGCACCGCCAGCAACATCTTCTCCCATCAAAATAACATTTTCATCTTTGCGCATCGCAAGCTTCATCGCTTCATTAATTGCTTGTGAGAAAGAAATTGTTCTTGTCATAATGGTTTTTACCTCCTAACTTTTATGATTAATAGGATACATAGACATCTTTTAAAAGATCTTCTTCCGATGGGAATGGGCTTTTTTCCGCAAAATCTACCGCTCTCTCAATCGCTTCTGCTACATTCTGTTCTATTTCCAATAGTTCTTGTTCTGATAACAGCTGATTGGAAAGAATATAGTTGCGAAATCTTACGATGGCATCTAACTCTTTTAAATGTTTTTCTTTTTCTTCCGATGGTTTATACGTTTGTGCATCCCCTTCAAAATGGCCATAATTTCGATATGTTTTACATTCAATTAAAGTTGGTCCTTCCCCATTGCGAGCTCGTGTTATTGCTCTTTCTGCCGCTTCATATACGGCAATGACATCTTTGCCGTCAACAATCTCTCCCGGAATGTTATAAGCGGCCGCCCGGTCTGCAATGTTTTTGCAGCTCGATGCGTATTCAAAAGGAGTTGCTTCAGCATAACCATTGTTTTCCGCGACAAAAACAACCGGCAGTTTCCAAATAGCCGCAAGATTGATTCCTTCATGAAATGTGCCATGGTTATTCGCTCCATCGCCAAAGAAACAAATGGTCACAGCACCTGTTTTCTTCAATTTCGCCGTCAAACCAGCTCCGACCGCCAGAGGAAACCCGCCACCGACTATTCCGTTAGCACCAAGCATTCCTTTTTCCACATCGGCAATATGCATGGATCCCCCTTTTCCTTTGCATAATCCTGTTGCTTTTCCGTAAATCTCCGCCATCATTCCATTCAAGTCGCAACCTTTTGCAATACAGTGGCCGTGCCCGCGGTGTGTACTCGTAATATAGTCTTTTTCATTCAAATGAGCACAAACTCCTACAGCTACTGCTTCCTCGCCGGCATATAAATGAACAAATCCTGGCAAAATACCTTTGCTGAAGATTTCGTGAACTTTGTCCTCAAACTGACGAATTTCACACATTTTCTGATACATCCACTTTGCTTTTTCTTTCGTAATACTCTTGGATTCTGGCTTTGTCACTGTCATGCTTCCATCCTCCTTAATTAAAGTGAATTCTTCTCATTTTCTAACCATGCAAGTAATGTGCCAACAAAAAAAACGCTTACAACAATATTGTTGTAAGCGTTTTTAAAAAATTAAATTTTAACTAATCTCATTTTTTCTCATTCTTTCTCATTTTGTCTCATATCAAATGATACTTCTTTAATTTTCGGTAAAATGTACTGCGAGGAATATTCAACTCAGCTGCCGCTCTAGCAATATCGCCTTTTGTTTTCTGCAGCATATCCATAATATGATTTTTTTCAATCTGTTCCCGATAGGATAAAGTTTCTTGATCTGACTTCATATTTTCTCCCTGACTTTCCCATCCAATGAACATCGATTTGAGCTCCGGAATAGATGGAATATGATCTCCATATTCAATTCGAACTCGCTCTAACACGTTAAATAATTCTCGAATATTTCCTGGCCAATGATAGGTCATAAATAGTTGCATCACTTCATCAGGAAAGGAAACAGACCAATTGTTTTTTTGGCAATAGTACTGAATCAAAAACGGTATATCCTCTTTTCGTTCTCTTAACGCCGGAACTTTAATCGGATATACATAAATGCGATAAAATAAATCTTCCCTTAACTTTCCTTCTCTTACTAATTGATATAAATCGCAGTGTGTCGCTGTTATTACTCTCACGTCAATAGGAATTGGTTTCGTTCCGCCAATAGGAATGACTTCCCTTTCCTGCAAAACCCTTAAAAGCGCGATTTGCATTTCCAAAGGTATTTCGCCAATTTCATCGAGAAAAATGGTTCCACCGTTTGCTTGGACAAATTTTCCTTTATGTCCCGTACGTTTCGCTCCCGTAAATGCCCCCTCTACATAACCAAACAATTCACTGCCAATTAGTTCCTTTGGTATCGCACCGCAATTAATCGCAACAAACGGGCCGTTTTTTCTGGCACTGTTTTGGTGAATAGCGCGAGCAATCAATTCTTTCCCTGTTCCCGTTTCTCCGGTGATATAAACAGTGGCATCTGTTTTCGCTACCTTTTCACAACTTTTTATTACATTTGCAAATGATTTGCTCCTACCGGTTACTCCTTCAAAATGAAATGTCGTAGAAACAAATTTAAAATCATTATTTTTTGTCTTTTGAATCGTAACTTGATAACCAATAATATCATGATGAATAGAAGAATAAATGGGAGTTTGGGATTTGATAATCCAATGATCGCCACAAACATCTTCCAGCGATCGATCAAGCATGTTTGAAAAGGAAGAGCGCAAACAATGATTCACCCAGACAATACGCCCTTTATGATTGCATATCACCACAGGGGAATTTGTATTTTCCATATTACGACTATACTTAAACAACTCCAATTCATCTTCTTTTGCTTGAATGTGGAATCGTTGCTCGATGGTATATGCCGCGGCAACCACAGTGGCTAAAACATGGTCGTGAAACGGATAATGATTGATGGGGTAAGAAACATCGATAATTCCGACAAGTTCTCTCTTTTCGTCATAAATAGGTGTTGCGGAACAAACCCATTGATGGGAAGCAACGGAATAATGTTCTAAGCCAACAATCGCAATAGGCTCATGGATTCGCAAAGATGTGCCAATGGCATTTGTCCCGACTTCATCTTCTGTCCACTTTACACCTTCCACAAATTTTATTCCTTCAGCCATTTTCATTGTTTGTTTATGTCCCTTTGCATATAAAACATATCCTTCTCGATCGACAAGAAGAAAAATAGACTTGGTTTCTTGAAAATATTTTTGCAGCTTTTCTAAAATAGGTACGGCAATATGAAGCAATCGTTGATTCCGCTTTTTTCTTTCTGCCAGCAAATGCGGCTCTAAAATCATCTTTCCTTTTCCGTCATAGGGGTTCACATTTTTCTGGCGGCAGAGATGCCATGATTCTGCAATTCTTTTATTCATCCTTGCATGGTCCAAAATTCCTTCACGAACAAAGCGCTGCCAAATTTCGCGTCTAGATGGATCTATGATATTCATATCCATCCCCTCCAACACTGAATATCAGATAATGTTTACATTCGTTTTTTACATGAAAAAATCCTCTCGAAAACCAGTTGTTTTCAAGAGGATTTTCCACATCACGGCAAATTCGTTGTTCCCATTAAGAAACGATCGACTTCTCTTGCTGCTTCCCGGCCTTCGTGAATCGCCCAAACGATTAAGCTTTGGCCTCTGCGGGCGTCTCCGGCCGCAAATACTCCTTCGACATTGGTTGTGTATTTACCGTACGGCGCTTTAACTTTATTGTTGACGGTCTCGACGCCGAATTGCTGCAAAATCGGCTGCTCCGGACCTTCAAAGCCGATGGCGATAAATACTAAATCACATGGCCAAACTTGTTCGGTGCCCGGAATCTCTTTAAATATCGCTTTGCCGTTTTCATCGATGATTTTTTCCATTTGAATCGTATGAAGCTCTTTGACTCGCCCGTGCTCATCGCCAACAATTTTTTTCGTCTGAATGCAATATTGCCGCGGGTCAGCACCGAATTTCGCTTTCGCTTCTTCATAGGCGTAATCCAGTGTAAATACAAGCGGATATTGCGGCCATGGATTATTTTCCGATCGTTGTTCCGGCAATGCCGGGTGCTTCCCAAACTGCACAACGCTTTTGCACCCTTGCCTTAATGCAGTCGCAACACAGTCCGCCCCTGTATCGCCGCCGCCGATCACAATGACATGCTTGTCTTTCGCATCGATGAAGCCGCCTTCTGCAAAATTCGAGTCAAGCAAGCTTTTGGTCACACCTGTTAAATAATCCATGGCAAAATGAACGCCCTCAAGCTCTCTTCCTTCAATCGCAAGGTCACGATGTTTTTGCGCGCCGATGCATAATACGACGGCGTCATATTGAGAACGCAGCTCTTCGGCGGTGATGTCTTTTCCAACTTCCGTATTGGTTATGAACGTAATCCCTTCTTGTTCTAAAAGCCGAACTCTCCGCTCGACAATTTCTTTTTCTAGTTTCATATTTGGAATGCCATACATTAATAACCCGCCGACTCGGTCAGCCCGCTCGTACACCGTTACCGAATGGCCCGCTTGATTGAGTTGGTCGGCGCAAGCAAGACCGGCAGGCCCAGAACCGACAATCGCCACTTTTTTTCCTGTTCGTTTTTGCGGAATCCGTGGCTGAATCCATCCTTCGGCAAACCCTTTATCAATAATCGCCCTCTCGATTCCTTTGATGGCGACAGCCGGGTCGGAAATCGCTACCGTACAGGAACCTTCACAAGGCGCCGGACAAACCCTTCCAGTAAATTCTGGGAAGTTGTTCGTTTTCAGCAACCGCTCGAGCGCCTCTTTCCATCTGCCTCGGTAGACTAAATCGTTCCACTCCGGGATCAAATTATGAATCGGGCAGCCCGATGTCAGCCCGTTCAATTCCAGTCCCATATGACAAAACGGAGTCCCGCAGTCCATGCAGCGGGCGCCTTGTCTTGCGAGCGTTTCATCGGAAAACGGAAACGCATATTCTTTCCAATCGTCGAGACGGGAAAGCGGGTCACGTTTTGTTTCTTCCTCGCGTGCATATTCCATAAAGCCGGTTGCTTTTCCCATGATCGTTTTCCCCTCCATTTCCGTACCATTCCATTGAACCTCTATACGATAGAAATCGACAGATTCTAAAAAAGTTTTTTCTACACCTTCGCAACGCTTGTTCTGCTCGACTTCCTGGACGTTTTCACATCGTGTCGGATTGGTTCTCCCCGTAATTGAAATCACATGCTGTTGTGATCTCAGTAACGATGGCGAAGCGATCGCTTATTTAGCGACCGCTTGTAATGCGAGTGGTTCGTTTACCGCAACTTTTTTTCGTTTGGCCACCGCTTCAAAAGCAGCCATCATCGCCTCATCTTGAGAAAGCCCGGATTGTTCCATCGCTTTAATGGTTTCGATCATCAATTTGTAGTTTCTCGGAATGACTTTCACAAATTTTCCGACATATTCATCCCAATGCGCCAAAATGTGAGAAGCTTTTATGCTTCCGGTATATTGGTAATGTTTTTCAATCATTTGACGCACTTCATTGATCTCTTCTTCCTCTTCGAGACGTTCGAACAACACTAATTCTTTATTCGCTGTTCTTTGCCATTCGTTTTCATCATCGGATAGCACATAAGCGATTCCTCCGGACATTCCTGCCGCAAAGTTTTTCCCGACGGAACCAAGGATCACCACACGTCCTCCTGTCATATACTCACAGCCGTGATCGCCGACGCCTTCAACGACAGCGTTCACGCCGCTGTTCCGCACGCAGAACCGTTCGCCGGCGCGTCCGCGAATATATGCTTCTCCGCTCGTCGCCCCATAGAAAGCGACGTTGCCGATAATGACGTTATCTGTAGAAGCAAACGATGCTTCTTCTGGCGGACGGACGATCACTTTTCCGCCGGAAAGGCCTTTTCCGACATAGTCGTTCGCATCGCCAACAAGCGTCATCGTCATTCCTTTTGGAACGAAAGCCGCAAAGCTTTGTCCGGCAGAGCCTGTGAAATGCAGTCGAATCGTATCTTCCGGAAGCCCTTCTTCTCCATATCGTTTCGATATTTCGCTTCCCGTAATCGCTCCGACGGTGCGATGAACATTTCGAATAGGAAGATGAAGCTCGACTTGTTCTTTTTTCTCTAACGCAGGTACTGCCGCCGGCAAAATTTCGTTATAATCCATCGTTTGTTCGATTTTATGCTGCTGCGGACGAGCAAATGTCCGTGGACCGTCTACTTGATAAAGTAAACGCGACAAATCCAAATGCTTCGCTTTCCAATGTTTTTTCGCACGCTCGCTCACTTTTAAGACATCGACTCTTCCGACCATTTCGTCGATGGTGCGGAAACCGAGCTGTGCCATTATTTCACGCACTTCTTGGGCAACGAAATACATGAAGTTGATCACGTGTTCCGGTTTTCCCATAAACTTTTTGCGAAGCTCTGGATTTTGCGTTGCCACCCCAACCGGACATGTATCAAGATGGCATGCCCGCATCATCACACACCCTAAAACAACAAGCGGGGCTGTCGCAAAACCAAATTCTTCAGCGCCGAACAATGCGGCCATCACAACATCGCGTCCAGTCATTAATTTTCCGTCTGTTTCAAGCACAACGCGGTCACGCAAGCCATTTAACATTAACGTTTGGTGCGTTTCCGCAAGACCGAGCTCCCACGGAAGCCCAGCATGCTTAATGCTCGTTTTTGGCGACGCTCCTGTACCGCCGTCGTAACCGCTGATGACAATAACATCCGCATTTCCTTTCGCAACGCCGGCCGCAATCGTACCAACGCCTGCTTTGGAAACAAGTTTCACGCTGATCCGTGCATCTCTATTGGCATTTTTCAAATCGTAAATAAGCTGCGCCAAATCTTCAATCGAATAAATATCATGATGCGGAGGAGGAGAAATCAATTCTACTCCAGGCGTAGAGCCGCGCACCTTTCCGATCCACGGATACACTTTATTGGCAGGCAGCTGTCCGCCTTCGCCAGGTTTTGCCCCTTGCGCCATTTTGATTTGCAATTCATCGGCGTTGACTAAATAATGGCTTTTGACGCCAAAGCGGCCGGAAGCGATTTGCTTAATCGCGCTTCTGCGCAAATCTCCATTTTCATCTGGCACATAACGGCTCGGATCTTCTCCACCCTCGCCGCTATTGCTTTTTCCTCCGATGCGGTTCATTGCGATAGCGAGCGCTTCATGCGCTTCTTTGCTTAATGAACCATAAGACATCGCGCCTGTTTTAAAGCGGCGTACGATCGATTCAACCGGCTCGACTTCCTCAATCGGAATCGGCGTTCTCGTTTCATCAAATTCAAACAAATTTCGCAAAAAGGTCATGCGCTCTTCATTCGCCAATTTCGAATATTGTTTGTACAGCTCATAATCGTTTTTCCGGCACGCCCATTGAAGCAGATGAATCGTCTTTGGATTGAATGCGTGATGCTCTCCGTTTCGTCTCCATTGCAGCTCGCTGCCTGGGTCTAATGTATCGTCTTTGTATGTCGTTTGGAAAGCATCCTCATGGCGCATTTTCGCTTCTTTAGCAATTTCCGCTAAACCGATGCCGCCGATTTGGGATGCCGTGCCTGTGAAATATTGTTCGATCACTTCTTCACCAATGCCGACCGCTTCAAAAATTTGCGCACCGCGGTAGCTTTGCACCGTCGAAATTCCCATTTTCGACATGACTTTGACAACGCCATCGGTAACCGCCTTTTTATATTTGTTCACCGCTTCATGATAGGAAAGCGAAATGACTCCGTTTTCCACAGCGCTGCGAATCGTCTCCAGCGCCAAATACGGATTTACCGCATCCGCGCCGTATCCGATTAAAGCGGCAAAATGATGCACTTCCCGCGCTTCGCCGCATTCGACAATAATGCTTACATTCGTGCGCGTTCCTTTTCGTACAAGATATTGATGAAGCGCACTTGCGGCAAGAAGCGTCGGAATGGCGACATGACGTTCGTCAACGCCTCGGTCAGACAATACAAGAAGCACCGCGCCGTTTTCCATCGCCTTTTCCGCTTTTTCAAACATTTCATCAAGCGCTTTTTGCAAGTCGTCGGTAAATAATGTCGGAATCGTCACACATTTAAACTCAGGATACGGGTTCGACTTTAACGCAGCAAGTTCTTCGTTCGAAAGAATCGGTGTATCCAAGCAAATACGGCGGGCGGCCGATGCATCCGGATGAAGAATATTTCCTTCTTTTCCAAGAAGCGTCATCGTCGATGTCACAATATATTCGCGAATCGCATCAATCGGCGGGTTGGTGACTTGCGCAAACAGCTGTTTAAAATAGTTAAACAAGCTTTGCGGACGGTCTGACAACACCGCAAGCGGCGCATCCATTCCCATCGCGCCTGTCGGGTCTTTTCCTTCTTTCACCATCGCGATGATCGTTTTTTCTACATCTTCATACGTATAGCCGAACGCTTTTTGCAATGTGACAAGATTTTTGACCGGCTCCGTATCTTCTGGAATATCCAGATCGTTTAACGTCATCATTTTTTCGTTCAACCATTTGCGGTACGGCTTTTCTTTAGCGATTTCTTCTTTAATTTCCTCATCAGAAATAATCCGGCCTTGCTCTAAATCGACTAAAAGCATTTTCCCTGGGCTTAAGCGATCTTTATATAGCACGTTATTTGGATCTACATCAATGACACCGACTTCCGATGAGAAAATAATATAGTCATCTTTTGTCACATAATAACGCGCTGGCCTTAAACCGTTACGGTCTAAAATCGCGCCGATTTGTCTGCCGTCCGTAAACGAAATCGCCGTTGGGCCGTCCCACGGTTCCATTAAGCAGCTATGGTATTCGTAAAACGCCTTTTTGTCATCATCCATTTCGTTGTCCCAGAACCATGGTTCCGGAATGAGCATCATCGCCGCATGCGCCAATTTTTTCCCGGCTAAGACGAAAAACTCAAACGCATTATCTAAAATGGATGAGTCACTGCCGTTCATATCTAAAATCGGCGTAATTTTTTGCAAATCCTCACCGAAAAGTTCAGATACAAATTGCTTTTCCCGCGCCATCATCCAATTGACGTTTCCTCTTAGCGTATTGATTTCGCCGTTATGAATTAAATAGCGGTTTGGATGTGCTCTTTCCCAGCTAGGGAATGTGTTTGTACTAAAGCGAGAGTGAACGAGGGCAAACGCCGATTGAAACCGTTCGTCCTGCAAATCGACATAAAATTCATCCAATTGTTCCGGTGTAAGCAATCCTTTATATACAATCGTCCGGCTTGAGAGGCTGGAGAAATAACATTCATTATTTTGAACAAGCTTTTCCGCCTGTTTGCGAATGACATACAATTTTCGTTCAAATGCAAGCTCATCTTGAATATCGTCGCTTGCTGCGATAAACACTTGGCGGATAAACGGCTTGCTTTGTTTTGCGAGTTTTCCGAGTTTTTCGATATTTACAGGCACAGTGCGCCAGCCTAACAGCGTCTGTCCTTCTTTTTTGATGATTTTATTGATTTCTCTTTCATAATACAATCGTTTTTCCTCATCTTCCGGCAAAAACACCATGCCGACGCCATAACGCCCTTTTGGCGGAAGCTTCATTTTTCCGCACGCCACTTGGAAATATTCGTGCGGAATTTGTACCATAATACCCGCGCCATCGCCTGTTTCTGGATCGCTTCCTTGCCCGCCGCGATGTTCAAGCTGACGAAGCATATGAAGACCTTTTTTTATAATATCGTGGGATGGCTTTCCTTTTAAATGGGCGTAAAAGCCGATACCGCACGCATCATGCTCAAATTCAGGACGATAAAGCCCTTGCGCTTTCGGTAGCCCGTAATGTTTCATCTTGCTTCCCTCCCGTTCCATTTGCTCTGTGTATATAATTGTAGTTTTCAAAAATAATATAAACAATATATAATTTAGATTAAATCAATCACATTTTGAGATTAATAGAAGGGAAGTGAGGAAAATGGAGCTAAGACAACTTCAATATTTTTTAGAAGTGGCCAAACGGGAGCACGTTTCCGAAGCGGCGGAAGCTCTTCATGTCGCACAATCCGCCATCAGCCGGCAAATTGCTAATTTAGAGGCCGAACTTGGCGTACAGTTATTTGAACGGGAAGGACGAAACGTGAAACTCACCCCGGTCGGCCGCCACTTTTTACCTCATGTGGAGACAGCGTTGAAAGCAATTGAATACGCCAAGCAGCAAATCGAAGAATACTTAGACCCAGAACGCGGAACGATCAGAATCGGCTTCCCAACGAGTCTAGCAAGCCATACGATGCCGATGGTCATCTCCGCTTTTAAAGAAGAGCATCCAAATGTGTCGTTTCATTTGCGGCAAGGAGCTTACAAATATTTAATCGAAGCGGTGAAAAAAAGAGAAATCGATTTGGCGTTTCTCGGACCTGTTCCAACTGGTGAACCAGGCATTAAAGGGGAGATTTTGTTTTCGGAAATGTTTGCCGCCCTTCTTCCAAGCAATCATCCGCTTGCCAAACGAGACAGCTTAGTACTAAATGAACTGCGCAACGAACCGTTTGTGACATTTCCTGAAGGGTACATTTTGCATCAAATTGTTCTCGATGCCTGCCAGCAAGCAGGATTTTCCCCGATCATCTCATCGGAAGGCGAAGATTTAGACGCAATTAAAGGTCTCGTCTCCGCAGGGATTGGCGTCACTCTTCTTCCGGAAAGCGCCTTTTATGAAACGGTGCCCCGCTTCGCGGTAAAAGTGCCAATCGAAATACCGCATGTGAAACGAAACGTCGGCATCATCGTTTCCGACCATCACGAACTCGCACCATCCGTTAAAGTGTTTTATCAATTTGTAAAAGACTTTTTCTCCACATTGGAGAGATATCAATAAAAAAGACGGTGCCTGTGACGGAAAGGGGCACCGTCGTCATTTTATTTCTTCTCCTTTTCCAGTTAATATTTTTAATTCATCATTTTCATAACCAATCTCATAATTCAGTTTATATTTTGCATAAGAAATTCCGTCGTTTTTCCTTTCCTCTGCCGTAATCACAGCAGTGACAGACACTGTGTCACCTTGTTGCCTTGCATTCATATCATCAACAGTAACAGACAATGTATCTAAATAACCGTTTCTAAACTTTTCATATGATATTTTCGACTTCCAAGAACTCCCTAATAGTGAATAAGCAGTTACATAATCCCCATAATTAATATTTTTCATAGAAATACGAAACAAGACGCTCCGCCATTTCTTCGAAAGAATCACCTTCTTCATGAGCATAGGCATTATCCACAAAAACAATTTCCGGCAGCTTGGTCATTGGATGTTCGGACCATTCTTCAATAAGCGAAATAACGTTTGGAATCGGGATGCTAAAGCCAATGGAACCTTGATCATACCCCGCCGAATTAATTCCCAATACTTCTCCCGTTTTACTATCGACAAGTGGACCACCGCTATTTCCCGGGGCAATTGGCGCAGAAATTTGATATACATTTTCATAACGAAACGGTTGTAAATCAAAAGTTCTCCCTACCCCGCTAATAATTCCTGTTGTCACCGTGTTTTGTAATCCTAATGGACTGCCTAGCGCCAGCACTTCATCGCCTACTTCCGCTTTTCGATTTTTTGCCACTTTTAGCGGTTGTAAAGATGAAAGTTCTGGCACGCGCACTAACGCCACATCTATATTATTACTAACGCCAATCACAGTCCCGGTAAATTCTTTCGAATCTGCCGTTTTTACTTTCACTTCTTTGGCATTCGCAACAACATGCGCGTTCGTAACGATATCTCCTTTATTGTTATAAAGAAATCCAGAACCTAGAGTCCCATCCTCCGTTTCTATTTGTACGACTAGTTTTTGTGATTTATGGATGATTTCTTTTAGTTCTGGTGAAGTTTCTTCTTTCTTTTCATATTTATTTTCTGCTACTGCAATGATGGATGGCTGAGATAATTTTTTCGGCACGGACTCTTTTATATGTATAAACGCAAAAATTCCCGCTCCCCATATGGCCAGTGTACATAAAACGCTGATAATCCATTTTTTGTTCATTATGTCACCTCTTTAATCGAGATACCATGTAATATTGTCAATAGCCACTTTCGCATTTTCATTAACTCCGTAATAAATATCTTCAAATGTTCCTGTATCGCCTGGTTTTACATAATATGGATACACAGTGGTAAATCCATCATCTAAATAATTTCCTTCTGCATCAGTAATTGTGTAATAAATCGTAATCGAATAAATTCCTTTTGTCGCAACATTTTTGATTTCCCCACTAATATAAAGATCTCCGTACTCATCTACATTGGCATTCAATGCCGTCACTTCCACAGCGGCAGTACGATTCTTTAAATCTTCTTGGGCAGCGGCTTTCATTGCTTGTTCTATTCGTTCTTGTTCTGCTTTTTCAAACGCTGCCTGTTCATTTTTTACTTTTTCTTTGACAGATAAAAGTTTTTCATCATTCACCGCATATTGTAGCCCCTTATCTAAAATAGAGATCGCTTTTGAAAATTGTTTATTTTTTGCTTCTTTTTCCGCTTCGGTGCTTGCAATCTGCACGATTTTATTAGTGATTTGTTCTTTCACTTGTTTCCCTTCTTCTGATGATAACGTGGAAACAATATTAAGCTTGTCTGCCAATTGCTCAATTGTAGTTAATTCGTCTAACTCCTGTTTGATTTTCCCCACCGTTATCGTAATATCTCTTCTCGTAATTTCTTTCTGAAACGGGTTAAACAAAGGGCCTTTTCTCTTTTCATATTCCTTTTTCACATTTTCTAATTGTTCGGCAGCTTCATCATATTGTTTTTGTTTTATCTTTTGATCTACTTCTTGCAGCCCTTTCGCAAGCGCTTCCGCTTGTCGAATAACATGTATATCTTTAGATAACACCGTATAATTCGGACGAAGATTTAACGCTTTATTTAATTCTTTTTCCGCCCTTTCATATTCTCCTTTCAAAGCAAGCTCCTCCGCCTTTTTTTGCAACGCTACCACTTGCGCGTTTACCTTTTGCTCATAACCGTAAAAACCAGCAATGCTAGAAGCTACAATAATCAAACTCGCAACAGGAATGGCAATTGGCAATAACCGTCGGACTTTGCTGTATTTAGCTGCTTGTTCGCTTTTAGAAAGCGAATTCGATTCCTCATCCGCTGCGCTCACAACACTATCTAAATGATGATCTGTCTCCTGTTCCCCCTCCCGCAACGGCACACCGCATTGTGGGCAAAACCGAGCTTGATCAGATACTTTTTCACCGCATTGATGACAAAACACTCAAAAACTCCCCCTTTAATGATTCTATCTAAACCATATATGAATCCGATGAAGAATGTTGTCGAATTTTGTTTCAAAAAACAATTTTTTGTAAAAAAATGAACCCAGAAATCATAATGATTTCTGAGTACCAATGCTTGGTCAAATCCCCGCTTTGACATCAGTTGTTTTGATGTTTGTATTCGATCATCTCGAATTCTTCAAAAATCGACCGCTTTTCAATCTGTAATGACAATGTATTCACCTATATCCATAATTTATGATAAATCTACACCGTAAATTCTTAATGTTCCACCTTCACCATTTGCTTCGCCTGTTCACACGCTCGGACGATTTCATCGAGCGATTTTCCCAATCCCGCTTCCACCGCGGCGATATACGCTCCTTCCACCAACGGAGCATCGGCAATGGCGATATGATCTGTTTTCTCGAGCATCTCGATCGCCAATTCCGCGTTCATCAAAGCACTTCCAAGGTCAAACAGAATGACAACCCCTTTTTCCGAATAGACGGATTCAATCGCTTCTTTGATGCGGAAAGCGTTCGTCCCGATCTCCCCATCGTTTCCACCGGCAACTGCGATGTTGACATCAGGCTGGACTTGATTTAATAGTTTCTTTAAACCGCTTACAATTTCCTCGCTGTGCGAAATTAATACAAGGCTGACATATTTCATGAATGATCTCTCCTTTATCCCTCGAGCACTTCCGCTAAAGCGGCAAACAATAAATACGAAGAAGCCGAACCTGGATCGATGTGGCCGATCGATCTCTTTCCTAAGTAAGCGGCGCGCCCTTTTTTCGCCTCGAGTTCTTTTGTATGTTCCATTTTTTCTTTCGCAAACAGTGCTGCTTCTTTCGCTTGCAAACTTCCTTTCTCCCGCAAAAATTCCATGACCGGCTCCCATACGTCCACCATCGTTTTCTCGCTGACGTTTGCTTTTCCGCGCGCTTTGATTCCGTCTAACGCCGCCTCTAACGCTGCGATCAGCTCTTTATCATCCGCTTCCTTTTTTCCCGCGAGCGCAAGCGACATTTTCAAAAAAGCAGTGCCGTATAGCGGTCCCGACGCTCCTCCGACTTTCGCGATTAGCGTCATGCTTACGTCTTTGAAAAGCGAACCGAGATCTTCGTAATTGGTAGAAGTAATTTTTTTAACTACTTCTTGAAATCCCCGCGCCATATTTAACCCATGGTCGCCGTCGCCGATCGCTTGATCGAGTTCCGTTAAATATTGTTTTTGTTGTTGAATTTTATCGTTTGCGATGCTCATCCATCGTTTTGCCTGTTCCATATCAAACGCCATAATGATTTCTCCTCTCCCTTTTATTTTTTCAACGCAATCGTATCCGCAGACGCATCTAACAATTCGATCAAGGAATCATCCAATTTTAACAGCGATATGGAACAGCCGGCCATTTCCAGCGAGGTCATATATTCTCCGACAAATGTTTCATGGACGTGAATTTGTTTTTCCTTCAACATTTCTGATATTTTTTTATTCACAATATATAGCTCCATTAACGGTGTTGCGCCAAGTCCGTTAATCATCACTGCGACGCGATCGCCTTTTTCTAGTTTCATGTCATCAAAAATTTTGTTCAGCAACGTTTCCGCAATTTCGTCCGCTGTTTTGATCGTTGTTTTTTCAATTCCCGGTTCGCCGTGAATGCCGATGCCGACTTCGATTTCGTTTTCTCCAAGTTCAAAGCCAGGTTTTCCCGCTGCCGGCACGGTGCACGGAGTAAGTGCCATCCCCATGGAGCGAACATTTTGCACCACCTTCTTCGCCGCCGCCTCGACTTCTTCAAGCGATGCGCCGCGTTCTGATAGTGCCCCTGCGATTTTATGAACAAACACCGTTCCCGCAATGCCGCGCCGTCCTGTTGTAAACGTGCTATCTTCCACCGCTACGTCGTCATTTACAATGACTTTCGCGACACGAATTCCTTCTGCTTCGGCCAACTCCGCGGCCATTTCAAAATTCATGACGTCTCCCGTGTAATTTTTGATAATAAGCAATACGCCTTTTCCGCTATCGACCGCTTTGATCGCCTCAAGCACCTGGTCAGGTGTCGGAGAGGTAAACACTTCTCCGCATACCGCCGCATCTAACATTCCTTTGCCGACATAGCCGGCATGCGCCGGTTCATGTCCGCTGCCGCCGCCGCTTACGATTCCGACTTTTCCTTTTACTGGAGCGTCACTTCTCACAATCACATTCGTATCCGGAAGCCGTTTCACCTGATTCGGATAAGCCGCGACCATTCCTTCTAGCATATCGTTAACGACTTGGTTCGGATCGTTAATTAGTTTTTTCATTACTCTCTCCCCTCTCAATAAAAGTGAGCATGTTCAAAAGTAGATATAAAATGATAACCCAGTTTCTAAAGTACAAAAAACTTGTCACCCCATTAATATTAGTTAAGATGAAAGAAGGCAGCCATACGCTCACCGATACTCAATCACGAAAAAGGTGACAAATTTGTTACCTCTATTAATAGCTTATTTCCTTATAAATAGCAAGAATATTCCTATTTATCCGCCTACTGGCTAAAGATGTACTTGATTTTTACGTAAAAAAAATATGCAGGAAATTTCGTTTTTTTGTACCCTTATGTACAAATAAATGAGGCTGTTAAGTACATTGTGGTGAAAAGCATAATTTTCATCTTTTTTACCACAACTTGTGATTAAGTGTTTGTTTTGTTTGCGATGTTTCAGATCCCTTTTTATAACCTCATAGCTATTTTCAACATACAATGTTACACGCTTTTTGTTACGGTCAAGCATATTTTACCTAAAAATCCATTGACATCCTTTTTTTGCTCCAGTAAGTTAAAAATAAATTAAATATGCAGGATGGAGATGTTGTGAAACTGTTTATCCTTCGCTCGCTTATGTTTGCGGTTTTATGGACTGGGTACTTATATGAACATAGTCAACATTCAAATCAACCTGCTCTTCTATGGTTTATTAGCTCACTTGCGATTTTAAGTTATTTTTTACTTTCTATTGTGAAAGAGCCGCTTGTCTTATATATAATCATTCATTTTTTGATTATAGTAGCTGAATTTCGGTATCCGCTTCCTAAAAATATGTATAGTCTTTTGTTATTTTTATATATTTATTTAGAGTCAATTTTTCAACTACCGATAAAAAAATTCCGCCTATTGACCATCATTACGTTTCTGTGTTCAGCAGTGATCGTTATTGGCTTAAAAAGCGGAGGAATGGAATGGCTCATCGCTTTGATTCTTTTTTCTATCATTTCTGTTCTGTTAAACGAATATGTGTTGGAAAGAAAAGAGCAACGGGAAATGTATGAACAGTTATTAGGAGAATATCGGCGGTTAAAGCGTTTATATTATGAAACAGAACGGTCTGCAAGACTGGAGGAACGAACAAGAATTGCCCGTGAAATTCACGATTCCGTAGGACATAAACTAACAGCCCTTCTTATGCAGCTAGAAATGTTGTCAATCAAAGAACCGAAACAAGAATACGAGCAATTAAAACATTTAGTTCGCGATAGTTTAGAGGAAACAAGACAAGCTGTAAAAGCGTTAAAAACAGAAGAAAATGAAGGGATTGCCTCTGTGCTTCAATTAATTAGAAAATTAGAATCGGAAAGCCATATTATGGTTCACTTTACGACGAAACAAGGTGTACTATCTACGAAGATTTCCAATCAACTTAGTGTTGTGTTATATCGCGTCATTCAAGAAGCATTGACAAATGCAATGAGACATGCCCATTCAAGAGAAGTATTTGTCGTATTAGGAAAATCAGCAGTGGGCGATGTTCATTTTTCTATTAAAAACCGTATTTTTGAGCCGAAACCTTTTCAAATGGGATTTGGTTTAACGAGCATGAAAGAACGTGTAGAGGAAGTCGGAGGAACTTTGCACATTTTCCAAACTAATGATGAGTTTATTGTTCAAGGAACGATTCCAGTAAAGGGGGATCATCGTGTTTAACATTTTACTTGTAGAAGATCAAGCGCTTGTCAGACAAGGATTAAAAATGATGATTGAACAGGATCCTCAACTAAAAGTCGTCGCAGAAGCAGAAAACGGATTAGAAGCATTGCACGAAATGGAAAAACATATTATCGATATCGTTATTATGGACATCCGCATGCCTGTGATGAACGGCTTGGAAGCAACAAGAAAAATAAAAGAGCGATGGCCGGATGTCAAAATTTTAATTTTAACCACTTTCAATGATGATGAATATGCTGTGCAAGCATTGAAAGATGGGGCCAATGGCTTTTTATTGAAAACGGCTGAACAACAAAAACTGATTCAAGCGATATATAGCTGTATGAAAGGCGGATTGACCATTCATGAAGATGTCGCGGCAAAAATGGTGCCGAAACTATTGCAAAAATCGAAACAAGCCCACGTTGACATCCCTTTATCCCCTCGTGAACTCATGATTGCAAAATTAGTAGGAGAAGGAAAAACGAACAAAGAAATTGCAGCAGAGCTTCATTTATCCATCGGAACGGTAAAAAATCATATTACACAAATCCTCCAAAAACTTCAGCTGCGCGATCGCACCCAGCTTGCCATTTATGCAATTAAACATGATATTACCCCTTAAAGACCGAAACATACGGTCATTTTTTTATGGGTTCGTGAACGTAAATGCTGGACAAAAAATGACTAAAGTCATGTTTTTTATTGGAAGTAATGACTTGCGATAGTATGATTTTCCCAAGCAATAGCGTAACATGAAAATCAGAAAAGAAGGAGGAGAGAGTAATGATATTAGAAGCGGTAGAATTAACGAAACAGTTTAAACAAATAAAAGCGGTGAACGGCGTTAACTTATTTTTAGAAAAAGGAGAAATTGTAGGATTATTAGGTCCAAACGGAGCTGGTAAATCCACAACGATTTCCATGATCTCTACTTTAATTCCACCCACAAGCGGTGATGTCCGCTTTAACAACGAGAGCGTCCTCAAAAACCCAACGAAATTAAGAAAGGTATTGGGAGTGGTTCCGCAGGAAATTGCTTTATACACTGATTTGTCTGCAAAAGAAAATTTATATTTTTTCGGAAGAATGTATCGCCTATCAGGTGCGAGTTTACGAAAGAAAATCGATGAAATATTAGAACAAATCGGTTTGACTGAACGGCAAAACGATTTAGTGAAACATTTTTCTGGTGGAATGAAAAGAAGATTGAATATCGGAGTCGCGCTTTTGCACGAACCGGAATTTATTATTATGGACGAACCGACTGTCGGCATTGATCCTCAGTCAAGAAATTATATTTTGGAAACGGTCAAGCGATTAAATCAAGAGAAACAAATGACCGTTTTATATACGAGCCATTACATGGAAGAAGTCGAATTCTTATGTGACCGAATTTACATTATGGATAAAGGCAGCATTATCGCATCGGGCACAAAAGAAGAAATCAAAAATATTTTATCATCGGAAAATACCGTTCAAATAAAAGTAGAAAGGGTCAACGAGCCATTTATTGACGCGTTACGCGCGGAACCAATCATTAACCATGTAACCGTCCAAGATCGATTGATTACCATTTTAACTCCTAAAGAAGTAAATGTATTCAATATGTTATTTAAGTTAGCAGAAAAGACTAACACCGTTTTAACGTCGGTGGAAATCCAAACCCCTACATTGGAAGATGTGTTCTTGCATCTAACCGGCCGGGCACTACGAGATTAAAGGAGGATCGCGCGATGATTGGACAATTTATAAAGAAGCAGCTCCTATTGTTTATTCGAAACCGGCATGAATTGCTTGTTCTTCTTGGAATGCCGTTTCTTTTAATTACGATATTAGGCTTAGCGCTCGGAAACATTATGAAGAATGACGCTCCTACCATTCGTGCAAAAATCGCTCTCATTGAAAGAGGAAACGAACAAGCAGATTTACAAAAATTTGTTCATGATTTAGAAAATCTAGGCATACCACCGGAACAGAAGCAAATGATGACGAACGCAGCAAAACAAATGCTTCCCGTTGCTGCTTTAAAAAACGATGTATTGGGTTCCAAAGAATTAAAACCATATATCACGCTAGTGACGGCAAAGCCATCTGAACTCGAAAAAATTAGGAAAGATAAAAGCTACACAGCGATTATCGAAATTCCTCGACAATTTACGTATTCGGTTCTACAAAGCGTCTTTCTAGGAAAAAAGCAACAACCAACGCTCTCCTTCTATACAAATGAGCAAAAGGAAATCTCATGGAAATTAGTAGAAGATATCATAGCCACATTTCAAGAGCGCTACTCCACTTTTTCTGCTCTCGGACAATCAGGCTTGCTAGACGGTTCATTTAGCATGCCCGCCGTCCATATCCAAGGTAAAGTCGAAACGGTCACAAAGAGAGAACCCATTAATGCCATTACTTATTATATGGTGGGAATGAGTGTCATGTTTGTCTTATATATTGCATCAAATATCGGTTCTTATGCGTTTTACGAAAAACAACTTCATGTTTTTAACCGAATATTGCTTGCCAATGTATCGAAATGGTCTTACATGATAGGGATTTTTATCTCCTCTGTACTTCTTGCATTTTTACAGCTAAGTTTGCTGTATGGGGTCACTTCGATCATCTATCACATTAAATGGCCACATATTACTGCCTTCTTTGCAGTCACTCTTGCCCTATGTTTTGCTGTTGGAGGATTATCCGTTTTGTTAACATCCTTAAATTACCGATTGAATTCAGAACATATGTCCAACTTTTTTGCAAGCATTGTTGTTACCATTTTTTCACTTCTTGGAGGAAGCTTCTTTCCTTCTAACCAACTATCAGGCTGGATTCAAACACTTGGAAATCTTACCCCTAACGGCTCAAGCATGACGGCATATTTAAAAATACTACAGGGGTATGATTTGGCGGAAGTTACGGGTTCGATTTTGTATTTATGCTTATTTAGCATGGCGATGGTAATAGCAGCCATATTTATATTCCCAAAAAAGGGGGAATTATCATGAGTAGCATTTTAATAGCGAAACTTCGCCTGTTTCTTCGAAAACCATGGATTTTTCTTGCCATGACCGCTATTTGCGTTTTAATGGCCTTTATCATAGGCACAGCAAATCAAACGAAAGTAAAAGTTCCAGTCTATAGCCATCTTTCTAAAAAGGAAACGAACGAAATATTTCGTTTTCTCCAACATTCTGATTTGTTTGACTTTGAACTGATGGATCAAAATGAAGTTCGCAAGCTTGTAAGCGAAGGAAAAGTCGAAGCGGGAGTAGAGTTAGAAAAAAATGATTTTCGTTTAATCATTTCATCAGAGACGGCAAATGTAAACTTTATTCGTCAATATATTCAAAAAGTATACGTAGATCATATACAAACGAAAGCCATCAGCGAACATGTCTCTACACATTCGAACACGCATGCGGAAGAAGTCAAAAAGATACTAAACGAAGCAAAAAAACATCCCCTTTTTACTTTCGAAAAGAAAAGTTTTCACGGAGAACAACCGATTATGATTGATAATCAATTACAGTCAATATTTGGATTTTCCTTGTTTTTTGTCATTTACACGGTTTCTTTTAACGTTCTCCAAATCCTCGTCGAAAAAAGGGAACGAATATGGGACCGCATGATTCTTTCGCCATTAAAAAAATGGGAAATATATACAAGTAATTTATTATATAGTTTTGTAGTCGGCTATATTCAAGTGGCGCTTATATTCTCTATCTTTCATTTTGGAATCGGTGTCGATTTTCATGGAAAATTCGCAGAGATACTTTTGTTATTAGTTCCTTATGTTTTCGCGCTTGTTGCGTTATCTATTTTTCTAACAGGACTTGTGAACAACGAGCAACAGTTTAGAGCGATTATTTCGATTGTATCAGTTAGCATGGCGATGATCGGCGGAGCATACTGGCCTTTGGAAATCGTCTCCTCTAAAATTTTATTGACTCTCTCTAAATTCGTACCTGTTACTTACGGCATGGAACTTTTAAAAGGAGCAGCGGTTTATGGAAATTCCATCGGCGATTTATTATATCCAATCAGCATTTTATTTTTTATGGGAGTCGTATTGATGGGGCTTGGCATTAATTTGGTAGAAAGAAGAAATGCGTAATTCACGCTTGAAAACTTAATAAAAACGAAAGAAGAGAGGAACGTGTATCAAATGCAATGGATAAAGAAAGGGATACAACAACCGGCTGTTACACTCCTTTTGTTTATCGCTCTGAGTCTTGCCGGGGTCTTTTCTTATTTTGAAATGGATAAACAGGAAGATCCTGAGTTTTTGGTGAATGGTGTAGCCATTCTGACTACTTATCCCGGAGCGGGAAGCGAAAAGGTAGAGCAATTAGTTACAAATGTGTTGGAGAAGGAAATCAAGACGGTTTCTGAAGTACAAAACATAGAGTCTTTTTCGCTTCCGAATGTATCCACTTTGTTTGTGACCTTTAAAGAAGGAAATAATCTGGAAAAAGCGCAACAAAAAGTAAAGGAACAGGTGGACCAGGCGAAAAGGCTTTTACCTGAAGATGCAACGGAACCGGAAATCAAGACGGATCTGTCTGAGATGGCTTTTATGGTTGTACATCTTTCTCAGGATGGCCAAATAAATCAGGGGGAATTGAACGAGAAAGCGAATGATCTGCAGAAACGCTTTGATCAAGTAACAGGAGTCAAGCGTACAGAAATATTGGGATTAGCGGATAAGCGGATCGAAATCAATATCGATGTTCCTAAGCTGAAAAGCTTGGGACTTTCTTGGATGCAAGTGATGCAGGTTTTACAAAAAAATGATGTTCAAATTCCAGAAGGCACTTTAAAAGGGAATGAAAAAAAGAATGTCCTGACCATCGGAGGGCTTGGTAACCCGGATCAGATCGCAAATCTTCCAATATTTCAAGATCCCCAGTCAGGCAGGCAATTGTATGTCAAGGACTTTGCCAAAGTTGAATGGGGATATGAAAAGGAAAACACGAAAATTTTAACGGGTGAAAAGCAAAGCGTAGCGTTAATTGTCTATGTAGACTATCATGTAGATGCCAGAAAAGTAGGAGAAGAATTAAGAAAAGCTTATCAATCCTGGCAGAAAGAATTACCGAAACAATATACAGGAAAGGTTGTTTTTGATCAAAGTGAAAGTGTCAATAAAAAGTTTAATGAGCTGTATCGTGAATTAGGCGTCGGTATATTGGTTGTGATAGTGATCTGTCTGTTAGGATTAGCCGTCCGTTCCGCGTTCATTACCAGTCTTAGCGTGCCGGTTACTGTGTGTATTTCATTATTTTTCTTAAATTTATGGGGAGTGAGTCTACATCAGATTTCCATTGCTTCGATCATCCTAGTTTTAGGTATTTTGGTGGACGATTCGATTGTCTCTAATGAGAATATTGAGAGGCATTTAACCGAAAATGGGAATAGCATTGGGAATATTATTAAAGCAGTATATGAAGTAACGCCTTCAATTATTGTGGCAACATTGACGATTGTTGTCGGATTTGCTCCCCTTTATTTCTTAGAAGGGGATACGGGGCGTTTTATCCATTCGATCCCGCAAGTAATCATTGTGACTTTGCTTGTTTCACTACTTGTCTCACTGTTCTTTATTCCAGCATTGCGGGCAAGATTCGGATTAAAAGGACAAGCAAAAGAGAGTAAGTGGCTACTGAGAGGATGGTCTGTTCTACAGTCTAAATATGAGCAGTTAGCGACGAAAACATTAAAAAGAGCTCCATTATGGATTGCTATCTTTTTTGGGGTAAGTACCGCCTTATTGGCTTTGCTGCCATTATTACAAGTACAGTTTTTCCCTAAGGCGGATGGACGATCCCAGTTAGTGGTCGATATTCGTTTACCACAAGGATCGAATCTCGAGCAGACAGAGAGCATAGTGAAAAAAGTAAGAGAAATAGTCAAGCGTGATAAAGCGATCGATTTTGATATCGCCTACTTGGGACAATTGATGCCGAGAATTTACTATAATGAGAAGCCTATGGATCGTGGGGAATCTGTAGCACAGATGATGCTACATCTCAATGAGACTGGAGTTAAGGAAACGGAAAAGGTTGTTGATCGACTGAATGAGCAGTTAAAAGGAAAATTTCCAAAAGATACGCATGTGTTAGTACGGCAGTTTGAGCAAGGACCACCCATTGAAGCACCTATCCAAATTCGGATTAAAGGAGAAAATTTGGTTCAACTACAAAAAATTTCGGAAGATGTCAAAAGAGAGTTGGATGGGATCACCCATATTACCCAGACCCAGTCATCGCTTGGAAGAAAAACTTCCGAAGTATCTGTCACTCCTGATAAGGAAAAGAGCCTGAAATATGGAATCCTTCCACAAGATATCGCTTTAAACCATCGATTTGCCCTAGAGGGGATCGAAGTTGGTAAAGTATTTGTAGAAAACGAATCTTTTCCTGTTTTATTGAAGGCAAACCAATCACCAAAAAATATAGAAGAATTGGGAGACTTTTCGGTTTCCACCGTTTTCCCTAACGGTCAAAGTCAATATGCGCTTCTCAATCAGATTGCTAAAATATCAACTGTTCAAACTGTCCCACAGATCACTCATTATAACGGAGAGCGACAGGCCTTAGTGACAGCTTATGTGGATCATAATCAAATGGTTCCCCAAGTGACTGAAAAAGCGAAGGAGCGTCTGAAAGCCTTGGAGAAAAAATGGCCGAGTGGATATCAATGGACAATGGAAGGACAAGAAAAACAGCGTACACAGGCATTTGAATCGATGTACAAGTTCTATGTGTTATCCATACTATTGATTTTTGTATTAGTGTTTATCCAATTCCGTTCATTCTGGAAGCTAATTGTAATTATGACAGCGATTTATATGGCGATGAGCGGAGCCATTTTATCCCTCTATCTTACCAATCAACCATTAGGATTTATGGCGTTACTAGGCATGATTGGATTAGGAGGCGTTGTTGTGCGAAATGGAATTATGCTTGTGGAATTCGCTGATAGTGCATTGGATCAAGGGCAAGCGTTGAAAGATGCTTTGATCCAGGCCGGAAGGTTGCGTTTGCGTCCGATTTTATTGACGTCCTTATCCGCAGTGGGTGGATTAACGCCTTTGGCCATAATAGGTGGAAATTTATTTCGCCCCTTAGCTATTACGATTATAGGAGGGTTACTGTATAGTACGGCTTTAACTCTATTTGCAGTGCCAGCTCTTTATTATGTGATAGCTCAGAAAAAGGAAAAAAGAAAAATGTCTAAAAGTGAGTAGATGGTATTTCCCCCATTCCAACAGGTTGATCCCGCGTTTAACATGTCCACCGAGAAGTCTCTCACCTCTAAACAGAGTGTAGGTGGGAGAGGTTCATTCCAATAAAAAAACCCTATGTCCGAATCCTCGGAATAGGGTTTTATATATGCGTTAACTATTATGACAATTTTACCACTGTTCTTCCGCGCAGTTTGCCTTTTAAAATATTCGATAACGCCTCAGGAAGCTGTTCGAGAGTAACTTCCTGTGCAATCGATTCTAATAGTTTATCAGGTTTTAAATCGCTGGCCATTCGTTCCCAAATTTGTTTTCTTAACTCCATTGGGCAATAGACAGAATCAATGCCTAATAAACTTACACCGCGAAGAATAAATGGAAAAACGGTTGTTGGAACGTCCGTGCCGCCTGTCAGCCCGCTGACTGCCACGGCGCCATTATATTGGATGCGGCTTAAAACAGTCGCAAGTGTTCTCCCGCCGACAGGGTCCACCGCCGCTGCCCATTGTTGTTTATCTAACGGGCGGATCTTCTCGGCACATACATCTTCTCGGGAAAGAATTTCTTTCGCGCCAAGCTCGCGCAAATATTCATGCTCTGTTTCTTTACCAGTGCTTGCGACCACTTCATAGCCCCGTTTTGCCAGCATCGAAACCGCCAAACTGCCGACACCGCCGGTTGCCCCAGTGACAAGCACTTTCCCTTTTTCCGGGGACAGGCCGTTTTCCTCCAAGCGGTGAATCGATAGTGCCGCCGTAAAGCCAGCTGTTCCTAAAGCCATTGCCTCTTTTAATGTCAATCCTTTTGGAAGCGGGACGAGCCAATCTCCAGGAATACGGGCGTATTCACTGTACCCTCCGTAATGCGTCACACCAATTTCATAGCCAGTTGCGATGACTTCGTCTCCTTCTTTAAAACGCGGATCATCCGAAGAAACAACAATACCAGCTAAATCAATCCCCGGGATAAACGGATATGTTTTTACAATTTTTCCATCAGGAATGGACGCCAATCCGTCTTTATAATTGACGCTGGAATATTGGACCTTGATCAAGACATCCCCTTTTGGAAGGTCATCCATGGAAACAGTTTGTACATTGACGGTAAAATCTGTTTCGGTTTTATTTACTACTAACGCTTTGAATTCGCTCACAAGACATCCCCCTCAAAATTTTTCCATATTCTTGTCTTAACGATAACAAAATTATTCCTGCTGGTCAAAATATTTTTGTTGTCCAAGTCGTGTTGCATTACCCCTGCTTCACGTTATTCGGGGATATCCATCCATACATAAAAACCTCCCCTCTCCCATCGGAAAGGGAAGGCCGTTTTCTTACTGTTTAAGAACAATCGGGTTTTGTTTTAACTCTGGATGCAACTTTTCAAACACGTCGGCAATGTTTAATATTTTTCCTTCTTGGAAGGCCGGACCGACTATTTGCATGCCTATAGGAAGACCTTGCGCAAAACCGCACGGTACCGTTACAGCTGGCAAGCCCGTCAAATTGAACGGACCAGTAAAACGAATAATATGGTCAAGAAAATTCACTTCTTTTCCATTTCCTCCCTTCTAAAATTGAATTATACAATACTATACATAAAATTAACAATATTCATAATATTATATTTTTTAATAATTTCCAATTAGACAATCTATTAAGTTAGAATTATCAAGCTATTTATTTGAAATCGCTTTCTATTATCTATTATAATTTGTATAGAAAATATTTTATCATGAAAGGAAAGGAAAACGATGGAAGCAAAACAAACCGTATTTGTCAACGAGTTCACGAACGGAATTTTAGATCCTAACGGTGACATGCTAGGTCCTGTGCAAGATGGTGGATATATTGTGGCTAATACGGCTCCTGGCTGTTGGGGACCGATGATCACCCCTTGTATTCGCGGCGGCCACGAAGTCACGAAACCTGTTTTCGTAGAAGGCGCAGAAGTGGGAGACGCGATCGCGATCAAAATTAAATCGATCCGAGTCACTTCCATTGCTACGTCCTCCGGAAATGATAAGCCGATGGAAGGAAGATTTGTAGGAGACCCATTTGTCGCCGTGAAATGTCCTGAATGCGGAACGATGTATCCAGAGACAAAAATAGAAGGAATAGGCCAAGAAGCAATTCGTTGCGCCAATTGCGGCGCGGACGTCACTCCTTTTGTGTTTACGAACGGCTATACGATGGCGTTTGATTCCAATAAAAAAGTCGGCATCACGCTGCATAAAGAAGCGGCAGAACATATCGCCCAACAAGGGCGCTATTACATGGCGACCCCTGACAACTCGGTGCAAAACCCGATCGTCACTTTTGCACCTCACGATTTAGTAGGAACAGTCGCTAGACTTCGACCTTTCCTTGGACAACTTGGCACAACGCCGGCACGCCCATTTCCAGACTCGCACAACGCGGGGGACTTCGGGCAGTTTCTCGTTGATGCCCCACATGAATACGGGATCACCAAAGAGCAGCTCGAAGACCGCACAGACGGACATATGGATATTAATCGCGTGCGGGAAGGTGCCGTCTTAATCTGCCCTGTGAAAGTGCCGGGCGGCGGCGTTTATCTCGGTGACATGCACGCCATGCAAGGAGATGGGGAAATCGCGGGACATACAACAGATGTAGCTGGTATCGTCACGCTTCAAGTAAAAGTGATTAAAGGTTTAACGATTGAAGGTCCGATCCTTCTCCCTGTCGAAGAAGACCTTCCATATCTAGCAAAGCCAATAACGAAAAAAGAAAAAGAAATTGCGCTTGACCTTGCAGAGCAATGGGGCGTGAAAAAGCTAGAAGAATCCCTTCCGATTTCCTTTATCGGAACAGGCGCAAACTTGAATGAAGCAACGGAAAACGGATTACAAAGAGCGGCGAATGTGTTAGGCATTTCCGTCCCTGAAGTGATGAACCGCGCAACGATCACCGGCGCGATCGAAATCGGCAGACACCCAGGAGTCGTCACCGTCACATTCCTATGTCCTGTCCGTTATTTAGACAATATTGGCCTTACGACATTAATCCGAGATCAATATCGCGATAGTTTGGAATAACAATTTAAAACACGCACCCCCTATCAATCTCACATGAAAAGAGAGCCGCTCCATTCCAATTGCATCGACGGCTCTCTATTGATTGGAAAAAGACGGACAGTGCCTATCACTGTCCGTCAACCAACTAAGCAATCTTTTCTATTCTTGAAGCAAACTCCATTTTCAACTCAAATACTGCCCCGCCTCTTTTGGGAACACCCGTGACACATAGATGAATTTCCAACGGCTAGAGTTTGCCGTTTTGACAATGTTTCCGCGAATGATCATCCCTATTTTCGCATAAGAACGAACAAATGAAGTGACGGATATCGTATATTGCTTTCCGCTTTCTGCATGTTTACATCTCATCGTCGCAGCGGAAACATCGGTAATTTGAAACAGACCGCTTACTTGATAGTTCGCTAGTGTGTTTTCAACTACATCTCTTTCTATTTCCTGTAACCAATAATGGTATTTTCTCGTTGTATACGGAACATATAAATCAAGCAAACGAATCGCGTCATATATCTCTTCTTCCACCGTCTGGATGATGGATCGAACCGTTTTATCATGATTCGTTCCATATCGCGCGTCAATCCACTTTGCCAACGCTTTTACCGTGCTGAAAAACGACTTCGCTTGATTGATGCTCGCATCACCGTTCATTTCTAAATAATGATAAACGATGCATTGCTGCCAATGGTCTTTTGTGATGCTTGTCCAAGACGAAAGACGAGACTGTAACAAATATTGGGCGATAATGGATAGCCCTGTCCGATATTTCGATACCGTTGCTTCTGATTTTCCTCTCGTTTTTTCGATAAAAAACTCCGCTATATCCTTTCCAAAGAAAGAATCCATCCATTCAAGCGGCATGTCATATTGCTCGTATTGTTTCATTTCGTCTGTTCGCTGCTTCTCCAGCAATCGCGTTTGTCGTTTTTCCCCTAACGTGACAAATGGAGATAAAGGAAGACCAAACTTCCGGCGAATCGTATTAAAATCAACCGTAACCGGACATTCCAGCCGCTCGGCGTTCATAAAACTAATATACTCGCGTTCTTGCAGCCATCGCTCGACTTCTTCTTTTTTCCCTTGTTCCACCATTTGCATCACGGTTTTCCCGTCCCATTCCTCTTGCGGAGTGTGCAATGACTGATAAATATCTAGCGTCTGATTCGCCAGTGCGCCAAAATAAAGCGGTACACTTTCTCCTAACTGCATCGCATAAGAGCGAAATTCGACGTTTTTCGGCGCGTCCAATTTGCGTACCGTTTTTTTGATAAAACGGGCAACAGATCCCGCTTTCTCCATCACTTTTATAAACGATTCCACCGCATCTGGCAAAAAAGTCACAAACTTTAGGTGGTGTTTATTGATTTCTATAAATCCTAACACTTCGCGCATATACACCGGACTTGAAGCTAGATTGTCCTCATATATATACTGTTTGCCGGCAAAACTTAACTTTGTTATTTTTCCTTTCTGTTCATCCACGATAACGACGTCTTGTTTTTCTAAAGAATGAACCAGCTTTTTTCCATCATCCACTTCATAATGCAATGTCACTTCATCAATTTTTGTCATTTCGCGATGCCGAAAATCATACGGATCCATTAATTCATTCACAATTTCTAAAAAGCAGGTCATCGCGATTTGTTCATATGATTGTCTCGTTTCTGACATCAATTCGTTGATCTTTGCATATGCGCGCTTGACTCCACGTGGTCCTTCAATAATTGCCACACCATGAACATAATAACCTTCGCCGAATGGCTCAAGCAGACAAAACGTTCCTCCCCACGGAATAGGCTTACTCATCGTTTCACAAAACGGCATATGAAACCGTTCGTGCGTAAACGCATCTTCCACCGTTATTCCATTGTCATCCATATCTACAATTTGAATAAGGCGTGGGACAAGTGATACCCATGTTTCAAGCAATCGCGCTTTCTCCGCCTTTAAACCAGTTTTTTTCTCTTGATAAAACCATTCGACTCCGCGCAATCCGTTGTCAAATCGATGGAAAAATAAATACCAAAGACGAAACAAAGGTCCAAACATATCACCATTTTGTGTTGAGTTTATTTTTTGATCGAACACTGTTTCCGCGCGCAGTTTTTCCGAAAAAGGCAACGACCGCTCTAAAAATTGGTAAATTTCTTCCGATAACTCATTTTTTAATTGAAAAAAGCGCTCCTCCCTCACTTTTCGGATTTCTACAACAGCATCCTTTTTCATACAACACTTTTTATACTTTTTCCCGCTTCCACAAGGGCAAGGATCGTTTCTTCCTACTTTCATTTCTTTTCTCCTTATCATCATTTTTAAAAAATAAGAAGCATCCATTAGTAAATAAGCAACAATCATATTATAACTGTTGAGACTTGTCTTTTAGACAAATAAAAAAATTGATCTTTTCTTCTCCATAAAAGCAGACGCTCAAGAACATCATATCCAATGTCTTTTTTGCTGTCTACTTATAGGGGATAGTAACAAAAAGACAGATGCATTAGGCTTCTGCCCTACACCTTTTTGTCTTTTCTTGTCTATATGATCGGGTTATACTGTTTAGTGAGGAGGTGAATGACGTGGAACAACAAACGATGTTAAAAGAAATTTTAAAGGCGCTCGATCTGCATGCATCTGACTTTCGCTCGCAAATCGCTGCATTAAACGAAAAAATCGAAGCAATGAATGGTGAATTTAGAAGAAAGTTTGTGGAAATAGACAAGCGGATACAAGAGATGGACGACCGGTTGGAAGGCAGAATCGATCGGCTGGAAAATGAAATGAACGAACGATTTAACCGCTTAGAAACAAAAATCGACAACTTGCGCATCGAACTTATTGAAACACAAGAAACCGTCGATTTCCACTCAGCCAAAATCGCCCAACATGACCGAAAAATCCGCAAGCTCTCCCAGCAACAATAACCTCTCCATCCGTAACGTTCTCTCCACGATGAAATTGCCCCCATCGCCAAACAGATGGGGGTGTTTGTTTTCACAGCCGTTCTAAACATGTGCGCATATATGTGTTTATTATAACCGTTGAAACACATCTTTTAGGCAAATCTTTAAGTCTGGATGCAGAAAAGAAACTAGTACATCTTGTTCTCCAAATACTTCCCTTTTTTCATATACTCCGTTATGCCATCCGTACACCTCGATAGTTCGATGCAGCGGGTCAACCATCCAGTATTCTTTTACTTCAAACCGTTGATATAATTTGTATTTTTCATTTCGGTCTTTTAACGCCGTACTCGGAGACAACACCTCTACAATTAAGTCAGGTGCGCCTACGCATCCCTTTTCTGTGATTTTCTCTCGATCACAAATAACGGAAATATCGGGCTGCACCACATTTTTCACAGATTTGTCATCAAGATTTGAAGCGAATATGACATCAAACGGTGCCATGACCACTATGCATCCTTGTTGTTGAAAATAATCCCGCAACGCCGCATAAAGCTCACCGATGATATATTGATGGGTAAACGAAGGAGAAGGAGCCATACTATATGGCACGCCGTCAATCAATTCCCATTGTCCGTCCCATTTCAGATAATCTTCATACGTGTAGTTGTGATTTGGAAACTCTGGAGTTTTCACCGCGCCTTCACTCCATTTGCTTTTTGTTTCCATTATATCATGCCGCCAAATATTATTCTTTGGCCGTGGATTGAAGCCGTGTTAGCGAATTTGTTCCTTGTTATATTATGTTATTTGTTTTTAACCATTCTTCCAATAGCTTGCTTCCGACTTCATAAGATAAATCATCTGCATCAATAGTAAAAATCTTGTAACCATATTTTTCATGGTAATCATATTGATCTAATATTTTTTGAACTAATGTAGTATCTTGTTCATTATCTAAAAAAACCACCCACTTATTTTCATTCTGAATTTTATATGCGACTGCTTCTAAGTCAACATTGTTTTCATAATATCCTAAATGAAGATGCTGATTGGGATCAAATTTCACGTTGATCCACTCCCTGCAATTGATTACCATCTTAATGCACCAACCAAATTTTTCGGTTCTGCATCTCTAAACTCCTTGATCATGTCCAAATAATCGTTAATATTTTCAACCGTTGCATCCCTTCCTTCGAATTCCAGAATAAAAGCCGCTATATAGCGCCAAACATTAGGGCCTGTCCATGATGATAACGATATATTGTACAAATCTTCCCAAACATGCTGAAAATCCATTTGAAGATGGAACTTTGAACGAATCTCTAAACTTTGTTCAAGCGTTTTCGTACGGTGTCTCCATATTTCTGCCCCACCTTCTTCAACTCCAAGAAACCAAATCGGGGCATTGACATTTCCATAGCCAATCCAATTATACAAACATGAACGAACCAGTCTTTCAAAAGAAGTCGAAGTTTCCAGCCCTATTTCTTGCTACTTCATTTTGTTACTATCATGGTTCAAATTTGCGCCAGTTTGTATCATTTCAGCACTTTTCCCTGACATAGACATCATGGCAATCTCAATAACTTCCCTTAACTGTTCTTCAGAGAAATGGGCAATTCTTATCCATCCTCGTGGATCAACGTTATATCCTTTTTTCTTTATGATTTCACTATCCATATACTTGCCATTTACATATCCATTTCCACTAGGGGATAACTCCCTAGCTAATACTTTCCCTCTTTGCCGGCTTTCTGGATAAACATAATTTACTCGATCGTAACTTATAGGCTTTTCTTGTAGCTGCTTATATGACCGAAAAATCGCTTTCTTATGCTCAAAGCTCAGCATGTTCATTCCTCTCCCCCTATATCTTTAATACGATGCTCTTTGCGATTCACGGTAAAAAACAGGGCTCGCCACATCTTCGCCGAAAGCAATGTGAAATGGTAATGATGCTCTACCGGCTTGTTTTAAAACTCCCAAATAACCAAATCCTTTCGTACCAGGCAGTTTTCTGCAATAAAAATCTTTACCGTTTTCTCTTTCCCCGTTTCTCCATTTCTCTAGCTCCTGCGCTTGGAATCTTGCCACCCGAACAGGAATTTTTCTATTTTGATCCCCATGCACAGCCTCTCCCTGAGTCCATAAATTGCTTTTGTTTCCCCGATTCGAGTTTATCCGTTACAAACACTTCAACTCACGAAATACCATATCCCTAATGTTCGTTGATGTAATGGATAATAAGTCAATTTCCTTCCAAATAACCTCTTGAATTTTACCGAATTTTTCCGAAGTTTTTTCGTCATTCGGAACGGTTCTAAACACTCCATTTTCAAGTTCATGGTCAGTAAAATTATCGCCATCATATAAAGGCCAGTAGAAAAACCAATGCTCAGAAACGCTCGGTGGTTTATCCCAATGTTCAAGGGTTGAATACACGTATTTACACAACGTCATCCTTGGTTCTTCTTCAAATGAAATTTCAACCGCATAGATTGGGTCATTTTTCAACCCATTCCCTGACCGGCAAGGAGTGGCAAAATCTCTCTGATATAGCTTGATAAAAGATTGAATGAACCAGCCTTGATACTCTCGGTCAGATTTCCAACGCAAAAATTGCGGGATCACTGGAACAAATCCACATTCGACCGATTGACGGTCCATTTCCGCCAACAGTTTATCGACACTCTCGTACGTTTTTCGCACAACCTCAAAAGCATTTTTTATGTTTTCCTGTACGCTAACAGAATTCATAATACCCCTCCTTTTCAATACGGTTGGCACTTAAATGAAAAAACTGTTCATCTGTATAAAAATGAAAGTAGGAGCAGTGGTCAACTAAAGGACAAGCAAGGCTTTGAAAGTTTTGAAAGCGATCAAACCCCTTTTTTCTCAATAAAGCAACCAAATCCTCCAATATTAACCTTTGAAACTCATTGAATGTTTCATTTTTTTGCACGTACACCAATTGATGGAACACTTCTTGCCACGATAAATATCCGAAATGAACACCGCTTGGCAGTTTTCTGTCTTCCATCACCTTTTTAGCAATCATATTCACTTCTGGTTCCGTTCCTAATAAGAGCAAAAACTTTGGCGTCTGTCCTTTACCCTTTAGTAAATCACTCGCTTCTCGCTCCAATTGATCGTCTGATGATAAAGGACTATGGTATTTCACTTCGATTCCTATGATCAAATGATCCAATTCAAGTAAAACATCGATTTCACTTCTTTCTCCCTTGACCCAAAACTTAACCTTATCCCCTATAAATTCGTTTTTTCGCCTTCCCAAACTGTTTATGAACGCCATTTGATCAGTTTGAGAAAAAAATACAGCCTTGCTTAAAATCGGCTGAATCCCTTTGTGAAAAGGGAGATAACGCAACGTACCAAACACGTTCGCTGTCAGCTGATCTTCAAGCCGCTCGCTTAAATTCGAACCTTCCGATGATATTTTTCCATGTATTTCAGCTAACAAACTTTCTCCCCCTGTCTGTACTCATACATCCGACAAGTAACAGGATCCGCATGCAACGAAGCTTCTCCTGTCGCGCTCTAATTTTTTTAATTGCTTCTCATAACACTTCTTCATCACAACAGATAAATCCGGGTTAATCAAGTCTTGCCCGAGACGTTTTCGTTCCTGACACAGCTTTTCTTCGACAGGTGACAACAGACACTAAAACTATTTCTCTCAACTATATACGTCCCCTACATGAACAGCTACATATCGGAACTCGCCATGTTTGTCTTGGTTGATGGTAGAATAATGATGCCATTTCAATTGATATCTCCCTTTAATAAAGATCGGCGCATCACGGTTTTCTTTCGTCCCTGCTGATGCACGTTCCTGCCATTTTAACTCCCCGGTGATGATCCGGTTTTCATGAATGCGAAACTCGCAGTCCACCGTATTTGGTCGCATCGGCTCGGTCCAGTACAAATGGTCATTCGTTAGCAGCACAACGATCCCGTATACATTCCTTCTCCCCATTGTTATTCGTTCTAACTTTTCCACTTGCGCCAAAAAATCATAACGACCCTGATCCTGAGCACCGTGGTGCTTCAATTCAATCGTTTGCCCGTTTTGCTTTATCGTGACCCGAGCGAGCTTGTTCATTAAACAAATCGCGTATTGGCGCCCACTTTCCGGTTCTTCCACCCACAAATCGATCAGATAATCATGAAAGCGTTTGTTCTCCTCGACGCGGAATTTTTCTTGAAGCTGAAATTTTAATGACTGTTTAAACGCTTCTTTTGAAGCAAAAAATCGATACTTTTGCGATAGGCGTTCCAATTCCCCGTGAATAGAAAACATCATTTTCCTCCTTCCCTTATCTATAGTTGCTACCCGATCGCCATGTTGCAAGTTCAGCCAATCGACTGCGTAAACTTGCATTTCGGATAATTATTGCAACCTTTAAATGTTCCGTATTTCCCTTTCCGAACGATTAGAACACCGCCACATTTTGGACAACGGTTTTGCTGTATATGTTGTTCCGTCTGCTTTTGCTTCGTTCGAATCGCTTGCATGTGCCACTTTTTCATTTCTTTTTCTTGTGTCTTATCTTTGGCAAGCACTGTTTCTAATTTTTGAGCTAAACGTTGCTTTGTTTCCCTATCGATCACTTTTGTTTGGTGTTGCTCGAGCACTTGTTTCAATTGTTTCGGATAAACCACATAAGCATGGGCAAAATGAGCATTTGATTTAAACTTTACCCGCGGCAAAAACACGACAACCGAGTGCATCGGAATATGCGCAAACTCCTCCCCAAGCCAGCCTCTTAACGCCTTGATATGCCCTTTGTTCTGCAAAATAGGATTAAGAAATTTTTCTTTTCGTTTATAAATGACTTGCGTCCAATATTTTGACGTTTCATCTCCGAAAATCCAGCCGCTGTAATTTTTCGTTTCGATGACAAACAGTCCTTGATCGGAAAGGATAATATGATCAATTTGCGAAGTTGAACCGTCTTGTTTTGGAATATACAGGTTATGAAAAGCTTTGTATTTTCCAGATGATGTTGCTTCTATATTTTTAATTGCTTTACGGACTTTATATTCTCCATACGATCCAATCCATTCTGCTTCTTTCGACTTGATCCATCTTGCCAGCAAAACAAGCAAGAGCAAAAGAAGCAATGTATAGAAAAGACCCATATTCACAATTCCCCTCCCCGCCCCCAAATGTTATTGTTACAAACTGCTCAATCGACTTCTTTCAATTCTTATCGTATTGTCTTTTCCGTCTAGCATATCGGCACGCTTGCTGCCGTAAATGCGAAGCCACGGGGAACTTTTGACCGCTTTCACTGACAGCCGTGCTGTTCCACGAATCTGTTCTTTTTCGATATCCACGCACTCGAGAAATTCGTCCCAGTAGACGATGGCAATGACTTGATTGTAGTCGCTTAATTGCTTCTGGCTACAAATAAAGGCAAAGATTAATGTTTTTTCTTTATTTCCTTGATGAATCTTGGCAATTTCCTCGATCTCATTGTCGCTAAATGAAAAAGACCAGGTAAAATCTTTGGAGCCTGATGGAGTGGTATGGTACTTCGTATAAATGATATAACTCGCTTTATTCGTCGTGACTTCGTATATTTGCCGATTGTCGTTTTCTTTTTCAAACAGTGCAGGCGCTAGCCCTCCATTAACCAGCGCGGAAAGCAACGCTCCGTAATAGTAATCCGCTTTGCAAATCGTTGTCATCATGATCCCCTTCCTTATTACTAAACCAATAATCTCATTTAATTCGATTGTACCAACATTTGTAGAAAAACGTTGTCGAATATTGTAAAATCATTTACAAATTTCCTATGCATAATTAACTAATATACCATCTGAAAATTCAGACGATTGAAACAAAAAAGCTACCCCATTAGCTTAGGGTAGCTTTCTCCTTTAGCGGGTAACAACAGGTACCAAGCCAATACAAGAATAAAACCATTAAAAAACGCTGTGCCAGCTCTTTATTTAAACAAGCGGTCGTGGCCAATCGTTATACATTTCACTCCACATGCAAAATATCGTTTGAAATCTCTTTATTTCCTCCCATAATGTATACGTTCTCGCTCTCGGTTAAATTCTTCATGCAACTTCCCTTGTTCGTATTCCATCAAATAATTTAGTGTCTGCTCAATAGTTGCTATTTTCATTGTTATTAATATATCGGAAGAAGCATCCTCGTCATCTAATAATGTTCTCTTGTATTTCTCCAGTTCCAAAAGGCGCTCCATTATTTCTTTAAATCCTCTAATGGTCTTTTCATCCTTGTAAATAAAATCACGTTCGAAATCAATATCCTCTAATTCCTGTTTATATTCGTTAATCGTATTATCACGCATTTGTCTTGCAAAATCAGCTCTTCTTTGAATCGGACCAAAACGAAATTTATTTCTCCATGATAAAAATGTACTTTTAGGCACGCCTAACTCGCTTGCCCCTTCCCAAGGAACAACATCTCTAATCACGCAAAGTTCATACATAATCTCTTTCAACGGCTTACCGTACTTTTTTTCTACGATTTCTTGATAATCTTTATTTGTCATCATTGGAATCAAATCCTTATTGTGAGTTTATCGCTAAATGTAAAAACGCTATTTTAGGAGCTAGTAGATGCCAAGTACTGCCCCTTCCTACTCATCTTTTACCCTTTTATGAACTTCTTCTTCCGTTAGGTCAAATATATTTGCAATATCGGCAATGCTCATTCCTTTTGCAATCATTTTTCGCATCATTTCTCGCTCTTTTTGCTTAGCTCCTTCACGTTTTCCCTTTTGTTCATACGAAATCAACAATTCCAACACTTGCTCTTTTTCTTTCGTTCCCATTTGATTCACCTCGTTTCGTAATCGTTGTTCTTCTTCATCCGACAATTTCACATATGTTTCAAAAAAGCCCATTAACAGCCTCTGCTTTGCTTCATCCAGCTCTAAACGAACTAACATGCGTAAAAACTGTTTTTTCAATTCGATTCGTTCACTTTCAGTATAACCCATTTTGCTTAACAGCGCAGCGGCGATCGGGTTGTCAATGCGGATGTAGTTGCGCCAATTTTGTTTGCGTAGTTCGACGGTGAAAAAGCGGAAGTGAAGGATGTTGCCAAACGGAAGTTGAAGCGTAAACGAAGAGGGCTCGTTGCGGATGGTATCGTAACTGAAGACGGCAATCGGAACGACATTCGTGCGGTATTTCTCAAACAAGCGGCTGAAGTAAATGAACATCCGTTCCGGAAACGACGGCTGCACGTAGCTTTGATTTTCAATATGGACGATGATCAGCCCGTCTTCCCCTTTTCATTTTGTTTCGACTAACAAATCGACGCGATACTTCTCCCCTGCCGTTACATCGGTGAACAGTTCTTCGGATAAAAAGGACAAATGCTGAAAATCAATATACTCGTACATTTCGGGGAAAAAGAGAAGGATAAACTCTTCAAAAAATGCTTGGATCAACTCTTTAAACAAGCGGTCATGGTCAACAGCCATACATTCACCTCACATGTGAAAATTCATATACGTTATTTCGACAACATGTGCGAAATTCCTACATGGGATAAAACAAAAACAGAGAGCCAAGCAATGACTCTCTGCTTCTACAAATCCCAGCAATCCTTAGAGAGTGGCGGGAGAGCAACCATTCCATATCACACAAACGGCAATGCCCGTTCATGCTTTGAACGCGGATGAATCAGCCCGCGGTTATGGAAAGTAGAACTTAAATCGGCGTAATGGATCGTAATCGGCAAGCGTGTCTTCAGCATGGAATGAATATGCATAAACGATAGCTTATATACATCAGAAACAATCTCATGAACAGACAGACCATTCGTTTTTTGTACAATTTTTACAAGTTGAGCCATGCCAACAAACTCTTTCGGATCTGTCGCACATAAATACGCCGTGTTTCCCTTTGAATAGTATATTCCTTGCTTTGTCACCCATTTTTTATTTGAATAAATAGCCATTCTTCTTCGCGGTTTTTTTATGATTTCTACAAAATCAAAAGGAATTTGAAATGATCGCAAATAAGCTTGCAAAAAATCTAGATCCTCCCGACAAATACCATCGCGGTGAAAAGTAATATGCCGCGGCTTTGCTCCATAGATTTGTTCATAGCTGTATATGCTTTCATTCACAATCTCTTCCATTGTAGAATTGGCGATGGTTTCTCCCGCTTCCGCCGTGGCCACTGATTTTTGTTTAATGATTTTTCCATCGCGTCCAATAACTTGAATGATCCCAGAGACGTGCTTTCCGTGTTCATGGCTGACATCCAATCCAATGAAACAGTCCGAATGCATAGGACTAGCCAAAATCCAAGGCTGAATTCCTGCCTTGGCATAAATACCCAGAAAAATATTATAGTAGTGAAAGATATTATTTTCCGTAACTAAAGAAGAAGTGAACCCAACAAATTGCGTCATCAAGTCTTCTTTTCCGCCAAATTCTTTTTTAATCGTAACGTAGGCGCGATCAATATTTTCTTCTGTTCCAATGACCACTACTACTGTTCCGCGGAACTGGTCAGTAATGGATTTCAAATGATACGACAAGTTATCTTGCTTAAAAAAGTCTTTTGGCAATTGACCGTATAGTTGGCGAGGCTGATCGGAAATATTAAGCTTTACACCAAGCGCTTCAGACATTGATTCTAGCTTTTTTACAAAATATCCCACTTCTTTTCGCTTTTGTGGGTCATAGTTCAGCTCTGGATCGATGAAAAAACTGACGGCTACACTGCTCGGTTCATACACTCCCGACTGCTTAAGCCCTCTATAAATCTCATTTGTTTTATATCCTTGTCCAAACTCCATTATCGGGGAATCCAACTCATTAACATCATAGCCTAGGTTAACCGCCCGCACATTTTCTTTTTTGAACGTCAACACTTGTTGTTGCCTAAGCAAGCGGAACGTTTCTGTATAAAGCTTAGACATTTTTTCATTTGGTGACAGCTTAATCAGGCGATTCACTTCCTTCGTCATCGATGGCGGCAATTGCTCATATGAACAAGTTAACTTTAATAAATGGGGCAAATAAGGAAGAAGATGACCGTCTCTGCTTTTTACATGTACGACCGGTGTTTTTTCATGAACGCTTTTTAGCTTCCATCGCTCATTTTTTTCCAAATAATAATCAATAACACTTTGTTGGAGAAACGGACTTTTTTGCCCGGCTGTATAGTCGGCAATTTCTACAAATGTGTAATAGTATGCCCGCCTATTAAATGGGTCGACGACCTCCATCCCTTCTTTGAGTAACGATGGGTCGGTATCGATAAAATCTTGTAATGTTTTTCGATATTCAAAACGGTGCTGATAATCAAAACCGACGAAAATATCTCCATTTTCTTCGACTGAAAAGGAAATATAGATCGCCGGATGAATGCTAATTTCACCGACATGCATCGATCGTTCATTGGCTAAACGGAATAAGTCGTTATCCATCTTATAGCTGCTTTTACAACGATTCTCTAATTCTTTCTTTAATAATTTTTCCAAAATTGTTCTTTCCATAGGCAAAGAACATTGAATGGGCCGATATTCGTGCTGAATATAACGATGATCTCCCCAATGACAAATCTCTTCAAACGACGCTATATACTGTCCATGCGCCGCCACCGTTATGTACGAATTTAGCTTTCTCAGTTCATAAGCGATCGAGTGGGCATAAGAATATTTTTCGTGCGGATTAGATAAAGGAACCGTATAAAGATGAATGGCAATATCCGACGCTTTTTCATTCGCTTTACATTCAGAAAAATAATAGTGATTCACAATCTCACCGCCTTTCCAAATCGATCCATTCTATATTATATCATCATCTCTTGCAATTATAGTGAAAATATCATGACTTGAAACAAAACTCTGAATATATGTTCATAAAACGCATCTCCTTGGGAATAAGGTAGAAAAACAAGAGGTAGACTAAAGATTATCCGAATTTTAATAAAAATTTCGATAATTATTTAAATTGTTATAAAATAATAGGGGATGATACTAAGAAAAGCAAAGGGGGTTCTTTCATGAGTTCTGGTCAAATCGATATTTCAAAGATGATTGAAGAGGGACAAGAAATAGCAAGCAATCAAAATGAACTTCACACATTTCGCCAATATGACGATTTATTTATTTCTACTAAGCAAGATGAAACAGATGGTTGGAGAGATCCGTTCCAACGAGATTATGCTCGCGTTCTTCATTCTTCTTCATTTCGGAGATTACAAGGAAAGATGCAACTCCTCGGCACTCAAATAAGTGATTACTATCGTACCCGTCTTACTCATTCGCTTGAAGTGAGCCAAATTGGAACAACCATTTCTAGAAAAATAGAACATGAAGGTGTTAAAGTGAACTCGGCATTGGTTGCGATGGCATGTTTGGCACATGACATTGGCAATCCGCCATTCGGTCATTATGCAGAAAAAGAGCTAAACAAATTAATGACAGATGATGGAGGATTTGAAGGAAATGCACAGACACTTCGTATTCTCTGTAAATTAGAAAAGAAAAGTTCTTATTATGATGGTCTTAATTTAACAAAAGCCGCTTTATATTCCGTTGTTAAATACGGTGTTTATAACACATCAGATTGGCAAATTGAACAACAAAAATTTCTTTATGAAGAAAATAAGCAGAATTTAGAAGATAACGGAAAAATGAAAATCCAAACGATAGAGGCACAAATTATGGAACTCGCAGATGACATCGCTTACTCTACTCATGACCTTGAAGATGGATTAAAATCAGGAATTTTATCGATAGACGCTGTATTAGGGCAACTTGAAACTGAAGAATTAAGAAAGGAATTTCAAGAACTTTTACAACATGCATATAAAAACTGCGGCGCGTCATTTGGTGACGCTGCATTTAAATCGATTACTTCTACATTAATCGATACCTTTATTAAAGACATCGGTGTAGTCGAGTTAACTGAAGAACAACGCCGAAAGAAAGGTACCTCTTTTAAATACGGCTTAGGATTGCGAAGAAAAGCAAAGTTAATGGATGGATTAAAAAAAGCTGTAAGGCATATTCTCATCGAAAAACCAAGTGTAGCGTTATACGAAATCAGAGGAGCGCAGATAGTCAATCGCTTGTTTGAGCTCTTAAATGATGACAAATATGAAAGACTACTTCCTCCTGAGTATCGAGCGTTAATTCAAAAAGGAGAACCAAAAAAGCGTGTTGTATGCGATTATATAGCTGGAATGACAGATCATTACGCTGAACAACTTTACAAACAGTATTTCGGAGAACTAAATTCGCTTAAACTGTAATTTACAATTAGTAGGTAAGCGAGCCTATTGCTAGCTTATCTCGCTAATAAACGTCTCCTTGTTATTCTTCAAATTAGCCAATCAGCCTCCTAACCAACTTTGTCTATTCATTTCACAGAGTCTAAGGGCTGACAGCTTTGCTGCATATTTGAGCATATATAAAATAAAAAGGAGAACTAGGAAACATCAATCGCTCCCCTATTCTTTAAAAAATTGTTTTATGTATTCTTACTTTCGTTATAAAGAGTTGGTGATTACATGTCCAATATAAAAGTATATGAGATTTATCCGCACATAAATATTATGGGTCTTCACCATTTTCTGTGATTTCTAACTCAATCCTAGAAACGTGTTAGCTGGATGAAATAGGTTCATCAGTCAGGATCCTTCTTCCGCATACAGACCACGAAGTTGGTAGAATGGAAACAGTCAAGTGCTTTCCTTGACGGGTTCCATTCTACCAACTATCATACCGATAGCGGAAGAAGGGAGCGCTTAAGCAGCCTGACTACCTGTAGTGTTCCCTGTACACTCCAGAAATACACGCAAACGAAACCGTTCTAGATTTCGATAGCCATATGCCCGGCGTTTGATGTTTTTGATCTTGTGATTCGTCCCCTCGATTCGGGCATTCGTATATGGACACAAAAAGTAGGAAAGAATAGGCTCCTTCCACCTTTCAAGCGTGTTGGCTGCTTCCTGAAACGAAGCAAAAGGGCTCTGTTTGGCTAACTTAATCCATTCTTCCAAGCGTTCCTTTGCTTCGTTATATCCATCGGTTCGGTAAAAATCCCGAAACAACTCTTTCAGATAATAAGCAATGGAAAGTGCCGGATACTCCTCCAAGATATCGTCTAATCGAAGCCGTTGGTCCTTACGAAGCTTTTCACAGCCTTTTAAGAGAAGATATCGAGCCTTTTTCAATGGAGAAAATTCCTTTCTTGCTTGATCCAAGGCTTGTGTCACTTTTTGAACCACATGGTACTTATCGATGACAATCGAAGCAGATGGAAACAGGGAGCGAACCGCCTTATGATAAGGTTCCCACATGTCAAGAATCACCGTTTGGACCAGTTCTTTCGACAGGACATTTTGGCTCAACAAGTTGATGGCGGAGTCACATTGGCGATCGGCATGCATTCCCATGACCGATCCAGCTCTGGCATCCATCAATACGGTTTCATACTGATGTCCCTTTTTTACAGCGATTTCATCTAAGCTAAGCACCATCTCTTCTTGAGAAGATGCTTCTATCGCTGTTTGGCGCTCTTTTGCTTTTTTCAATGCGATGGAGTAATAAATGCGTTCCAATGTCGTATATGGAATACGGTGCTTTCGGCTAACCTCTTGAATGGTGGAGCCTTCACAAAGTTCATACAAGTACTCACAAAATCGATTGGTGTAGTGTTGATTGGGTGGAATCGATTCCAAAGAGGCGGAAAACACTTGGGAACAATTCCAGCACCGATAGCGCTTTACCTTTACGAACAAGTACACCGGTTGATGGAAAATCGCCAAATCCCGTACTTTTCTTGTCCGTCTGTCGTGGACAGAGGAAGTGGCAAACCCACAATGAGGGCAACGTTCCTATGTCTCTGTTTTCTCTACATGAATCGCATAACCATAGGAAAGAAGTTCGTGTTTAATCACTTTAAATTCTGGCAATCCTAGTGATATAGAAAGCACTTACGAGACCTCCCTAATGTTTATTTCACCGCTAACATTATTGCCAGGATCTCGTCAGTGCTTTCTCTTTTTTGTCACTAAATCACAAAATTTGGTGATGAACCAATATTATTAAGGATGAATTACAAAATAAAGATAAAACAAAGATAAAAACTGGCATTATTCTTACTTTACCGTATAATCTCTTCTTAGATCCTAAAATAACTTATGAAATTAAATTGCCTGACGAAGAGAAAATCCATACCTTAAGAGTATCGGAAAGGATTAATAATTACGGAAAAAGTCTTTTTGAATGGTATGGAATTAATAATATAAATAATGAGAATTTAGACGACTTTTCTGCATATACGCGAGTTGGAGATCGGTTTGGAAAAAACTCTTTTTGTAAAGTAGAAATAGTTATAAACGATTATTATGAAATCGATAAGTCTACTAATGATAAGCTTTTTCAATCCTGCTTTACCTATTTAGAAAAAGTATGCGAAGTTTACAACTATTTTATAGACATTTACGCATCAGTAACTAGACATAAGCAAATTAGTAAATTAAGTATAAGGGATATACATCACTTTAAAATATTCCATGCACAAGAGTACGAGGTATTAACGTGTATTGAAATCGCTGCGTTTCACCATCTAACGGCTTATGATAAAAATTATGTAAATTCTGCAGGTAATGAACTTAATACAGAAATTCAAAAAGAACTTTTCAACAATAATGAATTAAGAATGCTGAAAAATTTTGGAATCGATGCAATAAGACAGTTATTCTCTGGGAATTATCTTCTTGGTATTGTAGTATCTATTATTCAATTAGAAGGAATGCTTCACAACTTATTTTTCATTGCTTACAAAAAAATGGGTATGACAAGTGAAAAACAAATAAATAACGAAATAGATAGTTGTGGCGTAAGATTAATGCTCGACAATCTTTCAAATACAATCAGAAATGATATCTATCAAAAAGACATTCTCCCGTTTTTAGATGATGTAATTTTAGCAAATAAAATTCGAAATAAGTATGTACATAAAGGTAAAAATCCTTATATGATAAAAACTTTCGACCAAGCAGAAAAGCTTATAAACATAGTAAATAAATTCTGTCATGTATTAGAGAATATAATCACAAATAATACCGATGCAATATTACCCACTAAAATTATAAAAAAACAGGGATCTCCTAAATAGAAAAAGTCTACTTAGGTATTAATTCATTCATTATTCTTAAGTAGTTTTCACATAGTTTAATTTCCATTAGTTCATACTACTTGTAATATGTGATGTAAAATAAAAAGGAGGGGCTCCCCTCCTTGAAATGAAATATTATTCTACCCCTAGCGCTTTAAATACCGCATCTTCCGCGCTTTGATAGAATGAAATTTGAAATTTAGCAAATAACTCCGGTGGAACGGTTGGAATATCCACTGCTGATGTCATTGGCAGCAAAATACGTTTTGCTCCGGCATCAAAACAAACTTGAAGTACGTTTGCTAGCTCTTCTACTTTATTAATCGTTCCACTGATACTAATTGAACCTAATACGACAAGTTGGCTTTGCACAGGTTTATTTAACGCTCCTGAACAGAGAGCAATAAAGGCGGCGAGTGATAAATCTTTTGTAAGTCCTACGCCATTAATATCTTGAACATGCATCAAATAATCTTTTGTTGTGACACTAATTGTTCCACTAATATTTTTATTGTTCGCGCGAAAATAGCGGAATGCTGTTTCAATGCTCTCTTTCGCCTCTCTGTCCGTACCTAAACCTGTTTTTTCAAACTTTCCGGATCCGCTGACTACTTCTGTTTCTAATTTATACACTCCAATCATCCCCGACTTCCCATGAGAAACGGTATAAATATGCCCTGGTTTTCCCATACCTTCAGGGATGATTTTACCTCCCCCTTGTTCTGGGACAGAAACAAATTCTTCATTTAATGTTTCGTTATCAATATAGGAAAAATGAACATCGTAAAACTCCATACCACCAATTTTTTTCAGCTGCTCTTTGACACGTCTTCTGCCGATGAGCGCATATCTTAATACTTCTTCTACTTGTTCTTTCGTAAATTCTCCGTTTGGATAAAGCAACTTAATCAAACCGGAAACCGTTTTACGAACGGCAATGACATCACGTTGATTAAGATTATTGCCAAGTCTAAAATATTTATCAATTGCATCTGAAAACGAACGTTTTCTCATCTCACGGAAAAATTCGGCAAGATAATCCGTAATAAACCCATAATCATTCGTAAAATATTCTGGTCTCATCTTCGGAATTTCCCAGCCTGGCAAATAATAATGCATACGGTCAAAAAACGCAGCATCATTGGCTATTGCCTCTGGAAATGGGTCAAATAGGTGTGAAGTTTTGAGTAAAACATCTACACTTTGATTAATATTCCCAATAAACACCATGGAGGCACTTGCGTTTTTTTCTTCTCGCCCTCTCGCAAACGATCCAGAAGCCATATAGTCTTTCATAATTTGAATACCGTCTTTATCCTTAAACGTAATTCCCGCTACCTCATCAAATGCCACCGTATCCCATAAACCAACAAGACCAATTTTTCTAGTTGACATATTATAGAACAAGTTGGCAACCGTTGTTTGACCACCTGAAACAAGGATTGAGTTTGGAGAAATTTCTTTGTAAATATGAGATTTCCCTGTTCCTCTTGGTCCAAGTTCACATAAATTATAATTATTTTCTACAAGAGGAACCATTCTTTCTAACATATGCCATTTTACGTTGTACTCTAGTTGGGTAGGCTCCATACCAATGGAGCGGATTAGGACATCAATCCACTCTTCTTTCGTAAAATGTCTTCTTTGATTTAATAAATCTTCCAAATCCATATTCGGCATTTGAATTGGTGTTAAACTGCTAATTTGAAATGGACTGACGTTGCCGCGAATTTCTTCATCGTAATAATATTCCATTTTTAAAATACACCAAATGCCTCCCGCTAATAATTTTTCAAATTGTTTAATATAATGCGGGGAAATCACGACATTTTTTAAGCCTAGGTTGGAAAATTCCGCTTCATAAATATCTTTCTTTTCATTCAACTTTGCAGTTACTTTATCAATAACCGTATACTTGCCCAATTCTTTAATTTTCGATTTAATTTTTTCTGCTTCATCTGGACGAACAAAATTCTCTGCCAAAATCTTTTTTACCATTTCTACACCATCATTGATGCTGTCTTCATCATCCGTCGCACAGTACATCCCTAGTAAATACTCTAAAACATAGACTGGTACATTCGCGCCTTCTTTAATTTTTTTTGTTAAATCTTTACGAACTACTTTTCCCGGAAAATACATATTTAATTTTTGACTAAGCTCGTCCATCCCACTACCCCCATCTCATATTAAAAACCAAAATCGTTGGAGAACGCTAAATCAATAATAAACGGAATTTTTTCGTAGACCGTTTCTGCTTCTTCATCTTCTAATATGAGGTAATACTTTTTCGTTTTATCATATTGCATATTTCGTAAAACAAATTTTTCTCGATATGTTCGATGTGCGGGATTCGCTGATTGGCTATCCGCAATAATAATATTTTCATTAGAAATCCGATTTCCTTCTTCGTCAACAAAATAGAGTTTCAATCTTAACGGAATTTTTTTATCTTCTACCTTTTCAGTTTGGAAAAATTCTAAATACGTAATCATATTCGTAATTTTTCTCGAAATGTTGGTTAAACGCACTTCTACTTTTCTAACCGCGTTTTTCTCCGATTTACTACGGTCATTTTTAAACTTAATAACAGGTATTACAATTTCTTGCGGCATAACGCCACCATGCACATAATTCGCACCTGCTCCTTGCTTTTTAAATCGATTTGTCCCTCTAGGAACAATCACATATCGTTCGTTATCTTTTCCAAATAAATCCCTCATTGTAAAGGTTAAAGTTCCTTCGATATGTTCGGCCTTTTTAGTAATGATAAATCGTCTATTATCAGCATTAGCGTTATCCACTTTTGCCGAAATCTTATCTCTTTCCTGTAAACGTCCTCTCTTATAAATAAACCCATGATCGGCAGTAATATAGATATTCGTCGCACTTAAATCGTTCACTAATTGATTAATAAGTTTCTTTAACTCTTCAATTGTTTCATCTACAGCTTGGAATACTTCCCGCTCTGTTGCAGCATGATCTCCCTTGGCATCAATTTGATTATGGTAAATGTAAATCAGCTTTTTACCCGAAAATAATTCTCGAAACTTTTTGCGATTCATATCTATAATGTCATCGTATTGCACTGCAATCGCATCTGGATGATATTGCAATAAAATTTTTTCTCGATTCGCAGTAGTTAAAGAATTGATACCGTTAACGATAACATTCATTTGTTCATCTAACTCAATATTTTTATGAGGAAGAAGGCTTGCCATGCCGAGTTTTGTAAAAGATGGGATGACTCCTTGCATAAATGTGATTTCTGTTGAAGCTTTTCGTTCTATATTCAGTTGATCACATAACTCTTTGGCCGCTTCATAACGCAATGCGTCAGAAATAATAACAAATACGCGCTCATCTTTACTCAGATGAGGTTGAATGAATGTTCTATAAAAGTCGGTTTGCTGCTCAATACCATCAAGGCGCCAGTCGTTTAATAATTCCTCTTCTACTGAATTAGACCAATGAATAGCCAACTCATCTAAATATCCATTGATATACGTATTCTCAATATACTCTTGAACAGACTCTAACCGCTCTTTATATTGAGCCCGATCAAAAGCTGAATAAAACTTTCTATACGCTTTATCGATTTCATAATAGTCGGTTACATAACGTTGTAACATATTATAAGTTGAATCACGTTTAATGTTTTTTCCGATATCGCTATATTTTTTTAATAATTGGATTGCCCAATATAACGCTTCGTATTCTTGCTTAAATTGAGAGTACCAGTGCAATGTACGTCTGGCTAAAATGACTGCAGTTTGCTGTTCAAACTCCTCGACTCCACTTGAAACTTGTGCAGCTAATCGCTCAATAATCGTTTCGTCGAATATAGGGAATAGGTCGCATTGTAAGAAATCGTTTATATCCCATTCTTTTATGTAACTTTTTACATTCATTTTTTCTTCAAAAACAACAGCCAATTGATCATAGTGCTCTTTATCGACAACATGATTCATAAAATGGTCCATAAAAACAACACAGTTTGTTCTTTCCGAAGAAATATAATTTTTCCACGCTTCTGGGATTGGAGCTTGTAACGTTTCACTTAAGCTAGTGACAATAAAGAAAATAAATAATTTCTCAAGCGACTTGTCGCTTAAGTTATATCCATAGTACTTCTCCACCAAGTTCCAAAACGCATTTGTATCTCCGTATTTCTCAATGGCTTCCCAGAGCTTTCTCTCTTCTTGCAGCATCTCTTTAAATAAGGCTTTCAAAACTTCTTCTAAACTACATTTATTTACTTTACATAATAAAGATAAGATCGCTAAATCAACGATTTCCTCTGTATAATTTTTTATGTTTAAAGCTTCAAACGCTGCTGTACGTTCTTTACTTTTGAAGAATTTCATATATTTCTTGAAAACCGGACGTAATGAATCGTCTTTTATTCCTAAATTTCTCATAATCACTGTCGTTCGATCCGTTGAAAATTCAGTGCTATATTTTAAAACATCAATTAACCAGTTTTCTCTTGGAGTTGGTTTTGGCATCGCTGCATATATTAAAAAATGCGAGTTAAGGTCGACTTTTTCCAACTCATACTTCGTCGCAAAATAGTTATTTTCTGTTAAACGCCAAATACGTACCCCATCCAAAGCTAATTCATCAATTTCGTCGATAAACTCACCTTCTTCGTCATACCAAAAAACAATATGACGCTTCTTTCCTTCAGTTAGTTCTTTATTGAACATCTCCTGTAAGACACGCGTAATTTCCTTTAAGTTCACTTTATTTTTCACCTCAATTTGAAAAATGGTTTAGTCTCATGAGACCAAACCATTTTTCAGTTTTATTCATTCAATTTCTTCGATGTTTCACCGTAAAAACGTTTCGAAATGCGATAATTAAAAGGAATTAAATTTTAGCCAACAAGTCCATCACTAACGGTTTTTTTCCTTCACCTTGAGGCACCTTTATACCTTGGAATTTAGCATAATTCACTTTTACGCCATCATCAAGATCAATAGAGATTTTCTGGTTCGCAACATGAGCCATTACTTGGTCATATTGCATGCATTCAAGCAATTGTTTTTGAATTTTTTCCTTTTTCTTTCTTGCTTCAGTTTTTTCCCTTGTTGAAACATCCGAATCCATAATCATCTCAAGACGTTTTATCTCCGCTTCGTATTTACGTTGCAATAGGTGCAAGTAGTCTGTCCGTACTTTAGCAACTGTTCCTTCATCGTAACGATGCATATAAATTAACGCTTTAAAACCATCATTTTTCCCGCTATCAAACAACCAATAAATCGGACGCTTTTGATATGTTTGTACATGGTCTTTGTAAAATTCTTTTAAGAAATAACGGCGAATTCGCTGTCGAGATGTTTCATTCGCTTTTCTTGTTAGAGCATCGGCAATAAAGTCGAGATTTTCTTCTAATGTTTCTTCACCAAATGTAACACGAACAAATTCCACAAAACGGCTTACAATATCATCTTCAAAATACTCATCATCCGTGATCGGAATCACATTATCAGGATCGACTTTAAACGTTACATACTTACTTTCATCAAACTCTCCGCCAGCATATACTAACCCTTCTTGATCTAATGAATAGCGGCCGAACATACAGCCAACGGCATAAGAGATAAACGACTTAATATCTCGTTCCTTATCCGCTTTGCGAATGGTGACATCCTTCTCATCCACTTCTGGCGTTAATTCATCTTGTAACCCATAAATCTCAATGAAAATACGGTTTAGCTCTTCTTCATTTTCTTTTAATTTATAAAATTGTTGTTCAGCAAATGCTGCCCAATTATTGAAAGCTTGTTCGATAGTCTTAGCTGCTTTTTTATAGGTTAGTAAAGGATGTTTTTTAAAGTCCCAGGATGTTTCAAAAGAGTCCCAGTCTTTTTTTGAAACATCAACGCAGTCAATTGCAATCTTTCTGATTCTATCTTCACACCCTTTATGAATTATTGGTAGATTACTTATTTGCCCTACCTCATAATTCATTGTAGGACTCATAAACTTAAGAATTTCGTTAATTAGATTAGAGTTAAGAGAACCAAGTAAGACAAATAAATCCTCTTCAGTAAAAATAGAACATCCGGCAACATCGAATAAATATCCATGTGGAATGTATCTAAAAGAGATAGAAATATTCGTTACTTTGCACCAGGAGATACACTCCTTAAAGTAATACTGCGGACTTCTTATTACAGATTTTTTAAAGTTTCTTAATTCTTGCCCATCATTCTCCCAGTTAATAACATATTCATTATTTCCGTACCACTTTTTATAACCTCCACCCTTATTATAAGGAAACCATTTCAACTTACTTTTTTTTGCGTCTGTACTATTTGTAAAATTAAACCCAATTCGATTTATGTCGACTTCATGCCATATTCTTAAAAATCTGTCGTTATCGGCGGTTGCTAATCCCTGTTTAGCATCACCGATTTCAGATATACGATCAGAGTTAATAAAAATACTTAATAATTTATCTGATATCCAATATGCAATTGGTTTACCCGGTATTACAGAAAAATTACTTGTTAAATTAGAGAAACGATAATTTACATTTGGATTTTCAATAGCTTCTAGTACTTTAATTGGTTGTAGTTCTATCCCTTTAAAATCAGACAATCTTATAAATTCGCCGCTAACATCTGATTTGTAATTTCTTAATGTGAAAGAACAAACAGGTACAACAGCAGCTTCAAAAGAATTATACTCTAATTGTATTAATGAACTTATTGTCTTAGTTTCAACTATAAGGTTTCTTAATTTCTCATAAGAGGAAATAAACATCCAAACATAAGGCGTTAAGAAACCGATTTGTCCGTTTTCTTTTACTTTTGTTAATGAATATTCAATAAATGCTGCAAACAAATCAGACTTATTGTCTGGATAATTTGCTTTCATAAACTCACTTAGATCATCATTCATATATCTATTCCCCATATAAGGCGGGTTCGTGACTAAAACATCATAAGTATCTTTCATTATTTTTGCTTGTTTTATTAGCTTTGGAAGAACATCAAGCACTTTTTCTTTAATAAGTTCCTCAAATAAATCAGCTGGTGCATTATTTTTGATAAAATTTAACCTTTCTTCAAAAAAATTTTCATCAAAGTCTCCAACCTTAATCAAAGAACCATATATATTAGCATTATGGAAAATATCAACAAAGTTTTTTGTTCTTTCATAATTAGGACCTTGACTTTCACCTGCAATGTAAACAATATCTTCTTCTGTTAACTGATTACTTTCCTGAATATACGCCAAATTTAAATTCAAACCATATTGTTTAATATCTCGTAAGAAGCGTCTATTATATTGCAACCCCTTCATAATCAATGAAAAATAAGCTAATTGATAAGCACGTTTATCAATATCTAATCCATAAAGGTTATTTTCAATGATTAATCGTGGGATTTCTCGCTCACTATAACCACAGCGTATATATATTTCATAAAGAACATCGAACATATAAACGAGAATATGTCCACTTCCCATTGCTGGATCAAAACACTTGATATCCTCTACTTTTAACTCTTTATTTATGTAAGGTGCTAACTTTTCTTCAAAATCAAGTTCCTTACTAGGATTTTCTAAATAAAAGTCCCAACCACTTATGAGATCCCTATCCTCAGGATGTGATTCAATCCAATATCTTCCTAATGAGTTTTGAACCATATACTGAACTATCCATTTTGGAGTAAATAATTGTGTTGCATATGGAATTTCATGTGTTTTGTATTTCTTTTTCGCTTTAATTACTCTGTCTTTTTCTTCAAAAATATAATATTGATACAACCAGCCAATAATCTCTACTTGCTCTTTCCAGTCTTCTTCATCGATCATTGTCACTAAATCACGAATAACCGAACCTTCTTGAAGAAGATTGTCTGGAAGGAGAAGCTCTGTATAGTCATTAATTTCTTCAAACATGATGGGCAATATCTTGTTGAGCTCATTACATTGTCTGATTAATAAATACTTATATAAATCCGCCGTGTTGTTTTCATCTTGCAGACGGTAAACAATGTCGTAATCCAAATCTAAGTCTACCTCTAATGCTTGGGAAATGATGTCTGGCTCTGTTTTTTCAGGATCGATTGACGAAAGAACGCGTACCCCTGTTGGTAAATAATCATTCACTTCCATAAAACGTAACGCGATAAAGCGATTAAACCATGTATAAGCTACTTCTTCGATTACTTGCTCATAGCCTTTTTCTTTTATTTTCTCAATCAGCTTTTGCCGCTGCTTTAGTTCATATTTTTTAAAAAACTTTTGGTTAATGCGGAAACCGTCTTCAAATAGTTCTGGTTCTTTTATTTCCTTTTCTGTAATTCCTAACTCATACGCTTTTTGTTTGACCCCATCGATTAATTTGCGACGAGCAGTAACAGCAAAGTTTTTAATCGCCGATTTATTCATAACCCTTTCCTCCATATGATTAGTGATAAGGGAGGGCGTTCGCCTCCCTTTGTTTTCACTAAACAAGCTTGATGATCGTGTCTTCCTTCAGTTCACTTTCAAGTTTGGCGCGAATTTCATTTAATAATTGTTCAATATCTTCTTGTGATTCAATTGTTTTTGCCCCTCGTAAAAGATTCGCAATGCTGATATTAACGGTACGTTTTGTTTTATAAGTTACTGGACTACCACCACTAATGACTTGCTCTCCACCCGTTAACTCAGAAAACGGTGGATTCACGATTGCTTTCGGTTTCCGTTTTTCTTGTTCTGCGCTAATTTCATTGAAACAACGCATTTTTAAGCGATCACTTTCTTCCTTCATAGCAATCGCTTCATAGAAGTTATTGACCTGCTCTAGCCGAGTTAACAAGTCGTCAAAACGCGCTTTAAATTTACTAAATAGCTCATCCTTGAAATCATACTTGTTGAGTTCATCAATGACTTTTTGATAATCACTTTTTACGACATTAATAATTGGTTGACATTCTGCTTCTAGTAATTCTGTAAATCTATCAACAAATGAATCAATAAGTTCAGGCAATCTATGAATTAGTGAATACGGACTTTTACTTTTGACAATCTTTCTAATTTTTTCGATTGTATCGTTAACTTCCGTATCAATCACGTATGTTTTATTTTTCTCATAGATTTCCAATTTATGAAGAGCATTGTCAAAAATGTCTTTTTGATTTTTGAAAAAGTCTTTTACCTCTGCCGAATATTTTTCGTAATCGAGTAAATCATCTTTCAACTCATATGCTTTCTCAAAAAATGCCATTGTATCTTTAATTTCTAGAAGTTGTTCTATGAACTTTTTGCCTTCGATTAGAATATCTTTTCCTGGATATTCCGTTTTTTCATAGTGAACAAGTAATGCATTAATGCGTGCAATCTCATCTTTTAGCAAGTCTTTAAAGCGATTCATTAAACCGTCCTCATCACTTGGAACGGCTGTGTAACCAAATAAATCACGGCATAACTTTTTCACATTCGCTACATGTTTTTCCGGTGGTTTTTCACGTTGTTTGACAACCACTCTGTCCACATAATCACGTTTGGTTAAATAATTAACTAAATCGCGGTCAGCCGTCGTTAAATAATCGCTATTTAACTGTAATTTAATCTCTTTAGCTTTAAATAACTTAATTATGATTGCTACAATATCAAGTTCCGTCCAGCCATATGGTTGATTCGTAAAATATGTCGTAATGCCTTTAACTGTCATTGGAAGATTTCGCTGTGTATTTCGTTTAATATAATTTCTCACTTCGTCAATTGCTAACTTGTTTTCTTCTTCATCAGTCAATGATAGCTGTACTGTATCTTCTTTTAGAAGGTCGTATAGCTCTTTTGGTGAATCGACAAACTCTTTCACATAATTCAACTTATTATACAAAGACTCAATAAGTACCCTAAAACCATCATTAATTCGATCAACAGGATTTTTTTCTTTAATTTCAAGAAGCTGTGAGTTAACATAAATTTCTGCGTTCTTCAATGCTTCAATTAATAATGTTTTAACCCGTTCTTTTCGTTCCGTTACTTCTCGTGATTTTCTTGCTTTAATATCTTCAATTACTTGTGAAACGGCAATACCACTATTAATTCGCAAATATGACTGGATTTTCAAAATTTCTTCCATCTCTTCTAAAAATGTTGTATCATTTGGAAGTTTCACAATAACATTGTTTTCACGCATTGACATCATTTTTAATTCTGCTTGGTTTAACTCAACTGTACTATCATAGTAAGGTGTAATAATTTTCAATCCAATTTGGTGGATCTGTGGACGAATCGTACGATCATCAATAATCGCATTAAATCCGAAATTATAACGAGAAGAGTATTTATATTTTTTATCTGGGTAAATCTCTTCAAAGATTATTTCCCCAATCTTTTGTATAACCTCACCTGAATCAATATGAATGTTTTTGATTTCCTTATTTACATCTTGCTCGTCATTCGTGAGGAATACATATTCATCGCCATTTTTCTGAATGAGCGTTTCTTTGATTAACCGATGAAGTGATTCCTCAACTTTTTTCAACAACTCCAACTTGTCAACATCAATATGATTCACCAATAATGTTGCGATATTTTCCAATTTTCCAGGCATTTCTTTGACATACTTAATTAAGAATAATAACTTTAAAACTTCTACATCGAAGTCCGTTAAACGAGAATTTTGTTTTGCTTGAATGATAACAGAGCGGATGCTTGCATCTAAAAATGCCTCTATGGTTTCATAAAAAGCAGAAAACGGTACCAATACTCCAACCTCTTCATTTGCATATTTAATCGCTGATTCTTGGAAAGCGCTTAAGAGCGAACGTTCTCCTTCCGCTAAATGTTTACCAGACGCTCCATGAATTCGGATACCTGTAAACACTTTTTGAAGAAGATTGAATTGGTACGGAATAAAAGGATACACGTCCGCAAATTCTTCTTCATCTGTATATGTTTTCATTTCTGGTGTATCTTTAAAGGTAATCAAGTTTTTAATAAACGAATACTTTTTTGGATAAAGCTGTTTTAACATTTTTTTAGCGTCGTCAGTTTTTTGCAAAATACGCTTTTTAATAACTTCATCTACATTGGCGCTCGACAAACTTAGACGAGTGTCAAAACGACCTTGAATTTTTGAGAAGTCGTTTCCTCTAACATTAGTAACTGAATCAATGTCTTGCTGGCTCGTGACAATTACCCAGCATTTTCCTCCACATTGAACACCTAAGTCTTCTACAACAGTTTGTAAATTTAACATAAGCTGAGAGTTGTCGCCAATGTATTGCCCCATTTCATCTACAAGGAATACAACATGATGATTTGGTCCCTTGCTTTCGATATACTCTCTTACTCGCTGGGCAAATTTTTCAACGCTTAATGAGTAGGTTTCTTCTACATTGTTATACCAATTCCGAGCCGCTTCTTCGCTCATTTTTGTTGTTCTCGTTAACGCTTCTACAATCGCGTCTTCTTCGTAATAGAAATCTTCTCGAGCATCTTCCCATTTGTTTCCTGAAATTTTTTCAAATTCTGCTTTAAATGCTTCATAGCATCCATCTTTGACTAAACGACGCTCCAAATCAGCTACCCAAGGGATTGAGCCACAAAATCCTTGCATTTCATTAAATACTTTATTAAATACTTTTACGATCGCATCCTTTTGCTGTTTGGAGTCGGCTTCGCTCTTTGAATCAATATTAAAGAGAATAACGTCCGCCGTAATATCCCCTGCTTGCTTCATGTCAGCTAAAACCATTGGATCGCTAATTTTATTCTCAAAAAACGAAATCGCTTTTTTTCCTTTTACTTGTCTATTCTCAAGTAAATAAGAAAGAATTTTTAAAAAATGTGACTTACCAGAACCGAAAAACCCCGAAATCCAAACACCCATTTTATCGGTATGACCAACGATACTTTTTTTATAAGCCTCAAAAAAGTCTCCTAAATGCTCCAGTATTTCATTTGTTACAACATATTCATCTAGTTCTTGATACACATTGGATTCGTCATCTTGTCCAACTTTAATAACTCCTTTGATATCGCGATCAATCGGTTTTTGAAACATGTCACGAATAATCATTCAACATCCCCCATTTTCTATGCGTACTTATCAATTAATTGGAAAGCACGATAATAATTATCGTCTTTAATTTCATCGAAAAGAACTAATTCCAAACCATCATAGGAGCCTGGAAAGAACATCACAACTGGCACGTAATCAAGTACTTTATGTAAGTTGTTTAAAATCGTATGGGAGCGAATAATAGGATACACTTTTCCGACCCCGGTTAAAAAAACAATATCGTTCGGCTGAACCCTTTCTGCAATATACTGAACTACAAGATCGTTATTTAACGTAAGCCTCAATGCTTTTTTTGTCGCTTTTAAAATAAAGTCGCTTCCTCTTTTCTGTTCAAGCTCAAAATTTTTCTGTAAGTATCCCTTGCTATCTAATATTTCAAGCATCACTTCATACAAATCAAACTCTCTAATGTAAAAATCAGAGCTTTCTGTATTCAATTTTTGCTTTATAAAGGCAATATGCTCACGCACCAACATTTCATATTTTGGTTCATAATCAAATATATAAAACCCAATTTCGTTACCTAACCCTTTGTTTTGCCGAAACGATGGGTCCGTAATTTTAGGGATAATTTGGTCAAGCCGCTCATAGATGGTTTTCGTTTTCATTCTATTATTTCACTCCCAACAATATATCTAAATATATTTTATCACCATTTTCTTGAAAATGTTTCGCGAAATCCGGTTCAACCACCGGTTTTATAATTTCACGGTCGCCTTTCTTATTTTTAAGCAACCCAGCTTCATACAGAACTCGAATATACACTTGTTTAAGCTTATAAAACGTATATTCGTTCCAAGAAGCAACTGTTTCGCTTTGCTCCCTCTTACTTTGGAAGAATAAACTGAAATCTTTATCTGTAATATGCGTTTCTCTTAAGATGAGTTTTTCTCGATAAACTTCACTCATAAACTCAAAAAATAAACGGTCCGTTTTCATAATCGCATATAACACGATTAACTTTGCTGTTTCGATTGGACCGTTTGCTAGTTTTTGCAGTAAATATTCATCTAACACTTTTATTCGTTTAATCACTGTTGCGGCAATTTCTCTTTTCCGGCTTTCTGTATTCACCTGAAAGATATTTTCCTTTAAAGCTTTTTCTTTGATTTCATATTCATTAAGCCCTTGTAAAATAAGACTTGCAACCTTTTTTGTTTCTAAAAACAAATAAGGTTTTGACTTAATTGTCGACCTATATTCTAGATTATTTACCATTTAAAACCATTCCCTTGGTCCGAAATTTCATTCTATAAACATAATACCATTGAGTAAAAAGGCGTGTCGACACTAACTTTATAACTAAGAACGTGTTGCAAAACACATAACAAATACATAAAGGCACATAAAAAATCCACCCACCTTGGAAGTCATATACAGTGACCAAAACCAACTACCAAGGGGTGGACACGATCATGATTTCCAATCGGAACAGCGAACATGCATCTACCAAATCAACCAATACTATTTCAATTTTATAATTCAGTATATTTCTTTTTCGACCCAAACGATTTCTCAATCGGATACTTTTGTTCATTTTTCTTTATTTTATCAAGAACTGCTTTTTCTAGGTCAATCCCTAATTCATGTGAAAGCAGGAGTGCATAAATGACTACATCGGCAATTTCATCTTTTATATTTTCCAAGTTCGTTTTTATAGCCTCTTCGCTGCTTTTCCATTGAAAATTTTCCAGCAACTCCCCTGCTTCCAGGCATAATGAAATCGCTAAGTCTTTTGGGGTGTGAAACTGTTTCCAATTGCGCGCATCGCGAAATTCAATGATTTTTTGCTGCAAGTGTTTCATGATTATTCCCTCCGTTGGTGCTATTTTCTTTAAGTTTTATCGCTATCCATCAGTCTCACCATCTCCTTAAACACCATCGATGGCTGTTTAAGCAAAGCCTCTACCGGAAGTGTTTTGCGTTCGGTTCCTCTTGTGATGGCAAGTTGTTGGTCTTCTAGTTGGATGACAATATCTTTGATTCGATACGCTTTAATTTTAGATGCTTTATCCAAGTATCGGTCATCCAGGTCAAAGCGGATGCGGTCGGACAGTCTCCGCAGCATTCTCCATAAGGCGATTTCTTCTTTTGATTTCATGAACAATTCAGGAAGTTCTTTCGCTTCTTTTAATGTGTTTAAAGTCGTCATCGTATAGACCGATATTCCATAGCCGACCGGTCGGATAATGTCCTTTAAAAAATGCCAGCTTTCGATCTCGAATCTCACGTACTCCTCTGAACTGTTTTTTGGCAGTTCGTTGATTTCGTATCGTTTTACAAACTTTACATCGGTGATCTTTCCAAAGCAAGTAACTCCATTGACCGGTGCCGCTCCTTGTTTTGGATAAAGAGCGATGTATTTCGCTTCCTGCCATCCTTTTTTCAGACGTTTGACCGGAATGTGATAAAACCGGTGCTTCAGATGAGCGTGATAGTTTTGCGCGCTAGGGACCATCCCGACAAGCACTTTTTCATCGAACGAAGACCGCCATTCCTCCATAATCCCTTGCGGCAAAATTCCTTCTTTTTGCAATTCCTCCGGGCTTTTTTCGATCAGCCGTTCGATCAATTGTTCGACTAACCGGGTCGCGTTTGGCAAAAACGGCAGTCCGCCGATATTGACTTCATTAATGCTTTTGTATAGCTTGTGCTCTTGATAGCTATCCTCATCGTACCAAGGAAATAACACATAAGCGCCAAAGGCGGTTCTTTCATAAGGACCGTTGTGGCGGACAACGAGCGAATCGCGGTAACGATGCATCGTATTGATATCTTCTTCCATCGGCCCCGGAATCTGATAACGCTTCTGGTAACTGCTTCCTTCGACTGCAAAATCGATGCGATATTTCGCGTCGAAAATGTAATTGAACGTATAATCTTTCCCTTTCTTTTCGATCGACAGCATCGTATCCGGAATTTGCGGAATGGTCGGCAGCCTTCCTTCGTATTTTTGATACGTCAAAATAATTTTTTCGCCCGTGTGCGGATGTTCGTATACCCGCTTTGCGGAGCGGTTTTTTCTAGATTGACGAATAGTCCGCTGCGATTCACTTGAATAATATCCTGGCTGACAAGTTTATACTTTTTGCCCAACAGTTGTCCGAGCTTCAGAAACGTCCAATACTCGTACAATGTCGCCACGTCTTTGACGGACATTTGATACAGCTTCCCTTGCAGCGCAAGGCCTCGTGTGACGATTAAAAAAATTTGATACGCATCACGATATCCCGGCGCCATTTGCAAGACAAGGCTCATGATCGAGCGGTCCAGTTTCCCGATCGTTCGCCAAAACGCATTGTTTGTTTTCGCTTCGAGCGCGCATATCATATTCATGATTTTCGCAAGCAAATCCGGGTCGGCTTCCACTTCGTATCGTTTGTTTTTTGACTGCACCTTTTCGAATAAATCACGCAATTTATCGATTAAGCGTACCATCATCCATTTGACAAAACGGTTTTCCAGCGTATCATACGTCAGTTCTTTTTTTGCTTTTAATCCGAAGATCGGCATCAGTGAACGGTGTTGAATTCTTATTCCGTTATGGACTTCGCAAAATAATTGCGGCCTTTTCCGCAAATAGTTTCTTCCTTTTGCATCCAAGCGGCCGAGCTGGTCTCCCCGCGCTTTTACATGGGTGGTCGCGAGCTGATGATGCGGCTGCCGCTCGATTTGGCGAATGGCTTGAAGAAAGTCGTGAAAATGCGCCTCCATCAGCCGGAAAAATTCGCTTCTAGAAGGAGTACCGTCTAATTTTGCTTTCGCCCGCTGATACGTTTTCTTAATAAAATGAAACGCGAGATTATAAATTTCATCGCTCACTTCTTGAAGAAGCTTTTGATAGTCTTCTTTATAATTTAATTTGGTCGGAAAAATTTCGATCGTCACTTCTAACAGGACTTTATCCCCCGTTCGGATTTCAAATGTCGATAATCCCACTTCATTTTGAAAATGGAGGTTTCCCATTAGTACGTATTGACTGCCGATGTTGACTCGGTCGACCGCTCTTCTTAACGATGGGTGTTCATGATAAAACGTTAATTCGCTATCGTTTTTCGGAAAAACGATGATTTGATAAATGCCGTTTTCAAAAAAGATCGGGCGGTGGCCGGCAGACCACTCCACAAGTCTTTGTTGATCAATATCAAATATCTTTACTTCGAAAATGTCTTCTCCTTTGACAAAAAACTCCATCGATTCGTGAAAGTCGAGTTTATGGTATTGCTGGAGTCCTTTATATTGCCCGTGATAAGGCTTTCCTTTGATTACGAGTGTTAAATGTTTCGTTTCAATATGGACCAGCTCTACATCCTCACGAACCAACCCAGAAGGAGGTAAAGCCATCGTCCGCTAACCTCCTTAACATGTGTAAAATTTTATCCGCGCTTTTCGGATATTTCGCGTATGTAAAATCAAGCAAAGCATCGTATTCCCCATTCAATTCAATGCCAGTGCAGAACGTAAATAGTTGTTCCAGGGCGCGCTGCACTCTCGCATCGCTTCCAGAGACGCGCGGCAAAATTTTCTGCAAGAGGCAATGATCAAACGCGTTTTCAAATTCCATCAGCTTTCCTTCTTCGTTGTAAGCGAGATAAAAGCAAATTTCATCTCGGACGCGATAACCGATGTGCGCTCCTAAAGGTTGTAAATAGGTATTGATTTCCACCAGCTCGCTCGTTGCTCTTTCGACAACATGCGGATATCGTTGATACACGTCTTTTAAATGCAGATATTTAACGGCAAATGCTTCTTGATTCAGCTTCATCGGTTCCACTTGCTTTAACTCTTTTAAAAAATCAAGATAGTCAAGCTGAACACGATTGAATTCAATCGTATTGGCGCGGTCCAATACTTTTTTGCTGAAAGGATGAGTCGTTTCATCCATATTGACGGTACCAATAATATAGACATTGGCAGGCAGATAAATATCCCGTCCCGCCATTTCTTTCGAAAGCAATTTAGAAGAAACGATTTTCCCGTTTTCCCAACGCCGGCTTTCCATCACGCTGAGGACATCGCTGAAATAATGCTCTACTCTCGCCAGATTCATTTCATCGAGCAAGACAAAATACGGCTCTTCTTGATTTTTTTCCGCTTCTATATAAATTCAGCTTGAATTTCCGACATGTTTAACTAATACCTCTCCTTGTCTATACTGCTCCTAAACGAGTAAAAAAGGAGCGGATTAATCAATGAAGAAAAAAGGATTACAAATTACGAACGATCGCGGTTGGACGATCGAACGTCTTCAGGAACAGGAAAGAGCCATGAAAAAAGCAAACATAGCAAAACGAATTGCAGTCATTCGTCTGATTATGCAAGGCTATTTGGGGATCCAAGCCGCTGAGCTCTTGAATCTCCACCGTGAGACCGTTTCGATTTACGTGCAAAAGTTTAATCAAGGTGGGATGGAGGCGTTATTAGAACATCGATACGCCCCGGGCAGAAAGCCGTATCTGTCTCCGGACGAAGAACGCGAATGAAGAAAGATGCTGGAAGAAAGCACTCCTGCCGATGAAGGATACGGCATTGAAACGGGCTGGAATACCCGGATTATTCAACAGGTGTTAGAAGAGAAATTTTCTGTCACCATGTCCCGTGGCGGTATGATATGCTTCATCGATGGGGATTTCGCTATACACGCCCTGCGTATACCCTCAAACGGGCCAATCCACAAAAACAAAAAGAGTTTCAACAGGAGATGGAACTCATAAAAAAACTTGTCCGACAACATGGTCATCATCTATGAAGATGAAAGCCATATTCGGGATTACCAAACTCTACGGGCCACATGGAGTGTTAAAGGGCGTCAAAAACAAATCCCTGCGTATGGACATCACGCGACCGTTCGCTTATTAGGTGGTGTGACTATCGAAACGGGGGAATTTCACTGTATGGAAACCAATCCATGCAATGCACAGGCTTTTCTGCAATTTCTCCAATACACCTTGGGCCAGTATCCGGACAAACATGCCGTGATGGTCTTGGATAACGCTAAGATTCATCATGCGAACATTCTGCAGCCTTTTTTATGTGAGAATGAAGAACAGTTAACTCTTGTGTTCTTGCCGCCGTATCACCGAATTTAAATTTGGTCGAACGGATTTGGGGATGGCTGAAAGAGAGCGTGATTGCCAATCGGTTTCATGCCAATCGAAAAGAGTTACGGGAATCGATTGTTTCGTTCTTGGAGCATCTCGCTCAATTTCCAGAAAAAGTGCTCCCACGCATCGGACAGGTAATTATGTCGGAAAATTAATCTGAAACTATAAAGATCGCGCATCGCCATTTGGAATGCTCCTTTAAAAGCTGTTTCTGCTATTATGATAAACTAGTAATTTTTACCTTATATTTTACAAAAATAACGACGAAACGTCTAATAATTCTTAAAAAAGAGTGATGCAAAAAGCCTATTGGATACATCCATAAAAAACACCACCTCTGCAGCACAACAACATGCATGGGATGGTGGACGTAATCGCTTCCCTTTTCTGTTTAATAATCGAATAACAAAAAAATTTGCTTTTCCCTCCCTCGTTGTCCATCAATATGTATCTGCCTTAATAATAAAGTCTATTTGTGAACGCAGGCTTGCACTGAGGGTGATTTGTGAAAATGTTCATATTTTATTTAGGCGAAATGACAACGGAAGGAATCGATAGAGGAAAACAGGATTTTTCTTTTTATGATCTTCGTCTCCTTGGCACTCTTGTTGGTTTTGCTGGTTCATATGCTTTTAGCCCTTCGTCGCCGGTAAGAATTTCGACTTCCCATCCATTCACTCTTGCGTAGTATTCAGCGACTGTTTTAATCGTTGCATCCCCAATCGATAAACGCTCAGACGCTTGCTTTGGCCATTCGGAAATGAGTTTATGCAATTCATCGTCTGTCCATAACTCCGCTTGCTCGGAAAATTGCGCCCAAGGGGACTCTTTATCTAACGCTTTTTGTATAATGTGAACGAGCCTTTTCGCGCATTCATATCGTTCTTTTGCTGCTTGGGCGATATGGTTGCCTGTTTCAATGATCGTTGCTAGCGGAAGGACAAACGTTGCCCCACGTTTCTCTTCTTCCGTCAAAAGCTCGTTTACACGCCTGTAGTCCCAAATGTTCCCTTGCGCGCCGCATGTTTCTTTGCCGGGAACTTGCAACCAGCAACATAAAATCAACGTATCAATGACAAGGATTTTTCGCTTCACCGCTCCTCACTTCCTTGACGAGACAGCGTTTCTTCGATTTCCCCTTCTGCCACTAGCTTGCCGATCGATCCGCCTGCAAGAAGCTTCGGCAACGATTGAATATCTTCTAATGGTGTCAATTCACTTGCCCCGTCCTCCATCGAACGATGAGCAACAATAATAAACGGAATCATTTCCGGTCCCAACTCATCCAGTAACGCCGGATTATGTGTTGTCATCAAAATATCAATTTGTCGATCGGTGCCAATTTCATTTAACATATCAATTAAAATTCCCGCACGGGAAGGGTGTAGGCCATTATCAATTTCTTCGATCACAATAAGACTTCCTTTCGGACGGGTCAATAATGCCGTCAAAATTCCGATAAAACGTAGCGTGCCATCCGACATGCCGCGCGCATCGACAATCAACTTTTTGTCGCTTCCCGGCCATTGCTCTTCACAGTACAGCATCGCATCTGTTTTAAAACGGCCGACCGGCTCCGCCCAAACTCGCTGGACATCTCCTTCCGGAAGGCGGGAGACGTATTTTGAAAGCAATTTTTCCATTTGTTTCTTTTCTTCTTTCGGCAATGCCGCCAGCACTCCTGCTACATTAGAGGCATTGCTCGCAAGGCGGTTGGAAAACGGTTTATAATCACGCATCAAAGCAGGAGCGGGATCTAATATAAAAACATTTTCCAATGTATGCACAACAAGTTGTATAGCTTCATCCACTTCAGGATGTGTTTCTTGGTTTTTTAATTGGCTAATAACCGATACAGAACGTTTGAACGGTTTCTTTTTTGGGCGTCTTCCATTATAAACTGAAGCAGCAACCGTCGGGCTCTGTCTTCCTCTGCTGTAGCAGTGAATAATTTTGTCCGTTTGTTCATTTTTCTATCTATTTTCACTAATGACTCTGAAACAAGCTCCACATCGGATTTTGTACTCACTTCAATGCTATAATGATAGTCTGTTTCTTCATCGCCTTCGATAACCACTTCTAATATAAAAGAAGAATGTGGATGCTTAGCAGCCCATTCAACACCACCGCGTATCGCTTGAATGTTCGCTTCTAAAAGAAGAGCAGAATCTCCCGATAAAATCGTCTGTAGCTCTTTTCCTTGTACCACTCGGCTCAAAAAAGCAATACCGTCTAACGCGTTCGATTTTCCGCTTGCGTTCGTTCCAATTAAAACCGTTAACGGATCAATGTATAATGTTGCATTAGAAAAACTTTTCCAATTTTTATAATGAACTTCTTTCAACATTCGATCACTTCCTAATCAAACTTCCATTTATCAAGTAGGTAATCCAGAAAAATCATTGTCTAATAAAAAACACTTATAATTAGGAACGATCCATACTTACAACCTAATTACAAGAAAGGTTTTATTGAAAATTATACCATATTTCGAGTATTATTATAGGTTGTCTCCTGCTCCTTTCCTATTTCCTATATATATTTAAACAAGGTGCGATGCGCTGCATAAACAACAGCAAGCTGTACAAAATGTTGACTCGCTAGGAATAATGGAGTCAATATTAGTACCGTTAGTTAATGCATAGTAGAGAAAATCTGCAAAAAATCTCATCCACGGGATATCGGCAAAAAGAAACCGGCTTCCTCCTTGCACACTACCGAGGAGGAAGCCAGTTTTTTCGATAATAAACAGCACAAGAAGATCGTCAATGCTCTCCCTATACGTTTTCTAACTGCAAATCATGCAATACGTAATTTTTCTTCGTTCATCTAGAAAACAGATCGAAAACCGTAAAAACTGATTTTAAAAAAGAGAAAGCGCCCTCGCGCTTTCTCTTTTCCGTCCTTTTTCAGTTTTTATACGCACAATACGGACGCAGTTTGACGCCGATGATGCTGCCGAGAAAGGCGAAGACAAACCAAATCCAGCCGTGGACGCTGAAAGAGGCGATGCCGCTGAAGTAAGCGCCGATGTTGCAGCCGAACGCAAGACGAGTGCCGTAACCCATCATCAATCCGCCGATAAGGGCGCCGATCGTCATGCGCGATGGGCGCTTCCATTGAATCGGTTTTGCGTATCGTCCCGCAAAGGCCGCGGCTAATAGCGCGCCGAACATCAAGCTAATATCCATTACTGTTGTTGTGTCTTGATATAACGGGCTTTTTAGCGCCTTTAATTTCGCTGGATCCTGCCAATATGCCCACTCGGTTGGATCGACGCCAAACAATTGCACGAATTTCGCTCCCCAAAGAGCGAACGCGGAGGTAATGCCCCACGGTTTGCCGTTGATCATTAATACAAGAGCATTCATAACGGCGAGTAAAAGCGCGCCGACAAGAAGCGACCATGGTCCTTTATAAATTGCTTTCCAGCCGTTTTTGTTTTCGATTTTCGCTGAAATCAGCTTTCCGTGACGACGTTTTTCGATAACGGTCACGACGTAATAAACGAACGCCAATAGCACAAGTTGAAGGAGAAAGCCTCCGACAGCGCCAAGTTGATGAATGAGTGAAATTGGCGCAAAATGCGGTGTATTCATCCAAAAATCAAAATGAGTCGTCGCAATAACAGAACCGGCAATAAATCCGATTAATGTGACGATTCCGTTTACGTCCCCTCCGCCAATATGGTAAAGCGTCCCTGAAGCACATCCGTCGCCAAGCTGCATGCCGATTCCGAAAATAAACGCGCCGACAATGACAGAAATGCCGACATCATGAACGTTTCCCGCAACCGGATGACCAAATATCGACCCTTTCAACAATAGCGGCATGAAGAAAATGCTTGCTACTAACATCATAATCATTTGTGCGCGAATGCCTTCACCTTCACGATACAAAATGAATTTGCGCCAAGCGGTCGTAAAGCCAAAACGAGCTTGATATAACACGAAACCTCCAAAAGCTCCTAACACATATAAAAGCGCTTGTTGCCAAGAAACGCGACTATATAAAAACAAAGCACCACCGATTAATGCGACTAACGCTACAGCGATAATAAACGAAGTCGGATTTTTCGGGGTGTTCGTTTCTTGTTTTACTTGTATATTCGTTTGTTTTTTCACAACAATATCCAACTTATCTTCCCCCTTTACTTTGATAAATTAATAATACAATAAATTTGATGGATTTTCTAGGGCTTTTGTTTGTAAGTTTCAACGGTCAATAATGCTATACAAATTAATTTGTTATTTTATTCCAATAAATCAAAATGACTAGAATCTGATCAAACTGATATGTTATATTTCTTTGTACGTGAAATTCAAATACAGGGTGATTTTATGTGGAAAGAATTTAAAGAATTTGCCATGCGTGGAAATGTCGTGGACTTGGCTGTCGGGGTCATTATCGGCGGAGCGTTTGGCAAAATCGTTTCCTCCCTTGTCAATGACATTCTTATGCCGCTTGTTGGCTTGTTGCTGGGCGGTGTTGATTTTAGCGGACTGTCGTGGAAATTTGGCAAGGCCGTGGTGAAATATGGCATGTTTATCCAAACCGTCGTTGATTTTTTCATTATCTCCTTTTCAATCTTCGTTTTTGTCAAAGTGTTGAATAAGCTGTACTGGCACAATAAAAAGGAAGAAGAGATCAAAGATACGGCGCCGACTTTAACGAAGGAAGAGGAGCTGTTGATGGAAATCCGCGATTTGTTGAAACAGCAGCGGGAAATGCAATGAGCGAAAATAAAACGAAAAGAGCCTGCCCGAGATGAATGGACAGGCTCTTTTTTATCTTCACAGCAGCAAATACGCGATCGGCGTAGCGATTATAAGCGTCAAAATCGTCCGCTCGGCCCAAATGACTAATAGCTTTGGAATACTGATCGGGATTTCCGTTGCCAAAATACAAGGAATAACAGCGGAAAAGAACAAAATGGCGGAAATCGAAACGACCGCGATGATGAATTTAGTGACGAGAGGTGCTTCCGTTACAAGCAAGGCTGGCAAAAACATTTCCGCAATCTCGATCGCTGATGCTTTGGCAGCAAGCAATGGCTCCGGAATTTGCAATAGAAGGGTAAATGGATAGAAAAGATAGCCGAGCCAATCAAACAGCGGCGTATATTCAGCAAGCAGCAGCCCAATCAGTCCGACCGACATGATCGACGGCAAAATGCTCATCGTCATGATAAAACCATCTCTGAAGTTTTCCCACACATTCGTCCAAAGCCCTTTCGAATGCTGCACCGCTTTCATCGCTTCTGACCATGCTTCTTTCAAGTAATTTCCCGTAACTTTTTCCTCAGGGTCACCTTTGCCATCATAATAGTCATCGCTCATTTTGCTTAGCGGCCATAACCGGACGGTAATAGCCGTAACCACAAAAGTTACAAAAAACGTCACCCAAAAATACGTATTCCATATGTTCATCAACCCCAGCGTTTTCGCCACAACGACCATGAACGTCACCGATACGGTCGAAAAGCCGGTGGCAATTATGGCCGCTTCTTTAATCGTGTATTTTCCTTCTTTAAATACTTTGTTCGTAATGAGCAGGCCAAGTGAGTAACTTCCGACAAACGATGCAACGGCATCAATCGCCGAGCGTCCTGGCGTTTTCCAAATCGGCCACTGGTTGCATCAAAACTCCGACAAATTCCAAAAGCCCGTATCCGACTAAAAGGGCGAGGAAAATGGAACCGATCGGCACTAACAGACCAACGGAGATGACGAGTTTATCGTACAAAAACGGTCCCATGTCCGGTTTGAACAGCCAAGATGGACCGATTTTAAACATTAACATTATCGCTACCATCAGTCCTAATACTTTTAACAAGGAAAAAACGATCGCAACCACATCTTTGTTCCACGTTTTAGTGTAAAACGGATATACAGCGCCTAAAGCAATCACGATGAGCGCGTAATACGGTACAAGCGCCGGAAACTGCATACGTATCCATGAGACGATATGGTCAAGCATAATCGAGGACGTCTCCCCAATTTGGACGGGAACGAAAAACATGAAAATGCCAATCGCGCTGTAAATGAAAAACTTCCAAGCCTGACCAGTGGAAGTTTGTACCGGAAGCGAAGGCTGTTTGCTTGTATTTACTTTCATTTTCCCCACCACCTTGTTTTCATTTGTTTAAAAATTCAGTCTTTTATGGTTAAAAAGCACGCGCTAGAAGCGCGTGCTTTTGGTTGCCAACGCCTAGTAACAAAGCCTCCCGCTTTTCACCACCACCCGGCCGTTTTTCACGACCGTATCGGTATGGTTCATGCCGTAATGGTAGATGAGCTGCATATAATTCGGGACGTCGAAAAGGACCAAATCGGCTTTTTTTCCGACTTCAATGCTTCCAATTTCATGGCCGCGGTTGATCGCGTGCGCGGCGTTGATCGTGACGGCCGCCAGCGCTTCGGCAGGGGTCATGCCCATCTGCAGGCAGCCGAGGTTCATGATCAGCGGGAGCGATACGGTTGGAGAGGAGCCGGGATTGCAGTCGGTGGAAAGCGCGACCGCTGCGCCGGCGTCGATGATCTTGCGGGCATTGGCGGCCTTGGTCATCAGGAAAAACGCCGTGCCCGGTAGCAGCACCGCAATCACTCCTTTTTCCGCCATGCGGCGAATGCCTTCGTCCGAAGCGCGTAGGAGATGGTCGGCGGAAACCGCCCCGACTTCCGCGGCCAGCTCCGCGCCGCCGTATGGCTCGATTTCATCGGCATGAATTTTCGGCATCAGCCCGTACGCTTTTCCTGCCTCTAAAATGATTCTTGCCTGTTCTGGAGTGAACACGCCGCGTTCGCAAAAGACATCATTAAATTCGGCAAGCCCGAGCTCGCTTACTTTCGGAATCATCTCTTCAACGATGACGCGGACAAAGCCGTCAGGATTGTCTTTCCACTCGGCGGGTACGGCATGCGCTCCCATAAACGTGGACACGACATCGACGGGATGGTTTTCATCGAGCTGTTTCGCCACCGTCAGCTGTTTGACTTCGTGCTCAAGACTCAAGCCATAGCCGCTTTTCGCCTCCACGGTCGTGACGCCGTGAAGCAAAAACTGATCGAGCCGCCGCTTGCTTTCTTCATACAATGTTTCTTTCGATGCTTCCCGAGTTGCTTTTGTCGTCGCGTGAATACCGCCGCCGGCGTTCATTATTTCCATGTATGTCGCCCCGCTAAGACGCATCGCGAATTCGCTTTCGCGACTTCCCGCATATACGAAATGCGTGTGCGGATCGACAAGCCCCGGTGTCACCGTTTTCCCTGTCGCATCGACGATCTCCGCTTCCGCGATTCGCTCTTGAAATTGCTGCGAAAGCTCCTCGTCCGTTCCAACAGCGGCAATTTTTCCATCTTCTACCCAGACGCTGCCATTTTCAATGATATGAAGTTCGTTCATTTTCTCCTTCACAAGCGGGGCCGTGGAGCTGCCGGCCAGCGTCACGAGCTGGCTGGCGTTGCGGATAAACAGTGGGCGCATGCGCCTTCCTCCTTTCGTTTATTTCAGCATCGGCATATGGATGCCTTTTTCTTTCGCTGTTTGGATGGCGAGTTCATAGCCAGCATCAGCGTGGCGGACAACGCCAAGGCCCGGGTCGGTCGTCAAGACGCGCTCGAGCCGTTTTTCCGCTTCTTTCGTGCCATCGGCGACAATGACCATTCCCGCATGAATCGAATAGCCCATGCCGACGCCGCCGCCATGGTGCACCGATACCCAGCTTGCACCGCCAACCGCGTTAAGAAGCGCGTTTAAAATCGGCCAGTCGGCGATCGCGTCACTGCCGTCTTTCATTCCTTCCGTTTCGCGGTTTGGCGAGGCGACAGAACCGGAATCCAAATGATCGCGGCCGATGACGATCGGCGCTTTCAGCTCGCCTTTCGCCACCATGTCGTTAATGATTTTGCCAAATTTCGCCCGTTCGCCGTAGCCGAGCCAGCAGATGCGCGCCGGCAGCCCTTGAAACTGGATTTTTTCCCGCGCCATGCGGATCCAGTTGCACAAATGCTGGTTGTCGCTGAATTCGCGCAAAATGACTTCATCGGTTTTGTAGATGTCTTCCGGATCCCCTGACAGGGCCACCCAGCGGAACGGCCCTTTCCCTTCGCAAAAGAGCGGACGGATGTAGGCGGGAACAAAACCTGGAAAATTAAACGCCTCTTCCACTCCTTCATCTTTCGCGACTTGGCGGATATTGTTGCCGTAATCGAATGTCACTGAGCCTTGTTTCTGCATGGCGAGCATCGCTTTGACATGTTCGGCGATCGATTGTTTGGCGCGGCGGATATACTGCTTCGGATCGCGCTGGCGCAGCTCAGCCGCTTCCTCGAGCGTCATGCCCGCCGGAATGTAGCCGTTAAGCGGATCGTGGGCGGACGTCTGGTCTGTCAACACGTCCGGAATAAAGCCGATTTCGATCATTTTCGGTAGCACTTCTGCCGCGTTGCCAAGCAGGCCGATCGATAGCGCTTTTCCTTCTTCCTTCGCCCTTTTCGCCATCTGGATCGCCACATCGAGACGATCGGTCATCGTGTCTAAATATTTCGTGTCAATGCGGCGCTGGATGCGGGCTGGGTCCACTTCGACGGCAATGCAGACGCCGCCGTTTAACGTGACGGCGAGCGGCTGTGCTCCCCCCATGCCGCCAAGACCTGCCGTCACCGTAATTGTTCCTTTTAGCGTGCCGCCATAGTGCTGACGCGCCACCTCGGCAAACGTTTCGTACGTGCCTTGCACGATGCCTTGGCTGCCAATGTAAATCCAGCTTCCTGCCGTCATTTGGCCATACATGATTAATCCTTTTTTATCAAGTTCGTGGAAATGATCCCACGTTGCCCAAGCAGGCACAAGATTCGAGTTGGCGATTAACACCCTTGGCGCATCCGTGTGCGTTTTAAATACCGCGACTGGCTTTCCCGACTGAATGAGCAGCGTTTCATCGTTTTCTAAGTTTAATAGCGTTTCGACAATCGCCCCGTAGCACTCCCAATTGCGCGCCGCTTTGCCGATGCCGCCGTAGACAACCAAATCTTCCGGGCGCTCGGCCACCTCTGGATGTAAGTTGTTGTTCAGCATTTGTAACGCGGCCTCTTGAATCCAGCCTTTCGCATGCAAAGTAGAACCGGTGTATGCTTGCACTGGCCGGTGTTTCGTTACCATCGTGATCCCCTCCATTTTCCTTTGTTTTTAACCAATAAAACTTGTCAGCTTGCCGTTAGGATGAATGTCGAATAAGAGACGTTTTTCGCCGTCTCGATGGTCCGACTTAATCATTATTCTTTTTATTTATCAAGAATTATAAAATGAAAGCGGTTTCTGATATATGCACCCCATTTTTGAAATCGTATACAAACTTTTGAATTTCTTCCCCAATGGTGAAATGAAATGGCCATCTTGCATCATTTTCTTTAGATTTTTTTTATTTTTTTAGATTTATAAAAAAGAACCGCTCGATCATTGCGGTTCTTTGCGCTGTTCATCGCGGTATTCGGTTGGCGTCCTCTTTGTCTCTTCTTTAAACACGCGTGTAAAATAGTGCGAGGTGCGAAAGCCGGTTTGATAGGCAATTTCTTTAATGGACAGCTCCGTTTGGGCAAGCAGGCGCTTTGCTTCCTTTATTCTCGTTTGCGTCAGCAGCTTACGAAATGAGATACCGTATTTTTTCATTAACAAATGGCTGTAATACGCTGGACTTCTGCCGACAGCCGCGGCCACTTTTTCAAGCGTTAAATCGGGATTGCGAAAATATTCTTCAATATAGCGAATCCCTTTTTCAATCACATCGGCGCGCGCCTGCTCTTCCGCCTCTTTCGCGCGATCGAGAAGCCCATAGAGGAAAAGAAGCATTTCCTGCACAATGCGGTATAAGACGCGATTGTATAAAATCTCATGAAAAATGCGCATATAGTCGCGTTCCGTCTCGCCACGATCAAGGTGATACGTTTTCATAAAGCGGCGGATTTGCGCCAATATGCTCGTCAGCCTTGTCCGCACCATTTCCGGGTTGGGAAACGGCGTCGGCATATGCAAAAATTCACGCTGCATCCACGTTTTGATGGCCTGCTTGTCAAACCGGTGCAGCATGTCAATCCATTTCCGCTGCTCTTCCGGCGTTAGAAACGGGTCGAGTTCCTTCCATCGTTCATATTCAGGAGCGGGGGCAATCACCTGGCGGTACCCGATAAAAAATGTCGTTTCCAATAAGCGGCGCGCCGTTTGATATTGCGCACGCACCGTTTGACCGCCATCAGGCGGCAGCGCGACGACCGCCAAAGGCTCCGTGCACTCCGCCTCCCAGTCGCGCAGCAGTTTCCATGCCTCTTCTTTCATATCGCCCGATACACCGGAAAACAAACAGACGACCATATTCGACAGTGACAGCACGCGAGTCGGATAACGAAACGGATATTGCGTTAAAAAGGAAACAATGTCCCGCCATTTATTTGGATTTTCTGTTTGCAGGAGCAATAGCGCCACATCTGCCGCTTCTACCTCTTCGGAAAAGAGCGAACGGTACGAATAGCGTTCCGCATCGTTGGAATGGAGCGGATGAAGGCGTTCTTGACGGACGAAGGAAGACACTGCTTTTTGGAGGCACTGCTTCAGCTTGGCTGGCTCGAGCGGTTTGACGAGCAAATCGACACACTGCCATTCAATCGCCTGTTTCGCTCGGGCAAACGTTGCCTCGGCCGTAACGGCAATCACTTTTTGGCAAAACAGCCGCACGTATTTCGTCATTTCCTCCCAATCATCATGGGAAACCATGTCCAATTCGAGGTTATGAATAATGTTTAATTCATTCAAACATATTAAAATCTTTTATTAAGCATTATTCTTTGTTAAGCCACATTGAGCTTAACAGGGTGTAACCCCACACCCTCTACTCCATTTGCAAACGCATTTGGAGATACTTTCTTAATAATCTGATAAGCCCCATTTACATCTGCATTAATTAAAATTCCTTTATTACTTCTAAACAAACCTCTTTTAATTCTTCTACTTTTATTATAATTTTCTTTGGTTGGAGCTTCTCCATCCAAGAATGATGTTCCACTTGTATATGATTCATCTGTTAATACAATCTTGATTCCAACTTCTTCACATTTGTATTGCAACTGATGAATAAACATATCATAAGGAATTTGTACAAATGATTGATTTAATCGTTTCCCTAAATTAATTTCTTGTTTCCAATTGTCATTTTTACCAATAATAACCGTATCGATATTATGCTTAACACACCAATTTACAACATATCTACTTGCTTTGTGCATGAAATCTTTAATCTTATTATTTTGTTTTAATGTTAATTTTTCTAATCTTTTACTCCGATCTAGTCCATTTTGTTTCTTTAAAATGCTTTTAAAATATGATAATTGTTTGTTGTAGTATTGATTTATGGATTTGATACCTTTGCCATTAATAACAATCGGTGTTGGTACCGTCAAGAATTTTGTGTAATGTAAATGGGGTAGGGTTTCTCTGAAATGGATTTGAATTGATAGGGGACTGATTTTCTCCACACAAGAGACTGAATATTCAGTCTCTTGTGTGGAAAGGGAGAATCCCCTTATTTTGTTTATTTACAATATTTGGTTAACAATAACGTTCTTCAAACATTCGTTGAAGAGCTTCATGCGCTTCGGCAAATCCTCGCAACTTTCGCCCTGCCCATTTCTCATTAAAATCTTGAATGGTCAAATACACGATTTTTTCAGCGGCTTCTAAACTATTCAAACTGTTCATCGGTTTTAGGCGTTTCCGAATTTCCTTGATCGTTCGTTCGATGGCATTGGTCGTATAAATCACACTTCGAATACTGCTTGGATAATCCATAAATGTAAGGAGGACATCCAACTCATTGGCCCAAGATTGAACTTCTCTTGGATATTTGCTGGACCATTTCGACTCAAACTGTTGAAACATTTGTAACGCCATCTCCTTATTCGGCGCGCGATAAATCAGCTTGAGATCCTCGGCCACTTCGAATTGGTCTTTTTTCCGAACACGGCTGAGGGTGTTGCGGACTTTGTGCACGACACAGCGCTGCACATCGGCTTTCGGATACACCGCCTTAAAGGCTTCCTCCAGCCCCGGAAGGCCATCGAAGACGCCAAGAAGCACTTCCTTGACGCCTCTTTGGTAGAGGTGTTGAAGAATTTCCTGCCATACATAGGCGCTTTCTTGTCCTCCCACGAAGAAATCCAGAATTTCGCGATACCCTTCTTCATTCACTCCTAACACCACATAAATGACTTCTTTCTCCACGGTTTCGCGACGAAGTTTTACGTATAAACCATCCAAATATAAGACGGAATAACGCTTGTGCAGTGGACGAGTGTGCCATTTCTCGATGTCTTCCTTCACTACATCGGTAATACGGCTGATCGTTGCAGGAGAATAGGCATTGCCTAAAATTCGTTCAATAAACTTGCCAATTTCACGCGTACTCATGCCACTTTGATACATCCTGATGATGGCTTCCTCCAGCCAGCCGGTGTGCCGTTGGTAAGGAGCGAACAATTGGGTTTGAAATTCTCCGTTTCGGTCTCTAGGGACCAAAAGACCTTCAATCCGACCATATTGCGTATCTAGATTTCGTTGATAGTAGCCGTTTCTCATATTTGATGTTCCGGCCTGTTCTATTTCGAGGAAATTCTTGATTTCTTCCCGCATGATCAGTTCTAATTTTTCCTTTACAAACTGACGAATGACACTTTCCAGTTGATTTGCCCAGTCGACATTCGGTATACTTTTAGACATAGGTAGGGTTCTCCTTTCTCTGGAATGTTTGGGTTCAATCAGAGAATACCCTACCTTTTTTCTTTTGATCTAGTAAAATGCTTTACACAAAATTTTATACATCATCATCGGTGTTTCACCGATGTTATTTACCATAGTTACAAAGTTATCTAATCCTAAATCAATACCTACAACACGATTACTTTCACGAATTATATCTGGAATTTCTTTTTTATAAACAACTTCAATTATGTAAATACTTCCCTTTGGTACAATTCGCACTTGTTGTAAACCTTCTGTAACTTTTGTCTTTAACTTTAAATCGGTTTTAGGAAATTTAATATATCCATCTTTAATTTTGCATTGCTGATTTGTAAAGATGACAATATTACGCCCATTTTTCTTTTTATATTTCGGCAGTTTTGGTTTGCCTAAATATTTTTCTTTATTCTTACTCCAATCCTTAATGGCTTGAAAGAATGATTTCCAATTTCTATCTAACAACCGTAAGATTTGCTGGGATGTTTGAGAAGGTAACTCTTTATAAACTTCTTCGTGTTTTAACATTTTATCTAATGAATTGTAACGAATCCATTCATTGTTATTTATAAACTCTTGTCTAACAATATAATTAGCATAATTGTATAAATTCTTTGATTTAAAACATAAGTCGTCACACATCTTCCATAATAAATGTGTTTGTTTGATTTGATGTTGTTCTACTCTTGTGATAAACAATTATTTCACCTCTCTTTCTATAAGCTCTTGAATTTTCTTTTTCTTTCGTGATGAATACAATTTCATCGAATAACAATGCAATAAACTTACTATTTCTTCAAATATTTCTTGAGAATCTAATTTTTCACTACCAATTTCAGACATCACAACAATTTCAGTATTAAATTTTTTAAACAAATATTCAAACAAATCAAAACCAACACGACTTAATCTATCTTTATATGTAATAACCACTCTTTCAACTTTTCTGTCAATAATATCATCTAACATCTTAAAAAAATCTTTTCGTTTTTCAAAAGAAATTCCACTTGCCACATCAGCAAACACCCCATGAATTTTGTATCCTTTAGAAAAACAAAATTGTTTCAACAACTGTATTTGATTTTCTAAATCTTTCTTTTGTTTAGGCGTGGATACCCTTGCGTATATATATGTTTTTCTTTCTACACCATCAAGCAATAATGAATAAACACTATCTTCATCATAATCATATCTTCCATTAGGAAGAACTTTCACTTTAATAATTCCATCTTTTACATATTTAGTTAATGTTTGTCTTGTTATTCGAAGTAGTTTCAAAACTTCATTTGCTTTCAATTTATGCACCTCCCTCTATAAATGTTGATATATCAACAATAAAATAAACATATTTTATTAAAAAATTTTAATATTTTATATCAATTTTAATATTTTATCAGACTATATATAGCAGCCCCGGTGTTTCCTTTTCTAATATCCTCATTGCCTGCCTGACGGTATTGGCGGTGTAAACGCGATGAATGGGCAGCGAATAGGCGGAAACAAGCCAGCGGATTGCCACGCTCTCGTTTTCATCCCGCTCCGCAATCAATAGTTTCATCGGCTTCACCGACCTGTCGCCGCTCGCTGGCGGCGGTGGAAATGAACGAGCGCTTCCATGCAGAAGGCGGCCGCTAACGCAATCGTTTTTCGATTTTCATCGACAAGCGGATTCACTTCACAAATATCGAAACTGATCGTTTGTGGCTTGGAAATAATATAACGAAGCAGGGCGCGGACGATTTTCGGATCAAGCCCGAACGGCGAAGGCGCGCTCACTCCCGGTGCCGCGCTTGCACTCAACACATCCATGCAAAGCGTCAGCATCAGCACATCATAGTTTTTGATAAAATCGTCAATGACTCCGTACGCGCGCTCTAGCGCTGCCAACGTCAATTCTTCCTCGAGCATGTACGTGCATCCGTATCGCTTCGCGGTTTCAAATAACGCCGCCGTGTTGCCTAGCGGTTGAATGCCGAGGCAGCAGTATCCCGCGTTTCCATCTTCATCTAATATTTGCCGAAACATTGTTCCCGATGACGGTCCTTGTCTATATGGGCGCATGTCAAAATGAGAGTCGATGTTGATAATGCCAAGCTTCGTTTCCGAACCGACCGCCTGACGAACACCGAGATAATGCCCGTACGCGGTTTCATGTCCGCCGCCGATGACAACCGGCGTGATGTTATGGCAGATAAGGCGCTCTACCGCCTGGCCCAAATGTTTCTGGCTGTTTTCTAACTCTCCCCCTTCACAAGTAATTTCGCCCACATCGTAAAGTATTGTGTGAGACGGCAGGTGCCACGGCAAGTTTGCCAGCGCTTTTTTCACTTCCACCGGCGCGTGATACGCCCCTTGCCGTCCTTGGTTGCGGCGGACCCCTTCATCGCATTGAAAGCCTAATAAAGCAAAAGCGTTTTCTGCCTGCGTCTGTACCTGACCCATATCCAGCAAACGGATCTTTTGATGGACGCGAAAACTTTTTTCCTCGCTTTCGCTGTCGATCCGTCCCGTCCATCTCTCCTTGTCCGGCTGTTTGTACATAAAACGAGACCTCCCTACTTTCTTTATGCTTTTGCACGACACCAACGTCCTGAATTAGTCATCGCGTTGATTCATCTATATCGGGATCTGATCCTTATCCCCGTCTCGTAAATGATGTCCCTTCTTCCTCTTTCTCTCCCACTTCCCTTATTTCCTTCTTGTTTTGCCGCCTATTTTTAGTGTTCTTTATACGAAAATAATAGGATTGTTTCTAATAACTAGTGAACTTATCATCATTACCATTCGTTTTGCCATTGCCGAAATCAAACCGCGCCATTCTTTTTCCCATCACAAATACAAAGCAATCCACGAGCTTCACTGTGTCGGGTCAACGAAAATGGGATCAAAACGCATAATTTTTTATTCATGAATATTGCGTAGCCCCTTAACGATAAAAAAAGAAATCTTTTCATTCGCGAATAGGGTAATATAGAATCTTATCATTTTCAAAAAAAGGGTTGTAGCTATGGCAAAAAACGTCAACTTGCATGGAGCCATAGCTGTAAAAGCGCACCGCCAGCCTGTGATACGTCGCTTGGCGTTCAATTAGTGGAAACAGGCGAAAGATATGCGAAAGGAAAATGGGCGATCGGGTGACATTGGCTAAACGGAAACGGCGGCATCATGGGGGATTTGTCAGTGCGGCGGCCTATATTATGATGGCGTATGCGATTACGACGTTGCTTCATAAAGACCAAACATTTGTCTCGATCAATCTGCATACAACATTCCACCGCCCCGACCGTTGCCGGAGAAGTGGAAGTCGAAGCAAAGGTGGAAAAATTCAGGCGCACTGTTGCCTATCTGACCGCTGTCTTAACGCAAAACGGCAAAGAAGCGGCAAGCGCCGTTTCTTCGGTCATGATCATGCCAAAACGATAAAAAAGCAGGATGGCCTCCTGCTTTTTGTTTGTCAATGGGCGCGCTATTTTTGCCCAAACGTCTTCGGCATCACAACCGCCACGACTTCTCCGCGCGCGCAAAGTTCTCCATCGGCGAATACTTCCGTCTTTACTTTCCACTTTTTCGGATGAATTTCTTCGACCGTACCGATTGCCTTTAACGGAACTCCATGCTGCGTCGGTTTCAAGAACTCTACGTTCAAAGAAGCAGTTACAAACCGCGGTGGCACTTCTCCATCTCCTGGTTCGTGTCCGTTTTTGCGATGCAGCGCCAGCGCGGCGGAACCAGTTCCGTGGCAGTCGATTAATGACGCAATCAATCCGCCATAAACAAAACCAGGAATAGCGATATGCTCGGGACGTGGCGTATAAATCGTGACCGTTTTCTCCCCTTGCCATCCGGTGCGGAAATGGTGGCCGTGCTCATTCAGCCGCCCGCATCCGTAGCACCAGGCAAATTCCTCTGGATATTCGTCTTGAATGGCATGTTTTACTTGTTCTTCCATCATTTCTCCCTCCCCTTTCCTTTTCAGTATATCACAATGAGCACATTACTTCCTTTTTCTTTTATTTTTCTTTACAATAGTGATAGGTTTACAGAGAATGGAAAGGACTACAGCAATGAAAGTGTTAGAAACATATATCGTCGCAGGACTGACCGGTTTGCTGTTTTATCATCTCCATTCCCCAATTCCATGGATGCTCGGAGCCATTACTGGAATGCTTGTTTGGAAAACGGTCATCAAGCGCCCAGTAGCGGCGCCGAAAGCGTTGTCGAATAGTGGATTGATTGTGTTAGGCACTTATTTTGGACTGTCGTTTACAAAAGAAACGCTATTAACGATTGCGCCATATATTGTTCCGTTTCTCGTTGCCACCGCATTGCTAATTGCTATTAACATTATAAACAGCATCGCGGTGACGAAATGGACACATATTGATAAAGTGACAAGTGTGTTTGCATCTGTTCCTGGCGGGCTGTCGGAAATGGTTGCCGCAAGTGAGTCGTTGAACGCGAATACTGCTTTAGTAACCATTTTCCAAACGATTCGTTTATTAACGGTCGTTTTTCTTGTGCCAACAGTCGTTGTCCATTGGTTGAACGGACACGCGTCGCCAGGAAACGCAACCGCTCAGGCGGCAGCTGTCTCTTCCGATGGTCATTACACTTGGTTTTTGTTAAGTGTTTTCGGTGCGCTTCTTTTACGAAACATCATTCCGGCAGCATACGTCGTCGGGCCGCTTGCCGTAACGGCAGTTATGCATGCGGCTGGTGTGAACCTGCCGTTACTGCCTGTATGGTTGATTATTTTGGCGCAAATTAGTGTCGGAATAAACATGGGAGAACGCATTACCTTAGAAGATATTAAGCTTGGCGGAAAATTTAGCTGGGTATATTTCTTGCTTGCGTTAGTATTAATTGCTCTATCGTTCGGATGTGGCTACGTATTTGCGGAATTAACCGATCTTCCGCTGTCGACCGCGCTGTTGAGTCTTGCGCCAGGAGGACTTGTGGAAATGGTATTAACGGCGCAAACGGTCGGAGGAGATCCAGCGATTGTCAGCTCCTTGCAATTTGTACGTCTTCTTCTTGTCATTATCGTCGTGCCGAACGTGTTGAAATGGGTGTTTCGAAAATTCCCATATATCACCGAAACGCCATGGAAAAACCGCTCTGTTCGAAACTAAAACAGAGCGGTTTCGTTTTACTTAGCCGGTTCATAAAATTCGATCCATTCTCCATCTGGTCCAAGGAAGAATAAATATTTCGCCCCGTTTGGCAGCGCCGTAATCTCTTCCCATACAAGCGGAACGCCGAGCGATTGAATCCGTTCTTTTTCTTGTTCAATTCCTTCAACGGTAAAGGCGACGTGATGCACTTTTCCTTCCGTCGGCAAATTCGGATTATACCCTTCGATCAATTCGACAATGACTGAGCCATCCAATCCTAAAAACGCCAATTTCATTGTACCGTTCGTATGCGTCATCTCGCTAAGTAGTTCCAATCCGACTACCTCTTGATAAAACTTTTTCGATGTTTCGATGTCTTTTACTTGAATGCCGACGTGTTCAAATTTTTTTACTGCCATTATGTTTCTCCCCTTTTTTCATTATTTTCAAGATTATGAAAATACCGACCGCAAATATGGAGTCATATGTACGATCGAAATTCCTTTTTCCTCTAATTCGCAAAAAATGTAGCGGTCAAGCGCATAAGGGCCAGCGGCTTTCCATTCTTCCACTTCCGCAAATGTCAGAAGAAGCGAAAACATCTTCCCTTGCGTATATCCGTATAGATGGAAAACATTTTGGCTGCTATCAAAATGAATCGCTGCCTGTCGGTCAAATTGCAAAAGCTGTTTTTGGACACAACGGGCGACATGGGAAGCAAACGATGCTACCGTTAAGTGCGCCGCCATATAGCTGCGAATCAAATCATTTTCGCGCAATCGACATTCCCACCTCCTTCTTTGCACATACATAAAAACCCCTTTCGCCATGAATGATGCGAAAGGGGGTAACCGTTCTTATCATCCAAAGCGAAAGACGCTTTGCGGGTTGGAGCACCTTGCGTAATACGCAGGTTGCTGTGGAGTCATAGAGCCCGATCTCTCGTCCACTCTTGATAAGACTGTATGCAGTTTGTTTTTATCTTATCATGGTGCCATTGTGATGACAATCATTTTTTGATTTTCACAAACGAGGAAGGGAGAGCAAAGGCGCTCTCCCCTCTTTATCTATTATTGCGCTACTTCTGGTTTTTCGGAAGTGACACCGACATCTTTCCATTTCCAAGTGAATGGGTCAATATCAGCCGAATAGTTTTTCACACGATTGTTTACCGCATAAATGATCGAACGGTATAGGGTCGGAATTACCGGCACTTCTTCATTCATTAACGCTTGCCATTCGTTGTAAATTTTCTTGCGGTATTCTTTATCGAATGCTTGCTCGGAATGTCCTTTTTCGAGCAATTCATCATTTTTCTCATTTACCCACCGAGAAAAATTAAACATGACGTTGCGGCCATATAATCCGTATGGATCCACATCGGTTCCTGTTCCCCATGCGGCAGCGAATACATCGACTTTCGGGTCATCATTCTGTACCATGTCATAGAACGAATTGAACTCTGCCAAACGTCCATCGACTAGCTGCACATTCAAGCCGACATCTTTCCAGCATTGCATATAAAACTTTGCCAATGGCTCGGCGATGTCTCCGCCGCTCATCGAAAGGAAATTAATAGTGAATTTTTTACCATTTGGATCTTCGCGGAAGCCGTCGCCATCGACATCTTTATATCCTGCTTCATCCAGCAATTTTTTCGCCTTTTCTGGATCATACGTATATCCTTTCACATTTTTATCATGGTAGCTTGGGAAGGATGGCGGAATTAACGTCGTTGCCGGGAAGCGCAAACCGTGATAAAGCCTATCTGCGACTTCCTTGTTATTAATCGCGTATGCCATCGCTTGACGAAGCTTTTTGTTTTGGAATTTCGGATTATCCATTACGTTTTCTTGCTTTTTCGCATCCCAGTGACCGAGCTTAAAACCGATGTAGTTGTAAGATAAATCAATTTTGCCGACGAATTGAATGTTTTTTGTCCCTTTCGCGTTGACATATTGATCTGTCGGGAATTCCGCAATGTCAATCTCGCCTTTTTTAAGAGCTTGCAATACGACTTGCGGGCTCACCACTTTTAAAATAACGCCTTTTAATTTCGGCTTTCCAGCCCAATAATCGTCGTTGCGAACGAATTCGACCGATTCGCCTGGAACAATTTTCTTAATTTTAAATGGACCAAAGCCAATTGGGGTTTTGCGGATTTTATCCGATTTCGCCAAATCTTTAATCGGAACATCTTTTAAATAATGTTTTGGAAGCGGATATGCCCAAATGCCTGTCAGCACAGATGGATTGGCATGTTTCCATGTAATGGTTAGTGTTTTGTCATCAATGACTTTAATTCCGGAAATTTTGTCCGCTTTTCCGCTATGGTACTCTTCCATGCCGACAATATCTTGAATGAGCGCGTCTCCGTAGCGGACACCCGTATAATCTTTATGGCCGATGACTAAGTAAGCGTATTCTAAATCTTCCGCTTTCACAGGCTCACCGTCATGCCATTTGACATTATCTTTAATTTTAATCGTCATCGTTTTTTTGTCATCAGAAAGTTCATATGTCGCTGCGCCATCATTCGTAATTTCATAGTCTTTGTTAATATGGAAGAGCGATTCATCAAAAAACTGCAAAATTTTAAAATCCGGATCACCTTCGTAAAACGCATAGCTAAGCGTTCCTTCAAATGGTGTATCGGATACTAATCCGTATTTTAATACACCATCTACGATTTTCCCGTCATTTTTGACGGTCATTGGGAATTTGCTGATGTCTTCCTTTTGCGCCGTTTGATTTTTGTTGTCTTTGTTGTTTGTGGAGTTGCTGCTGCACGCCGTTAATCCTAATAAAAAGACAACGAGCGCTACAAAAAACTTCCACTGCCATTTTTTTCTCACTGTTTTTCTCCCCCTTTATCCTAATCGTTGTCTTGCATCCGCCGCGCGTTTTAACGCTTGGCCGATAAAATTTATACACAACATCATTACTAAAATAAGCAATGATGCTGGCAGCCAAACCCACCATTTATTTTGCAAAACATCCGGATTCATTGCATAGCTGACCAGCGTCCCCAGACTTGGCGTGCTTTCCGGCAATCCAAAGCCTAAATAGCTTAAGCCTGATTCAATTCCAATATTCCCGGCAAGGTTTAATGTTAAGTTTACGATGATGATCGAACTTAAATTAGGTAGAATTTGAAAAATAATAATTTTCCAATCTGGCGTACCGAGCGTTTTCGATGCACTTACGTAGTCCAATTCCCTCTCCGCCAGCGTTTTCGCTCGAATAAGCCGCGCCTTTCCTGTCCATAAAAAGGCACTCATAATGAGAATAAACGTAAAAACATTATATTTAGGGACAATCGCCACAAATACGATCACAATCATTAAAAATGGCAGCACAAGGATAAAATCGATAATACGCATGATAATATTATCAATAACTCCCCCATAATATCCGGCAATAAGGCCAACCGTAAGCCCGATCAAACCAGTGATCAGCGTGATTGCCAAACCAATGGTAAATGAATTTCTTGCACCGATAATAAGCTGCCCGAAAATATCCCTTCCCCCATAATCCGTGCCGAGCCAATGCTCTGCGGACGGCGGGGAGTAGATAGCCAGCAAGTCCACTTTGACAATTTCGTCTTGGTCTAATAATAATGAAGCTCCATATACAACGATCAAAATCAAGGAAAGAAGAATGAGAGAACCAAAAGCTAACTTATCCTTCACCAATTCACGCCACATAATAGAGAGACTTGAAGGACTTTTTTCATTTTTTGCATGGATATCGCCTAGTTCCGCTTTCATCATTGTGTCCCCCATTCTATTACTCAATGCGAATACGTGGATCAACAGCGCTTAAGATAATATCGGATAAAAGCGTCCCGATTAAGGTAGCAAGGCCGGAAATCATCACGAGCGCGGTGACAACGCTGTAATCCCGCTGCAGAATTGATTGCAAAAACAATTGTCCAATCCCTGGATAACTAAAAATAGATTCGAGGAAGATCGATCCGCCAATTAATCCTGTAATCTCATATCCTAAGAAAGCAGCAATCGGCAAAAACGAATTTCGTAAAATATGGCGCCAATAAATGCTTGATTCCGGCACTCCTTTTGCGCGCGCGGTTTTAACAAAATCTTTCAGCTTTGTATCGATAATTTCACTGCGCAAATATTGAATCGTCCCGACCGTATTGATCAGCGCTCCAGACAGAGCCGGAAGCAAAAGATGGTTCAGCTTGCTTACATAATAGTCAAACGTTCCTTTTTCCACTTGAATATCGACGCTTCCTCCCGTCGGAAACCATCCTAGTTTGAACCCAAAAATAAACAACATAATTAACGCAAAGATAAACAACGGTGTTGCAAAGCTAACGTAGCTGTATCCAACGATTAACTTATCCGCCCAAGAGTCGGTCCATCTTCCCGAAATAATTCCTAAAGGAATCGCGATCATATACGTTAGTATCAAAATCGCGGCAGATAACAAAATCGTATTCCACATTCGCCCAGCTAGCAAATCGTTGACAGGCTGCTGATGAGTATAGGACATGCCAAGATCTCCATGCAGCAAGTTTTTAATCCAACGTACATATTGAATATGTATCGGATCATTAAGTCCGAGCTTTTCTTTCATTTCCTCTAATGTTTGCGCATCCATTTTTGGATTTCCTGCCAATTGTCCTGTCAATGCATCCCCCGGCATCGCCTTTGCCAGCAAAAATACGAGAACACTTAAAAGAAATAGTTGCGGAATCATCATTATGATTCGTCGCAATATAAATTTCAGCATCGTGTCGTCTTCCCCTCTTTACGGAATTGCAACGGAATGCGTCTTGGAGATTTTCTTTAACGGATACGCCTTGCCTTCATCATCAAAGTAGCGATGGTACGACTGCTTGTATTCCCTTTCGACTTCTTCGCGAAGCTGAAACTGCTTTTTTCTCTGCCGCGGATCCGCGTTTGGAATTGCCGAAAGGAGACGCTTTGTATAAATGTGCTGCGGATTATTAAAAATTTCTTCGCTCGTTCCTTCTTCGACAAATCTGCCGCGATACATAATACCAATGCGGTCACACATATGACGGATAATGCCTAAGTCATGGCTAATAAATAAATATGTAAGCTGAAATTCTTTTTGAATCTCTTTCATAAAATTTAACACTTGCGCCTGCACCGATACATCCAATGCGGACACTGGCTCATCGGCAATAATGAGCTTTGGATTGAGCGTAAGCGCCCGTGCAATGCCAATCCGCTGCCGCTGTCCTCCGGAAAACTCATGCGGATATTTATAAATCGACTCTGGATTTAATCCTACTCTTTCGATAAAATATTGCACTTTCCGTTTTTCTTCTTGCGGCGATAGCTTTTCAAAATTGCGGATCGGTTCGGCGATAATATCAAGCACACGTTTGCGCGGATTAAGCGAAGAATACGGGTCTTGAAAAATCATTTGAATGTCTTTTCGATACGGATAAAACTGCCTGCGGCTTAGTTTTGTTAAATCGGTGCCTTCTAATAAAATTTCACCTGCTGTCGCTTTAATGAGCCCGATAATCGCACGCCCCGTCGTCGTTTTTCCGCATCCTGACTCTCCGACAAGCCCATACGTTTCTCCTTGCCTCAGCTCAAAGCTAACATCGTCTACCGCCTTCACATAATCGACGATGCGGCGAAAAAATCCTCCGCGTACTGGATAATACACTTTTAAATGATTGACTTTAAGAAATGCCATGGCCCACGTCCCCTATATGATCATGTGGAAAGTAGAAATGCTGATAACATGTACAGCGAACCCAATGTCCTGGTTCGACTTCTCGCAAAATTGGATTTGGTTCATGTTTTGACTCATCAATCCAGCTAATTCGCGATTTGAATCGACAGCCCGTCCGCGGCATTTTTTGCAAGGAAGGAACAATTCCTTGAATGACGTGAAGTTTTTCTTTACGAGTTTGCGCGGAAGGAATCGACTGCAATAATGAGCGTGTATATGGATGAAGCGGATGGTGGAATAATGTTTCCACATCTGCCAGTTCAACAATTTCCCCAGCGTACATGACCGCTACGCGATCGGCCATTTCCGCAACTACCCCTAAATCATGGGTAATCAAAATAATGCCGGTTTTCATTTGTTGCTGCAGTTCTTTCAATAGTCCCATAATTTGCGCTTGAATCGTCACATCCAAGGCAGTTGTCGGCTCATCTGCAATGATAAGCGATGGTTCGCAAGCAATGGCGATCGCAATCACAACCCGCTGTCTCATTCCCCCTGAAAGTTCATGAGGGTAACGATGATATGTTTTTTCCGGATTCGGAATGCCAACACGTTTTAACAGTTCTAACGTGCGCTGCCGTTTTTCCGCCGAGGATAATTTCGTATGATAGTCCATGCTCTCTTCAATTTGTCGTCCTATCGTCATCAATGGGTTCAATGCCGTTAATGGGTCTTGGAAAATCATTCCGATGTCTTTACCGCGAATTTTGTTCAACTGTGAAGTAGATAACGATAATAAATTCGTTCCTTTAAATGTAATGCTTCCTTCTAATTTTGTCTTTTGTGGCGGATGCAATCCCATCACCGCAAGTGCCAGAGCGCTTTTTCCGCACCCCGACTCTCCAACGATCGCCACTACTTCGTTTTCATTCACCGTAAGGGAAACATCATCAACCGCTGCATAATACTGATCTTGAATTCGAAACGAAACGCGTAAATGATCTATTTCTAAGATTGGTTTTCCGGTCAATATATTCTCCCCTTTATAAAATTTATCGAATTTTACAAATATTTTATTACATGTTTTTTACAAATTCAATTGATTTTTGTTATTTATGCATAATTTTTTCTTATTTCTAATTGATTATTTAGCACATAGTTTTGTTTAATAAGAAAATGGATGCATGACTTTTATCATAAAATAATAACATAATATTTCCAATAGAATATATTATTTGCCACTTGTCGTCATTATTCTATTTTTTCGACTTTTTTAGACGAAATTATTGAAGCGTGATATATAAGTAGAGGGTACTATTTCTTAAGATTGGAGTTGCTTTTGCATGCAGAAAAACAAAGAAAAAGGGGGCTCTTTTTCATCGGAGAGCCCCTTCTGTTTACTTAAACGCCATCGCGGCTTTCACTGCTTTTTTCCATCCTGCATAAAGCGCTTCTTGTTTCTCTTTTGCCATTTGCGGTTCGAATTGGCGTTCTAATTGCCATTGTGAGGCGATTTCTTTCCGGTCTTTCCAATAGCCGACGGCAAGCCCAGCTAAGTATGCCGCGCCTAGGGCTGTTGTTTCATTGATGACTGGACGCTCTACTGGCACGCCGAGCATATCGCTTTGGAACTGCATTAAAAAGTTGTTTTTCACCGCTCCGCCGTCGACGCGCAGCGTTTTCAAGCCAATGCCTGAATCCGCTTCCATTGCTGTTAATACATCTTTTGTTTGATATGCAAGCGACTCTAGTGTTGCGCGAATGAAATGTTCTTTTGTCGTACCGCGCGTCAAACCAAATACCGCACCGCGTACATCGCTATCCCAATACGGTGTTCCGAGACCGACAAATGCCGGTACAACATAAACGCCATCCGTTGAATCGACTTTTTCCGCATATGCTTCACTGTCTGACGCCTGCTTGATCATTCGAAGCCCATCACGAAGCCACTGAATCGCTGAGCCAGCAACGAAAATGCTTCCTTCCAACGCATATTCGACTTTTCCGTCGATTCCCCATGCGATCGTTGTTAACAAGCCATGTTTCGATTGTACTGCTTTTTCCCCTGTATTCATCAACATAAAGCAGCCAGTGCCATATGTGTTTTTCGCCATTCCTTCCTCAAAGCACGCTTGGCCAAACAACGCTGCTTGCTGGTCGCCGGCCGCTCCAGCGATTGGCACTTCGACACCAAAGAAATGATGTGGTATCGTTTTAGCGTACACTTCCGAGGATGGGCGCACTTTTGGAAGCATTGATTTTGGAATGCCTAAAATATTTAGAATCTCATCATCCCATTGTAATGTATGAATATTAAATAAAAGCGTCCGTGAAGCGTTTGAATAATCCGTCACATGTGCGCGTCCGCCGGAAAGTTTCCAAATGAGCCATGTGTCGATCGTACCGAACAATAAATCTCCTTTTTCCGCTTTCTCTCTCGCTCCATCGACGTTGTCTAAAATCCATTTTACTTTTGTTCCGGAAAAATAAGGGTCAATTAATAACCCTGTTTTCTTGCGGAATAAGTCATCATATCCTTGTTGTTTGAGTTGTTCGCAAATATCGGCCGTTTGTCGAGATTGCCAAACAATGGCATTATAAATTGGCAGCCCCGTATGTTTATCCCATACGACTGTCGTTTCCCGCTGGTTCGTAATGCCGATGGCTGCTACTTGCTCCGGTTGCACCGATGCTTCTGACAAGACGGTAGCAATTACCGCCAAAATCGAGCCCCAAATCTCATTAGCGTTATGTTCGACCCATCCTGGCTTTGGAAAATATTGTTTAAATTCCCGTTGCGCGATATGAACAATTTCGCCATTTTTGTTAAACAAAATCGCCCGTGAGCTTGTTGTTCCTTAATCCAGTGACAAAATGTATCGTTCCATCACCAATTCCTCCCCTAATTACATGAATGCATTTTTTGCTTTATTATAGCTATTCGATGTTTTTCCATGGCTGATGAATGTCAGTGCGAGTACTACTATTATAGCAATAAGCACATACCAAAATTCCGTTGTCATTTTTCCTAGAAAGACAGCTTTGTAAAATAAACCGCCAAACGAACCGCCAAGAATCGGTCCGACAACCGGAACCCATGCGTAAGGCCAATTGGATGATCCTTTTTTTGGTATCGGAAGCAAAAAGTGAACGATACGCGGCCCCAAATCCCGCGCCGGGTTAATGGCATATCCTGTCGTTCCGCCAAGGGAAAGACCAATGGCGACAATAAGAAACCCGACGATAAATGGATTTAGCCCATCGGCAAATTTATTGGCGCCAATGGCTAAAATGCCAAGCACTAATACAAACGTGCCAATTATTTCGCTGATTAAGTTTGCGAAATAGTTTGGAACAGCAGGACTTGTTGCAAATACGCCAAGTTTTGCGCCAGGGTCGTCCGTTTCTTTCCAATGAGGCAAATAATGAAGATATACAATGACAGCGCCAACCATTGCACCAAGCATTTGTGCGGCAATGTATTTTGGCACATCTGCCCATGGAAAATCCCCGTTAAACGCTAATGCAAGCGTTAGCGCTGGATTTAAATGAGCGCCGCTAAATTGTCCAACCGCATATGCCGCTACCGCTACAGCCAGCCCCCATCCCATTGTAATAACAATCCATCCGGAATTTTGCGCAAATGATTTTTTTAAGTTTACTCCTGCGCAAACCCCGCCGCCAAAAATGATAAGTAAGGCAGTTCCAACAAGTTCTGCAACAAACGCGGTCATTCTTCTTCCCCCTTGTCACATAACTTTTGTAACTGCTTCCCTGCTTTATCCCTCCGGAGGCAAAACACCATCTTTTTTGAAAGCAGTTACATTTTCCAGCGGAAAACACAAAAACCCACACATTTTCCCTCTGAAAAAAGGGAATATGTGTGGGTCTCCAACATCTCCGCCACCATTATTAACTTACTTATAAAGTTAATAGAAAATGTAAGCGTTGTCAATAGATTTTTTACAACTTTTATTTATCTCGGCAAAATTTGAATATAGTCAAAATCTAGCGTATCCACTCCATCCTCAATATCCAAGCGGGTGATAAACCGATACGAAATTCCAGGCTGTGAAGGAGGAAGCGAATCTGGTATCTGGTACGTAAACGGTATCTGCTTCCTTTGTCCTGCCTCGATCTGAAACGCTCCTGCAACCGGAATCGTCGCGATGACATTATCGATTTCTTTCCCATCGCGCAGCGTTTTTTGGATAAATTCTACATCCAGTTTTTCAATTTTTTGTTCCACCGTGCCGCCGAGAATATGAAGAATTCCCTCAATGCACTCTCCTGGCTGAAATGTGGTTTTATTTAAAATCAAATCGACATACGCCGATCCGACTCCGATTCTTGACATCATTTTACGCAATAACATATGCTACACCTCTTATCTCTTGTTCTTGTTGTTCATCCTATAGTACGATGCAGATTTGAATGTTGTTTCATCATTTGCCTATTATAAAGATAAACAGACCTATGCCTTATGGAAGCAAAGGTCTGTTACGTCTATCCCTGAACCTCTGCGCGACTAAAGTCGGCAGATTCTGACGTACTAAAGAGTTTTTCCAACACCTGCGTGCAGTCCGATAAGTATCCTGGGCAAACACCTTACTAGGGTTATGCGCCCTGTCGGCTCGGTTCAACACCATATCTGGACTTTCATGACTATATGCTTTTGCAGAGAAACCCTATTTTGATACCGCTTACAATTAAGTTATAGCGTTGTGTCCTGTTTGTCAACTATTATTCATATACATTTTCGTTTTCAATGATATAGTCGATACGAATGACTGGAATATCGTTTCTTTCCACTTCTGCGACAATTAAGCCAATGCGGTCATTATAAATGCAAAACGTTTCTTGCCCTTTTTTAAACGCCGTTTCACCATAAGAAAGAACCATGTTGTAAATTTTGTTATCGGAAAAATAACGCCGACTGACCCGATTTCCTAAACGAACGATCACTTCTTTACCAGCGATTTTTCCGCGGTACATCCCATTCATCCCCCTTTACGCTCCTACTATTCCAATGTATGGTATATTTCTTCCATTCATTCTTACTTTTTTGCTTTCTAACCAAACTATTTCGAGACGCGAGCGGAAAATCCCTGTTTTTTTAACATTTTATAATTTTTTTCTGAATTTCGCCTTCTTTTCCTTGACGATGCCCTTACATTAGTGTATAGTAGAGTCATCATATAACAGAATATATTTCAAGCATTCATCATGTTTGCTCACCTTAGATTGCTGTGAAGTATATTCCGTTATTTGATAAAAAATCTTTAAGTTAGCCTGAGGGCTAAAGGTATTAGGAGGAATTCAGTATTATGCAACGCGGTAAAGTTAAATGGTTTAACAATGAGAAAGGTTACGGTTTTATCGAAGTAGAAGGCGGTTCTGACGTATTCGTTCACTTCACAGCGATCCAAGGTGAAGGGTTCAAAACTTTGGAAGAAGGTCAAGAAGTTTCTTTCGAAATCGTTCAAGGAAACCGTGGACCTCAAGCTGCTAACGTTGTGAAATTATAAGGCGTTCGTTGACATAAACGAAAGAACGTAAGTGAAACAAAAAAGGCCGGCAACACGCTGGTCTTTTTTGTTTTTTATGCGCATATTCCTTCCTATTTGACAAACACTATCCGCTAGGAGGTGTTTGCAAATGGAACGTGACATTCATTCTGGCTATAACGATTTAAAACAAGTAGAAATGTTTGTGGAAACAGCGGAAAAAATGGTAGGTCAAGCAACGATGAGCTTGGATAGAGACATGCTCGAAGGCGCCAAACAAGCGATTGCCAACGCCCACGATCAGCTTTCGCGCGCACGCCGGCAAGCAACTGGCGTTGATGAAGAATTTTTATCACATTATGAACAAAAACTTGCTAAGGCGGAACATCAATTAAATGAGGCATTACGATAAGGAGAAAAAAGGGCTTCCTGCTGTGTGAAGCCCTTTGTTATTTTGATGAACGAGGAGGAGTTGCCATCAACATGGCGCCGTACTGCCGCATTTTCTCGCCGACCGTGCATTGGTTAATGCAAAATGATTGCGCATATGTTTTGCCGTATTCTTTTCGAAACGTGCTTTTTAAAAAACAGCCGTCACAATACATTTGCTGTAATTCATTTAGTTTATCTAATATTTCCTTTCGTTTGTTCACTTTTTTCTCTCTCATTTCATTGCCTACCCTTTCTCTGTAAGTTCCATCATGCTAGTAATCGTTTGACCTTCCATCGCTTGACGGGCAAGCTGGTCGGCCTCTTTATTTTGCTTGCGTGAAATCGGCTCGTAAATTGGCTGAATTCCTAATTCGTTGATCTTTTCTTCAATACGGTCCAGCCATGCGTTATGGTCATCTTCAAAACACGGCCAATCGCCGGACAATTGCTTCAAGACGACGTGTGAATCGCCTCGGAAAATAACCGGCAAATGATGAACACCGAGCTCCTCGAGCATTTGCATTAAAAACCAAAACGCGGCGTATTCCGCTTCGTTATTCGACTTCAGTTCATCAAGCTGGCGGTTGGCACGAAGGCGATATTGTTCATTGTTTTGCTTATAATAAATCACCACTCCGGCTCCGCCCTGCAATGTTTCGTTATCAAAGCCGCCGTCAAAGTAAGCGATGACATCATGCGGTTCCGTTTCTACTTCTTTTAATAGCTTGTTCAGTTCTTTTTTCGACCATGTAACATGATTTTGGTCAATAAAGCATAATTCCTTTACACGACCTGTTTTTTTCAAAATCCTCGGCTAATCGGAGCGCTTCCGCAGCAGGCAAAAAATCAGAAGTAAGCACCAATTCTTGTTTTTTCGGCGTAATATATGTCCATTGGATCATAACGTCCAAGCCCTCGTCACCCTTCCGTAATCGATTCCGTGTACAGTCCATATTTTTATTATACAATACAGCGAAAAAAACATGTGAAGCGATAACTTTTCTTATTACCTATTATTATGCAGCTTTTGTTATCACATCAACGTTTTCTGTACATGTTTTATTATTTTTATGCTGTTGTATATTTTTTCATTGATTTATGATACACTACCGTTCGACTATAATTTATTAAAAGTGAAGCGGAAATGATGCAACAAAATGAACAAAACGGGGGGATTGGATTGAAAAAACAGTGGATAGCGGATTTTAGCCTTCTTGCCGTCACGTTCGTCTGGGGGGCAACATTTGTCATCGTGCAAAACGCGATTTCTTTTCTTGAGCCCCTTTCTTTTAACGCGATTCGCTTTATTTTGGCGGGATTATTTTTATTTTTATGGCTCATCATTTTTCATCGTTCGCTTTTTCGTCATTATACCTTGCCGCTTGCCCGTGCCGGTATATGGATGGGGTTTTGGCTGTTTAGCGGCTATGCATTTCAAACGGTCGGCTTACTATACACAACCTCGTCAAAAGCGGGATTTATTACCGGACTTAGCGTCGTACTCGTGCCGTTATTTTCTTTTCTCTTTCTAAAACAAAAACCATCCGTCAATGCGTCCATTGGTGCGGTGTTGGCGGCAGTCGGCCTTTATTTTTTAACCATCGGCGATGGCAAATGGATGTTAAACCGCGGAGACGTATTTGTCTTTTTTTGCGCGATTTCGTTTGCGATGCACATCATTACTACAGGAAAATATTCGGCGCGTTATTCCACCATGTTATTAACAATGACGCAAATTTTCACTGTTGCGGTGATGTGTACGATTTTTGCCTTTCTTTTTGAAGACGAAACGCAAATGTGGAATGTGGCGATTTTACAAAAACGTGAAGTATGGACAGCCCTTCTCATTACGTCATTGCTTGCGACAACGGCAGCGTTTTTAATTCAAACCAACTTTCAAAAATATACGACAGCTACCCGCGTCGCTCTTATTTTTGCGATGGAGCCTGTATTTGCCGCGCTGACCGCATACATATGGGCGAAAGAACAGCTAACGGCTTCCGCAATTATCGGCTGCATCGGCATTTTGTGCGGAATGATTTTCGCGGAGCTTCCCATTACTGCTCGGAAAATGGCGGCGTGCAAAACGGAGGCTAACTCACTAAGACAAACGAAGTGATTTTCTTTTTTTGTTTCATATTTTTGTGCAATAAAGGTGATACTATGCCACGGAGGTGAGCGCGATGACAAAGAATGGCGGCAAAAACCGCGGGACAAAAGCTCCTGGCGTGAATCCACAAGGGTTCGGTCAAGATGCGGCATTTACTCCGGATCCAAAAAGCCAACTAGAAAATGCAGCAAAAAAATCGAATACAAAATAAAAAAAGCAGGCTCTTGGCAAGTAAGAGCCTGCTTCGTTATTTTATTTTACTTTTTTTGTTTTTGCGAGTTTTTCACGCAACACCATCGGTAAAATTCCGCCATGGCGATAGTAGTCGATTTCGACTTCACTATCAAAGCGAACGATTACTTCGAATTCTTTTGTTTCTCCTGTATCTGGATTTGTTGCCGTTACTTTGATCAAATCACGCGGTTTGACGTTTTCGTCAATATGCACTTCGAACACTTCTTTGCCCGTTAAACCTAGCGTTTCTGCGTTTTCCCCTTCTTTGAATTGAAGCGGCAATACGCCCATCAATACAAGGTTCGAACGGTGAATGCGCTCGAAGCTTTCCGCGATGACTGTCTTAATGCCAAGCAAGAATGTTCCTTTTGCTGCCCAGTCACGGGAGCTTCCCATTCCGTAATCTTTGCCGGCAATAACGACAAGCCCTGTGCCGTCTTGTTTGTATTTCATGCAAGCATCATAAATCGTCATGACTTCGCCTGTCGGCCAGTAAGTCGTATAACCGCCTTCTGTGCCAGGAGCAATTTGGTTGCGAATGCGAATGTTCGCAAACGTACCGCGCATCATGACTTCATGGTTGCCACGGCGAGATCCGTAAGAGTTGAAATCTTTTGGTTCGACACCTTTAGAGATGAGATATTGGCCAGCTGGCGTGTTTTTACCGATCGCTCCGGCCGGCGAAATATGGTCGGTTGTGACAGAATCGCCGAATTTTCCGATGACGCGCAAGCCTTTAAGCGGTTCGACTTTGCGAACATCCGGAGATAATCCTTCAAAGAACGGCGGATTTTGAATGTAAGTCGAGTTTTCATCCCATTGATAAAGCGGTTCGTCTGTCGTTTCGATTTCATTCCAACGCGGATTTCCGTCGAACACGCGCTCATATTCTTTGCGGAACAATTCCGGTACGACCGTTTGCTTAACGATTTCTTTAACTTCTTCCGTCGAAGGCCAAATGTCGTTAAAGTAAACGTCATTGCCGTCTTTATCTTTGCCGATCGGATCTTTTAACAAGTCAATGTCTACCGTACCTGCTAGCGCATATGCGACAACAAGCGGCGGCGATGCCAAGTAGTTGCCTTTGACTAGCGGATGAATGCGGCCTTCAAAGTTACGGTTACCGGAAAGTACGCTTGTCACAAGCAAGTCGTTTTCCGCAATCGCTTTTTCAAGCTCTGGCGCAAGCGGTCCGGAGTTGCCAATACATGTCGTGCATCCGTAACCGACGATATTAAAGCCGATTTTTTCAAGGTATGGAAGCAATCCGGAATCCCGCAAGTAACCAGTTACGACTTTCGAACCTGGCGCAAGCGATGTTTTTACATATTTCGGAACTTGCAATCCTTTTTCCACCGCTTTTTTCGCTACTAAACCAGCAGCGATTAATACGTACGGGTTCGACGTATTCGTACAGCTTGTAATCGCTGCAATCACAACGGCGCCTGTTTTCATTTTTACTTCTTCGCCGTTTAACGTTACCGTAATTTCTTTATTGAGATCCGCTTCTGTTAAACCGAAGCCTTGGTTTCCTTGCGGAGCTTTTACCGCTTCACGGAACGCTTCTTTCATTTTCGAAAGCGGAATCAAGTCTTGCGGACGTTTCGGTCCAGAAAGATTTGCTTCGATTTCGGATAGGTTAATTTCTACAACATCCGTAAATATTGGCTCTGGAGCATCCGGTGTGTAGAATAAACCGTTCGCTTTGCAGTATGCTTCAACCACTTGTACATGGTGCTCATCGCGGCCCGTTAAGCGCAAATAATCAAGCGCTTCCGCATCGACTGGGAAGAAACCGCATGTTGCACCGTATTCTGGCGCCATGTTTGCAATGGTTGCACGGTCTGCAAGCGGCAATGTTGCCACACCTGGTCCGAAGAATTCAACGAATTTGCCGACAACACCTTTTTTACGAAGCACTTGCGTTACTTTTAAAGCAAGGTCTGTTGCTGTTGTGCCATTTGGCAATTTTCCAGTCAAACGGACACCGATTACTTCTGGTACAGGGAAGTATGAAGGCTGTCCGAGCATGCCAGCTTCTGCTTCAATTCCGCCGACACCCCAACCGAGAACGCCAAGGCCGTTAATCATCGTTGTATGGGAGTCCGTACCGACTAGAGTGTCTGGAAACGCTACGTATTCTCCATTTTCCTCTTCCACAGTATGAACGACATTAGCCAAGTATTCTAAGTTTACTTGATGGACAATTCCGGTTGCTGGCGGAACAGCCCGATAATTGTTAAATGCTTTCTGCGCCCATTTTAAAAATTTATAACGCTCTGCGTTGCGCTGGAACTCTAAGTTCATGTTGTATTCAAGCGCATCGTCCGTTCCGGCCCTGTCAACTTGCACAGAGTGGTCAATAACGAGATCAACCGGAATTTCCGGATTAATTTCATATGGATCTCCGCCCATATCCGCCATCGCTTTACGCATCGATGCTAAGTCAACAACTGCTGGTACACCCGTAAAGTCTTGCAAAATGACGCGCGACGGCTTAAATGGGACATCGATGTCTTTCATCTCCGGTGTTCCCCATTTTGCAAGGTTTTCGACGTGCTCTTTTGTGATCACACGTCCGTCTACTTGTCGAAGTACCGATTCTAGCAATACTTTAATTGAATACGGTAAACGGGAGATGTTACCGATCCCAGCTTCTTCAAGTGCTTGTAAACGGTAATAATTATATTTTTTACCGTTCACTTCAAATGAAGAACGTGCGTTGAAAACGTCTTGTTTTGCCATATGTATTACCCCCTCAATTCAATACTATACTATTTTTTCGAAGCAAAGTCGAAAAAATAGCATGAATTCTCCCAACTCCCGTAAAATTGGTACGCTTTTATCTTATTATAAGGAGGAAAAGTTGTAAATAGAATTTCGAAGGTTTCGTCATATTAATCAACTTCTTGCATGAAAAAAGAATAAGCTTCTTGATCAGTCGCAAACTAGTAGTGGAGGTGAACAAAATGGCAAAGCGGAAAGCGAACCATGTTATCCCTGGAATGAACGCGGCAAGTGCTCAAGGAAAAGGTGCCGGCTACAACGAAGAATTTTCTAATGAACCGCTGACAGAAGCACAACGCCAAAACAACAAAAAAAGAAAAAAGAATCAATAACGATACGTCCGTTTCGTCATCCTGGACTACCGTAAATTTTTGTACAAATAAAAAAGGGAATGTCCTGTCGCGACATTCCCTTTATTGAATTTCATTCACTTCATCGACAATCGCTTGCAAATCGTTGCGAAACTTTTCCAATTGAACGCGCTGTTTTTCTGAAGCTACTTCCATCGCATTATTAATTTGTTCAAACGCTTCGTTTACTTCTTTCTTTAAATGACTTAATTGATGGCCATAATCGGCTTGGTCGCGCACTAAATGATCATACCATTCCTTCGCTTCCATCGTTCCTTTTTGTGCCGCTTGAAATGCTTCCTGCTTATTTTTATGATAAGCCATCGTTACTTCCTCCTTTTATAAATACGGCCATGCATTTATTATCTTTTCAAACATGCCATAAATTATACCGCGAATAAATGAAAGACAATGATGCATGCTAATGAACAAAAGGAGGATAACCAAACATGACAAATAAAAATACAAGCACAGATATGCGAAAAAACGCTCCAAAAGGAGACAATCCGGGGCAGCCAGAGCCGCTAAGCGGATCCAAAAAGGTTAAAAACCGCAACCATACGCGGCAAAAACATAATTCCAGCCATGATATGTAATTAACTATTTTCCGCTCCCACCGCGAACATTTCCCGCGATCATGCATACGATAAACAACAGTGATACTACGAATGCGGGGGGAGCTATCCAAGTGCACAAAAATCAAAAGGAAGAGCAAAGCGAACTGCGGCAATGGCTGGAATTGTTATGCAACGACCCTTATGCATCCATATTAGATGAAACAATTTTTCACGTCGATGTGTTGGAGACGGCAGAAGACTATATTATCGAGGCCGAGCTTTCGCATTGTCAAAAAGAAAACATTGTCGTACTATGCGAAAACCATTCGCTGACGATTCAAATACAGAAAAATGGGGTAACGGAAAAACAGCGGAATATTTTACTGCCATTCTCGCTTCTGGACAAAAATATTTCCGCCCATTTTTCACCGCCAATTTTAGAAGTTCGGATTAGTAAAGTTGCTCTACAAAACCATTCACCTCAAAATCATATCACAGTAATAGATATAAATGAGTAGGCTCTTGATTGGACAGGATTTTTCTTGCTTTTGAAACGCGGAAGGCCATTCAGTTTCTTAAAAAAGCGTTTAAATGCGTCGTCTAGATGTTTCAATGCATTTTGCAACGCTGTAGAATCCACTTCTTTTAACCAATCAAGCTCCTTTTTTAGCTGGGTCAGCTGTTTTGCGCAAACATTATAGGTTAAACCTTTCCCTGTTTGCCCGTAGGTTTCGTTCCACTTTTCTAAAAAGTGATTAAAAACAAAACGACAGCAACCAAACGTCTTGTTAATTAATATTTCTTGCTCTTTTGTAGGATAGATCCGAAACTTAAATGCTTTGTGCATAAGATTCACTTCCCATTTCTTGTTGGTTGAGACTCAATATATTGTTTTACTACATCCAGGGACACTGTCCCAACGGTTGCTACAAAGTAAGAGTTTGTCCATAGGGATGGTAAGCGTGATTTTAAATGTGGGAACTCTTGACGCAGTATTCGGGACGTATATCCTTTTAAATGCTTAACCACTCTGTGAATACCAAACTGTGGATCGCATTGGATCAATAGATGTACATGATCCGGCATGATTTCCATTTCTGCAATTTCTGCTTGTAGTTCTTTTGCTTTTGATTGGAACAGTTCTTTTCATCGTTCGCTTACTGGAGGAATAAGTATTTTCTTACGATACTTCGGACAGAACACAACATGATGCTTGCAGTCATACACAATATTCAGATTATTTTCAATTTACCTAATATTTCTCGCCTAATGAAATTCTAATACAAAATGTTAGATATGATCAATATATTTAACAAAGCAGATGAAAAAATGTCGGACTTGCGAGAGGGTTAACACCCTCCCTAGTCCGACACTCGCTCTCATCCCCGTAGTTGAAGCTAGGGTTTTCTCGCTTGCTTTTTATAATATCATTAGGGAATATCCCCATTTATTTTGCAAATACATGATTTCCGATACGAATCGTTACCGGTCTTGATAACATCCATTTATCTTTCGTAATTTTAGGGTTATAGAAGTACAGCGAACCGCGGCGGTCGTTCGGGAATAGCGATAGTGCTTGATCGACCGCAGCATAATCTTGTTTCGTCGGCTGAATGCGCGTTAGTTTTCCTGTTTTTACAGGAACAAACGCATAACCCGATTTTGTTTTTTGGTAAATGACACCTTTAATGCTCTTTGGAAAAGCAGGATGTTTCACGCGATTTAAAATAACGAGCGCAACTTCCACTTTCCCGGCAAATGGCTCGCTAAAACCGGTTTCCGCATGGACAAGCTGTGCCATTAGGTTTCGTTCTTCTGCACAAATAGAAAATTTCGGCTTTTGGGAAGCAGGTTTCTCTGCTTGCTTCGCCGCTTGAGTTTTTACAAGCTGCGGCACTTTGATTGTTTCGCCGACAATAAGAACATCGCTTTTTCGATGATTTAATGATTTTAACGCAGAAGTGGTTGTTTTATATGTTTTCGCAATCTTGTAAAGCGAGTCGCCTTTCTTCACCTTATAGTATGTATAAGTTGTTGCCGCATCTGTTGAATAAGAGGTAAAGCCGACGACCATACAGCAAACTACCGCGAATGTTGCAAGAGTTTTTTTCATCATTATTCTATCCTCCTCATAGTTGCCTTTTGGTTTGTCGTCTGCTTGTAATAGATTAGCATGTTTATAGATACATATCACTGGTTTCTATTTCCATTTGACTGCTATAACAATAGTCCAGCTATTGACACATAAAGGATTGCGGCATTTCTTTACATTTGCATTACATTTTCGTAACAATGTGATAAAAACATGCTTATCTTGCCAAAAACCGCTTTTTTCGCAATAATGGTTGATAGATTGGAATTCGTTGAGGTGGGAATGATGCTAAAAGGTTGGTTTCTTTGGTTTATATTGTTTTGGAGCGTTTTTTTGCTTGTCACCATGTCGATCGGTGGTTTTTTTATGTTTCGCAAATTTTTAAAACGGCTGCCAAAAGAAGATGGGAAATCGGAACTAGATTGGCAGGAATATTATATTGAGCAGACACGGCATTTATGGGGAGAAGAAGAAAAGGCGCTTTTAGAGGAATTAGTAAAACCGGTTCCTGAATTGTTTCGCGATGTCGCTCGGCAAAAAATTGCTGGAAAAATCGGGGAACTCGCGCTTCAAGAAAACGCTTCTCGAATTACAAAAGATTTAATTATTCGCGGTTACATTATAGCAACCCCAAAACGCGACCATAAATTTTTAATAAAAACATTAAAAGAAAAACAAATTAATATCGCTCCTTATGAACATTTGCTGCAAAGCAAATAAGCTGATTGCAAGAAAAAAGCGGGACGCATCTCCCGCTTTTTTCTCTTATTTTATGTTATTAAAATGGGCGGTTGGTGTTTTAAACGCCGTTCTAATTTTTTATACGTAATATACATTGCAACACGCCACGGCACAATCATTGAAAAAGCAAGCAAATAAAACATCCCGCTTAATTGGCGATAGTCAATGGTTCTTCCTAAGTATGTTTTTAAGCCAAGACGAATGACAATCAAACCGACTAAAATGAAGATAAACGCTTTCGAACGCTTTAAGTAAATTTTTCCATTTATGATTTCAAATTTCGACGTTTTAATTAAGAAGATGGAAAAAAATGCTCCTAAAACAACCGCCTCAATCAGTTCTCCTTTCGTTACGCGAAATACTGGGTCGATAAACATCAAAGCCCCTGTGCTCATAAATATTGGAGGTAAAATAATTTTTTTGGCGTTTGTCGGTTTATTCGATGCTTTCATCCTCACAAACAAAACGAGCAATGCCATGAATACTGCAACGATCGAACTTACGATAGCCAAACACATCATCCTCTTCATTCAAGTGTATGATAATGTATTATAACAAAAAGCAACAAATCTTGCATATGCATATTGCTTATAATAAACACTCCACCGCTTCGATCACGCGGCTTTCTTCAAACGGCTTCACAATAAAATCAGCCGCTCCTGCTTCGATCGCCTCTACAACCATGCGCCGCTGCCCCATTGCTGAACACATAATAATTTTCGCATTTGCATCTTCTTGTTTGATCGCACGCACAGCTTCGATCCCATTCATCACAGGCATCGTAATATCCATCATGACGATATCCGGTTTTAATCTCTGATACAGTTCCACTGCCTCTTTCCCGTTTTCCGCTTCTCCAATAATTTCATGGTTCGCTTTTTTCAAAATGGTGGATAACGTCATTCTCATAAATTTTGCATCATCAACAATGAGAATTTTTGCCATGACTCCTTTACTCCCCTTAATAACAAACTAATTTAAAAGCCGGTGAATCCTCCAAAAATACTTGTCGTATACGTAATAATTTTTGTCATCCAGTCAAAAAACAGAACAACACCCATTGCAATCATCACATAACCGCCGATTTTCATCATTTTTTCACTGTGGCGACGGATCCATTGCAGCTTTCCGATAAAAAACGAAAGAATAAAAAACGGAACGGCAAACCCCAACGAATAAGCAAGCATATATAGCATTCCAGAACTTGGGTTTGTCGCCGCCAGTGCAATGACCGACACCAAAATCGGGCCAGTGCACGGAGTCCAACCAGCCGCAAAAGCCATGCCAATGATGATCGAGCCGATGTAGCCAGAAGGCCGCTCTTGAAACGAAAAAACGACGATCTTTCATTAAAAAAGCCGGGTTCCATATTCCGACAATCACAAGGCCAAAAATAATAATGAGAAGCGCACCGATTTGCCGTATAAAATCTTGGTATTCACTAAACCATTTCCCAATAAGCGACGTTCCGAATCCAATCGAAATGAATATAAGAGAAAAACCGAGCAAGAAAAATAATGTATGCAATAAACTTCGCCGCTGCATCAACGCGTTCTCCGTCTTCAGCTCACTCACCGATATGCCGGTGATATACGATAAAAACGCCGGGTATAAAGGCAGACAACACGGAGAAATAAACGATAAAAAGCCGGCACCAAATGCTAAAAATAGATTGACATCGGCCATTTTTTTCAACTCCTACTTGATTTTTTATTTTTATTGTAGCAAAAATATCATTATTAGTAACCTATGAACAACCATGCTTTTTTCTTTTTCAATTTTGCTCTTTTGAATTTATTGGTAAAATAGTATACAATACACCTGTAAAAATTTTAAAAGAAAGGACTTGTTCCTCTGTGCCGAACAAAGACATTTTAATTTTAATTGAAAAAAAGCGGATGGAATTGATTGAAGCAGTCGCAAAAAATGGATTGAACTCAACCGTGACGATTCAAGTGAGCCGGGAGCTTGATTCACTTTTAAACACGTATAACAAACAAAACTATAAGCAAAAAAGCGCTCCTCGTCCATAGCGTGAGAAGCGCTTTTTTACGCATATTCTTCGACATCTATTAGTCCGTTTTGCAATAAATACATTTTATAATATAACCCTTTTTGTGCTAGCAACTCTTGATGTGTTCCCCTCTCCACAATTTCCCCGCGATGAAGGACGAGAATTTGGTCAGCATCTTGAATCGTGGAAAGACGGTGGGCAATCGCAATCGTCGTTCGACCTTTCCGCATTTTTGCGAGCGCTTCTTGGATCGCTTCTTCTGTTTCTGTATCGATATTGGCAGTCGCTTCATCCAATACGAGTATTTTTGGATTTGCCGCAATGGTTCGGGCAAACGAAATTAACTGCCGCTGCCCACTAGAAAAAGTAGATCCTCTTTCTACTACTTTGTGATCGTATTTGTCCGGAAGTTTTTCAATAAATGAGTCCGCCTGCACGAAACGAGCAGCGCTTTTCACCTGTTCATCCGTTAAAGATTGGTTGTACATGCGAATGTTGTCTTTAATGGTTCCATAAAACAAAAATGGATCTTGTAGAACGAGGCCGATATTTTTACGGAGCTCTTCCTTCGTGTAATCGCGAATCGATACACCATCAATGAGAATATCACCGCGGTCAAATTCGTAAAACCGCATTAACAAATTAATAATCGAGCTTTTTCCGCTGCCGGTATGACCAACAAGCGCAACGGTCTCACCTGGTTTGGCGGCAAACGAAATATGCTTGAGCACATCCCGTTTTCCGTCATACGAAAAACTAACATCGCGAAACTCAATCTTACCTTCTGTAATCGATGCTTTCGATTTTTCCGCGTTCTTCGGCGCCAACTCTTCATGATCAAGAAGCGCAAATACGCGTGAAGCGGAAACGATTGCCTGCTGATATAGGGAAAGACGCATCATCATTTGCGTCACTGGTTCAAAAAAACGCTCCAAATAGTTGACAAACGCATACAACACCCCGATCTCCACCGGGCTTTCCATCGCGGAAATTCCAAAAAAGCTAAGAACAACCATAATCGATACGATGTAAACGAAATCGATCGCAGGACGCAATAACAAACCGTCGATTTTAATATTTTTCATGCCTGCGGCGTAATGTTTGTCGTTAATTTGCGAGAATTCTTCGCGAAGCCGTTTTTGCTGGCGAAACACTTGAATAACTGCCATCCCTTGCAACGATTCGTTTAGTTTCGCATTTAATTCGCTGAGACGTTCACGCATGTCTTTATAAAAAATCGAGCTGTAATGACGATACAATTTCATAATCCAAATAATAACCGGCAAGATAAATAAACAATATACGGCTAGTTGTACGTTTAACGCAAACATCGCAATAAATACGCCAATCACAAATACGCCATTTTGAATAAAAGCGGCAAGTACACTAACAAACATGTCTTTGATCGCTTCCGTATCGTTCGTCACGCGTGACACAATGCTTCCGCCTGGCGTCTGATCAAAATAGCGCATCCCGAGCTCGTGCACTTTCGTAAACACGTCCATCCTTAGCGCCTGGATAACCTTTAACGCCAGTTCTTGAAATTTAACGAGTTGAAAGTAGGAAATGATCGTTTTAAGGAGCAAAACACCGATATATGCTGCCGAAAGCCAAAATAGTGGCTCAAAATCAAGGCGCTGCGGTGTTAAATAATCGTCGATAAATATTTTCACTAAATACGGTCCGATGAGTTCTCCGGCCGTTGCCAGCACAAGCAATATAAAGGCAAGCATGGTATCTTGTTTGTATAATTTCATGTACGATAACAATCTCCATAAAACTTGCCGTTGTTCTTTTGGTGTTAACGATTTATTTTCCATACTTGCCCTCCCTGTTCCACTAATGACTCAAGCTGCTGCCGTTCATACATATTGCGGTACCAGCCGCCTTCTCTCATTAGTTCTTCGTGTGTTCCCATTTGCGCGATGCACCCTTCTTCTAACACAAGAATTAAATCAGCGTGCTGAATCGCGCTAAGCCGATGTGCGGTAATAATCGTCGTTTTTCCACCGCGATTTTCTTTTAAAGCTGTCAAAATCCGCTCTTCCGTTTTAGCATCCACCGCTGATAACGAATCATCTAAAATAAGCACTTCCGGATTTAAAAGTAAAGCACGAGCGATCGAAATGCGCTGCTTTTGTCCGCCGGAAAGCGAAACTCCTCTTTCCCCAACAATTGTTTCATAGCCGTCGGCAAACTGTTCGATATCCTCGTGAATATTCGCTAATTTTGCCGCTTTTATCACATCTTCTTCACTCGCTTCCGGGCAGGCAAACGCAATATTTTCCCGCACCGTAGCAGAAAACAAAAAATGGTCTTGCGGTACATAGCCAATCGACGAACGAAGCGCATGTAATGTATATTCGCTAATTTCGTGATCTCCGAAACGAATTTCCCCATCGTATTGATCAAACTCGCGAATCAATAGCTTAAGCAGCGTCGTCTTTCCTGCCCCGGTCTTTCCGACGATGCCAAGCGTCTGACCACGCCGTAAGTGAAAGCGAATATTCCGTAAAACAGGTTTTTCTTCATTCGGATACGTAAATTGTTGAATATCGTAAACAATATCCCCTGTTGGAGGGGCAGCAATCGCATTTTCCGCCTCTTGAATTTCCTCTTTCTCGTCAAGCAGCGCTCGGACACGGTCATACGATGCCCGCCCGCGCTCGACAATGTTAAACAGCCAACCAAACGCCAACATCGGCCAAATTAACAAACCGAGATACGTCGTAAACGATACGAGCTTGCCGATGGTTAATTCACCGGCAAGGACCATTTTTGCGCCGAACGTAACGGCTAAGAAAAACGAAATGCCAACGATCAATGAAATCGTCGGGTCAAATAGAGCATCGATTCTCGCAACCGCCATGTTTTTCGAAACGACATCTTCCGACTGCTTGCGAAATGATTCAATGTCGTCTTGCTCATAGCCAAACGCTTTGATTACACGAATTCCACTTATGCTTTCTTGTACTTTATCGTTTAAGGAAGAAAATGCTTCCTGCGCCTTTAAAAACCGCTGATGCAGAAGCGTGCCATAGCGGCTTGTCGCAATCGCCATAATCGGCATCGGCAATAAGCTAATGATCGTTAATTTCCAACTTATCGTAAATGCCATCGTCGCCAGCACGAAACTGCCTAACGCCAATGAATCGACAAGCGTCAATATCCCGATTCCAGCTGTTTGTTGAATTGCTTGTAAATCGTTTGTCGCATGTGCCATTAAATCACCGATACGTTTCCGTTGGTAAAAAGACGGCGACATTTTCGTAAAATGGGCATACAGCTCATTGCGAAGCTGCCGCGATAACTTCACAGCCGAACCAAAAATTAAAATGCGCCACCAATAACGCAATACATATAGGACGATGGCAACAACAAGCAAAGTAACCATCCAGCGAATGAGAATTGCTTTTGTAATCGTTCCTTCTTTTATATGATCAATCATAATTCCGATGACTTTCGGCGGAATCGTTTCGAAAAAAGCAACGATCAAAAGTACAATAATTCCTGTTATATATGCTTTTTTCTCCTGACGAAAAAACCAAAATAAATCACGAAATACCGTCATCGAACCTCTCCCATCGTCACGTAAAATGCGTTATATTATTGTAGCAAAAATAAAAAAATTTTGGAAGTTTATTTAAAATAAAAAGACACTCCGTTCCGAGTGCCTGTCCGTGTTTATTTTAGCTGATTGTTCATCATTTTCATCATTTGATTAATTTTTTTCTGGGATGGTGTCATCCCCATTTGCATCATCATCATCCGAATCATTTGTTCATTAATTGGCGGGTTTTTCTTTAAATAGTTCATCATCGTTTTACGGGCAATGAAAAATCCTAGCGCTGTTCCTGCAATAAGCGCTAGAACACCAACGAGAATCGTTGTCCACATACTATTACTTCCTCCTTCATGTTGTCTATCTAACAGTGTACTAAACCATGTGGTATTATACAATATTTCCTTACAAAAATCTTTTATTTACGCAAATTTTCTTCCGTCCATCAACGGAGTCAGCCAACCATAGTCGTCAAAATCGGCGCCGACCGCTAAAAAAGAAGGGGAAATTTGCGCAAGCGCGCGGCAAATGTCGTCAGCGATCGATGAACTGTCGGTGACGAGAAGCAGGCGGCGCTTTTGCACGATAAGCAGCGCTTCATCCCCGATTTCATTTTTCAATATAAACATATTTCGCTCTAAATTTTTGCCGACGCTGCCGGCAAAATATTGTTTCAATCCTAATTCCAATCGGGAAAACGATAACCGTTCGGTAATAAATTCGACTTGTTTTCGGCAAATGCTTTTCAACGGCGCTTTCGCGCATTGATGCTCACGCAATAGCCCGACAATCTTTTCCGTACGATCGCGATAATAGCTTGCCACTTCCTCATTTAGCAAATAAATCCAATAGCGTACCATTTCCCATCCCCCGTTCCTTCTATTCGTTTATTTCTATTATAAGAAAACAAAAGGGAAAAATATGTCTATTAACGGAAAATTTTTTTGCTAACATTGTCGATTTTTCACATAACAAAAGCTGTCTTCACCAAAAAAGGCGAAGACAGCTTTTTCTTGTTATTTGCCAAGCAATGCTTTTACTCGTTTGACCACATTTTCTACTGTAAATCCGTACTCTTCCATGATTTTTTCTCCTGGTGCGGAAGCTCCGAAGCGGTCGATCGCTAAAATATCGCCTTCATCACCGACATAACGCTCCCAGCCGAGCGAAGCTGCCATTTCAATCGCTAAACGTTTTTTCACTGTACGCGGAAGCACTTGTTGTTTATACTCATCCGGTTGTTTTTCAAAACGATCCCATGATGGCATGCTGATGACAGAAACGTGAATGCCTTCTTCCGCTAATGCTTGTTGTGCTTTCACCGCAAGGCTTACCTCAGATCCAGACGCAAGCAATAATGCTTCTGGATTGCCGTTTTTCGCCTCAGATAGGACATAAGCACCTTTTTTCACGCCCTCGTATGCCCGTTCTGCCGTATTCGGCAATGTCGGGACATTTTGCCGCGTTAACACTAATGCGGTCGGTTGATCGGTTGACTCTACGGCTAAACGCCATGCAGCCGCCGTTTCATTCGCATCAGCCGGGCGAATGACTGATAAATTCGGCATCGCGCGCAACGATGGCAAATGCTCAATTGGCTCATGCGTCGGCCCGTCTTCGCCAACAGCGATGCTGTCATGCGTAAGAACGTACGTCACTGGCAAGCCCATTAATGCAGCGAGACGGATGGCAGGACGCAAATAATCAGAGAAAACAAAGAACGTACCGCCGAATACTTTTAGACCGCCATGTAATGCCATTCCGTTCATTGCTGCGCCCATCGCAAATTCACGCACGCCAAACCAAATGTTTCGCCCTTCATAGCTTTCTGGAGTAAAGTTTCCGGCGCCTTTAATTAATGTTTTATTGGAACTTGCAAGGTCGGCTGAACCGCCGATCAATTGCGGAACCGCTTTAGCAATTGCGTTTAGCACTTCTCCAGAAGATGCGCGTGTTGCCAGGCTTTTTCCTTCTTCATATACCGGAAGAGCTTTTTCCCATCCTTCTGGAAGTTCTCCGTTCATCGCTAATTTCAATTGTTTCGCCAAATCCGGATACGCTTTTTCGTATTGGGCAAATAGTTCATTCCATTCCGCTTCTTTTTTCTCTCCCGCTTCTTTTACTACTTGACGGAAGTGATCATATACTTCTTGCGGAACGTAAAAATCTTCTTCAAATGTCCATTTATACGCTTCTTTCGTAAGTTTTAACTCTTCCGCCCCAAGCGGAGCGCCGTGTACGTTAGATGTTCCGGCTTTATTTGGCGAACCGTAGCCAATGGTCGTTTTCACTTCAATCAATGTCGGACGAGTCGTGTCCGCTTTCGCTTCTTCAATGGCTTTAGCGATTTCCTCAATATTATTTCCATCTTCTACGCGCAAATATTGCCAGCCGTACGCTTTAAAGCGCTGTTCTACATTTTCAGAAAAGGAAAGGTTTAATTCTCCGTCAAGCGAAATATCGTTCGAGTCATAAAGAACGATAAGGCGGCCGAGTTTTAAATGTCCAGCTAATGACGCTGCTTCAGAGGCAACCCCTTCCATTAAGTCGCCATCGCCGCAAATCGCATATGTGTAGTGGTTTATAATTTCAAAATTTTCTCGGTTATATGTAGCTGCTAAATGGCGCTCTGCCATTGCCATACCAACGGCCATCGCAATCCCCTGACCAAGCGGACCAGTCGTTGCTTCTACCCCTGGTGTATGGCCATATTCTGGATGTCCTGGCGTTTTGCTGCCCCATTGGCGGAATTGTTTAATATCTTCCATGGAAACATCGTAACCGCTTAAATGAAGCAAGCTGTATAACAGCATCGATCCATGCCCTGCGGATAACACGAATCTGTCGCGGTTAAACCATTTCGGATTGCTTGGATTGTGATTCATAAATTTCGTCCAAAGTGTATATGCCATCGGTGCCGCTCCCATCGGCATTCCTGGATGACCGGATTTCGCTTTCTCGATGGCATCAATCGACAATGTTCGAATCGTCGTAATCGCTAATTCTTCGATTGTATGCGTCATGTTTTTCATCCTTTCATCAACGTAGTATCAATTCTATCATATAGAAAATGAAAGGAAATGTACAACTTATTTCTTTAGTTTATAAAAGAAAGCATCTTTATGTTTAAGATGCTTTCTTTTGCCTTTTAATGCAACCGGCTTTTTTGACTTTCTTTTAATTTTTTTGGTGTCACATCATTGCCATTGGGATCGATAACCGTTACGGAATGCAACATATCCTCCATCGCTTTGCGAAACACTTGGATGTATTCGCGGCGAAGCTGCTGCTGTTCAAGCGCTTCTTCCTTTGTTAAACCGGATGATTTCGCCTTTTTGGCCAACTCGTTAATTCGTGCCATTTTTTGCTTTGATAACATGTTTGCCTCCACCTATTATTGTATTGTTACGCTCTCATCTTATAGGACATAAATAGAAATCGCAACTATCTTGCTTCATCGCACGCTTGGGCATATTGCGACAAGACGTTTAAAATCCATGAATGCAAAAAGATCCGCCGCAAACGAAGAACGGATGCATCTTTATATAAAAAAGCAACGAAAAAGATTGTTTATTAACGATGCTTTCATATGGACGATGAATGAGAATCCACATATTCTCGATAGCGGCGGTGAACGGTCGCTTTCGAAACATCGTAACCAAACCCGCGCAATGTCGCAGCAATTTCCGCAAACGTCAAACCGTTATGGCGCAGGCGGACGATTTCTTCAACAGGGAGATCGATTCGCTCCCTCCCAGCATTTTCGCCAATGTGCTTTAAATTTTGCTCAGGCCGGTACCCCTGCTCAATCGCCCGCCTCATTCCGCGCTTAATTTTTAAATTATGTATTTTCCGCTGATACTCTTCGACGATGCTAAGAATGTTTAATACCATCGAATCCGCCTCTGATAGCTGCATTTCACCGTTATGGGTGATCGTATATATTTTTACTCCCTCTTTTTGAATGCAGTGGAGAAGTGCGATTCTTGCATGGCCGCGTCCCAATCTTGTTTCATCTTGAATAAGAAGCGCATCAATCCGCTGCTCTTTCAATGTGGAAAGCAAGTCAAACACACCGTCTCTGTCTACTTCATAGCCGCTTGCTTGTTCCATAATGACTTTCACTACTTCAAAGCCGTGCTTTTCTGCAAGAAGCTCCAGTTCTTCTCTTTGGCGTTCCAGCGATGTCTCCTGCTCTCCTTTATCTGTGCTGACACGACAGTAAATAACCGCTTTCACTTTAACCACTCCATGATTTTATTTGCTGACGACTAACGATTTGTCTTCTTTTGATTTTAACACAGGAATAACGATTTTTTCACCGGCGACAATTCGCTGGCTTGACAAATGATTGACATCGATCACCCAGTTAATAAATTCCGTTGTCGAAAGTTGATGTTGTCCTTCATATTCCTTTGCCAGCTTCCATAGCGTGTCTCCCGATGCGACCGTAATTTCCATATATTTGTCTTTTTCGAGCGGTTTATTCGCGTATAAAAATGCCCCAATTACCATCAATAAGAGCGCCGAAAAAATAATATAATGCACAAACATGCGTTTCATGTTATCCCACCCCTTAAGAATGTTTGTTCGGTTTTATCCTCATTATAATGAAGAACATTTGTTTGTGTCAATATAAATTTCGAACTTATGTTTGTTTTTTTAATGCCTGCATGCTATAATGTAAACAAATGATGTGGTAAGAGGTGTGTAGGATGACGAAACTATCAAAGCGGCAACAGCAAATTTTGGATTTTATTAAAAAAGAAGTAAAAACAAAGGGCTACCCTCCTTCTGTCCGCGAAATCGGCGAGGCAGTCGGACTTGCTTCCAGCTCCACCGTACACGGGCATTTAGCACGTCTCGAAAGCAAAGGATATATTCGCCGCGATCCAACAAAGCCGCGAGCCATTGAAATTTTGGATGCAGATTTTTCTGCTTCCAATCAAACAGACGATGTCATCTCCGTGCCGATCATCGGCAAAGTGACGGCCGGTCAGCCGATTACAGCCATTGAAAACATTGAAGATTATTTTCCGCTGCCGAAACGGCTCGTTTCATCGGGAGATCACGTTTTTATGCTTGAAGTGATGGGAGACAGCATGATTGAAGCAGGTATTTTAGATGGAGATTATGTGATTGTGCGCCAACAGCAATCCGCGGATAACGGAGATATCGTTGTAGCAATGACGGAAGACAATGAGGCAACGGTAAAGCGGTTTTTTAAAGAGAAAGATCATATTCGCCTGCAGCCGGAAAACTCTAATTTAGAACCAATTATCGTCCGCGATTGCACGATTCTCGGCAAAGTAATCGGCGTCTATCGCGTCATTCACTAAACATTTATACAAACAAAGGCTATCTCGCTTCATGCGAGATAGCCTTTTGCCTTTTAATAGAGTTCCATATATTGATCGCGTTCCCATTGATGAACAGCAGTTCGGAACATATCCCATTCGATTTCTTTCGCTTCGACGAAATGTTCGAATAAATGTTTTCCGAGCGCTTGAACGATTACTTCATCCGATTTTAAGTTTTCGAGCGCTTCCGCCAATGTCGCTGGCAAGTCAACAATTCCTTCTTCTAGGCGTTCTTCTTTTGTCATCACGTAAATGTTGCGGTCCACTGGAGCCGGAGGAGTTAATTTGTTTTTAATTCCGTCTAGTCCAGCTGCTAACAATACCGCCATTGCCAAATAAGGGTTGGCCGATGGATCCACGCTGCGCACCTCAATGCGCGTGCTCATTCCCCGTGAAGCTGGAATACGGATCAGCGGGCTGCGGTTGCGAGCGGACCATGCAACATAACACGGCGCTTCATATCCAGGAACAAGACGTTTGTATGAGTTCACCGTTGGATTTGTCACTGCCGTAAAGTTTGGCGCATGTTTCAGCACACCAGCAATAAATTGACGCGCCGTATCGCTTAATTGCAAGTCGCCATTTGGATCGAAAAACGCGTTTTCATTATTTCTAAATAAAGATAAATTGCAGTGCATTCCAGAACCGTTAATGCCGAAGATCGGTTTTGGCATAAATGTTGCGTGAAGACCGTGTTTGCGTGCAATGGTTTTGACAACAAGCTTAAATGTTTGAATGTCGTCACACGCTTTTACCGCATCTGCGTATTTAAAGTCAATTTCGTGCTGGCCAGGCGCCACTTCATGGTGCGAAGCTTCAATTTCAAATCCCATTTCTTCTAATTCGAGAACGATATCACGACGGCAGTTTTCTCCTAAGTCGGTTGGCGCCAAGTCAAAATAACCGCCTTGGTCGTTCAATTCAAGGGTAGGACGCCCATTTTCATCGAGTTTAAACAGGAAGAATTCTGGTTCTGCACCTAGATTGAAAGCGGTAAATCCAAGCGCTTCCATCTCTTTTAACATCCGCTTTAAGTTATAGCGCGGACACCCTTCAAACGGAGTACCATCAGCCTTATAGATGTCACAAATAAAGCGGGCTACTTTTCCTTTTCCCGCCGTCCATGGGAAAATAACGAACGTATCTAAATCAGGATATAAGTACATATCCGATTCTTCGATACGGACAAATCCTTCGATCGAAGAACCGTCGAACATCATTTTATTGTCTAGCGCTTTTTCTAGCTGGCTGATTGGAATTTCCACGTTTTTGACGGTGCCAAGAATATCGGTAAATTGCAGACGGATATACTTGACGTTTTCTTCTTTGACGATGCGCATAATATCTTCTCTTGTGTACTTTGCCATTTCTAAACTCCTCCCCGGCTCCCAATTTTTATGACGAACGACTATTAATGAAAGAAGCGAGCGAGATCTCCTTGGCGTAGTGATGCACGATGAAACCGGCCTGCTTGCATGAGTTCCGTTCGCAAAATTTCACGCAATTCCTCATCGGATAATCTTTGGTTCACCATTTTTTCCATTTTTTCCACTTTTTCTGTTTGTTCTTTATTCTTATCCGATTGTCGCGCTGCAAAAATTTGCTTGATGCCAGCCAAGTTTACTCCTTGATCAATCAGGTCTTTAATTTCAAGAAGGCGATCGATATCGTTTAGTGAAAATAAACGGCGATTCCCTTCTGTACGCGCTGGAGAAACAAGGCCATGCTCCTCGTAATAACGGATTTGACGAGCAGACAATTCTGTTAATTGCATCACTATCCCAATCGGAAACAATGGCATGGAACGACGAATGTTGCTATTCATGCCAATTCCTCCTCGCTTATGATAATTTATTTTACATCACGTTAGAATATATGTCAATGAAATGTTAGATTTCCTTACAAAGAAAGTAATTGTTTTTCCATTAACTGATCAATCGCCGTACAAATAGCGATTTTCACATGAGAGTACGTTAATCCTCCTTGTACATAAGCAACATATGGAGGCCGAATCGGACCGTCCGCAGTTAATTCAATGCTCGCTCCTTGAATAAACGTTCCTGCCGCCATAATGACGTCGTCTTCATAGCCGGGCATATAGCTTGGGTACGGAGTAAAATGTGCGTTTACCGGAGAGGAAAATTGTATCGCTTGGCAAAACGCGATCATTTGTTCCGGATCCTCAAATTGTACTGACTGAACTAAATCCGTCCGCTTCGCATCCCAAGACGGCTGCGTGTTTAAACCAATTCGCTCAAGCATCGCCGCTGTAAAAACCGCTCCTTTTAACGCTTGGCCAACGATATGAGGAGCTAAGAAAAACCCTTGATACATTTCATGTAAGCTATATAAAGTCGGACCCGCTTCGGCGCCGATGCCCGGAGAGGTCATGCGATACGAGCATGCCTGCACATATTCTTTTTTTCCAACGATATAGCCTCCCGTTTTCGCAATTCCTCCGCCGGGATTTTTAATCAACGATCCCGCCATTAAGTCTGCACCGACGTGGCATGGTTCTTTTTCTTCGACAAATTCGCCATAACAATTGTCAACGAAGACAACGACATCCGGCTTGATCGCTTTTACAAACGAGATCATTTCGCTTATTTCTTCAATCGTAAATGATGGCCGCGTAGCATATCCTCTCGAACGCTGAATGCCGATCATTTTTGTCCGCTCATTAATCACGTTTTTGACGGCATCAAAGTCAACGCGGCCTTCTGTTGTCAGCGGCACGCTTTGATAATGAATATGAAATTCCTTTAATGAGCCGACACCGCTGCCGCGAATGCCAACAATTTCTTCTAACGTATCATATGGGTTTCCGGTAATATAAAGCAGCTCATCACCTGGCCTGAGAATGCCGAATAAAGCAATGGAAATCGCATGTGTTCCTGAAATAATTTGCGGACGGACAATCCCCGCTTCAGCTCCGAATACGTCCGCATATATTTGTTCGAGCGTATCGCGGCCGATGTCATCATATCCATACCCTGTTGATGGAATGAAATGGCTGTCACTCACTTTATGACGCCGAAAACTTTCTAATACCCGATATTGATTGATATCGATCCGTTCATCAATTTCTTTGTGGATTGGTGCAATTTGTGCTTCGATTTCTTTCACAAGTGCAGCGATTTTTTCTCCATGTCGTAACTGTGTGAACATATGATGACCCTTTCTATTATTGATATTGTTGCAATTGTCCATATAACGGATGTTTTGGCATTATATAGCCTTTACATTCATACATACCGCTTTTTTCATTATAATGCAACTCACGTAAAATCGTTTCCGCTTTTAACTGAGCAAGCAGTCTTCCCTCATTGCTCGGAATCGATACATGATAATGAACCATTTGCTTCATCATCGTCTCTTCAATAAATTGCCGCAGCCTGTGTAAATCGTGCGCGTCAAAAGCGCTGATGATGATTGCATCTGTTTTTGTACTTGGCACAAAGTTACGATGGGCAATATCCCGTTTGTTGTAGATGGTAACGATCGGAATGGCCGAGACGCCCAGCTCATCAAGCAATTCGTAAACCGTCTGTTCATGATTGTAATAATCTGGATTCGATGAATCAACAATGTGCAAAATTAAGTCTGCTTCTTTTACCTCCTCGAGCGTGGAACGAAACGCCGCTACTAACGTTGTCGGCAAATCTTGAATAAAGCCGACCGTATCCGTTAAGAGCGCGGTATAGCCGCTTGGAAGTGTTATTTTTCTCGTCAGCGGGTCGAGGGTGGCAAACAATAAATTTTCTTCGAATGAATCCGCATCAGTCAAGCGATTAAACAGCGTCGATTTTCCCGCGTTCGTATAACCGACAAGGGAAATTTGAAAAACGCGATTTTTTTTGCGGCGTTCCCGGTATCGCTCGCGATGCTCGGCAACCATTTTCAATTGTGTTTTAATTTCATTGATGCGCCGATAAATGTGCCGGCGGTCCGTTTCTAACTTTGTTTCCCCCGGCCCTCTTGTTCCGATCCCGCCGCCAAGGCGAGACAACTCCGTTCCTTGTCCGCTTAAACGCGGCAATAAATATTGCAATTGCGCAAGCTCTACTTGCAGTTTTCCTTCTTTGGAACGTGCGCGTTGCGCGAATATATCTAAAATAAGCTGTGTCCGGTCAATAATGCGTACGGATAGCTGCCTTGACAAGTTGCGGTTTTGACTCGGTGATAATTCATCATTAAAAATAACGACATCTGTCTCTAATTGTTCGACAAGGTGAGCAAGTTCTTCTACTTTTCCTTTTCCGATATATGTCGCTGGATGGATCGCTTCCCGCTTTTGCGTAACGGTCATGATGACTTCGCCGTTTGCGGTATGCACTAGCGACGCTAATTCTTCCATGGAATAAAAAAACCGTTCATCATCGATATGGGGAAGTTGACATCCGACTAAAATCACTTTTTCACGTTCGTTCAATGCAGCACCTTCTTTCCATCAGCGTAACTCAACCTGCATCCATCATAACAAATCTTGCCGCAAATCGCTATTATAACGAGCATACAGCTTGTCATCATATCGAATGTAGTTTGAAGGATTGATTTTCCATTTATATCACCGTACAATGTTACCGTACAACGAGAATGAAAGGGATGCACGTATGACATGGGAAGTGTTAAGCATCATTGGCACGATTGCCTTTGCGATTAGCGGCGCGATTGTCGCGATGGAAGAAGAGTACGATTTGCTTGGCGTCTATATTCTTGGCATCGTTACCGCGTTTGGCGGCGGCGCCATTCGCAATTTGCTAATCGGTGTCCCGGTATCGGCGTTATGGGAGCAAGGAACGTTGTTTCTTATCGCGTTATTGGCCATGACCATTGTTTATTTATTTCCGCAAAAAACATTGACACATTGGAAACGATGGGGAAATTTTTTTGATGCGCTCGGCCTTTCGGCGTTTGCGATTCAAGGAGCGCTTTATGCTGTAAAAATGAATCATCCGTTAAGCGCGGTGATTGTTGCCGCGGTGCTCACAGGCAGCGGCGGCGGCATTGTCCGCGACATCCTTGCCGGCAGAAAACCGCTGGTGCTTCGCGCGGAGATTTACGCGGCATGGGCGATTGTCGCCGGCATAGCGGTCGGAACAAAACTTGCCTCCACCCCTGTCGAGCTTTATATATTGTTCGTTGTTGTCACGTTTTTAAGAATTTTATCGTACACGTATAATTGGAAACTTCCGCACCGTTCATTGCGGAATCAATCGATGGATCAGTCATGAAAAGAACCGGCGCATTCATAGCGCCGGTTTTTGTTACAATCGTTCGATAATCGTTGCCGTAGCCATCCCGTGACCGATGCAAATCGTCAGCAATCCATATTTGCCATTTCGCCGCTCGAGTTCGTAAACAAGCGATGTCATTAATTTCGCTCCGGTCGCTCCTAACGGGTGGCCGAGCGCGATGGCGCCGCCGTTTACGTTCACTTTGGAAAGCGGAGCGCCAATTTCTTTTTGCCACGCTAATACAACAGGGGCAAACGCTTCGTTAATTTCGATTAAGTCGATATCATCAATCGTTAACCCCGCTTTTTGAAGCACCTTTTTTGTTGCTGGAATAACGCCGTCAAGCATATATGTCGGATCGGAGCCGACGACTGTTTGCGCAATGATTTTCGCTTTTGGCGTAACGTCAAGCTTTCTTGCTGTTTCTCTTTCCATCAACAGCACCGCAGCTGCCCCGTCGCTCATTTGGCTCGCATTGCCTGCTGTAATTTTTCCATTTTCACGAAAGACAGGCTGCAGTGAAGCGAGCGCTTCTGGCGATGTATCCCGACGCGGCCCTTCATCTTTTGTTACCATTATGGCGTTCCCTTCTTTATCCAAACCTTCCACAGGCACGATTTCTTGATCAAATATTCCCTGTTCTTGCGCCCGAATCGCGCGTTGATGGCTTTCGTATGCATATGCGTCCAGCTGCTCGCGCGTCAGCCCGTACTTTTCGGCGATTAATTCCGCGGAAATGCCTTGATGAACAAATTCATATTTTTCATGCAGCGACGGCGGAATCGTTTTTTCGTTTCCATCGCTTAAAATCGGCACCTTCGTCATGCTTTCGACGCCGGCAGCAATCGTAATATCCATATCGCCAGAGCGAATTTCTTGGGCAGCAAAATGAATTGCCTGCTGCCCTGACCCGCACATCCGATTGATTTGCACGGCTGGCACTTCGATTGGAAATCCCGCCTCCAGCGCAGCAAGCCGCCCAATATTGTATCCTTGCTCTGCAATGGGCGTGACACATCCCATCACAATATCTTCGACAAGCCGTTTTTCGATTCCAGCTCTTTCTACGACTTCATTGAGCACCGTTGACGCTAAATGAACGGGATGTACGTTGCGGAACACGCCGTTTCGCTTGCCGACTGGCGTGCGCACGGCTTCGACAATGACAACTTCTCTCATCGCCTTTCCTCCTTTCGTCTATTCGTTGTACGTATAAAATCCTTTTCCTGTTTTTCTTCCTAAATGTCCTGCTTCCACCAGCTTGCGCAAAATTTGCGGCGCCCGGAAACGGTCTCCGTAAGCTTCGGTTAAATTTTCACTAACAAACAGCATTGTGTCTAATCCGACCATATCGGCTAGCTCCAACGGCCCCATCGGATAGTTCAATCCAAGACGAACCGCTTTATCAATATCCTCGGCGGATGCGACTCCTTCTTCATACATGCGGATGCACTCGATCATATGTGCGGCAATCGCTCTTGTCGTGACAAACCCTTGTCGGTCTTTGACAATAACCGTTTCTTTGCCGATTTCTTCGGACAACTGTTGAATAACTGCTACCGTCTCTTCGGATGTCGTTTCTCCTTTAACGATTTCAATCAGCTTCATAACAGGGGCTGGATTAAACCAATGCATGCCGATCACTTTATCCGGTCTTGTCGTCGCCGCGGCAATTGCTGTCACGCTTAATTCTGATGTGTTCGTTGCTAAGATGGCCTCCCGTTTCGTATAACGGTCTAACTTCTGAAATACGTCTTTCTTTAACGATAAATCTTCCGGCACCGCTTCAATGACGACATCCGCCCCCTCTACCACTTCTTGCAAATCAGTGCCAGTGCGAATGCGTTGCAACGTTTGCTGCGCATCTTGTTCGGTTAATTTTCCCGCTTTTACAAACCGGGACAAGCTTTTTTGAATCGAAGCAATCCCTTTCTCAAGGGCCGCTTCGGAAATATCGTATAAACGGACGCTTTTTTTCGCCATCGCTACCGACTGGGCAATGCCGCTTCCCATTAATCCAGCACCAACCACTGCAATCGTCTTTGCCATAACGTCTCCTCCATTCAAAGTTCAAGTCTATCGCTCGTTTATGGCACATCATTTGTTATTGAGAATTCTTACTAGAATAATAGTTTTGCAGCTCCTCACGCAGCTTCCGTTTTAAAAATTTTCCGACGCTCGTTTTTGGTATTTCTTTCATAAAGACAATGTCATCCGGCAGCCACCATTTTGTAAACTGCGGCCGCAAAAAGTCATAAAGCTCTTCTTTCGTCACCGTTTTTCCTTCTTTTAAAACGACACATGCAATCGGGCGTTCTTGCCATTTCGGATGCGGCACAGCGACAACCGCTGCTTCAAACACCGCTTCATGCGCCATTAACGCATTTTCTAAATCAACGGAAGAAATCCACTCTCCACCGCTTTTAATCACATCTTTCGTGCGGTCCACAATTTTGACAAACCCTTCTTCATCGACATTGACGACATCCCCTGTATGCAGCCATCCGTCACGGAACGCCTCTCTTGTCCGGTCGTCATTATAATATTCCGCCGCAATCCACGGACCGCGCAAACATAGCTCGCCCATTTCTTTTCCGTCCCAGCGCACCTCCCCGTCCTTGCCAATCACTTTCATTTCCAAACCCGGGACAAGAATTCCTTGTTTTGCGCGCAATTCTAATTGCTCCTCATAAGATAAGTCTTGCTGATAGCTTTTTAGACGCGATACTAGAACGAGCGGGCTTGTTTCTGTCATGCCATAGGCGTGGATAAACGGGATATTGTATTTTTCTTCAAACACGCGGATCACTCCTTTTGGCGCCGCCGAACCGCCGCATACGATCCGCGTTAAACTGCTTACATCATAGTTTCCTTTTTCTAATTCTTGCAACAAACCGAGCCAAATAGTCGGCACTCCCGCAGTCACGGTCACTTTTTCTGTTTCAATTAATTCTGCCAATACTTTCGGCGTAAATGCTGGTCCAGGCATAACTAATGTAGTACCAAACCATGTCGCTGCAAATGGAATGCCCCATGCATTGACATGGAACATCGGTACGACCGGCATCGCTACGTCTTTTTCCGATAATCCTAGTGTATCTGCTAATCCAAGCGCCATGCTGTGCAGTACCGTGCTGCGATGCGTATACACAACCCCTTTTGGATTTCCAGTTGTTGCTGATGTATAACACATTCCAGCCGGCTCGTATTCATCTAGATCTTTTTTAAACGGAAATTTCGGATCTCCTTGTTCCAATAATTTTTCATAATGGTAAACAGGAGAAAGCGTTGTTTCTGGAAGTTCCGCTTCATCCGTCATAATGATAAAAGCACGTACGTTTGGAATATTGTCTTTCACTGCTTCAATCGCTGGAAGCAAATCATCGTCGATTAACAATACACGGTCGTCAGCATGATTAATAATATAGGCAATATGCTGCGGCGACAGACGGATATTAATCGTATGCAGCACCGCGCCGATTCCTGGTATCGCAAAATACGCTTCCAAATGACGATGATGATTCCAGGCAAACGTCCCGACACGGTCGCCGACGGAAACACCCAAACTTGTCAATACGCTGGCAAGCCTTCTTGTCCGCTCACCGATTTCTTTATATGTATGGCGGACAATGCCACGTTTCATGCGGGAAACGACTTGTTTAGTCGGAAAGAACATTTCCGCTCTTTCTAACATTGTCGAAATGTTTAATGGCACATTCATCATCATTCATCACTCCTTTTTTCGTAATTGGCCGCCATGTTCATTCAGTGACGGCGCCTTTTTTCGTTTTTGTAATAATGTTTCGTCATAACGGGTCGCCACTTCTATGCGCCGGCCGGCAATATGAATCATCTTCCGGTAGCTGTCGCCCGCAAATAATGCTTTTGCTTCATCTGTTTCCAACACAGGAGCAAGGCAGCAATCTACCGTTTGGCTAAATTCGATCCATTCTTGAAGCGTTTTCGTTTGAAATAAGCGCACAATTTCTAGAAAAATTGGATTTTCTTCTTTTGCGGGCGAATAATGATACGAGATCCATTCTGGCTTTTCGACAGCATGGCAAAAGTTTTCCCAAAATTTTTTCTCAAGCGCCGCAAGGCTCACATATCGCCCATCTTTCGTTTCATACAAGTGGTAACAAACGATCGTGCCGGCAAGCACATCGATGCCGTTTTTTCTCCCTGTATCATGCTCGATGACAAAATGATTCGTCATCATCGAAAGCAATCCATCGACTAACGAAAGGTCAATATACGTTCCTTTTCCGGTTCGTTCACGGTGATATAACGCGGCGACGATTTGTTCGACAGCATGGATGCTCCCGATCAAATCGGCAAGCGTAACCGCCGGATGAACAGGGCGCCCTTCTTTATCTTTTAGCTGCGCCAACACGCCGGTAATCGCCATATAATTTAAATCGTGGCTTCCAAGTAAACTATACTTGCTCTGTTGACCGAAGCCGCTAATCGAACAGTAAATGATCGTTTCGTTGATTGCAGAGACATCTTCATAACTTAAACCAAGCCGTTTCATCACTCCCGGACGGAAGCTTTCGATGATGACATCGGCCTTTTGGATCAGCTGTTTTGCCGTCTGTAAATCTTTTTCGTTTTTTAAGTCAAGGGCGATGCTTTTTTTGCCTGCATTGTTTGCGCGAAACACACACTCCTCCGAAAGTGAACGCATCATATCTCCCGTTTTCGGTTCAATTTTGATGACTTCTGCTCCTAAATCAGCCAAACGCAGGCTGGCGAATGGACCGGGAAGGTAGTGGGAAAAATCGATGACCGTTACTCCGTCTAACACATCGTCACCTTCTTTCTATAAATCTAAGGTTCTTGCAATAATCGTTTTCATCATTTCATTCGTCCCAGCGTAAATCGCGCTGACCGGAATATCTCGGTAGCGTCTGGCAATCTCGTATTCTTCCATATACCCATAGCCGCCATGCAACTGCATGCTTTCTGCAGCGATTCGTTTCGCCATTTCCGTAATCCACCATTTCGCCATCGAAACATGTGTCACCACATTCTTCCCTTGCATATGCTCTTCAATGACACGGTCGACAAACGTCCGGCCAATGGCAATTTCCGTTGCCATTTCGGCAAGTCGGAATTGGACGGTTTGAAACTCGCTAATTCGTTTTCCAAATGCGGACCGCTGCTTTACGTACTGCTTTGTCAATTCAAACATTACTTCCGCTGCCGTTTGCGCGGCAATCGCCACAACAAGCCGCTCTTGCTGCAGTTTTTCCATTAAGTAATAGAATCCTTTTCCCTCTTCTCCAAGCAAGTTTTCTTTTGGCACTTTTGCGTCATTAAAAAACAATTCTGCCGTATCTTGTGCGTGCAGCCCGACTTTGTCAAGCTTTCGTCCGCGCGTAAATCCTGGGGTATCGCGCTCAACAACAAGAAGGCTGATACCTTTATAGGGTGGTTGGGCATTTGGATTCGTTTTGCAGGCAACGACGACTAAATCGGCATGAATGCCGTTTGTAATAAACGTTTTTTGACCGTTGACAATATAGTAATCCCCATCTTTGATTGCCGTTGTGGAAATCCCAGCCAAATCCGACCCCGCTCCCGGCTCGGTCATCGCGATCGCGGTAATGATTTCACCGGATACGCATTTCGGAAGCCACTTTCGTTTTTGTTCTTCCGTACCGTAAGAAGCAAGATACGGAACGACAATATCATTATGCAAGCCGATGCCGACCATGCTCGCCCCAACTTTTTCTAACTCCTCGTTGATCACTACCGAATACGCAAAATCAGCGTTGAAACCGCCGTATTCCTCATCAACCCACGGGCAGAGAAATCCGTTTTCTCCCATTTTCGTCCAAAACGAACGGGGAATGATTCCTTTCTTTTCCCATTCGGAATAGTATGGATATGCTTCTTTTTCTAAAAACTTGCGAAACGCATCACGGAAAATGTGATGTTCTTCGCGTAAATATGCGGCTGTCATCACATCCCCTCGCTTTCAGCTTTTGGCAGCGTTTTTCACTTGCTCGCGGAGCAAAAACTTTTGGATTTTCCCGCTTGCGTTTCTCGGCAGTGCATCGACAAAATAATATGCGCGCGGCCGCTTGTAAGGAGCAAGACGATCGCTAGTTTTGCAAAATTGCTCCAAGTCCTCCTCCGTCACATTCGGATCTTTCTTTACAACAAACGCAACAACTTTTTCTCCCCATATTTCATCCGGCTCGCCGACAACAGCAACATCGAGCACGCCAGGGTGTTCGTATAGCACATCTTCGACTTCACGCGGGTAAACGTTTTCCCCGCCGCTGATAACCATGTCATCGACACGGTCCGCGACATACAAATACCCCTCTTCATCCATATATCCTAAATCGCCGGAATGATACCAGCCTTTATACATCGCCTTTGCAGTCGCTTCCTCCCGATTGTAATAGCCGACCATCATACACGGCCCTCTCATAATAATTTCGCCGACTTCTCCCGGCGGAAGCACGTCATCCGGGTCGGACGGGCCATCTTCCCGCGGCTTGACGATACGAACTTCATGATTTAGGCAGGCGCGCCCGGCAGAACCGGCTTTTGTCAACTGTTCATCTTCGAGCAAAAACGTCACCGCCGGCCCCATTTCCGTCATGCCGTACGCTTGAATAAGATCAATGCCCAACCGTTCTTTACATTCCTTGACAAGAACAGGAGCCATTGGGGCGGCGCCGTACAATCCGAGGCGAAGCGATGATAAATCGTAAGCTCTAAGATTCTCTTGCAAAAGCATATTCCACATCGTCGGTGCGGCGAACAACAACGTAATTTTTTCTTGTTCAATCGTTTTTAATACCAGCTTCGGATCAAAATGATGAAGAATGATATTCGCGGCACCCGCGTGAACGCGCGGCAAAAAGCAGCAATGCAGCTCCGCACAATGAAACATCGGTGCGCTGACAAGCCCACGGTCCGCATCGCGAATGCGCATGACCGCATTACAAATCATGCTTTGTTCAATCATATCGCGATGGCGGTGCAGCACTCCTTTTGGTCTGCCGGTTGTTCCGCTCGTATACATCATCGCGTAAATGTCACTTTCGAACACTTCAATCGATGGAGCTGTTGTTTGCGCATTGCTGACCAGAGCGTGGTAGTTGGCGGCATAAGACGGCGTATCATCATCGATGTACCAAAACAAAATGTGCGGGAACTCATGATGAATGCTTGCAATTTGCGGTTCGACCGCTTTTTCAAACAACACGACTTTCGGCGTCGCATCTTCTAAAATGTAAGCGATTTCTCTTGACTTCAAACGAAAATTAATCGGGTTGAAAATCGCGCCAATTTTCGCGCAGGCAAAAAATGCAGTGCCAAGCTCCAATGTGTTGAATAAAACGGTCGATACACGGTCCCCTTTTTGAACACCAGCTTCTAAAAGCGCGTTCGCAAGACGATGCACTTCTTTTTCCCACTGTTCGTACGTATAGCGTCGTCCCTTCGCCATATCGACAACCGCTTCTTTTTTCGGAAATTTCCGCACCGTCTGGGCAAACACTTCTCCAATCGTCATGTACAAGCGCCATACCCCCTTTATCGTTCTAAAGTATCTTTATTATCTTACTGAATTAATAGTAAGAATATACATAATGAAATAAATATACTAACTATTCAGAAAATTAATGATCCACTTGCCTTACTTAATTTCTATTCTACATATTATAAAAAACTCCTTCATTTTGCATAAAAAAAGAAAGGGGAGATACTCCCCTTTCTTGCTTACGAACCAACTATAAGATCCCGATCGCGGATCAGCATTAGTTCCTTTTTATCATATCGCCCTTCACGCAACAGGCGCACCGCCTGTTTGCGAATTGCTTTTTCAATCAAGTTGCGCACGTAGCGCCCGTTGCTGAATTTTCCGCGATGTTTATCCTCCAACACTTCTTCGATATGATAATATAGTTTTCGTTCCGCTTCCGGTGTAAATTCGTATTCCCGTTCATGCAACATCTGTTTTGCGATTTTCACTAGTTCATCGACCGTATAATCAGGGAATTCGATGGTCAATGGAAAGCGGGAAGGCAAACCTGGATTTAATGATAAAAAATAGTCCATCTCTTTCGGATACCCTGCTAAAATGACCACTAAATCATCACAATAATCTTCCATTCCCTTTACAAGAGTGTCGATTGCCTCTTTTCCGAAATCTTTTTCTCCGCCGCGGGCAAGCGAGTACGCTTCATCGATAAACAAAATGCCGCCGCGCGCCTTTTTAATTAAATCTCTCGTCTTGTTTGCTGTATGTCCGATATATTCTCCGACTAAATCGGCCCGTTCTGCCTCAATAAAATGCCCTTTCGAAAGAACGTTCATTTCAAAAAACAGTTTTCCCAATAAACGTGCTACCGTCGTTTTTCCTGTGCCGGGATTTCCTTTAAAAATCATATGAAGCGCTTGTTTATTCGATTTTAACCCATTTTCTTTGCGAACTTTGTTAATATATAGCCACGCATAAATTTCTTTAATGATTTTTTTTACATGATCAAGGCCGATAAGTTGATCAAGTTCTTTTTGAATATCTTTTAATATGTGATGTTCTTCATAATTAATAAAATCATTCCGATCTTCTTTGACTAGATGATTAATATTTTTCGAATTGAGCACAATATTAATTTGACCTTTTGCCTTGTTCATTGTTAATTCAGACAATGGAGCGTCACCTCACCTCACCATTTTCATGGCTACCTTTTTTGTCGCCTCGTTCTTTATCAGTATACGTTCATCATCACCAATTCGTGACAATCGCCCAAATGAAAGAAACCAAGCGACAACATCTGCTAACGATTGTCTATTTTTGCGATTTCCGAAGAAATAAAAGTTTGTATATTTTATTCAGCACGGTCGATTTTTACGCGTAAAAAAGTGCCCGTCTAAAAAGGCGGGCACTTCGCTGTTCGCGTTGTTATCCAAAAATTTTAGACACGCCGATTATTCTGTTTCAAACTGAACGTTTTTTTCCGGCGCGAACGTAGAAATCGCATGCTTATAAATAAGCTGCTGCTTTCCTTGGACTTCCAACAAAACGGTAAAATTGTCAAACCCTTTGATGTAACCCTTTAGCTGATAGCCATTTAGCAAAAATACGGTGACTTGTGTTCCATCTTTGCGCAACTGATTTAAAAACTGGTCTTGAATGTTAATGGAATTTTTCATGAGACGTCCTCCTCTTTTTCTCTCTACCTAATTTTTATATATTCGCTTCTAATTGAAGCTTTCCTGCTATGTACTGAAAAATTTCCTCCGCTTTCTCATCAAACTTTGCTGCATCCGTCATATCAAACCATTGAACAGGCATTTGATTGCGAAACCATGTCAGCTGGCGTTTCGCATAGCGGCGTGAATTTTGTTTTAGCCGCTCAATCGCTTCTTCTAAGGAAACGCGCCCATCAAAATAGTCATACAGCTCTTTATAACCAATCGCTTGGACGGATTGGCAATCGCGAATGCCACGGTCGTATAATGCTTTCGCTTCTTCCAGAAGCCCTTCGGCAATCATTTGATCTACCCGTTCATTAATACGACGATATAACTGTTCGCGTTTCATCGTTAGCCCGATAATTGCCACATCATAAAGAAGTTTTTTCGTTTGCCCGCGCTGCCATTCCGTCATCGTCTTGCCTGTGCAATGATATATTTCTAGTGCGCGGATGACGCGGCGAATGTTGCGCGGATGAATTCGCGCCGCGCTTTCCGGATCAATGGCACTAAGCATCTCATAAAGAACCATTTCTCCTTTGTCCTCGGCGATCTGTCGCAAATGACGACGATACGCTTCATCGGAAGGGGCGTCCGAAAAACGGTAATCATAAATGACGGATTGAATGTAAAGCCCTGTACCACCAACAATCATCGGCAGACACCCACGCCCGGAAATTTCGTGAATAAGCGAGCGGGCAATTTGTTGAAATTCGACAACGGAAAACGATTCCCACGGTTCTTTAATGTCAAGCAAATGATGCGGAATCCCTTCCATTTCCTCCGGTTTAATTTTTGCTGTTCCGATATCCATTCCTTTATAAATTTGCATCGAATCCCCGCTGATGATTTCCCCATTTAACCGCTTGGCTAAAGCGATGCTTAGTTTTGTTTTTCCTACAGCGGTCGGTCCAATGATGACGACAAGCTTCTCTCCCATTTGCAATTCCACTACTTTCTTCCATCAGTAATATATACATTTATTTATTATATCCAAATGGACAAAAGATTTACATATAGAAAAAATTTAATGTGTTAGTCGGTCCGGTAAAACGTTTCAAAAATAAAACGAACGTCGTTATGGACGTTCATTACATGTTGAATCGTTTTAAAAGTGATTTTACGTCTTCCGCCATTTTCGATAAGGAAGCGGCAGAAGCAGAAATTTCCTCCATGGAAGCGAGTTGTTCTTCTGTTGCGGCGGATACTTCTTGGGTTCCAGACGCGGCAGATTCAGCAATTTGCGTCACTAGCTGCATCGATTGCACTACTTGTTCCGCAGCGGCTGACATTTGTTGAACAGAAGCAGAAACATCTTGAATGTGTGCCGCGACTTCGTGGACAGCTGTTTGAATTTGTTGAAATGCTTCACCAGAAGTGCGGATGGCTCCAGTACCAGTTTCTACTTCTTTCAGTACTGTCTCCATCGATCGAACCGCCTCATTTGTTTCCTCTTGAATCGTCGCGATTAATGAAGCAATTTGTTGCGCCGACTGTGCGGATTGTTCCGCCAATTTCCGAACTTCATCAGCCACCACAGCAAATCCTCGTCCATGTTCGCCCGCCCGTGCCGCTTCAATTGCTGCATTCAACGCTAAAAGATTCGTCTGATCGGCAATTCCACTGATCACTTCGATAATTTTTCCGATTTGCTCGGATCGGTTTCCTAATCCTTTCACAATCCCAGCAAGGCGTTCAACGGTGTCATTTACTGTATTCATTTGCGCAACAGCTGTTTGAATCGTTTTTCCGCCTTCTGATGCTCTTTCCGACGTTTGCATCGCAATTTTCGACACGTTTTGGGCACGCTCGGAAATTTGCTGAATTCCTTCAGACATTTGATCGATCGTTTCCGATGTTTCTTCTACGCTCTGCACTTGCTTTTCCACACCTGCAGCAACATTTTGAATCGTTAATGCAATTTGTTCTGTCGCCTTGCTCGTCTGTTCCGCACTCGCCGTCAATTGTTCGGAAGACGCCGCAACTTGTTCGGCATTCATCGCTACTTGCTCTAATACATCACGTAAATTTTTCGTCATTTGGTTAAAAGATGCCGCCAGTTCCCCGATTTCATCGCGGTTGCGAATTATAACTTTCTCCCCAGTCAAATCACCATCGGCGATTCGTTTTGCGGCTTCCGAAAGAGTGCGGAGCGGACGAGAAAGATTGAGGCTCATGTAAATGGTAAGGAGGTTGCCAATAGCGAGCGCAATGACTCCGATAATAATCATCCATACTTTAATGGATGCCGCTTTTGACGTTGCATCCTTGTCAGCCTGATTCATATCTTTTTGTTGGATTTCCACTAGTTGTTGTGCCGCTTCATCAAATTGTGTAGTAATATCCCTTCCTGTTGTAATTAACTGTGTATAAGCCTCCACATTATTTTCCTGTTTTAATTGAAACGTTTTTTGCCCTAGTTCGTAAAACTGTTGTTCCAGCTCATTCAATCGTGCTAGCAACTCTTTTGTTTCCGCCTTTGTCAACGTTTTCTCCAGTTTATTGCTTAGTTTTTCATATTCATCGTGCGCTTTCGTAAAGTTTGTCAATGACGCTTGGTCGCCGGTAAGCAAATAACCGCGCATGCTCCCTTGCTCGCGCCGGATCAGAACTTCTAGCTGTTTAACATCGATAAGATTGGAAACTTTATCATTTAAAAGATGCGTATAACTAGCATTAATAGTAGAAATCTGATAATAAGCAATGCCAACGAGTGCGATTAACAGCATATATACGGCGGCAAATACTGCATACAATTTTTTTCGGACTGTCATCTTCATCATCTGATCCCCCCGTTTATTCACATCTAACAACCCATCTACAAAAAAGAAGGAAATGACCCTCCCTTCTTTATTATCGGTATATCATGTTAAATATTTAGGCCATTTCCCCGGAACGAAGCAAATTATTTTTTTTCTGTTCCGACTCATCACGAATGAAAAACGATGTGAATAAAGCCACAATGCTGCCGATAAATCCAAATAAAAACAGATGATGGATGCCAGTCATAAAATCAGCCGCTTTCGTTAAAAAGGCGCCCATAATCGTTACACCAATGGCTGTGCCGATGTTGCGGCAAAACATGAAAAATGAAGTCGCGATTCCCTTTTCATGCGCATCGGCAAGCTGCTGCGAGCCGATGACACCGACAGTAGATGTCAATCCAAACGACAGCCCTTGAATGAACATGGCAAAAAAGACATACAAAAATCCGTGGCTTTCATTTAAAAGTGCTAGCAGCAGTCCAGAAAGCACAAGAAGAACGTTTCCGATAATCAATAACATGCGATACCCATAGCGCAAAATCCATTTTCCCGCCGGCACCGCCACAATCATCCAACCAATCGACATGCCTAAAAGGGCGACACCGCTTGCAAACACCGATTGATGGGCGATATTTTGCAAAAATAGCGGAATGTAGCTAGACGTGCCAAATAAAGCGACACAGCTGACAAATCCGTTCATGTTCATCCATTTTAACGTTTTATGCTGCACGAGCGTCAATGGAACAAGCGGAGACGTTTGCTTTTTTTCATATAAGTAAAAAATAACTAATAACACAACGCCAATGCCGACATACATCCAATGGTTGCTTTCGGCTACCGTCGTCAATAGAAAAAGGCTGATCGCGGCCGCAAATAGTACCGCTCCAATATAGTCAATCACCGCCCGTTTTGGTTCGTACACTTCTTTATATGGCAATAGTGTGAGCAAGGAAAGCAAGCAAATCGGGATATTCACATAAAAAATCCAGCGCCATGATGCGTATTCGACAAACAAGGTTCCTAACATTGGCGCGAGAACTGCGGAAATCCCCCACATTGCCGTAAAAAACGCTTGAATTTTTCCGCGCTTTTCAATTGGAAATAAATCCCCAGCAATAATGGCAGGAAAAGGCATCATAAAACCGGCGCCAATCCCTTGCAGCGCGCGGAATACAACAAGCTGGACCATATTTTGCGACATCCCGCAAAGAAGAGAACCGATTAGAAATAAAATAATGCCGAAGCTAAATACTTTCTTTCTCCCAAATATGTCGGAAAGTCTCCCGGCGATTGGAGAAAGAACGGTTGTCGTGATCATGTAGGAAGCAAACGACCACGCGTAAAGAGAAAATCCTCCAAGTTCTTTGGCAATGATCGGCATCGTCGTATTCATGATCGTTGTATCCATCGATGCCACGAGCATCGCGAGCACAATGCTTACCATTACGGATATTCTGTTATTCACTATTGTCTATCCTCCTTTTTATCTGCCATGAATATTTTATTTTACATGACATAACCGTTTCCCTACAAAAAAAATGCTTGTCTCCTGTTAATAAAAGCAAATCCATTGCCATTTCTGTATTTTTTCGTTACCATAGAAATGGAAAACTTTTTTCTTTCCTTCTCCGGCACCCGAAAACGCTAACACGATCCTCATCGGCACATACTAATACTAAAGGAGGAATTAGATGAAAAAAACAACAAGCGTGTTTTATTTTTCAATAGCAATTGCTATTTTATTTATTTTTTGGGGAGTGATTCCTGCCAATAAACTGCCCGACTATAACTTAGGTGCTGTTAGTACAGCAATGCATTCCTTTTTAATTGATAAATTCGGCTGGTTTTATTTATTGGCAGCAACGACATTTCTTGCCTTTGGTTTGTTCTTAATTTTTTCTAAATACGGAAATATTCGTCTTGGCGGAGACAATGAAAAGCCAGAGTATAGCAACATCACATGGTTTGCGATGTTGTTTAGTGCCGGTATGGGAATCGGGTTAGTGTTTTGGGGGGTGGCTGAACCAGTTTCCCACTATTATGCGCCACCTGCCGGAGAAGGAGAAACGCCGGAAGCAGCCCGCATGGCGATGCGATATGCCTTTTTTCATTGGGGGATTCATCCGTGGGCGATTTATTGTGTAATTGCTCTAGCGCTTGCGTATTTCCAATTCCGCAAAAAAGAACCTGGGATTATTAGCCGTGTATTGCGGCCAATATTTGGCGATAAAATAAATGGCGCTGTCGGCGTCGCGATTGATACGCTCTCTGTATACGCAACGATCTTTGGTGTTGCAACTTCGTTAGGGCTTGGAGCAATTCAAATTGCCGGAGGATTATCACATTTATTTCCATCCATACCAAACAACTTTACAACTCAATTATTGATCATTATCGTTGTTACGTTTTTATTTATGCTTTCCGCGCAAACAGGATTGAATAAAGGAATTAAAATATTGAGTGACATAAACATCATTCTTGCCGTCCTGCTGATGTTTTTTTTGCTTTTTGTTGGCCCGACGAATTTTATTATGGATGTGTTTACAACGACGATTGGTTCCTATTTGCAAAACTTGCCGTCCATGAGTTTCCGGTTGGCGCCGTTTGAACAAAGCGACTGGCCCAAATCGTGGACAATATTTTATTGGGCATGGTGGATTGCGTGGGCGCCGTTTGTTGGAACGTTCATCGCCCGCATCTCAAAAGGTCGTACCATACGTGAATTTATGATCGGTGTGTTAGCCGTTCCGACCGTATTTAGTGCCTTATGGTTTTCTGTCTTTGGCGGTTCGGCGTTATATCTAGAACGGTTTCAACATATCAGCATCATCGATGTCATTAACGAAAAAGGGATGGAATCAGCACTGTTTTTCACACTGCAGCAATTCCCATTTGGCACTATTTTGTCGGGATTAGCTATTTTATTAATTTGTACATTTTTCGTCACATCAGCCGATTCCGCTACGTTCGTTCTCGGTATGCAAACAACAAAAGGAATGTTGAATCCGCCAAATTCGGTAAAATTTATTTGGGGAATCGTTCAATCAGCAGCAGCTGCTATCTTGCTTTGGACAGGCGGCTTAGAAGCACTGCAAACCGCATCAATCATCGCTGCGTTTCCGTTTGCGATCATTATGATTTTGATCGTCATCTCATTAATTCGTTCGTTTCAAAAAGAACCGATTGCCAAAAAAGAGTATAAATAAAAAGCGGATGCCGTGTATTGTCGGCATTCGCTTTTTCATTACACGAAATTTATTCCTTCCCGACCTGCACCTTGCCGCTTTGTGCGGCATGCATCGATGCGAACCGATCGTTTGGCATGAAAAAGACGAACAGAAGTGTCAGCGCTGCGGGAATTAGGCTCCATAAGAACGTATGCGCGATGGAAGAAGCCAACGCGGCCGTTATTTTTTCGAGTATAGACGCTGGGATATGGGCGCGCGCTTCCGGCGAAAGAATCGCATGAAGGGCATGAATGCTCATGGACGGAACCCTGTTTGCCATTCCGTGAAACGCTTCTTTTAATCGATCCGTAAATTATGATCTTCTTTTTGCTTTCACGGTCGCTTTTTCGTCTTGGTGAAAGCTTGTGTGATACTCAACAAGATCAATGTTGCAGCCTGGACCAATGATGATGCGGTCGCCTCTGACAATTTTGGCGTCGGTGTGTTCTAAATAAATGCCATCCCCTTCAATCGTTTCCACTTTTAACTTTGCCGAATCAAGTGAGCGCGGATCCGTTTACCGTTAAATAGCGCATATCTCCTCATGGTTTTTTCCCTCCTTCACACTTTTTGATAAGCACCGACTTTCGCCCCTGGATTACATTGAAACTCACCTTGATATTCCACGACTTCAATGTCGCATCCAGGACCGATCGTCACCCGGTTGCCTCTGACTGCTTTTGCGTTCGTATGCTCTAAATAAATTTCCGATGCTTTCAGCGGTCAAGCCGACAGGAAAGAGCAGTTTCTTCAGCCATGTCCTTCCCGGCTGTTTGACTTCGATGCGCTCCCCGCCGATTTCTTTTGCTTGGCAATGTCCAAAAAGCTTTATTTGAATAGTCCCCGCATTTAATAAGCCGCCGACGGAAAACTCCCCTCTCGCTTGAAATTGTTCCGCGTCACAGCCCCCTTTAATGACTGCCTCTCCATGAATATACACTTCGTCCGCCGATAAATTCCCGTCTACATTTGCGCTCCCATGACAATCAAATTGTTTGTTTTGCAGATTTGAAAACAAGTTTGCAGGACTATCTTAAGCATAAAGTTTATTTCACCAGCGGACAGGGGGAGCGCAAGAAAACCGACTAAGATGTCGGCCTTTTTTATCTGTTTACTTGCCGCATTCGTGATTGAGATAACATCACATTCGTGTGAGAACTTTATGGAACGAACGAGGGCGCTTGTTGAATAAGACTGACAAAAAAGAGGCTGACTCAAAAGTCGCTGAATCGACTTTTTGAAGTCAGCCTCTTTTTCATAGATTAATTGATTACACGGACTGCCTTCACAAAACGTTCTTGCCAATAAGAAGAACCGATCGATGCATAAGAAACGCCTTTAGAAGTTGAAGCATTTAACATTTGGCCGTTACCCGCATAAATTCCAACGTGATTGATCGTTCCATCGAAGTCTGTATCAAAGAAGACTAAATCTCCTTTTTGAAGCTGATTGAAAGAAACCGTCGTGCCTGCTTGTGATTGTGCTGTCGAAGTGCGTGGCAAAGAAATTCCAGCTTCACCAAACACCCGCATAGTAAAAGATGAGCAATCAAATGCATCTGTGCGAGATGGGCTGGCACCATATAAATATTTAGCGCCTAAATATTTTTCACCAATTTGAATGACTCGATCAGCCAAAGAAGAATTCACAGCTTTTGTGCTATTGGAAGGAGTGGTAGACATCGAACCCGGGGAAGATTTAGAAATTTTTTGATTGGAAGATTGAGCAGGAGCTTTTTCTCCAGCAACTTTAATAGATTGTCCCGCTCGAATAAAATTAGGATTTGTAATTTCCGGGTTTAAAGCGAGCAATGAACGAACTGGTGTATGAAACATTTTAGCGATGCCAGAAAGAGTATCTCCTTCTTTAACGATGTAATAACCGCTAGCACCTGATTCCTTAGTAGAAGGAACTGAAGCTGATCCTGACAAACGAATAGTTTGGCCTGTCTTAATAAAATTTGGATTAGAAATTTCGGGATTCATCTTTAATAACGCAGCAACAGTCGTATTAAATTGCTTTGCAATTTTACTTAAGGTGTCGCCAGCCTTCACTACATATGTATCTTCACTTTCGTTAACTTTTAATATTTGGCCAGGGAAAATAAAATCAGAAGTTAAATGATTCATTTGTTTTAATGTTTCTACAGTAGTGTTGTATTTTTTCGATATTCCCCAAAGCGTATCGCCTTTTTGGACAGTATAAGTACTAGCGAAAGCAGTTTGGCCCGCTAATAAAGAACTTATGATTGTACCTGTAAGAATAAATGATTTTTTCATTTTGCGCTCCCCCACAGATGTATTTTTGGTATTCGTTTCTATGACGTCAATCATTATATTTAAAAAAAGTTGCTAATCTATAACAAAAAGAATAAGAAGTGGTTACAAATCTATTACAGTTACATTACAGGTTAAAAATATCATTTTGTTTTCAGTATCTTTTTCCTAGTAATTATTATTTTTGGATTAAATAGAAGTTTTATCATTTTAACCAAGAATACTTCCGTCTCTGAACGAAGCCATTAATAAAAACGGGGATGATCATTCAGCAATCATCCCCGCATGCAATCGAATATGAACTTCTACTTATAAAGCCGATAAGGAACTGTGGAGACAATCACATTTTTCTTATATAGAAGGTACAATCTCAACAAAACGCTGGATTGGTTATGCAAAAAGTTATGCCACCCTTTTTTCGGTATAAATTGAGGAATCAAAACCGTTACTGTATAATTTCTTTCCTCTGCCTTGCTTTCAATCGTATCCACTAGCTTGGAAATTGGCGTGATAAGATCGCGATAATAAGAAATTAGTGTAACAAGGCGAACGTCTGGCCTCCATTTCTTCCATTTCTCTTCCATTCGAAGCATGCTTTCCCGGTCAAATCCCACATATACAGCCAATACATAATCCCCAATGGCTTGGGCGTAATTTAACGATTGCTCTACTACCTTTGTGATTCCCGCAACAGGTACAATGACGACATTTCCTTCTATTTTATCCGGAATCTCATTTGGATTGACCCGCAGTTGTTCAGCCACAGCATCATAGTGCTTATGGATTCGGTGAAAAACAAATACGATTATCGGAAGAAATACAAGCACAGACCATACTTGAGCAAATTTTGTGATAAAGAAAATGCACAGTACAGTTAGTGTAATGATCGCTCCCAGCAAGTTCACAAGCAGCTTCGGGACCCACCCCGCCGGTTTTTCGCGCACCCATTTGACAATCATTCCTGTTTGCGACAAAGTGAAAGGAATGAATACGCCAACCGCATACAAAGGAATGAGCTGTTCCGTTTGCCCTTTAAAAACGATAATCAGCAAAATAGAAGCAAGACCAAGCGTGATGATTCCATTTGAATATCCTAAGCGGTCGCCGCGGATAAGATACATTCTTGGCATATATTTATCGGATGCCAGATTATATGCCAGCAGCGGAAATGCGGAAAACCCGGTATTTGCAGCCAAGACTAAAATAAGGGCAGTTGTTCCTTGGATAAAGTAATACATAAAGCCTCTTCCAAACACTTCGGAAGCGAGTTGGGAGACAACCGTCTCTTCCGCTTTCGGAGCAATTCCATACCAGTATGCTAAAAAAGTGACTCCTACAAATAGAAAAGCGAGAATGAACCCCATCATCACTAACGTTTTAGCAGCGTTTTTTGCCGCCGGTTCCTTGAAATTTGGAACGGCGTTGGAGATCGCTTCTACCCCTGTCAACGCAGAGCAACCAGATGCAAACGCCCGAAGCAACAAGAATAATGTAATTCCAGGCACCGCAGTACCGATCGGCGTATGTAAGGTAGACGGTGCTTGTCCATTTATAATATGAAAAATCCCAACAATAATGAGAATTACGAGCGCCAACACAAACAAATAAACGGGATATGCCAAAACGGAAGCGGATTCGGTTACGCCTCTCAGATTAAGAATAGTGATAAACACAACCAGTGCGACAGCAATTCCTACTGTGTGTTGATGCAAAACTGGAAACGCGGATGTAATGGCATCCGTTCCTGCAGACAAGCTTACTGCCACGGTTAGAATATAGTCGACCAATAAAGAGCCTCCAGCAATGAGCCCCGGATTTATGCCTAGGTTCGTTTTGGAAACGACGTAAGCCCCTCCTCCATGCGGATAAGAGTAAATGATTTGGCGATACGATAAAATAAGCGCCACCAATAGAATAAGAACTCCAATCGCAATAGGAATGGAATACCAAAATGCAATAGCTCCAATCGACGCAAGAACAAGCAAAATCTGTTCCGTACCGTACGCAACCGAAGATAGAGCATCAGAAGATAAGACAGCCAATGCCTTTAATTTGTCCAGCTTTTGTTCTCCTAGTTCGGTTGATTTCAACGGTCTGCCAATTAAAAATCGTTTTAACGACGAAAACATATATGCACCACCAGTATGTAGAATTTCCATAAGAATATTATCATTTTTCTCAGAAAATGAATAGCCTTGGCTTCATTATTTTCGATCATCTATAGAACGATGGTAGATTACTTAAATTAGTAAATTAAGATAACTGGAAGGCTCTCCCCAGTAAATATTTGGATCATTTTCGTCCTGCATATATCCTGTTTAATAGATTCTAAATATTCTCTCGGGGAAGAGCCTTTAGCAATTTCTTGAAACTTAATTTTTCTCATCCTGTTCCCTCCTCGGAAACAAAATGGTCATTTTGTTTCCTTATCCATATCAACTGGCTGATTTACAATGATTTTTATCTGCCCATCCATATGGCCAAACCAGCTTTCTCCTGTGTAGTTCTTACAACAAATTTTTATCGTGGCTTTCACTTTGAATGACGAATCAACCTACTTTGCCGCTTTTTTGTCCTTTCAACTGTTCGAGCAACTGTTTACACCATTCAAAATCTTTGGTCGCCAACGCCAAATCCATCAATGTATCAAAATCCTCTTTCGTCATCGGTGACTTACTTTTGGCCGGGATTAATTCCCCTATCGAGCAACTTTTTCGCCTTTTTAATCGTTTTCCTTTGCGGTCTTGTATAAATTCGACAACACAATAAGAATCAACCACTCGATCAACATAACCCAATGCACCCTCTAATTGATATTCATCCCCTGCATAATAAACCCAATCGCCGATTTTTAATTTTTCCATACTTATCACCCTTAATTAACAAAAAATTGCTATTATGTTTTTTCTTTCATATATTTTCCAACAACATTTAATAAAACACGAAATGACTGAATAATATCCAGTGATGGATCGCTTGCTTCACCATTTTTTATCCATACAAATATTTTTGCCTTTTCAAGTTTGCCATAATACTCTTCACTAAGTTTGGACTTATTCTTTTTTAGCCAGTTTATTCAGAAAACTCCATTTCGTTCGCTCCTTTATAAAACTCCATGCTTTATCCTAAAAATAAAAGCGCCGCCCCGATCGGAGCGACGCCCTGCTTCAAACAAAATATCCACTAAAAGTCTGCCGTTTTTCTACCAATTAACAAGAAGCTTTAATATAGCCTTTTATCTACTTAATGACTCGCTTAGCACCTATATATCGGTCTTTCCAATATTTATCACTCATTTTAACAACTTTTACACCTTTTGATGTTGCACCAATAAACGTACCGTTTCCGTAATTTTGTTCGATTATAATTTAGAAAAAGACACCTTAATGAATATCTCTTTTCTTAAAACGTCCACCGCGTACTTCAGCCATATCTGCTATAGCTAAAAAAGCATTTGGGTCATTTTCTTCGACAATTTCTTTAAGTTTGGCCTCCTCAAGACGGGTAATCACACAAAATATCACTTTTTTACCGTCACCAGAGAATGCTCCTTCTCCGCTTAAATATGTAACACCTCGCCCTAATCGGTTCATGATAGCATTCCCAATGGCTACAGGAATATCACTAATAATCCATGCCGACTTCGATTCATCTAATCCTTTAATGACAACATCAATCGTTTTAAAAGCAATCGCATAGGCTAAAATTGAATACATTGCTCTATCCCAAGTGTAAACAAACCCAGCAGCACCAAGAATAAAAATATTAAAAAACATGATGATCTCGCCAACAGAGAAAGGGAGTTTTTTGTTTATGAGTATAGCGAGTATTTCTGTGCCATCCAAAGCGCCGCCATAACGAATGACAAGACCTACGCCCGTACCTAGAATCATTCCGCCAAAAATGGTAGCTAATAAAAGGTCGTCTGTGAAGGCTGGAATAGGATGAAACAGAGAAGTAAAAATGGATAAAACGATAATCCCAAACAATGAGGAGATAGCAAAAGTTTTTCCAATTTGTTTATAACCCATAAAAAAGAACGGAAGGTTTAAAAGAAAAATAAAAATTCCAAGACGAAAACCCGTAATATGTGAAAGCATAATTGAAATGCCTGTTATGCCTCCATCGATAATGTTATTAGGGACTAAAAAGATTTCAAGTCCTACTGCCATTAAAACAGCCCCGATGAAAATAGCAGTTGCTCTTTTAGCGATTTTAGCTTTAGATAACCGTTGATGTTGAATCTGCACCTTGCTCAATTCAGTCATGTTTTTCCTCCTTTTTCTATAAAATGGATCTGTACATTTTTTTATTATAACAAAAGCAGATAGTTCGTTAAATTCATGATTGCGCATATTATGTTCCCTCTCCCCTTGCGCAACAAATTTTACTAAACTGTTTAACTATTATAATTATCCAAACACTGGCGTCCTTCCTGTCACATGCGGTGTTTCTGGCAACGACAGAAAGTCAATATATCGAAATAAGGATGCTAAAAGTGGATCCATTTCGTAAGACCATGCATGTTCGTTGTTTAAATGGAAAATCATGATAGTGCCCACCCCTTGGAGAGTTGTTTTTTGGCTACTGTATATGATTTCCAAGGTGGTGGATTTTTTATGTGCATTTATGCATTCGTTATGCGTTTTGCAACACGTTCTATATTGAAAAATGGAAAGGCAAAAGCGATTCGATTATCAACTTTAGATGCGATTTGTAAGGCTTTAGAATGTCAGCCTGGAGATATTTTAGAATACAAAAGCGACGAAGACACTCAAGGATAATAAAGAGGCACAAATCATGAGAGCCCTAAAACAACTCGTTCGTTTTGGTTGGGAGCAGGCCCTATCATGTTTGTTTCCTGTCGTTATTTTTGCCTCTTTGGCTTTTACAAAATTCATGCCACTTCCCTTCCTACCACGGTATGACTGGCTGCTCATCATCTGCCTTCTGATGCAGTGGTGGATGGTGCGTTCTGGGCTTGAAACACGGGATGAACTAAAGGTTATCACATTGTTCCACCTTATTGGGCTCGCTCTTGAACTTTTCAAGGTACATATGGGCTCCTGGTCTTATCCAGAGGAAGGATATTTCAAAATTTTTGGAGTGCCTTTGTATAGTGGATTTATGTACGCAAGTGTAGCGAGTTATCTTTGCCAGGCGTGGAGGAGGTTTAAGGTTGAACTGGTTAAGTGGCCACCGTTTTTGGTAGTTGTACCTCTTGCAGCTGCGATTTATTTGAATTTTTTCACCCACCATTATTGGATTGACGTTCGTTGGTGATTATCTGGACTTGTAATTATCGTCTTTTGGCAATCATGGGTCACATTCGAGGTTGATGGAACTCGTTACCGTATGCCACTCGCACTTTCTTTTGTGCTCATCGGATTTTTTATATGGATAGCCGAAAATATCGCAACGTTCTTTGGAGCTTGGGAATATCCAAACCAAACCGATGCATGGAGTCTCGTTCATCTAGGAAAGGTAAGTTCATGGTTCTTATTAGTGATTGTTAGCATTCTTATAGTAGCGACGTTAAAGCAGGTTAAGGGAAAAATTGTTTCACCCAAGAAGGATAAGGTTCAAGAGGCGTTTGATAATCATTTAAAGGAATGAGATAAATAGCGAAATATGAAAAATAAAAATTTTTTTGAATCACTCAATTAAGCAGACGCCAGTGATTTGACCATCTTTAACTGGAGTAAGTGCTGGCTAATGGGATAAGAAAACGCCAAAGACCATAGCAATCTTCGAAGAAAGGTTCAAAGATGCCATGGCCGTACTGAACTATCCCAATTGTTATCGGTACACCTATGCACAACCAACTTTGTTAAAATTTCAGCAACGCCTCCACCGCATCCGCCAAATCACTATAGCTGTCTTTTAAGTATCGAGATGTCGTGGCGATATTGCTATGGCCGGCAAGCCGCCGTACTTTTTCAATGTCGTTGTTCGTGACCTTCAGCATTCACTTACAAAACGTATGGGGCGTAAGTTTTTTATTCGGCAGGCTGTAACTTTCAATCATTCGCTGGATGCCCCGTACCGAAAATTTACTAGTTTTTAATTGAATTTATTGCTCAAAATCTATTCAGAATTACAAAGAGCTAAAAAGCGAACTGCCGTTGAACGAGTGAATGTAAAAAATTGGACCCCATGAATTCGGAACGTTTACGCTGTGAAAAAAATTAACTCTGATTGTTAAAAATTAAGGTCGGTTGGGGAAAAAGCGGCAACTCAGTCCGTAACATTTAAGGTAGTAGAGGATAAAGATGGCTAAGATTCCGACTAGAATCTCCCACATATGCACATTCAAGATGATCATCTTACGGGCAATGGCAAAAATGATTATATCCATGACGAGTGTCATATCGTGCTTGATGAGCATAAGTGCGACCTCTAATCCAATAATATACAAGAGTGCATGAGCTAAAAAATCCTGAAATTTCTCCATGATTTCCCCTTCCATGATGTAGCTGAATAGGTCATGGACGAGCATTGTTCCTTCTGCAATTACCGCTACAATAATGATTCCCGCTAGCAGCCATTCGAAAAATTTTACTGTCTGGGTAAATACTTGTTCGAGGGATTTTACATTCATCTCCATTACCTCGCTTTCTTTAAAGAATATATCAACGAATTCAAAAAGTGAGAAATGAGGATTATAACTCACCTTTGACAGTTAAGGACCATTTTTGGGGTTACAAAACCGCATCTCTAAAAAATTAAAAGAGCACTATACTGAATGTCTCATCAAACCTGGTAAACGGGGAAGAAAACTCGATCCGAAAAATACCATCATAAAGGTCGCGGAAATCCTGACCCGAAAGAACATGCAAGCCTATTCGAGGTCGATGATGATGGACAAACCTTAACGTTTCCAATGAAGCAGCATTAGCCAAGGAGGGGTTACGGGATGAAAAGTTCCTGATTAAGACAAATACCGGCTTATCCTCAGCCGACATGGTAACCGGATACAAGACGCTCATTCAAGTCGAACGAACCTTCAAAAAATTTTCCGAATATTTATTTTTATTAGTATTGTATTATAACAGATGACTAAATGCAACTACTGTTATATAAAAATATATGCTATATTTTTGCCACCACTCTCATATTGATGGTTATTTTCTTAATGGTATTGTGGGAGCATGGAGGGAATCGCGTGTGACACCAGTCTCTGAAGTCCATGTTGCTTCATAAATCAGATGCAGTACCCAGAGGATACCTTCATTAGCTCAAATTTGACGGCCACAGAGCCTTACTACACTACTAGAGTGGTAGTACTCGCCGCCAAATGAGTGTACTTTCCAGTACCCAGAAATGAAGGATATTAATTTACCTTCAGACTGCATCCTTGACGGAAAAATGATCATGCTGGATGAACAAGCAAAGCTTTGCTTTAAGTCCGTCATGCAACGTTTCCAAGCACGGAAAGAAAAAGCAGTCAAACGCTTAACAAAGTCTAACCCTGCGCATTTTGTTGCTTTTGACGTTCTAGAAGAAGTGGATTGATTGAAAAGTAGAAGTTGTTCCACTGAAAAGGAATAAGCCGGAACGATGTGTGCAGCTGCTGCACTTGCGCTCCGGCTTATGTCATGTTGCTCAACCTTTATTCTGTAATGGCATGGACCTCTTTCTTCTTATCACGTTGAATTCGACCGCCGCCGACAAAATTTAATTACAGTGATACATTTAAGACTCCAGACCAGCCCCGTGTTAACTCTGGATCAAAAGCAAACTCCCCGGCTCAACGTTGCGCAAAAAGGGGCTCGGTTCGCCTACACTGTAAAGCTGCAAGTAATGCATAGCCCGGGTGCAGGCGGTATAGAACAATCTGCGCAGGCTCTCATCTCCATATACTTGCGCCGATGCGTTATACTTGAAATTCGTTGCTCAGCCGATGGTTCAAGTACTCCTGGAATATGACTCACAAAAAATGATATCCAAATATACGATCAGTTAAACTAAAGTTAGATAAATCATATTTATTGAGAAATCCTTCAGAGAACATATCAATTAAGAGCTTTTTTAGCATCTCTACTTCCGCCTCAAGGCGCTTGATTTTTGTTTCAGGATCTTCCGGATGAGTTCTCGTTCTTCCTTTATTTGGTCCTTTCGATTTGTCCCGTTTTTCCTTCAGACCTTGTATTCCTTCCTATTCATAGCGTTTCACCCATCGATGTACCGGACTTATCAATCCCTAATTCTTTCACCACCGTTTTATGACTCATGCCCTCTTTCAAATATAAATCCACAGCTTTCTTTTTAAACTTTGCATCATATGTTTTTCGTATTTTCCCATAGAAAAATCCCCTTATAGTAGACAGATGAATTGGCTTTCTTTTTTCTGTCTACTATAAGGGGATCATATCACCCCTTCTTGGAAAACATAACTACCATTCTGAATATTTTTTGTTTAATAGATCAATAGTACTATTTAATAACTTTCAATATCAAAAAATAATCGATTTTTCCTATGTAAATTTAACTATAAAACTTGTTAATATTTCTTTAGATTATTGGACAAGTTTCGACAAATATATACAAAAAATTTAATATTGCATCACCAAACTACTCGAAAGGGCAAAACGCAAAGCGAAAGGAGCTAAATCTATTTTCAATAGACATGCCAGCCAGTTGTCTTTCCCATGAAAAATCATTGTGATTTTTTTAAAGGTTCCTTATTAGGCGCACTGTCATATGTACATTTTTAAGGATATATATTTACTTTTTTAGTCAAAGGTGGTTCAAATGTATAAAACTGTATTAGTTGCTGATGATTCAATGTTTATGAGAAACTTATTAAAGAATCTCTTAACCGCTAATGGTTACCAAGTTATCGCTGAAGCTTCTGATGGTAGTAATGCTGTATCTCTTTACAAAGAAAAATCACCTGACATTGTTATACTTGACTTAATTATGCCTATTATGAATGGATTAGATGCTTTAAAAAATATTTTAAAATTTGATCCAAAAGCAAAAGTAATAATTTGTTCATCGATGGGGCAAAAAAGTTTCATTATTGATGCTCTTCAAATAGGCGCTAAGGATTTCATAATCAAGCCTTATTTTAACAAATTAATTCCGGCTTTAAATAAATTATTTAGGTAATTATGCGCTTCTTTATAGAAGTGCTTTTTTGAAACTCACCTTGCTATTTTGTTTACTTCAGATTACTTCCTTTTATTGACGGCTTAAAAAATTTCGAAAGCAACATGTCCTGTCTTATGCAATATTTGCATACATTTTCCGCGTTATAGTCGTACAGCCATACTTGATAGACGTTCGTTGTGCAGCCGCATCTTTGACACATGTTCGCTGGATAAAAACGTTCTTTAGTTGAAAAGCAATGCGCACAAACAGAATCATAATGACCTTGTTCTTTGTTCCAACGGGGAATCAAAATTCCCCCCGCATTTGCATCGATGATCCCTTTTCGTTATCAAAAGTATATCTCGATTCATTCTCGACAACTTCTTCAAGAAAATCAAAAATCGTGAGTTGCCGCACGTTCTCACCACCCGCTATTTTGTTTCTAAAAGCTACCCGCATACTCTCTAGTTGCCCCTTAAAGAAAAACCCACGGAAACGCTCGATAAACCCTTTTCGTAAAGTCCTTAATTTTTCTGTCTACCTCAATCTGTTTTGCTTTGATTACCTCAACAGAGCCAAAGAAATTTTTGAATTCTCTTTTTAATTGCTCGTTGTTGGTCTAATAATCTTCAGATATCACAGCTTTCTTCGCTTGTTCAATAGGCCAATCTTTATCCTTTTCATCCATCGCGATAACACCGATGTCGTTATAAAATTCAAACGGTTTAACAGTCTTGTAGCGAATTATAATTTCATTCAACCGCTCTTTATCGTTCATTCGTTATCACCTCTTTGGAAACATAATTACTCTTTTGTTTCGTTGCCTAATCTACTGTTCGCCCTTCCGGAACAACAAATTACTGTATTTTTGCTTGCATACACAATTCCCCAGAAAGCAATCCGTAAAGTGATTCGGGCTTACAAGCAGGGCAAACGAAAAAATAAAGCGCAACTCCTTGATAGAACAAGGATGTTGCGCTTTTATATTTACATCACTCTCTTAAACATTTTCTCCAGCTCATACGTGGAAAAATGGATGATGATTGGGCGGCCGTGCGGGCAGGTGAATGGATCAGTCGTTTTGCGCAATGATTCCAAGAGTGCGAAGATTTCGTCATCGCGCAAATACTCGTTCGCTTTAATCGAACGTTTGCAGCTCATTAAAATCGCTGCTTTTTCACGAAGCTGCTTAATATCGACTTTTTTCATATCGATCACTTGCTGGATCATTTCTTCAATAATCGCCGCTTCTTCCCCTTTTGGAAACCACGATGGGTGGGAGCGGACGATGAACGTATTGTGCCCGAACGGTTCTAAAAAGACGCCGCATTTCGCCAATTCTTCACGATGTGCGTCAATTAGCACATATTCATCTGTCGGATAATGAAACGTAAGCGGAACAAGCAATTCCTGCACTTCGTTTATTACTTCGCCAACTTTTTCGCGAAAATATTCATACTTAATGCGCTCTTGGGCAGCATGCTGGTCAATGATGTAAAGCCCTCTCTCATTTTGCGCCAAAATGTACGTTCCGTGCATTTGCCCGATTGGATAAAGCGGCGGAAGCCGGTCATTCACATGCTCTTGTTCGTCTGATGATTCCGTTTGCTCGTCCATTTCGACTAGTTCATCATCGACATCATTTTGTTTTGATTCCACTGCCTGCAAAAACGAAGGGATTTCCTCCTTTGGTTCTTGCACTGGACTTGATTGCTTTGGCTCATCTACTTGTTTTGGTTCATCTACATGAACGAGTGGAGAAACAAATGGTTCTTTAACGACATGTTCAAACGTCCAAGCCGTTTGTTCTGCTTTTGGTTTTGGAGTTTCTTTTTGCTTGATCGTCATCTCAGGAATAAGCGTCCGCGCTTGAAGCGCCTGGCGAATCGCTTGGGTGACGAGCTCGTTTAATTCCGCTTCTTTGCTGAAACGTACTTCTAATTTTGCCGGATGGACATTGACATCGACTAAAATCGGATCCATCGCAATCGATAAAAATACAATCGGATAGCGGCCGATCGGCAACAGTGTATGATATCCCTCTTCGATCGCTTTTGCGAGCGGAATGTTGCGCACATATCGCCCGTTGACGATCGTGGAAATGTAATTTCGCGAAGCGCGCGTCACTTCTGGAAGCGAAATGTAGCCTTGAACGGTAAAATCGAGCGATTCCGCTTGAATTGGAATCATCTTTTTCGCGACATCCATGCCGTAAATCGCGGCAAGCACATGGCGTACATCGCCGTTGCCGCTCGTGTAAAGCAGCTGCTTCCCGTGATGGCGCAGCCGAAACGAAATATCAGGATGCGCCATGGCAAGGCGATTGACGACATCGGTGACATGACCAAGCTCAGTATGAATCGTTTTCATATATTTTAAACGGGCCGGGGTGTTGAAAAACAAGTTAGATACAGTAATATCGGTTCCCTTGCGGCTTGTTGTCCGTTCGTGTACAACGAGTTTTCCACCTTTTAGAACCACTTTCGTCCCTGGACCGTCTCCCGTGCTTGTTTTCATCTCAACTTCCGAGACGGAGGCGATGCTCGGCAGCGCTTCGCCGCGAAAGCCAAGCGTGCGGATGCGAAACAAATCGTGCTCATCTTTAATTTTGCTTGTCGCATGTCTTTCAAAAGCAACGAGGCAATCATCTTCTTCCATTCCGTCCCCATTATCGATGACGCGAATTTTCGCTAGTCCTGCTTCTTCTAATTCAATTTCAATAATGGTGCTATTGGCGTCAACCGCGTTTTCAACGAGCTCTTTAACGACGGAGGCAGGACGCTCGACGACTTCCCCTGCGGCGATTTTATTGGACAATTGGTCATCGAGCTTACGAATTTTTCCCATCGCTATGCCTCCTTTACTTTAATAGTTTTTGAATTTCGTATAATTTGTTTAACGCTTCAAGCGGCGTTGTTTCCAACAAATTGACTGATTTTAATGCCTCAAGCGCCTTTTTCTCTTTTTTCGATAGATGGGATTCTTCTTTTGAAGGCTGCTCTTCGGCAAACATGCTGAGCTGTTCGAAGACCGCCTCGTTCTTGCCGCTTGGCTGTTCTTTTCGCTGTTCTTGCTGCTCAAGCTCGGCTAAAATTTCTTTGGCGCGCTGAATGAGAGAAGCCGGAAGCTCAGCAAGCTCGGCGACATGAATGCCGTAACTTTGGTCGGCTGGTCCTTCTTCAATTTTATGAAGAAACACGACTTTTCCATTTTCCTCAACGGCTCTCACATGAACGTTTTTCAGCTTGGCAAGCGATTGCTCCAGATCCGTTAATTCATGATAATGTGTGCTAAATAACGTTTTCGCGCCAATATGATCATGAATGTATTCGATGATCGCTTGCGCCAATGCCATCCCATCATACGTAGACGTGCCGCGTCCGATTTCATCAAACAAAATTAAGCTGTTTTGTGTCGCGTGAACGATCGCATTGCGCGCTTCGAGCATTTCGACCATAAACGTACTTTGCCCAGATACTAAATCATCCGCCGCACCAATTCTCGTAAACACTTGGTCAAAAATTGGGAGGACTGCTTTCTCTGCCGGTACAAAGCAGCCAATTTGCGCCATAATGGCAGTAAGGGCAATTTGCCGCATGTACGTGCTTTTTCCGGACATATTCGGTCCCGTAATTAACAACAGTTCCCGCTCTTTATTCATATAACAATCGTTCGGTACATACGTTTGCGCCCCAAGCACTTTTTCCACTACTGGATGGCGGCCCGCTTGAATGATCAGCTCACGATTATCGGAAAACTGCGGTTTTACGTAATGACGCTCTTCGCTTACAGTCGCAAACGACTGCAAGACATCGAGTTCGCTAATCGTTTTCGCTAATGATTGCAAACGCGGAATATATTGTTTTACGCGTTCGCGAATGTCCACAAACAATTCGTATTCTAGTTCGATGCTTTTTTCTTCCGCTTCTAAAATGAGCGCTTCTTTTTCTTTTAATTCCTGGGTAATAAAACGTTCAGCGTTTGCTAGTGTTTGTTTTCGCTCATAACGTCCCTTTGGCAACAAATGAAGATTCGGCTTCGTCACTTCAATGTAATAGCCGAACACGCGGTTATAGCCAATTTTTAATGATTTAATCCCGGTTAATTCCCGTTCTTTGCTTTCTAGCTGGGCAATCCATGCTTTCCCATTGCGGCTTGCATCGCGATAACGATCAAGCGTTTCGTTATATCCGTCTTTAATGATGTTTCCTTCTTTGACGGACAATGGCGGATTTTCTTGAATCGACCGCTCTAACAGATCGACAAGTTCCGAACATGGATCGAGTTTGTCGGCAAGCTGCTTCGCTTCATCATCTGAAAGGTTTTCAACAATATCTTTTAACGCCGGGATTTGCTGAAGCGATTTTTTCAGTTGAATTAAATCGCGCGCGTTTACGTTTCCGTAGGCAACACGGCCAGCGAGGCGCTCGACGTCGTACACTTCGCGAAGACGTTCGCGCAGCTCCTGCCGTTCAAAATAATGATGGATCAGTGTTTCGACCATATGTAAGCGCCGTTCGATTTGTTTGCGATCCAAAAGCGGGCGATCAAGCCATTGTTTCAGCAACCGCCCGCCCATTGCCGTCACTGTTTCATCAAGAAGCCACAACAGCGAGCCTTTCCGCCCTTTGGAACGGATTGTCTCGGCTAATTCCAAATTTCGCTTCGAGTACAAATCGATTTTCATATAATGATCGACTTGATACACTTGAACAGACTGCATATGATCGAGGCGTCGTTTTTGCGTGCGAATAATATAATGAAGCAGGCGGCCGAACGTCGTTTTAAGTTTATCTTGCTGAAGCGCTTCGACGATCGACGTAAATCCTTCAGGAATCGCTGTTTCGTCCTCATAAGAAATCGTCACATCATAACGTTCTTTTAATAGCTGTTGATACTGTTCTGGGAATTGAGAAGAAATGACAATTTCTTTCGTACCGATCGCATACAGCTCATTCATCACATCATCCAATGAAGCAAGAAGCGTTATGCGATTTTCCCCTGTTGATAAATCCGTATAAGCAAAACCATACGTACCATCATCAAACATGGTCACCGTCGCCAAGTAGTTGTTTTCTTTATCTAACAGTCCTTTCCCTTCCATCACTGTTCCAGGGGTAATGAGCTGAACGACTTCGCGGCGGACGACCCCTTTTGCCGTTTTTGGATCTTCGACTTGTTCGCAAATCGCGACTTTATATCCTTTTGAAATCAACTGTTCAATATATCCTTGCGCCGAATGATACGGGACGCCGCACATCGGCACCCGTTCTTCGCCGCCGCCATCACGGCTTGTCAGCGTAATTTCCAGTTCCTGCGCCGCTTTGATCGCGTCGTCAAAAAACATTTCGTAAAAATCGCCAAGGCGAAAAAATAAAAAGGCATCTGGATATTGTGCCTTAATGTCCAAGTATTGCTGAATCATCGGCGTATATGTAGCCATCGTTCTCCTCCAACCTTGCAAATTTACGTTTTACCAATAAAATTAGCGGCCACCCTGTCATTTTGGCGTTTCCATCCGTGTATCGCCATCAACATAAAGCCGCTTAATTCCGCGAAATCTTGTTTTCTATGTATCTAGTTTCGAACCAATATGGAGATTTTTTTGAATACATTAATGCATCTGCGTTTCAACACGTTTCATTATAACATATTTTAAAGAAGAAAAAGAGAAAGTTCAAATTCTGGCATCGCTAAAGCGTTAAGCAGTCCGGCAGCTCCTATGTTCGTCTTTCCAATAATGAGCTTCTCCCTTGCATTCCATTTCAGAAAATGCAATGCATAAAAACAGACGGCAGCTTTTCGCCGCCGTCTGTTTTTTATTTTTATTTCCCCTGCGGAAGCGGGCGCTTTAACCATTCTTTATAGAATGTATCGATATCAGGCTCGAAGTCTTTGATGACCGGATACCACGGTGTCACCGCTTCTACCTCAAGCTGTGTTGCGCAGCCAGGGCAATAGTACTCGCGAAGCACCTGCCATTCCGGATCTGGCGCCATCAATTTCGGATACAGTTCCGCCATTTTTTCTACTGTATCACGAACATAGATGAGCGCATGAAGCTTCCAGTTGTCGCTTGCCTCGCAAAATTCATATCCACAATCGCATTTTACGATGCGCCGGCCATCCGGCTTTTGCACAATATAGAGATGAAGGCCGGCCGGAAGCAAAATCGGATCATCCCACGGCACCCTTTCTTGAAGGATGCTAATATATTTGTCAAATCGGTCAGTGTCTTTATAATTGGAGAGCATTTCTTTTAATTTGACAAAATCTATCGTACCGTCGATTAATTCCTCTATCGTCTTGCGATCGTATTTATCGTATTTTTCCATATTTTCACCTCATTTCAACTTATTAATTTTTCTTCCGAATACCGGGATGCCCAATTCTTCTTCTGTTAATTTCCAATCTTCCGGCAAATTCCAGAACGACTTAAACTCGTTATAAAACTTTTCACTTAACGCGAAGGTGCTCGCATACATGTGACGCACTTGTATCGCTGCTTCTTTGTTGATAATTTTCTTTCTTTCCTCTTGCATCCATTGTTTTGTCGGCACTCCCCGTTTCAGCCGCTCTTTTCTCATTTCCTCACGGCGTTTCTTCGTTGCTTCTTCATCAACGATATATCGACCTTTTTCATCTTGAGTGAAGACCGCTCCATAAACACTTTCAGCGAAACGAGGAAGAATATGGCCTTCGTTTAAATCATTTTCAATCATTTTTGGCTTCCGCTCTAGCGGATCGCCGAATCCTGGACCCCCACGCAAATAGTTCAAATATAGATCATAGTTTTCAAAAATGGTTTCCGTTGTAATCGCCTGCTTGTCACGGATAATTTCTTTTGCTTCCATCAGTTTTTCATATTGTGGGTTATCCGGATCAGGGTCACCGCCAGTCGGAATCGGCAGTCTCTTTTCGATCCGTTCTTTTAAGTTCGTGCCATGGGCCTCAAAACGGTATCCCGATGCGGCTGGATAACCTCCCATCAATCCACAGTCACTCGAGATGTAGCCGTTGCCCATGAAGAACATCGTCCAGTCTTTTGCCCCATACACCATTCTCAACGATTCATAGCCGTTTCCACCACGGTATTTTCCGTGGCCGCCTGTATTCGGCTTAATGCTTCTTCCGAGATAAATGAGCGGTTCTGCCAGCTCCCAGATTTCCATGTCGCCCATATCGCCTTCCGGGTTCCAAATTGCCGCGGCGTGGCTGATCCCATCTCTTACCGCGCTCGCGCCAACCCCTTCAGCGGCTGACTCGAAGCTGTTGACAGCATGGTTTTCATTGAACTGGTTGTAGCCTCCACCTTGTAGCCAGTTGGATGTATTGGCATTACCTGCGTTGACTTCTTCGAGATAACCGCGGGCGAAATAGTTGCGGCTGAGTCCACGCCATAACGGGCTCCACGCAGATACAAGGAAATGCCAAGCATAGCTGTGCGCAGTACGAATATCATCTGGATTTAGCCATGAACCGTACGGCAAGTCAAACTTACTTGCATAATACGCTCCATCGTTGACCCGGTCGTTCGGAATGAGCGTTTGCGACATCATAACCCAGATTCCACTCGTAATTGAAACCGGCGTCGCGTTGTAGCTATGCCATCCCCATCGATTAACTCCTTCAAAGTCGATTTCAAATTTGCCGTCCTTATGAACGATGATCTCCGTCGGCGCGTGCATGATTGTGTTCACACGGGCATATGGAGGTACATCAAGATTTTTGTACGGTACGTCTACAAAGGAAACTTGGCGGTATCTTCCCGGAATAAGCAGCGTTTTTACTTGGTTGATAAAGCCGCGGCGTCCCTCTTCGATCACTTCGCGGATAAATTGTTTGTACGTATCGATTCCTTCCTCTCTTACAATATCAAGAACAAGATCGCGAATCATATGACATCCGGCTATGCGCGTCCGTTCGTCAAGCAGCCAGTACTTTGTCGTACGGACCGAACGCTGGCTTTCAATTAACCAGTCTTTTAACAGTGTATCGTTTTTCCCGATTTTGCGGCAGGCCACTTGATAACCGTCATCGTAACGAGTGACAGGTCCGACCGTCATGCTTCCAGGTGCTGTTGCGCCAACATCGATAACGTGAGTAACTCCGCCAACCCAGCCAATCAGTTCTCCATCGTAGAAAATTGGCACGATCGTATGAACATCACACGGATGGACGTTTCCGATCTGGCAGTCATTGTTGCAGAAAATATCGCCATCTTCAATGCCAGGGTTCTCTTCATAGTCATTTTTAATCATAAATTTGATGGCGGCGCCCATCGTGCCAACGTGAATGATGATTCCAGTGGAAGTAACAACGCAATCACCTTCAGGAGTGTAAAGTGTAAAGCATAATTCACCTTCCTGCTCGACAATCGGCGATGCGGCAACCCTTTTCGCCGTTTCCCGCGCGTGCACCACACCGCCGCGCAGTTTGGAAAAGATCTTTTCATAACGGATCGGATCGCTTTCTTTCAGCGGAAGTTCTTTCAATCCTGCGTAATGTCCAGTCAGCTGGCTAATCCGATCGATTTCCTCCCGCATTTCTTTGAGTGTTTTTCCATTCCACCCGATAGTTTTGCGTTGTTTTACCTCTTTTACGTTCATCGCCATGATTGATCAACCTCCCTTTAAATTTTTTTAAACTTCTTTCAAGTGGAAAATGCGATGTTGGTCAAGATATGTTTCAAATCCCGGCGGAATGACAAATGTCGTAGCCGGAGATTCAATGATCGAGAACGCTTTAATTTTGTTGCCCGGCTTCAGTTTTTCCATTTCCCAAATATCCGCTTCGATCCATTGGCCTTTCCAATACACTCTGCGCTTGCCAAGGTACGCTTCTTTCGGCGGTGTTTCCCCCGCAAACGGTTCTACCGGGATTTTCGGTTTCGGCACTTCGACGATTCCCCGAACGATTGCGCCTGTGATGCTGTAACCGAGCTCTGGCGATTTCGCCGCCTTGGCGTAAACTCTCGCATACGTGTCTTCGAACGCGTTCACAAGTTCATACCAGTCATTCACATTCTTGAATGCTTCAATCGGCGCTTCAATTTCCAAGTCGTTTAATTGTCCTTGGTATTGCATGCGGAAATAGAGGCGGAAATCAACTTCTCCTTTGCTGAACTGGTTCTTCTCAAATTCGGCTGCCACTTTCTCCTTCAGTTCATCCCACGCAGCCTGCAGTTCTTTTCCGGCTTTTAGTTTTTCATCATCACTGGCGCCGTCATTGACGTTAATATCGAGCGTTTTATCATAACGATATTCGAAATCCGCAGCACCACAGCCGAACGCGGAAAATCCTGCCGCCCACGCCGGTACGAGCACATCTTCAAAACCTAGTCCTTTCGTATAACCGGCGGTATGTAGCGGGCCTCCTCCTCCGTATGAGAAGCATACATACTGGGATGGCGAATACCCTTTTCCTAAAATCATGGATTCCAGGTAGTTGCGAAGCTGTGATTCAAGCAGGTCAATCACGCCGTACGCCGCGTCTTCGACGGATAATCCGAGCGGATCAGCGATCTGTTTCTTAATCGCTTCGTACGCTCGCTCTGGATAGAGCTTGACTTCCCCGCCAAGGAAGTTATCCGGGTTGATTAGTCCGAGAACAACGTGGCAGTCCGTTACCGTTACCGTGTCCACGCCGCCTTCCGGATAGCACACACCGACTCTCGATCCGGCACTGTCCGGGCCAAGTGTCAATGTTTTATAGTTCGGATCGACTCGGACATAGCTTCCGGCTCCCGCTCCGACGGTATCCATTGCGACAAGCGGCAGTGAGAGCACAAGACGAGCCATATCCGGACTTGTGTTGATGCTCAAATCCCCTTGGGTGATGAGCGCTATATCAAAGCTCGTTCCACCAATATCCGAGCAGGCAATATTGCGAATGCCAAGCTGCTCTCCAAGGTATTTTGCGCCAATGACGCCGCCGATTGGGCCAGAGACAAGCGTTCTTGCCAATTCGTTTGCCCGTGTGCTGATCGTCCCTCCATGGCTTGCCATCACACGCAAATCAAAGTTAGCTCCATGTTCTTTTAGCATATTATTAATTTTTGTTAACGTTTCGCGCGAAGGATCGGCCGCATACGCCTCAATGATTGTCGTATTTGTCCGGTGCGACTCTTTTCTAACCGGATAATAGTCGACGGACGCAAATACAGGAACTTCTTTACCGACTTTCTTCATGACTTCTTTGGCTATATCTCTCACTCTTCGCTCATGATGAGGATACTTGTAAGAATGAAGCAAGCTGATAACAATGGCTTCTACATCTAGTTCAAGAAGTTCCCTAACAGCTGGTTCCACTTCATGCTCATAAAGCGGAATAACAACGTTTCCAAATAAGTCAACCCTTTCGGTTACACCTCTCGTTAACTCTCTCGGGACAAGCGGCGGATCATAACGGTGAGTATTGATGTGCAAACGGTCCGAGTAAGAATAACCAAGATATGATTGGATCGCTCGGCCCATTCGATGAAAGTCTTCCATCCCCTTGTTAACGATCAGTCCGACCCGGCGTCCCTTCCTTGAAACGAGTCGGTTCAGCATCGCTGTTCCCGAATAGACTCCGGCAAGCAGCTGCGGAAATTGCTCATCAACGGTCGTTTCCCAGTAAGAAAGCGCATCCTTCGCCGAATTTAAGAGACCTACCGATTCGTCTTCCGGTGTAGATTGCGCTTTCCCAACGACAAATTCTCCGTTTTCATCGATGATAAATGTGTCTGTCATCGTTCCCCCAGCATCAATCGCAAGAATTTGCGCTTTTCTTTTTACCGCTGTTTTCATTTCTTCATCCCCTTCCTACATGTTTAATTTGATAGCATTGTGATATTTTATAGTAGTTATAAATGATAGATCTAAAATCTAGACTAGGAAGCATAATGGCAGAATATTTTACTTACGCGCAAAACCTTTTCGTATCACCCCCGCATCTTCGGTTGTCACAGAGCAATCTGTGCAAAATGATTCGCTATGATCTCACCCTGCAACTAGATTTCATCACCTCCTTCAATGGATATTTAGAAATAAGGATGACCGTGAATCTGGAGATAAAATGGGAAAATATCATTTTTTAGTATTTTTTCTTTATTTATGTTAAAAAATGGTTAATGAGCCGAAAAGACCATTCACGTTCCGAAAGAAACGAACAGTGAAAAGTCTGAACCTCTGCACGACTAAAATCCACAGATTCTGGCGCACTAAAGAGTTTTTCCTACACCTGCGTATAAGCACTCACTTTTGTCCCGTTAAGCATCATGGACAAACACCTCACTGGTATTTGGCGCCTGTCTGCACGGTTCAAACAAAACTGTTTTCTACCTCACCGGTGGCTCCAATCGCGGGCTTTCATAGCTATATATGATTATAGTGAACGAATAACCGAAAATCGCTGTTTGGACTGGAACATATTCATTGTGCAGGACCGTTGCTTCGTGTAGGCAGAGAATAGGAGAACCATTATGTCTGATGTTAAATCATGAAGAGATGGTTGAGGCATTTCAATGTGTGGAAACGTTGCTTCAATGACTAAAACAACTGAAGAACATCAACGCATGCTCCATCAAAAGCGTTTTTTGCCTCATCAATTTCTAGCTTTTGATAGAAAACAGAGGATAAATTTAACACGTTTCAAAAATCTCTAAATATATTAATCCACAATTAGTATGGTTTATTTGTTAAATAGAATAGCACATATAAAATCACATGTCTACAAAAAATTTTAATTTTTTATAATTTTTTTATTATTTTGAATAGTTAATATATATAAAAAAGTGATGAATATGATGCAAATATTGATACGAAACAGATAAATAAAAAGTTAAGCTCCATTCCATCCCTTTTCAACCAAAAAAAACTAGGAAGATCTTTCTTCCTAGTTTTACTCTTCATCGCCGAGAAGCAAATCTGGGCTTAAATCTTCTAGTTCTTCATCTAGGTCACCGTAGTCAAAATCATCGTCATCATTGCCGCAGCCGTCTGGATGGATCGCGACACATATTTTCGTTTCCCCAATGACTTCGGAAATAAATTCGCGTTCTACATCGACCACAATTTTATTTCCGTTTGGCGAAATGGTGCATTCTAGGCAGTTCGGCTGCTGAATGACGCGAACAATAATGTCTGTATCATCGCTAATAATGTCATCATCGTCACGGTATTTTAATTTCACCACATCCGCATATGTTACTGTTTCTGTGACAACTTCTGTTTTTGTATTGTTGTCGTATGAATACCAAACGTTAACGTCATATTTCCCATGGATTTCTACTGTCTTGTCACATTTTTTCGCATCGTAACGATGGTTAATAATCCAGCATCCTAAAATGCTTGATGGACGATTCGGAGCAGTAATCGTATGAGTAGATTGCGTAAATTTACGACCTTTCCCGACGACCGCCTTTGTAATAATTTCTCTGTATTCAGACATATAAGAAACCCTCCTCAAATGAATCTTCATTTCATCCTATGCATGATTTCGCCTAATGTGCACATAAGTTTATAAATTATTCCTTATAGTTCATTGTATGCAGGGTCCCCGTATGATGTGCCTACTTTTTTCCAATAAAAAAACGCCCTTGAAAACCAAGGACGTCAGTCAAATTTTAATGACAGCCGCAGTCGCCGTTTCCACTACAGCGTATTTGCGCACCTGTCTCCCCGCGCAACACGTTGCCGCCTGTTGATGCGATAATCTCATCGGTCACCGTATTGGAGATGGTAGAAGCGACTAATTGGAGCAGGTCGTTCACTTCCGTTTGCGATTGCTGGAATTCGCTAACGATCGGAATTTGCGAAAGCTCTTCGTAAATCGCATCAATTTGTGCTTCTACTTTTTTCAGCGCTTCATATTTCCCGTAATGTTTTAAGTTGACTGCTTGTTTTTGCAATGATTTAATTTGCTCGATCATCGCGCGCACTTTTTCGTTTTGGTGTATTTTTTCTTCCGCGCGTTTAAAAAAATCAACTTCTTCTGTCTCGGCAATCATTTTGGCGAGTTCTTTCGCCTGGGCTAAAATCTCATCACGTGTATATTTTGCCATCTCATTTCACCTCGATCGCTTCTTCTACCATTTCCCCGTTTAATGTCCATGTTTTCGCTTCGGTAATCCGCACTTTGACAAGTTTGCCAATCGCCGATTTCGGACCGATGAAGTTGACAAGCTTGTTTTTCCGCGTGTATCCAGCAAGGACATCCGGGTTGTTTTTGCTCTCGCCTTCAACTAATACTTCGACAACTTTCCCTTCATATTCCTTCATTTTTCGCGCTGAAATTTCATTGACAAGCGCGTTTAGCCGCTGCAAGCGTTCTTTTTTCACTTCCATCGGTACATTATCAACCATTTTTGCCGCCGGTGTGCCTTCACGTGGTGAATAAATGAACGTGTATGCAGAATCAAATTCGACTTCGCGGTAGAGCGACAGCGTTTCTTCAAACTGCTCTTCCGTCTCGTTCGGGAAGCCGACAATAATATCCGTTGTTAACGCAACGTCTGGAATCGCTTCTTTAATTTTGCGAACAAGCTCTAAATATTCCTCACGCGTATATTTCCGGCCCATCAATTTCAATATTTCCGTGCTGCCGGATTGCACTGGAAGGTGAATATGCTCGACTAGATTGCCGCGTTTGGCGAGCACTTCGATTAAACGATCGTCAAAATCGCGCGGATGGCTAGTCGTAAAGCGAATGCGCGGAATATCAATTTTACGAAGTTCGTCCATCAAGTCGCCAAGACCGTATTTCATATCGGTGAAATCTTTCCCGTAGGCGTTGACGTTTTGGCCAAGAAGCGTAATTTCTTTATATCCTTGGGCGGCGAGATGGCGCACTTCTTGAATAATGTCTTCCGGACGACGGCTTCGTTCTTTCCCGCGCGTATACGGAACGATACAGTACGTACAGAACTTATCGCAGCCGTACATAATGTTTACCCATGCTTTAATGTTGCCTCTGCGCGCTTTTGGAAGATTTTCGATCACATCGCCTTCTTTTGACCAAACTTCCACAACCATTTCTTTTGACATGTATGCTTCATGTAAAATGTATGGAAGGCGATGAATGTTATGCGTACCGAAAATCATGTCAACGTATTGATATTGTTTCAAAATTTTATTGACGACCGATTCTTCTTGCGACATACAGCCGCATACCCCAAGAAGCAAATCCGGATTGTTTTGCTTCAGCGGCTTTAAGTGGCCGATCTCGCCAAACACTTTGTTTTCCGCGTTTTCGCGGATCGCGCACGTATTCAATAAAATGACATTCGCATCTTCCGGGCGGTCAGTCGGCTCATATCCGAGCGCCATAAAAATTCCTGCCATTACTTCGGTATCATGTTCGTTCATTTGACAGCCATACGTGCGAATATAAAACTTGCGGCCTTCGCCCATGCCGCGGAATTGCTCCGGTATAGTGAAGTCTTTAACATATTTTACTTCTTCTTTTCCGCGTTTTTTCGCTTCTTTTAAATTTGGCGGAATAAATACGCTAGTAAAATATTTTTCGTAATCTTTGCTCGTTTTTTTCTTTAACGCATCCAAAGCGGATTTTTTGTCCGTTGGATGATCAGCTGTTTGAATTTGTCCTGTTTGTTCTAAACGTTGTTTTTCGTTCATAATAATCTCCTTTCTATAGCTATAGAAAACAATTGTTTCCTTTTCATCATACACATTATCATAGTATATAATTGATCACAAATTTAAACAATACTTTTCTTATTCAGCTTAACACTGAACAAATCATCATAACAAAATCACTCCCAACTAGGCAATACCTAATTGGGAGTGAATCATTTCCAAATTACATAAATTCAGAAATTAATTCATCGAATTTTTCTTTGCTTAGTTGAAGATCTGCCTCCGTAAGCGGTGTTTCGCTATAACCGTGAAGCAGTTCTTGATACGATTTTTGTTCTTTATTTTGATAAATCAGCCCTGTTACTAATCCTTTATATTTCATTACCGTTTGCATTGCCATGGTGCGGTCCGATGGATCATATCCCTCAATCTCGCTTACTTTCACAAGATTTTCTTTAAACCAGTCGTATGTGTTTACCTTATTATATGTGACACATGGACTGAATACGTTAATAAGCGAGAACCCTTTATGTTTAATCCCCTCTTCAATTAAGCTCGTTAATTCTTTTAAATCGCTTGAGAAGCTTTGCGCTACGAACGTTGCGCCAGCGCTTAGCGCAATTTCCATAATCGAAAGAGCCGGTTCGACCGAACCTTGCGGAGTGCTTTTCGTTTTAAAGCCGACATCGCTGCGCGGCGATGTTTGCCCTTTTGTTAAGCCGTAAATTTGGTTGTCCATAACAATATACGTAATATCGATGTTGCGGCGAATCGCATGAATGGTATGACCCATGCCGATCGCAAATCCGTCTCCATCGCCACCTGCGGCAATGACCGTTAAATCACGGTTCGCCATTTTCACTCCTTGGGCGAGCGGCAACGCGCGGCCATGGGTGCCGTGAAAGCCGTACGAATGAATATAACCGGAAATACGTCCCGAGCAGCCGATTCCAGAAATAACCGCTAATTGATGGGGTTCAAGCCCGACGTTTGCCGCAGCGCGCTGAATGGCAGCTTGAACGGAGAAATCGCCACACCCTGGACACCAGTTCGGTTTTACATCGTTACGAAAGTCTTTAAACGTCGCCATATTTATAACAACTCCTTGCATTTTGTATAAACTTCGTTCGGCAAGAACGGATTACCGTCATATTTCAATACACTAGAAATTTTTTCAGCATGTCCAACATTCATTTTAAGAATGTTTGCAAGTTGGCCTGTTGCATTTTGCTCAACGACGACGACTTTTTTCGCTGATTCGACAAGCGGCAGCACTTTCTCCGTTGGGAACGGATGAAGAAGACGGATGTGCGCGTGATTGACTTTCACGCCGTCTTGCTCAAGACGGTCGATCGCTTCTTCGATCGCGCCGCGCGTAGAAATAAAACCAACAATTAACAAATCCGCTTCATCGTGTTTAACATTTTTATGAACTGGTGTGTTGAAGCGAATGTGTTTTAATTTGCGCAGACGTTTATCCATCTGTGCATTCCGATTTGCCGCAACTTCAGACGGTCTTCCTGTTTCCGCGTGTTCTACTCCTGTTACATGGTGGATGCCGTTTGGTGTTCCCGGAATTACGCGCGGAGAAATGCCATCTTCGGTAATTTCGTAACGTTTAAAATTATCTTTTTTCTCCAACGGCGGGAGTTCTTCTTTTACCAGTTTGCCGCGGCGAATTTCGATTTTATCGTACTCTAATGGTTCAACCGTTTGTTTGCCAAGGGAAAGTTGCAAATCAGATAAAACGATCACCGGGCATTGATATTCTTCGGCAAGGTTGAATGCTTCCACCATATCGTAAAATGCTTCTTGCACTGTGCTTGGCGCCATAACAATTTTTGGAATTTCACCATGCGTTCCGTAAATCATGGCCATTAAGTCAGATTGTTCTTGTTTTGTCGGCAATCCTGTACTTGGACCGCCACGTTGTGTATCAACGATGACAAGCGGTGTTTCTGTCATTCCAGCAAGCCCGATCGACTCCATCATAAGAGAAAGACCTGGACCTGCTGATGCGGTGAATGCCCTCACGCCGGCATAGTTGGCACCAATCGCCATTGTACATGCGGCGATTTCATCTTCCGTTTGAATGACAGCTCCTCCTAGTTCCGGAAGTTTTTTAATTAAATATTCCATAATTTCCGAAGCCGGAGTAATCGGATATGCCGCCATAAAACGCGCACCGCCGGCTAATGCGCCTAATGCAAGCGCATCGTTGCCGATCATGAACATCCGCTTTTTCCCATCCGCTTTTTCTAGTTTCATTGTTTGAACATGATCGCCAAGCTGTTCTTTCATATACTGAGCGCCTGCTCGGATCGCTTCCATGTTCTTTTCGACAACTTGCTGGCCTTTTCTTCCGAAAATTTCTTGTACCACTTCTTGATATACGTTAATATCAAGGCCAAGAACTGCACTTGACGCACCAACAGCGACCATGTTTTTCATAAGCGATGTTCCTAAATTTGTCGCGATATCTGTAAACGGAACTGCATATAACGTTACATTTTGACCTTCCGGAATCGTTGGGTTAAACTTCGCATCAGCGATCACGATGCCGCCATCACGAAGTTCATGAAAATTAAAGTCAATCGATTCTTGGTCAAACGCCACTAATATATCAAGATCATCGGCAATCGAACGAATTGGTGTTGTACTTACACGAATTTTGTTATTCGTATGACCGCCTTTAATCCGCGAAGAAAAATGACGATACCCATATAAATAATATCCTAGACGATTTAGTGCAATGGAGAAGATTTCACCGGTACTTTCAATTCCTTCTCCCTGCTGTCCTCCAACTTTCCATGAAAGTTGACTAATCATTTCTTACACCCCTTTAAGTTCGGTCAAAATTACAATTATAAGTGTAGCACTTTTCCAATAAAATCACTAGACTTGCAGGCAATGATTTTCACAAAAATTTAAACATATAAAAATATATCAAACGATTTCATTCTAGACCTATATGAAAAAAAATGCAACCTTACTTATAAAAACTCTTTTCTATTGCCATCAATCTCTTATTTTACTGCGGCAAATGGTCATAAAAATTGCGAAATAAAAACCGTTCTACCTCATCTTCTGAGTAGTGTTTTTGCAGCTCGTTGACTAAATTTGTATAGCACCGCGCATTTTCGAGTCCTTTTGCCGTTTCTTCCATTCCGTCAAAATCAGAGCCAAACCCAACATGCCTTGCTCCCCCGAGTGAACAAATGTGTTCCAAATGGCGGAGAACGTCAGAAATCGCCGCTTTTTCTTTTTCTTTCGTTAAAAAGTACGGAACGAACGTAATTCCAATCATCCCATTTTTCTCAATCAACGCGCGAATTTGCTCATCTCGCAAATTACGCGGATGTGGACAAAAGCGATATGTATTAGAATGAGAAGCAATCGGAAATTGCGCGATTTCCATCACGTCCCAAAATGCTTTTTCCGATAAGTGGGAAACATCGACCCAACGTTTTGCCTCGTTAAGATGCCGCACCACTTGTTTTCCGAATTCCGTTAATCCGGCACCGCGCACTTCCCAAGAACCATCTGCTACAGCATTGGACCAATTCCATGTCAGTCCAACAGACGAGACACCAAGGCGAAGCAATGTTTTTAATTTTACAAGGCTTGTCCCAATCGCATCGCATCCTTCAAGCGTTAACATCGCCCCAATTTCATTTTCTTCCAATGCGTCAATATCGCGTTTCGAACGAACAAATTTCAACATTGGAAATCGCTCAATCATTTGTTCAAAAAAAATGTCTATCATTTCTAGCGCAACCGTAAAACGGGCTTCTTCCGGAACAGTTTCCGGTATGTAAATGGCAAAACATTGAACTTTTATTTTCGCCTCTAGAAGTGATGGAAAGGTGACATGAAGACTTTTGCCATCTTGGAACGATAAAGACCGATCCATCCATAATTTCATCAGTGCGTCACAATGCGCATCGAAAATCATACATATCCCCCTTTATAAAGTAAAATAACCTGCCTGCCTTCCAATAGAAGGCACAAACAGGTTATGTTTCTATCATAAAAGCGTTACTACTATTAACGAGGTTCTACAATTAATTTAATCGCCGTACGTTCTTCCCCATCAATAATAATATCCGTAAATGCAGGAATACAAATAAGGTCCATGCCGCTCGGTGCCACAAATCCTCGTGCAATAGCTACTGCCTTAACGGCTTGGTTTAATGCACCTGCGCCGATTGCTTGAATTTCTGCTGATCCGCGTTCGCGCAATACCCCGGCAAGTGCACCAGCTACAGAGTTAGGATTCGACTTTGCTGAAACTTTTAATATTTCCATTTCTAGCTCCTCCCTCATTTCCTCAAAAATAGTTCTACTGTTACTATATTCACTGTTTTAGCGAGTATTCCTGCTAAGTTTATAAATATTTTTAAAAATTCCTAAAACAATGACTATTCTAAATAAGGATTGTCATCATTTATCACAATTCTTTCGATCTTATTTGCTCGTCCCGTTTTCTCATCAATATCAATGAGCACAGCGTTTAATTGGCTTCTCCCCTCTTTTACCTCAAAACGAACGGGTAATGAGGTTAAAAATTTCCGCAACACCGCCTCACGATCCACTCCTAAAATTCCATCATACGGACCGGTCATCCCAACATCAGTAATATACGCCGTTCCTTTCGGCAAAATACGAGCATCGGCAGTTTGAACGTGCGTATGTGTACCAACAACTGCAGAAACACGTCCATCCAAATACCAACCCATCGCTTGCTTTTCACTTGTTGCCTCCGCGTGAAAATCAATCAAAATCATCGGCGTGCGCCTGGTTGCTTCTTCAATTAGCTCATCTGCTTTTTTAAATGGACAATCGATGGCGGGCAAAAACGTTCTCCCTTGCAAGTTAATAACAGCTACTTCCATTTGCTCTACTTGTACATATACAATCCCTTTTCCTGGGACACCTTCCGGAAAATTAGCCGGCCGTATTAATGACTTTGCATCATCGATAAATTCAAATATATCGCGTTGATCCCATGCGTGATTGCCAAGCGTGACGACATGGGCGCCTTGCTCAAGAAACGTACGATAAATTTTTTCCGTAATTCCTTTTCCGCCTGCGGCATTTTCCCCATTAATGACAATGATGTTCGGTTTATGTTTTTCTTTTAACTTTGGCAAATATTGTTCTATCATTTTTCTTCCCGGTGAACCGACAACGTCGCCAATAAACAAAAATTTCATTGTATATCCCTTTCTAAGCTGAAATCTAACTAGTTCAAGTTTGGCACAAAATATAAAAAAAATAAAGTGGCAATATCGCCACTTTATTTTGCATATTCTACCGCTCTTGTTTCACGAATAACGGTAACCTTAATGTGTCCCGGATAATCGAGTTCCTCCTCGATCCGTTTACGAATTTCCCGCGCCAATCGATGCGCTTCTAAATCATCAATCATATCCGGCTTCACCATAATACGCACTTCTCGACCTGCTTGAATCGCATATGATTTCTCCACACCTTCGTATGATTCAGCGATTTCCTCCAATTTTTCGAGGCGGCGAATATAGTTTTCCAATGTTTCACTGCGCGCTCCCGGTCTTGCCGCAGAAAGTGCATCAGCCGCTGCAACGAGCACGGCAATGACGGAAGTTGGCTCCGTATCACCATGATGGGAAGCGATGCTGTTAATGACAACCGGGTGTTCTTTATATTTTGTCGCCAATTCTACACCGATTTCAACATGGCTTCCTTCCACTTCATGGTCAATCGCCTTGCCAATATCGTGCAGGAGGCCAGCACGTCTTGCTAACATTTCATCTTCGCCAAGTTCCGCCGCCATCAACCCGGCTAAAAACGCCACTTCAATTGAATGCTTCAAGACGTTTTGCCCGTAGCTTGTCCGGAATTTGAGGCGTCCTAAAATTTTTATTAAATCCGGATGTAACCCGTGAACGCCAACTTCAAAGGTGGTTTGTTCGCCGACTTCACGAATATGCTCATCCACTTCACGTCTTGCTTTTTCGACCATTTCCTCAATTCTTGCCGGGTGAATGCGTCCATCTTGAACAAGTTTGTCTAAAGCAATTCTAGCCGTTTCACGGCGGATTGGATCAAATCCCGATAAAATAACTGCCTCCGGCGTATCATCGATAATTAAATCAATACCGGTGAGCGTTTCAAGCGTACGAATATTCCGTCCTTCACGACCAATGATCCGGCCTTTCATTTCATCGTTTGGCAAATTAACGACAGATACGGTCGTTTCGGCGACATGGTCAGCCGCACAGCGCTGAATCGCCAGCGATAAAATTGCTTTTGCTCTTTTATCCGCCTCTTCTTTCGCGCGGGTCTCGGCTTCTTTCACCATCATTGCAATTTCATGAGATAGCTCTTTTTCGACACGCTCCAAAATAACTTGGCGTGCTTCTTCGCGTGTTAGACCAGAAATTCGTTCCAATTCCATTTGTTCCTTTTGAACGAGCTCTTCCACTTTGCTTTCCATCTGTTCAATATGTTGTTGTCTTTGATTCAGTGCTTCCTCTTTCGATTCTAAGAGCGCTTCTCGTTTATTCAGCGCCTCATCTTTTCGGTCAAGATTTTCTTCTTTTTGCAGCAATCGGTTTTCTTGTTTTTGCAACTCGCTTCTTCGATCGCGAATTTCACGTTCAACCTCTGTACGAAGTTTATGAATTTCATCCTTTGCTTCAAGAAGCGCTTCCTTTTTCAGCGCATCAGCTTCTCGTTTCGCATCTTCAATGATTTGGTTTGCAGCTGCTTGTGCACCGCCAATTTTCGCTTCTGCAATGGATTTTCGAATAAAAAAGCCGACAACGGCACCGACAACTAAGGCAAGCAAAGCGGAGATGATGATTGACCCCATTTTTTTCACCTCCTCTTGCTATAAAATTATTTCGAAATAACTGTCGGCATGTACGTTGTTACAAACGTTTCAACATACAGTACCATACTTACTGACATCGAAATCAGCAACACATATATCCGCCCATTAGCCGAACGTATGCGCCGCTAAAGCCGATCAAGCGAGAACTTTCTTTCCATTTTTCATGCGGACGCGCTCCAGTTTCTGCTAAATGTTTACAGACAATAAAAAAACATCATTAGTGTTTTTATACAGTTGGCTCAATCCAAAATACATTCATGTTTTGTGCATGAGCCACTTTCATTTAGCCGGAGTCACGGACTTTCGTGGCTGATTCTTTGTATAAAATATACATGTTAATTTTAAAGGTGGCAAAATTTATTGTCAAGATATAGAAGTTTCTCCCTGTCACAAATCAGAAAAAATAAAAAAGAGAGGAAACAGCATTTCCTCCCTAGGTTTAGTCTTCTAAAAATCCAAGCTCCTCTTGTTGCGTCTCGTTTGCGTTGTTCGAAACAGAAGGCGATTCAATTCCGTAATGTCTACGGATTTCTTGTGCAATTTCTTCAGCGATATGCGGATTTTCTTTTAAAAACTGTTTTGCATTTTCACGTCCTTGACCTAGACGCTCGTCTTTATACGAATACCAAGAACCGCTTTTTTGCACGATATCCAGCTCTGATGCCATATCGATGATTTCGCCTTCTCGGGAAATTCCCTCTCCGTACATAATATCTACATCAGCCGTTTTAAATGGAGGGGCAACTTTATTTTTTACTACTTTAATTTTTGTTTTATTTCCAACCATGTCATTGCCCTGTTTAATTTGTTCGGCACGGCGCACTTCTAAACGGACCGAAGCATAAAATTTTAGAGCTCGGCCGCCTGGTGTCGTCTCCGGATTTCCAAACATCACTCCGACTTTTTCGCGAATTTGGTTGATGAAAATAGCGATTGCCTTTGATTTATTAATCGCTCCGGATAATTTGCGCAATGCTTGTGACATAAGACGCGCTTGCAAACCAACGTGGGCATCGCCCATTTCTCCTTCAATTTCCGCTTTCGGTACAAGCGCCGCAACAGAGTCAATAACGATAATATCAACCGCGCCGCTTCTTACTAATGCCTCGGCAATCTCCAATGCCTGTTCTCCTGTATCCGGCTGGGAAAGCAACAACTCATCGATGTTTACGCCTAGCTTTTGTGCATAAACTGGATCAAGCGCGTGCTCCGCATCAATAAACGCAGCTTGTCCCCCCTGTTTTTGCACTTCGGCAATCGCATGAAGCGCAACTGTTGTCTTCCCGGAAGATTCAGGCCCATATATTTCAACAATGCGTCCACGCGGATATCCGCCGACTCCTAAAGCGATATCCAGTGCAAGCGATCCGCTTGATATAGTGGAAATTTTCCGGTCTGTTTGTTCTCCAAGTCTCATGATCGAGCCTTTTCCAAATTGCTTTTCGATCTGTTTTAACGCCTGTTCTAAGGCGGCTTGACGATCTTGATTCACTAACAAACTCCTCCTTTTTCTCAACTACTTATACTATACCGTTTTTTAGGGCTGTTGCCAAGAAAAAAATCGAACGTCCATTCGTTTTTCTTGTGGAGAAAATAGAAACATTCTCCATTTGTGATGAAATAAAAAGCGGGGGAACATCAAAGAGGAAAGGCAGCTACCCTTCATATGCAGCCGCCAATTTTTTTAATATAATGGAGCAACCATATTTCGCGGTACGAATTCGAATCGCATCACGCTGACCGGGTAATGCAAGGGCATAGACTTCTGTCTCGTTTTCAGGGGTGGAAATGCCAATATATACAGTGCCGACTGGCTTTCCTTCAAGCGGGTCTGGTCCTGCTACGCCTGTAAAACTGATGCCAATATCAGCATGACAAAGTGTGCGGACATTTTCCGCTAATAGCTGCGCACAACGTTCGCTTACTGCTCCATCTGTTGTCAAAACAGAAGCAGGAACGTGAAGAACTTTCTCTTTTACTTCATTGGCATAGCAGACAACTCCGCCGCGGACAACTTGAGAAGCGCCGGGAATGGCCGTTAATTCGGTTAAGAAAAGTCCGCCTGTGAGGCTTTCTGCCGCCGCGATCGTTTTCTTTTTTTCCTTCAACATCTTCACGGTCTTTTTAAACAACGTTTCGTCATTATAGCCATAAAAATAGCGGCCGACGCGCTCTAAAATCGCTTGTTCCGTTTTATCTAAAAGTTTTTTTGCTTCGATTTCGGAATGGTGTTTCGCGGTCAAGCGCAACGCTACTTCTCCGTCACCAGCAAGCGGGGCAATCGTCGGGTTTGATTGTTGATCAATAAGATCTTCAATGTCTGTTTCCAGCTGCGACTCACCGATTCCGAAAAAGCGTAATACACGCGATTCAATGCGCTCATGACGGCCAAGCTGTTCCATTAAAAACGGTCGGCCATATTTGAGAAACATCGGCTGCATTTCTTTTGGAGGGCCGGGAAGAAGCATATACGTAATTGAATTCAGCGTAATTGCCATTCCAGGTGCCATTCCGTGTTCGTTTTTCAATATAGTAGATCCTTGTAATACAAGCGCCTGTTTTTTATTATTTTCTGTCATGGTCCGGTTTGTGCGGGCAAAATATGCTTCAATGGAACGAAGCGCTTCCTCATCGATCACAAGCTCGCGCCCTAACAGGCGGGCGATCGTTTCTTTCGTTAAATCATCTTTCGTCGGCCCAAGCCCGCCAGTAAAAATAATGAGTTCGGCACGCGCCTGCGCCACTCTTACCGCCTGTTCGAGCCGGCCGGCATTGTCGCCTACAACGGTATGAAAATAGACATTGATTCCAAGTTCAGCGAGCTTTTCAGATAAAAACTGTGCATTCGTGTTGGCAATCTGCCCAAGCAATAACTCAGAGCCGACAGCAATAATCTCCGCATTCAATGAAAATGCCCCCTTTGTTTGACTGCGTACATCTTTCTACTTTGAATGCAAAAAAGCATGTTTATTTTTCGCAAAGTAATCCCATCCGGACCAAATCGTAAAAATGACTGCAACCCAAAGCGCTAAATCGGCAAACGGAAATGAAATAAGAGAAAAAGGGAAATTATGTAAAAGAAGAGCGGAAATGGCGACAATCTGCGTCCATGTTTTAATTTTACCAAGCATGTTGGCAGCCATTACTTCCCCTTCTCCTGCAAGCACAAGCCGAAGCCCCGTAACCGCAAATTCACGGCTAATGATGATGATCACCATCCATGAAGGAGCGGCCTTTAGCTCAACAAGTACAATGAGCGCTGCCGATACAAGCAGTTTATCCGCAAGCGGATCTAAAAACTTTCCTAAATTAGTTACTAGCTGATATTTACGGGCATAATATCCGTCAATCCAGTCAGTTGTCGAGGCAATAATGAAAATAAGCGCACCAATCAGATGGGCAATTGGCAGCGTGTCTGTTCCTATTTTCACGCTGCCCCATCCAAACGGAACTAACATGACAATCAAAAATAACGGTATTAGCATAATTCTTGCTACTGTTATTTTATTAGGTAAATTCACTCTGAATACCTCCGCTAGCAAACATGTGAAAAGAGCCATCTACAGGAAAGATGACTTTATGATTTTTTAAAGATAAATTTCATTTTTTGATATACTTCGTCTTTTGGGTCCATTGGATAGGTGAAAGGTTGTCCATTTACTTTTATGTCAACATCGAGCGTTCTCCCGATTTTTACAAACACTTCCGCCTCTGCTGATAAGTCAAACGTTTGCGTTTGCCCGTTCGTTAAATTTCCTTTGAAAAAGGAGTGACCTTTTGTATTATATACCTCTACCCAAGAGTTTCCTTTTGACGTCAATTCAATAACAAATTCGTTTGTATTTGTTAATTCGATTGTCGATAAATTACCGCGTGTTTCGACAACAGTAAGCGTCGCAGCTGAAGAAGGTGATTTTTCCGTTTCTTTTTCCGCTTTTGGTTGTTTGTCCTCAGTTTCTTGTTTTTTCTCTTTTTCTTCTTTTTTCGCTTTTTCAAGCGGTGAATTTTTCGAGCGTTCTACCTCCGTTGTCTCCCCGGCAATTTGATTTTGCGGTTTGTCCTCTGCGTTATTATGTTGCAAAAACAGCCAAATCACAACAGCAATGCCGACAATCCCTGCAGCAATAAGCAATTTTGGAAGCAAATCTAACCATTTCGTGCTGTTCGGTGAAATTTGTTGCCGCGTTTTTACTCGCGATAATTGCTGAGGGATTTCTTCATCATATGATTGTGGAATATCTTGTTTGTACTGTTCAAATATTTCATCCGGGTCAAGCCCAACTGCTTCGGCGTATTGCCTAATGAACGCCCGAACATAAAAATTCCCCGGCATAATCGCATAATTTCCTTCTTCAATACCGATTAAATAGCGCTTTTGAATTTTCGTCATCTCTTGCAACTCGTCCAAACTAATGTTTTTCGCTTCTCTTGCTTCCTTCAAACGTTTACCTAGTTCCGTCAACGACAAACACCTTCCATTTTTTGGTTAAAAATCAAATTCTGAAAAAACATCGTTTCCAAACAGTGACGGCTGATCAATGACATCGTACGTAATCTCTTCATTTGGATCATGGCGCAACTCAATAATATAGTCAAAATCATCAAGAGTGTATTCGGTATGGCGGACAAAAATATCTGGGTGTTCCACCACTTTTGTCGCCTCAAGGCGCATCAGTTCGCGAATCAGTTGCCAATGTCTCTCATTTGCCCGCCGAGTAGACACGATGGCGTCAATAATAAAAATATTATCTTCGCTATATTCGCCTTCGATCAGCTGGCTGCGCACCGTCTGCTTAATCAGCGTTGAGGATACAAAAAGCCATCGTTTATTCGCACAAACACTTGCCGCAACGATCGACTCGGTTTTGCCGACGCGCGGCATTCCGCGGATGCCAATAAGTTTATGGCCTTTCTCTTTAAAAATTTCCGCCATAAAATCAACAAGCAGCCCGAGCTCGTCACGGACAAAGCGGAACGTTTTTTTGTCATCGGCATCCCGCTGAATGTAGCGGCCGTGGCGGACGGCAAGGCGATCAAGCAGTTTTGGCTGGCGCAGCTTCGTCACTGTAATATTATCCATCGTTTGCAAAATGGTAGACAATCGTTCGATTTGTTCGTTATTATCACAAAGTAGAAGCATGCCGCGCCGCGAATCGCGGACACCGTTAATCGTAACGATATTAATAGACAGCATTCCTAATAATGAAGCAACATCGCCTAACAAACCCGGGCGATTAATATGTATCTCATATTCCAAATACCACTCTTGCTTCCCCATCCCATCTTTCCTCCCTCATCCTTAATGCCCGCACAAACTCCCTATGATAAATTCATACTACTATAATATCGAATGGAAAAGCAACAGAAAAGGGACTGGAATGAAAAAAGAGAGGGAACCCCTCTCTACACGTTATTGTTGTTGCACTAATTTTACCATCATGTTGGCGATAGCGTGCTGCTCTTGTTCGTCTGCAACCTTCCAAAGGTCCGCAAGCAACCGTTCTTCCGGGTTTTTTGGATCTACTTGTTTTGCTAGGTAATCACCGATTTGATAAGCGATGTCTGAAATCACTTGTTGGCTTAATCCTTGTTGCTGCGCTTGTTCAAGACGATTTGCCAGGAAGTCTTTCCATTGTTCAAAGTTATCTAATACAGACATATGTTTAACCTCCTTCATTTTCGTTTCAAGGATAGTTTGCCTGCTTTTTGATAAAATATACTTAACAGTACCAACCGCCATTGACGGAAATAATTTGTCCCGTTATGTATGAAGCAGCATCGGAAAGCAAAAATGACACTGTTTTCGCAACCTCATCGGGTGTGCCAATACGCCCGATCGGAATATCGTCCGCAATGGATTGCAATTCCTCATCACTGAACCGGCGCAACATATCTGTATCAATGGCCCCTGGAGCGACGGCATTCACACGAATTCCGCTGGGCGCCACTTCTTTTGCGAGCGCTTTTACAAACGCATTTTGTCCGCCTTTGACCATGGAATAGACGACTTCGCAAGAAGCACCTGTAAGTCCCCAAATCGAAGAAATAACAACGATGTTTCCCCGCTTGTTCGCAATCATCCGCGGCAGTAGTTTTTTCGTCAATAAAATCGGACTTGTCACATGAAGCTGAACCATTTTCCTAACAAGCTCATCGCTCATATCCGTAATGAGACCGTAATAGCTGTTTCCGCTATTATGAATAATGACATCGATGGGACGATTGATTTGAGAAAGAAGCATGCTTGCTCCATTTTCATCCGAAAGATCCGCTTGGACAGGAATGACATGGACATTTGCTAACTCGTTTTTCAGTTTTTCTACTCGTTCATACCGGCGATGATAATGCAAAAAAAGCCCGTAACCATCAGAAGCAAGTTGGCGGGCGATGCTTGTCCCAATTCCTCCGCTTGCTCCAGTAATAAGCGCATATTTCATGATAATCCCCCTAAAAAAGCACCCTCCATAATGAAGGATGCTACTTTCTTTCTTTTGGAACAACTTGGCATACCGCAATTTGGGATTCGCGGAAACATTGTTTTGCAATTTGATCCATCTGTTCGATCGTTAATGATTGTAATACTGGAATAACATCAAACAAGCTTACTTCGTTAAATGCGTATCGCGTAAACTGGTTGGCGATATATTCTGGAGAGTTAAGCGAGCGTAAAAACGCACCGATTTTTTTCTTTTTCACTCTCTCTAATTCTGATTCTGTCATGGAATCACCGGAAAAGGACAACAATATTTGTTTCACTTCTTCGCTAAGCCGATCTGGATCGCTCGTATCCCCGCCGACCATGGCAAAGCCAAATTCCCGCTCTTCTGTATAATCGTACATAAATGTTTCATCAATAAGCCCAAGCTGATACAACCGTTCATAATGCGGCGAACTTTTTCCGAATAAATAATCTAACAAAACATTGAACGCTAACTCATGAATTAATTTTTCTTTGCCGGCTGGGTGAACAGTTGGCGCCTTGATTCCGACAAGACATTTACTCGTTTGCACGTGCATCGGAATGACTTTCTTTTCTTCCGCTCTCTCTTTCGGTTCATCGTACACAAAGCGCTGAATCTCACTAGCTTGCGGAAACGATTTTTTTGCTTGGTTATCGCGAATTTGCTGCATTATTTTTTGTTCATCGACCGGCCCGACGATAAAAAGCAGCATATTGCTCGGATGGTAAAACGTTTCGTAACATTCATATAACAATTCTTTCGTAATATGAGAAATGGATTCAACCGTACCGGCAATATCAATTTTCACCGGATGGTTTTGATACAAGCTTTCAATGACGCCGAAATAAACGCGCCAGTCCGGATTGTCATCATACATGCGAATTTCTTGGCCGATAATTCCTTTTTCTTTTTCTACCGTTTGATCGGAAAAATATGGGCTTTGCACAAAATCGATGAGCGTTTCTAAATTTTTTTCCACATTTGCTGTACTCGAAAACAAGTAGGCCGTACGCGTAAACGTGGTGAAGGCGTTTGCGGATGCTCCTTGTTTACTGAACTGCTGGAACACATCGCCATCTTCTTTTTCAAACAGTTTATGCTCTAAAAAGTGAGCGATTCCATCCGGCACCTGCTTCATCTCGGTCTTTCCGAGCGGAACGAATTGATTGTCGACCGATCCATATTTGGTCGTAAACGTTGCGTACGTTTTATGAAACCCCTTTTTTGGCAAAATGTACACATCTAAACCATTTTCCATTTTTTCATAAAACAGTTGTTCTTGCAGCTGTTCGTATACAATTTTCTCCATAATTATTCCGCTCCCTCCATTCCGGTCAGGAAGTAAATCGTGTCGAGCTCGACCTTGCCCGCAACGCGCACGATTTCCTCCCGCGATACGCGATCTGCACCTGATAGCCATTCTTCAATTGGCCGTTTCCGCTTTGAGACAACGTTATGGTAAAGCACTTCCACCAATCCGCGCGGCGTATCAATCGTTTCTAACAATTGATTGCGAATAACCGCTTTTGTTTGCGTGATTTCTTCATCGGTAAAATCGCCGTTTTTCATCGCTTCCATTTGTTTTTCAATAATTTGCAACGCTTTTTGATAATTGGACGGTTCGATGCCGGACATCACCATTAATAACCCTTTATGGCTTTCTAAACGCGAAGCCGCGTAATACGCTAAGCTTGCTTTTTCACGAACATTGATAAACAATTTCGAATGAGAAAAACCGCCAAAAATGCCATTAAACATTTGGAGAGCGTAATAGTCATCGTCTTCATACGTGACGTTCGTCCGATAACCGATGTTCAATTTTCCTTGTTTGACATCTTGTTTTTCGATCACTTCATTTACTTTATCGCGCGTTTTAGTTGAAACTGTTTCTTTCACAGATGCGCGAACCGTGCGGTTTGGCAGTAAAAAATGCGATGCAACTGCTTCCAATACGGTCTCTTCTTGTACATCACCGATGACGTATAAATCGATTTCATCTTCTTCCAGCGTTTTTTTATAATATTGAAACAGCTGCTCTGCAGTAATGCGATCCACATCGTCTAGCTCGCCATTCGCGTGCAGGGCATACGGTTCTCCTTTGCACATTTCCTGAATAAGCCGCAAGTTGGCATACCGCATTTTATCGTCGTACACGGCTTGAATACGCTGCTTAAGCGCTCGCTTTTCTTGTGCGACAATGTGATCGACAAACCGGCCGTCTTGCAAAGCAGGACGAAGAACAACATCGCTTAACAGCTTGAGCGCTTTGCGAAGAAGCGGAATTTTCTCTTGTAAAAACACTTCGTTTGCCACATCGATTCGAATCGTAATAATATGGCTTTCGCCTTTTTTCGATAAATCCACATTTAATGTTGCGCCATACAGTTCATCTAAATATGTGCGCAATTGTTTTACACTTGGGTACTCCGCCGTGCCGCTTTGAAGCACATACGGCAAAAGCGCGCGTAACGTAACCGTTTCTTTTGTAAGCGGTGCTTTCATTTTCCATACAAGTGTATTTGTTTTATATTTATCGGTCGGAATCGTATGGACGTTCATGTTTTGGATTGTCGTTATTTTTTCATTGATCAATCGAACTCCTCCTTTGTAAACTTATCGATATTTTTATTGTTGTGTTCATCATATCAACAATATACCTTTCACAAAACATAAAATGCAAATAAAAGCAAAAAAGAACTCGAACTTTACGATCGAGTTCTTTTTTCACGATTTTCATTACGTCTTTTACCGTTTTCCTTTAATATAAGGCGTACCTAAAGCTTTCGGTGCTTCCGCGCGCCCGATAAAGCCGGCAAGCGCTAAAATCGTTAGCACATATGGAGCAATCAGCAAATAAACCGTCGGTACATCTTTTAAAAATGGAAGCGTTTTTCCAACTATACTTAAACTTTGTGCCAAACCAAAGAACAACGCCGCTCCCATCGCCCCAATCGGATGCCATTTTCCGAAAATCATCGCTGCAAGCGCCATAAAGCCGTGCCCGGAAATCGTCGCATGGCTGAAATCGCGCGAAATGATCATCGCATACACCGCACCGCCAAGCCCACCTAACGCTCCGCTGATCATAACGGCAATATAGCGCATTTTCGTCACATTAATTCCCATCGTATCCGCTGCCATCGGATGTTCACCGACTGCACGAAGACGAAGGCCAAACGGCGTTTTGTAAATGACATACCATACGACAAACGCCAAAATAATCGCCAAATATGATGGAATGTACATATTGGAGAAAAAGAGCGGCCCGATCACCGGAATATCACTTAATACCGGAATGTCTATTTTATCAAATCCAACTTGAATCTGATCGGTTTGCCCTTTTCCGTATATTTTTTTGACTAAAAAGAGCGACAATCCAAGCGCTAAAAAGTTAATCGCCACACCGCTAACCACTTGATCGGCGCGAAACGAAATAGATGCAACGGCATGAAACAGCGAAAAAATGGTGCCGACAACCATCGCAACGAGTAAAGCGAGCCATGGGGTAAGCGCTCCAAATTTATCAGCAAACGTTAAATTGAAAACAATGCCAATAAATGCTCCAATAGTCATTAACCCTTCTAAACCAATATTCACAACGCCGGATCGTTCGCTAAATACGCCGCCAAGCGCTGTAAAAATAAGGGGAGCAGCAAAGAAAATGGCAGAAGGAATAATTACTTGCAATACTTCATAGACGCTCACTTATTCCGCCCCCTTTTTCAAACGAGATAGTAATAAACGAATGACATAACTTGACGCGACAAAGAAAATAATGAGTGCAATAATAATATCCACTAGTTCTGTTGGCACACCAGCGCTTGACGGCATTTCAAGCGCCCCAACTTTCAACGCGCCAAATAATAATGCTGATAGCAGTATTCCAAATGCGTTGTTTCCGCCAATCAGCGCCACAGCAATTCCATCAAATCCTACACCGGTAAAACCGGCTTTCACGGAAATATTTCCGAAAGTGCCGAGACCTTCCATCGCCCCAGCGATTCCAGCGAATGCTCCAGAAATGATCATGGATAAAATAATATTTGCTTTTACATTCATTCCTGCATATTGAGAAGCATGCTGGTTAAACCCAACAGCGCGCAGTTCAAATCCTTTTGTCGTTTTTTCAAGAAGAAACCACATAACGACCGCACCGATGATCGCGAAAATAATGCCATAATGTACGGAAGAGTGATACGTAATGGATTCTAAAAACTCCGAACGAAGCGATGCGCTTTCATGCACAGGCTTTGATTTAAACCCTTCATCCGATAAAACAGAGCGAATAATAGCGTTTGTCACATGAAGGGCAATATAGTTCATCATAATGGTAACAATCACTTCATGGACTCTTAAATACGCCTTTAAAATCCCTGGAATGAGCGCCCATATCGCTCCTGCCAGCGCTGCCGCTAAAATCGCCATCGGCAGGTGAATGACCTTTGGAAGTTCAAACGATACACCGACCCATACCGCCGCAAGCCAGCCAACAATAAGCTGACCTTCTACACCGATGTTAAACAAACCGGTACGGAAGGCAAAAGCAACTGCAAGACCTGCTAAAATATAAGGTGTCGTTTGTCGAATCGTTTCTCCAATGTAATATGGATCGCCAAATGCACCGTATAGAAGAGACGAATATCCGGCGAGCGGATTATAACCGCTTGCGATCATTACAACCGCACCGACAATCATCCCTAACAATACGGCCAATACAGGAACAACAAAGGCAGACGATGTGGAAACAAAAAATTTTTTAAGTTCACTCAACTTCATGAAGACACACCTGCTTCCTTCCGTTTACTTCCCGCCATTAATAATCCGAGTTCTTGCTCTGTCGTCTCTTTCGGATCAACGATGGCAACAATTTTTCCTTCGTAAATAACAGCAATACGGTCACTTACATTCATGACTTCATCTAGCTCAAATGAAACAAGAAGCACCGCTTTTCCTTGATCACGCTGTTCAATTAAACGTTTATGAATAAATTCAATTGCCCCAACATCCAGACCGCGTGTTGGCTGTGCAGCAATAAGCAAATCTGGATTTCGATCTACTTCCCGGCCGATAATCGCTTTTTGTTGGTTCCCGCCAGACAGGGCGCGCGCTTTCGTAAATTCGTCCGGCGTGCGCACATCGAATTCGGCAATAAGCTGACGCGCTTTGTCGTAAATCGCTTTAAAATTTAAAATTCCGCGTTTCGAATATGGGGATTTGTAATATGTTTGCAGCACCATATTTTCCCCAATTGGAAAGTCCAGAACAAGGCCATGTTTATGGCGATCCTGCGGGATATGGCCGACGCCTGCTTCGGTAATTTTTCGCGGCGGAAGGTTCGTAATATCGCGGCCGTTCAACAAAATCGATCCCGATTCCACCTTAACAAGCCCTGTAAGCGCCTCAATCAGTTCTGTCTGCCCATTGCCGTCTACCCCTGCAATACCCACAATTTCTCCAGCATGCACCGTTAAGTCTAAATGATTGACGGCAGCCACGCCGCGCGCGTCTTTTACGACTAAATCTTTAATTTCCAGCACTGGTTTGCCTGGCTGTGCTGGTTTTTTTTCTGTTTTAAACTGCACTTCGCGGCCGACCATAAGAGAGGCAAGCTCATTTGGATTTGTTTCTGAAACATTTAAAGTAGCGATTCCTTTTCCGCGGCGAATAACGGTGACACGATCGCATACTTCCATTATTTCCTTTAACTTATGGGTAATTAAAATAATCGATTTTCCTTCTTTCACCAACTTTTTCATAATTTGAATCAGTTCATGTATTTCCTGCGGAGTCAACACTGCCGTTGGTTCGTCAAAAATTAAAATGTCCGCCCCGCGATATAGCGTTTTTAAAATCTCGACGCGCTGCTGCATGCCAACCGAAATATCAGCGATTTTTGCCGTCGGGTCTACCGCAAGGCCGTACCGTTCCGACAGTTCGCGTACTTCTTGTTCTGCGCGCTTTATATCAATGATTCCGCCTTTTTTCGGTTCACTACCTAAAATAATGTTTTCCGTGACTGTAAACGTATCAACAAGCATAAAATGTTGATGCACCATGCCAATCCCAAGTTCATTCGCAACGTTTGGATCAGTAATGTTTACCTTTTGGCCCTTTACGCGAATCTCGCCGCCATCCGGCTGATAAAGGCCAAACAGCACGTTCATGAGCGTCGATTTTCCTGCTCCGTTTTCCCCTAAGAGCGCATGAATTTCCCCCTTTTTTAACTGCAATGTAATGTTGTCGTTTGCGACAAAATTGCCAAACACTTTTCGAATGTTCAACATTTCAATAACATATTCCAAATAAATTCACTCCTTACTTAAGCAAGGTAAAATCATAAAATGGAAGGATGCAATATCCGATTGCAGCCTTTCATTTTATGATTTTTGGCGAATAAAAGGCTAGCGTAACCACTAGCCTTTTCATTCAATTATTTTAAGGATGCTTCAAACTGTTTGTATTCTTTGCGAGTCATTGGAACTTTTACTTCGCCTTTGATGATTTTTTGCTTCCATTCATCGACTGCTTTTAACACTTCCGGCTTAATGTTGTCTTGTGTAGGCGCAATGCCAACCCCGTCTTCTTGAAGACCATATTCAAGCGTTTTTCCGCCAGGGAAATCACCATCTTTTGCTCGTTTTGCCAAGTCATATACAGCCACATCGACACGTTTTACCATCGATGTTAATGTAACGTTATACGTTTTGCCGCCAACTTTCACAACACCTTCAGGCGATTGGTCTTTATCCACACCGATTACCCAAATTTCACGGTTCGGATCTTTCTTTTTCAAGTCTTTTGCTTCAGAGAACAAACCATTTCCTGTTCCGCCAGCGGCATGATAAATGACATCGACTCCGGAAGCATACATGCTTGATGCAATCGCTTTTCCTTTATCCGCTTGGTCAAACGCACCGGCATATTGCACTTCGACTTTCGCTTTCGGATTAACAGCTTTTACTCCTGCAAGGAATCCGCTTTCAAACTTTTCAATTAATGGAATTTCCATGCCGCCGATAAATCCGATTTTATTCGTTTTTGTTGTTAAGCCGGCAACGACACCAACAAGGAATGAACCTTCATGCTCTTTGAACGTAATGCTAGCTACGTTTGGTTGTTCAACAACCGTGTCAACGATCGCAAAATGCTTTTTCGGGTTTTGTTCAGCAACTTCTTTTACTGCATCTCCCATTAAATATCCAATTCCATAAATCAAATCAAAGTCGCTGCGCACAAGCTTATTTAAGTTTGTCGGATAGTCAGCATCGCTTGATGATTGTAAATAATCATAACCGCCTCGGCCTTTTTTCAAGCCATTCTCTTTTCCAAACTTTTGCAAACCTTCCCAAGCAGATTGGTTGAAAGATTTGTCATCAATACCGCCAACGTCTGTTACCATCGCAACACTAAACGTGTCTTTGCCTTTGTCACCAGCATTATTCCCCCCTTGTCCACCGCATGCACTTAACAGTGTACCTGCTGCTAAAACAAGGGAAAGGGCGAGTCCAAATCGTTTTTTCATTAGAATACCCCCTAATCCATAAAAAAATTGTTGTGCTTTCTTACTTATTATAAAATCATCCCTATATTTCTATGTATGGATGTCACCTCCTTAAAAACTAAGGCGTTTTCGAAGTACATGAAAGCTGATTTTGTCAGAACGGAAATAGTTGATGGAATAAAAAATCGGCTCATCATTTTTATCAAAATGCATTTGCTTTAACACAAGAAGCGCAGTTTCTGGCTCACATTGCAAAATCGGCGACACTTTCTCATGGTAACCGAGCGGTTCAATGCGAGCTACAGCATAAGCAATATCGCGATTCGCCTGATTGTGTAAGTTTTCAAAAAGGGATTCTTGCTCATAGGAAATTCCTTTTGGTAAATATTTACATAAAATTTTGTCTATACAATATACAACAGGCTCCCCGTCAGCTGTACGGACACGTTCAATCAAAAGAATGTCATCGTCCGCCGAACATTGAAATCTCCGGATGTCATCTTCCGTCGGCTGTTGAATGGAAGAAGATAAAAAAATCGTTCCAGGTTTTCGACCTGCCTGCCGAATCATATCAGTAACGCTGCTTAACTGCTCGATCCCCGATGTAAACAGTGGTCTTGCATTGACGAACGTTCCAACACCATGCCGGCGAATAATCACGTTTTCTTCCTCTAAAACACGCAATGCCTCACGCAATGTTGCACGGCTGACACCTAGTTGTTTCGCTAATTCAAATTCCGATGGGAGCTTTTGTTTTTCTTTATACACGCCTGTTTCAATATCACGCTTAATTCGATCAATCACTTGTAAATATAGGTGACGGTTGTCTGACTTGATGGACATGAAAAAATCCCCCATTTTTCATTTCAACAGATATCAGACCTCTGACGTTAGACATGTAGACTCTTCGAGATTACTATACCATTTTTTTTGGGATAAATAAATAGTAAATAAAAATTTTGTCGAAAAAAGCAAAAAACGATTGATAACGTTTTCAATGTGATATATTTTTTAAAAGAGCAGGCAACAAGTTTGCCTGCTCCCCTATGATGTTTTTACATTTTCTTTTGGAATAAGTACAGCGCGAGGTTTACTTCCTTCATAGGGTCCAACAACTCCACGTGCCTCCATCGCATCTATGAGACGAGCCGCACGATTATAACCGATGCGAAAGCGCCGTTGCAGCATGGAAACCGAAGCACTTTGCATCTCTACAACAAGCCGAACCGCTTCATCATACAATTCATCGTCAAATTCCTCGCTCTCACCATTCTCTTCGCTGACCATCATCTCTTCATAATATTGTGCTTTTTGCTGGGAAATAACAAAATCGACAACCTCTTCGACTTCTTCATCGGAAACAAACGCTCCTTGGACACGAATCGGTTTGGAAGCACCCATCGGCAAAAACAGCATATCGCCACGGCCCAGCAGTTTTTCCGCTCCCCCCATATCCAAAATAGTCCGCGAATCGGTTTGGGAAGAAACGCTAAAAGCGATCCGTGACGGAATGTTTGCTTTAATGACACCTGTAATGACGTCAACCGAAGGCCGCTGCGTCGCAATAATTAAATGAATTCCTGCCGCGCGCGCCATTTGCGCCAAGCGCGTAATCGAATCCTCTACATCGGAAGAAGCAACCATCATTAAATCTGCCAGCTCATCAATAATAACGACAATATAAGGAAGAAGCGGCTGTTTTCCTTCCGATTCTTGATTATGGCGCTGCACGTATTCATTATACCCTTCGATATTTCGTGTGCCTGTATGTGAAAATAATTCATATCTTCTTTCCATTTCTTGAACAACCTTTTTTAACGCTTGTGACGCTTTTTTCGGATTCGTCACAACCGGAGCCAACAAATGCGGTATTCCGTTATACACGCTTAATTCTACCATTTTCGGGTCAATCATCATTAATTTTACTTCATGCGGCTTTGTACGCATAAGCAAGCTTACGATAATTCCGTTGATGCACACACTTTTCCCGCTTCCCGTTGCCCCGGCAATTAATAAATGCGGCATTTTGTTAAGCTCAGCTGCAACGACTTCGCCAGAGATGTCACGGCCTAGCGGAATTAATAGTTTCGCTTCATGTTTGTAATGATCGATCGCTTCTAACACTTCTCTTAAAGAAACGGTCGCAATTTCTTCATTTGGAACTTCAATGCCGATCGCGGATTTTCCGGGAATCGGCGCTTCAATACGAATGTCTTTTGCAGCTAGCGCAAGGGCAAGGTCGTCGCTCAAACTAACAATTTTGCTTACCTTCACTCCTACGTCCGGATATACTTCATATTTCGTTACTGCAGGGCCAAGATGAACTTGGGTTACTTTCGCCTTTACACCGAAGCTTTGAAATGTTTTTTCCAGCTTGCGCGCATTTGCATAAATGTTTGCATGATCTTTCGCTTGGTTTGATTGTTTCGGAAGATGGAGCAGTTCAAGAGGCGGAAGTTGATAATCAATATTTTCCATTTCCGAAAACGCTAACGGCCCAGACGCCTCTTCCTCGATGTCTTCTGCGTTTTCCTGCTCTCGTTCTTGTTCTATCTCATTCGAACGCGCGGCAGTAAAATCAGAAATAATCGGCGGAGGAGAGAGCGTTTCTCCTTCTTGTATGATCGGCTCCTCTTCTGTGCTGTCATGCTGCTTGTCGGGTTGTGGAGTTCTTGTTTTTTGCCGTTTTCGTCCCTGCTTTTTACCGCCCCATTGTTTTATATCCGCAACAAACGCCAGCCATTGCTCCTTGAGAAAAGAAGCGATCATGATCACCACTTTTCCCACTGTTTCACTCAATGATTTTCCGGTAATGAAAACGGCCCCGATGATAAAAAGAAAAAAACAAATCCATTTTGTTCCAAGTTCATCAAATAATTGATAGCTTGCCGCGAAGAAAAACGCCCCGACCATCCCGCCGCCTAAATCAGTATTCGCCGATTCTCCCCGCACTTCGTTCCAAAACAACTCCCATGTTGTTCGAATGATGCTAGGGTCAAATTGCCCGCGTCGGGACAACAAATCGAATAACGTTTCGTGACTTAGTAATAAAAGCGCGGAAACGATAATATATAAACCGAGAAGAATGCGATGAGTAAACGAAGGCCATGCACGCTTCCAAATGATATAAAACGACAATATAAATAAGGCTACAAACAGCAGCATATACCATTCTCCAAAGAAAAAACGCGCAATAAATACGAGCGTCTTTCCAACTAGCCCAAGACGCGCCATCGCGATGACGGAAATCGCTAACATCGTAAGACCAAGCAATTCAAATTGAAATGCTTCTTTCCAATGTTGCTTTGACTGCTTTGACCGTCTTGATTTTTTCTGTCGTTTCCGTTTTGCCACAACTATTCACTCCAATAAACAAACTGAAAGATTGGAAAAAAGCAGCCATACTTGGCTGCTTTTTTCCGTTTGTTTATTAATTATATCACGAATGGACATGGAATTCATTACGATGTTGTGGAAGAAATCGTAAATCTCGTTCCTGGTGCATATTTTTGTTCTAAAAAATGAAGCGGATTCGTACTTAAATTTTGAACAATTTCATATTCATTGGTTTCCGTTTTTTGTACAAGAAATGGAATTCCATCATAGTATACCATTGTTCGTTTTTCGTATTCTTCCTTGGCAGTTTGGAAGATAAGATGTTCCGGCATGATCGTATATAAAATCATTGGACAATCTTCCTTTCCCCTGATTTGTTCAGTTCAATTAATTCGCGCAATTTGTTCATCGCTTGAGCAACGCCGCCGACTTCATCAATAAGTCCGTATTTTACCGCATCAGGGCCGACAACATTGGTGCCGATATCACGCGTTAAATTCCCTTTGGAAAACATAAGTTCCTTAAATTTTTCTTCCGTAATTTTGGAATGTTTTGTAACAAAGCGAACAACTCGCTCTTGCATTTTATCCAAATATTCAAATGTTTGCGGAACGCCAATGACCAGCCCAGTCAATCGAACAGGGTGAATCGTCATCGTTGCCGTTTCGGTAATAAATGAATAATCACAAGAAACCGCAATCGGCACACCAATCGAATGACCGCCTCCTAATACGATAGAAACGGTCGGTTTCGATAAGGACGCAAGCATTTCCGCAATCGCTAATCCTGCTTCTACATCTCCGCCTACCGTATTTAAAATAACGAGCAGGCCTTCAATATTTTGATTTTGTTCAATGGCAACAATTTGTGGAATAACATGTTCGTACTTCGTCGCTTTATTTTGCGGTGGAAGCTGAATATGTCCCTCAATTTGCCCGACAATCGTTAAACAATGAATGTTTGTATCCGGCGTCATTTGCGGAATGTTTGTTTGACCTAGCTGTTGAATCGCCGCTGTTACTTGTTCCTCTTTCGTTTCTTGGTTTTCTTCTGATTCCGATTGTATGTAACGCTCTTTTTCCATGCATATTCTCCTTTCTTTCCGTCATACATATAGTATGCTCGAGTTGGAAAAGAAAAATGCCGATAGGAATTTCCTATCGGCATGTTCGTTGACTTTGAGCATGATTGTATTATACTTCCATAATAATTGGTAAAATCATCGGTTTTCGTTTTGTTTTTTCAAATAAAAATTGGCTCAATGCTTCGCGAATGTTTGATTTTAATGACGACCATTCGATCATATAGGTTTGCAAGCATTTATTCACAATATTTGCAACGATTTTTGTTGCTTCATCAAGCAATGATTCTGATTCTCTGACATAGACAAAACCACGCGAAATAATTTCCGGTCCAGCGATAATTTTTTTTGACTCTTTGCTCAATGTAACGACAACAATTAAAATCCCATCTTGCGAAAGAAGACGCCGGTCTCTTAAAACAATGTTGCCAACATCGCCTATGCCAAGACCATCAATCAAAATGTTGCCGTACGGAACTTTTCCTCCAGGACGCGCTACTCCATTGCGAAATTCAATGACATCACCTTTGTCAATCAAAAACGTCCTATCTTCGGAGATGCCAACCGCTTTTGCAAGATTAGCGTGTGCTTTTTGCATACGATATTCGCCATGAACAGGAATAAAATATTTCGGTTTCATTAAATTAAGCATTAGCTTCAATTCTTCTTGGCATGCGTGTCCAGACACGTGCACTTTTCTCTCGCGGTAAATGACGTTCGCTCCGGCACGATACAGTGCATCAATGGTTTTTGAAAATACTAATTCATATCCAGGCATCACCGATGCCGCAACAATGACAGTATCTCCTTCTTTTATGTTGACCTGCTTGTGTACTTGTTTAGCCATACGGGCCAATGCGCTCATCGGTTGGCCATGCCCGCCTGTTGTTAAAATAATAAGTTCCTTGTCATCATAGCGGTCAATGTCATGGATGGAAATAGTCACTTTTTCCGGAAGATGTAAATATCCAAGCCGAACAGCAATATCCATCACTTTATGCAACGTTTTCCCTACAACCGCTACCTTCCGTCCGTACATTTTTGCCGCATGTAATACTTGTTGAATTCTGGTGATGTTCGACGCATAGCAAGCAACAAAAACCCGACCATTCGCGTTATAAATAACATCGGCAATTTCCTGGGCTACAAGCGTGTCCGATCCCGTATAACCCGGTCTTTCCGCATTCGTACTATCGGATAATAGGCAAAGCACTCCTTGTTCGCCAATCTGCGCCATTTTCCCTAAATCGGCTCGATTTTTGCCATATGGAGTCTGGTCAAATTTAAAGTCGCTCGTATAGACAATGGCGCCTTGGGATGTATGAATGCTAATCCCAACCGAATCAGGGATGCTATGAATCGTTCGGAAAAACGTCACTTTTGCTTTATCAAACAAAATTTCCGAATCGGAGCGAATTTCGATTAGTTTTGCGTTTGTAATCCCCTGTTCCTTCAAAATCGATTCTGCCAATCCTAACGTAAGCTTTGTTCCGTACACCGGCACCGCCGTAATCTTTTTCAACACGTAAGCAATGGCTCCAATATGTTCCTCATGCCCGTGGGTTAAAAAAATTGCTTTAATGCGATCTTGGCGTTCAATGAGATAGCTAATGTCAGGAATCACTTTGTCAATCCCAAGCATCTCGTCCTCAGGAAACATGACGCCGGCGTCGATCACAAAAATGTCGTCATCCAGCTCGACCACATACATGTTTTTACCGATTTCCCCGACTCCCCCAAGGGAAAAAATCCTTATTTTCTCTACTTGTTTCGTTTTCAATGTCACGTCCTCCTATGATGATACTAACCCGCTCAAAGTCACTTGATTTTATTATAACTGATGGGAGATTTTGAATACAAGATGATTTATGAAGCGCTTTATAACAGCAAAAAACCAATCCGCCTATGCGGATTGGTTTTCCTTTTGGCTTTTATAATGTATTTAATAAATTCATTAGCTCGATGCGCTCTTGTTCGGTAAGCGGGACAAGCGGCAGACGAACAGAACCAACGTCTAATCCTTTTAACTGCAGCGCCGTTTTTACCGGTACAGGATTTGGCGCTGCAAATAACCCTTTCATAATTGGCAACAGCTTTTGATGCAGTTTTGCCGCTTTGGCAAGTTCCCCTGCTTCGAAGGCAGCAATCATTTGTTGCATTTCATTGCCAATAATATGAGAGGCAACAGACACAACGCCGGCACCGCCAATCGCCAATACCGGAAGGGTGATGTTATCGTCACCGCTGTAAAGCAGAAAATCCTCTCTCGTCCGGGCAATTATTTCCGTCATCGTATCTAAATTGCCGCTCGCATCTTTTATAGCAACGATGTTTGGAATTTCCGATAAACGAACAACCGTGTCAACAGACATGTTCACAACAGAACGTCCAGGAATATTATAGAGCATCACCGGAAGCGACGTGCTTTCGGCAATCGCTTTGAAGTGTTGATATAACCCTTCTTGATTCGGTTTATTATAATACGGCGCTACTAACATTACCGCATCGACACCGATTTCTTCCGCTTTTTTCGTCAATTCAATGGATGCGCGCGTATTGTTGCTTCCAGTCCCAGCAATAACTGGAACTCTCCCGTTCACAACCGAAACAACGTGACGGAATAAAGCAACTTTTTCTTCCGTCGTTAATGTTGGCGATTCGCCTGTCGTTCCGGCAACAACGAGCGAATCTGTTCCGTTTTCGAGCAAATAATCGACAAGCTTGGTCGTTTTTGCAAAATCGATATTTCCTTTATGATCAAACGGCGTTACCATCGCTGTCACGATTTTGCCAAATTGGATCAATACCCTCACTCCTCACTCCAATTTTAAATCGTACTCTTCCGCCGATTCCTCGGAAAGATGGAATGCATCATGCAACGCGTTCACCGCTTTTTTCATATCTTCCTCTTTCACTAATACCCAAATGGTCGTATGGCTATCGGCTGATTGTAAAATTTGAATTCCTTGCTCAGAAAGAGCCGTAACGATTTTTGCCGTCACTCCAGGGACTCCAGCAATCCCTGCTCCGACTGTAGATACTTTCGCACATCCTGGTGTAACGATCGGTTCATAACCAATACGGCGAAGGGCAGCGACCGCTCGCTCTGTCATTTCACCAGAAACCGTATAAACAACACCGTTTGGCGAGATGTTAATGAAGTCGACGCTAATTCCTTCATTCGCCATCGCCTTAAAAACATCGGACTGCAATTCATAATGTCCCTCTTTCGCCTGTACTTTAATTTGCGTAATATTGGAAACATAAGTAATGCCAGTGACTAACCGCTCTTTTACATCGCTTCCTTTTTTCGAACGAATAGCAGATGTAACAAGCGTTCCTAAAGAATCGGAATACGTTGAACGAACGCGCAACGGCACTTTTGCCTGCATCGCAATTTCAACAGCGCGTGGATGAATCACTTTTGCCCCTTGATAGGCCATATTGCAAATTTCCGTATACGTGACGACATCGAGCGGACGGGCGTTTTCGACAATGCGCGGGTCTGCAGTCATCACCCCTTCGACATCGGTAAAAATATCGACCCATTCGGCGTTTAACGCCGCACCAAGCGCCGCCGCAGACGTATCGCTTCCGCCGCGCCCAAGCGTTGTAATATCGCCATTTTCTGTCGCGCCTTGAAAGCCAGCAACGACAACGACATCGTATTCGTTCAATGCTTTAAGCAGGCGTTCGCACCGCATTTCGATAATTTTCGCATTCGTATAATCATCGTTCGTTCGGAAACCTGCTTGCGCGCCAGTAAACGCAGTTGCTTTTATTCCATGCTTATTTAATAGATTCGTAAAAACAACGCTAGAAATAATTTCACCGCACGCCATTAGCATATCTTGTTCGCGCTTCGTGACATAATTGTTAGCCCCTCCGATGAGGCTAAGGAGCGTATCCGTCGCATACGGTTCTCCTTTTCGCCCCATCGCCGAGACGACAACAACTACTTTATAGCCGTCTTCAAGCGCTTTTTCAATATGCTTGCGTGCAAAATCACGCCCTCGTTCGTCACGGACGGATGTGCCGCCAAACTTCTGAACAATGATTTTCATGTTAACACCTCGATGTAATTCGCTTCTCTATTTATTTTACAATCCCTAGTTTAATTAAACTTTCCGCAATTTGCACGGAATTCCATGCCGCGCCTTTTAGTAAATTATCAGATACGACCCATAAATGGAACGCCCGGTCATGATCTAAATCCTTGCGAATTCGTCCGACAAACACATCGTATTTGCCAACACAATCAACTGGCATTGGATATACTTGTTCGCTTGGGTCATCTTGTAAAATGACACCCGGAGCATCTTTTAATACCGCTTTAATGTCGTCTGCACTGACTCCATCTTTTTCAATTTCAATATATACGGATTCCGAATGGCCGCTAATGACCGGGATGCGCACACATGTTGCTGCCACTTGCAGCTCCGGCATATGCATAATTTTTTTCGTTTCATTGATCATTTTCATTTCTTCAAATGTAAAGCCGTTTTCTTGGAATTTATCAATCTGCGGGATGGCATTAAAAGCAATTTGATAATGTTTACGGTCCGATTTTACTGGCAGAATTTCCGGTGTCACCGGCTCACCGTTTAACACCGCTTTCGATTGCGCCTTTAACTCCTCAATCGCCTGCGCCCCGGCGCCGGATACAGCTTGATACGTGGAAACGATCACTTTTTTTAGACCGAACGCTTGGCGAATCGGTTCAAGCGCAACGACCATTTGGATCGTTGAACAGTTCGGATTGGCGATAATGCCATTATGCCATGTTAAATCATTTTCGTTCACTTCAGGGACAACGAGCGGGACGTTTTCTTCCATACGAAACGCGCTCGTGTTATCGATCACGATTGCCCCGCGTTTGACCGCTTCCGGTGCCAATGCTTTGGAGACAGATCCGCCTGCGCTAAACAGGGCGATATCCACCCCTTCAAAGCTTTCCGGTTTTGCGGCTTGCACTTCGATTTCTTCGCCGCGAAAGCGCATTTTTTTTCCTGCTGAACGTTCTGATGATAATAATGTCAGCTTTCCGACTGGGAAATTTCTATTTTCGAGCGTTTGCACCATTTGTTGGCCAACTGCGCCAGTTGCTCCTACGACTGCAACATGAAAACGTCTTTGTTCCATGAACCATTCTCCTTCCGCATAGTCACTCAATCACATTGGTAAATTTATAGTTTTTATTTTACCATATTCCACTTTAAAGGAGTGAAAATTTTTATGCATAGGAGTGAGTTTTCTATCGATTGCTTATTGATCCCGGAATTTTTCAATAATGACCGGCTGAAGCTGTCTTCCTTCTAATGCGGCGAGGACCGTATCACGCAACAGCGACATTTTTGCCACCATCGAATTCGGTTTTGTATGCGGGGCGTCTTGGCCAAACGGAATAAAATAAATATTTTTCGCCGCCATTAGGCGCATTAAGTTTACCCCATTTAATCCTAACGCATCATTCGTGGAAATGCCAAGAACAACCGGGCGGTGATTACGCATCGTTGCCTTTGCTGCCATTAATACAGGCGAATCTGTCATCGCGTTAGCAAGTTTGCTCATCGAGTTTCCTGTCAGTGGGGCAATAACCATACAATCAAGAGGAATTTTCGGACCGAGCGGCTCTGCTTTGACAATCGTATCAATCACTTCGTTTCCTGTTATTTCTTCTAGCTTCTTCACCCATTCTTCTCCTTCGCCAAAGCGAGTGTTTGTCGTTTTTACCGTATACGTAACAATTGGCAATACTTCCGCTCCTTCGTTTACTAATTTTTCAATTTCCGGCATGACCGCGTCATACGTGCAATGAGAACCTGTCAACCCAAATCCGATTCGCTTTCCTTTTAAACTCATTTACACATTCCCCTTTCTTTTTTCTAAATCTGTATATAATAGTTGTGAAAGAACATTTGCGATAATTTGCCCTGCTGTTTTTGGCGCAACAACTCCCGGCAGCCCTGGTGCGAGGATCGCTTTTACTCCACGCTTTTCGGCGTAACGAAAATCGGTGCCGCCAGGCTTTGAAGCTAAATCAACGATAAGCGTATGCGCCGGCATTTTCGCGATGACACTTGCCGTTACAATTAAATGCGGAACGGTATTAATGCAAATATCGATATCCTGCACTTCTTTTTCTAAATCATTGAGATGAAACGGGGTAAGACCCATTTCTGTAATGCGGGCCAGATGCTCCGAGCGGCGTGCCCCTACTTTCACTTTTGCACCAAGTGCAGCAAATGTACGTGCAACCGTCATGCCGACGCGCCCAAGCCCAAGGACCGCTACGCGAGAACCATGAATCGTAAAATCGGTATGCTGAATGACAATCATGATCGTTCCCTCTGCGGTTGGAATCGAGTTATAAATCGCTACATCGTCGCGTTCAAATAATTGAACATATTTGCGGTCGACGGTTTTCATTAAATTGTCCAAGTAGCTATTACTAATCCCGGAATAGACCGTGCAATGCTTCGGTGTTTTTAACATCATTTCTTCTGTAAAGGGAATTGGTTCATGCGAAAACACGGTATTTACTTTTCCATCCGGAGTTGTTCCGTGAACCGGCAAAATAATCGCATCTAAATCGGCGAAATCGACTTCATCTATTCTCAACTTTGTCGCTCCCGTAAAATGATGCGCTAATTGATCAAAGCCAACTAAAGACAATTTCGCATCTAGCTCAATTAATTTGCGTATGACTTCTAATTGCCTTGCGTCCCCACCTATAATGGCAATATGCATGCCTGTTAGCATCATCGTGTATGCTCACCTTCTTTATGCGAAACTTATATTTTAGCTTTATTTCTTTTCACATCTTATGTAAAAAAGGAATTGTAGGTGAATATCTCCAGTTTAAAAGAAAAAAGTGACCGCCTTTGGCGATCACATGCACTCTTGATCATTCATCCGGAAAATCGATAATAATCATATCCGTACCAACTTTTTTTATATATTTCCACGGAACGCGAATTTCGCTCCCCTCTTTCCGAAATCCAAACCATTTTCCTGTCGGAATGAGCAATGCTTGAATTTGCCCAGTTTGCTCATTGATTTCCAAATCCGTCTGTCCTAGCACCCCGAGCCGTTCGGCGCGTCTTGCATCCACAATTTCTTTGCCGCTTAACTCGCTTAACCTCACCGCGTTCTCCTCCTTTCTTTTCTTTCTATTATTGTAAGATGAGGAAAATAAAAAAATGCCTGCATTTTAGCAGGCATTTTCGAACAACGATGTTGCTATCAACTTGCTTACGAACTGATTCGGTTCGGTAATTGACCGCTTGGACTAATTAAGGCAAGCGCATAATCTTCATTAAAAATACAACGTGCAAGTTCATTCACTTTTTCCACGGTTACGCTATTAATTTCCTCAATAATTTCATCAAGAGAACGATGGCGCCCAAGCAACAATTCGTTTTTGCCGTTGCGGCTCATCCGGCTATTTGTGCTTTCTAAACCTAACATTAAACTTCCTTTCATTTGTTCTTTACTGTTTTTTAGTTCTTTTTCAGTAATTCCATCTTCTTTTAATGCATCGATCGTTTCTTGTATCGTTTCAAATAACAAATCAAGCTGATTGTTGCCTGTTCCGGCATAAATCGCTAGTAATCCACTATCTTGGTAAGAAGAGTGATAAGAAAAGACCGAGTATGCTAAACCGCGCTGTTCACGGACCTCTTGGAAAAGACGACTGCTCATGCTGCCACCTAAAATATTATTTAAAATAATTAATGTGTAAATATCCGGATGGCCGACAGGAAGCCCATTGAATCCGATACATAAATGCGCTTGTTCCGTATCTTTTTGCCGCACTAATTTTTGCGGCTGAAATAACGGCGCTGGTGATTCGCTAGCTTTTTGTTTTGCCGTGAAAGAACCAAAATAGCTTTCCACTTGCTGAACAAAACTTTCGTCAACATTACCGGCAATGGAAATAACGACACGATCCGGAGTATAATAATCAGCCATATATCCGCGCAACGAATCGCTCGTAAACGTGCGCAGCGTTTCTTCCGTTCCTAAAATTGGATAACCAAGCGGATGATTCGCATAGCAAGCTTTGCTTAATAAATCATGAACAATATCATCCGGTGTATCTTCATACATTCTAATTTCTTCTAGTACGACATTTCTCTCCTTTTGTAATTCCTCATCAACAAAAGTAGAATGGAAAAACATATCTGCTAACATTTCGAGAGCAAATGATGCATGCTCATCTAATACTTTGGCATAATAGCAAGTATATTCTTTAGAAGTAAACGCATTTACTTGACCGCCAATACTGTCAAACGCTTCGGCAATCTCTCTTGCCGTGCGCGTTTTTGTCCCTTTAAAGAACATATGTTCTAAAAAGTGTGAAATTCCATTATTTTGCTCCGTCTCATTGCGTGAACCTGTTCCAATCCATATCCCGATCGCGACAGAACGCACTGTCGGAATTTGTTCTAGCACGATTCGTACTCCGTTTTTGCAAGTATATTTATTAATCAACATCACGTTCCTCCTATTTTTGTACAATTCTCTTTTCGTCTAATAATGTAGACACATTACCAATTTCATATTCTTTTTGCTGAATCGAAATAATAAGCGGCTCAAGCGCCTCGGCCGTTGATAGCGTTGGATGCATCAAAATCATTGCACCGGGATGAACTTTGGACATTACCCGTCTCACTATAACAGATGGAGACGGTTTTTGCCAATCAATTGTATCGACGCTCCACATAATTGTTTTCATATCTAAATCAGCGGCGATTTTCACGACATCATCACGATAGCTCCCGCTTGGAGGAGCAAACCATTTGCATTTCACCCCGGTTGTCGCTTCGATGATTTCGTTCGTTTTGACTAGTTCCTTGCGGATTTTTTCATTATCTAGCGACTTAAAGTCAGGATGGCTATATGAATGATTTCCTATTTCGTGACCAGCATCTACAATCATTTTTGCCATATCAGGATGATTTTTTACCCAACGCCCTTCCAAAAAAAACGTTGCCTTCACGTTATGCTTTTTTAAAATATCGAGCATTTTCGGAATATACTCATTTCCCCATGCCACATTGATGAGAAATGCGACCATCGGTTTATCCGGATGTCCCCGATAAATCGGTGCTGGCGGCAAATCTCCTAAATGAACACGTGGAGGAACTTGTTTGTACACAAGCTTCCGTTCATCAAACTTTCCTTCCTTTTTCATATTTTCATACGAAGCTTGCACATCGATTTTTAATCCGTTATAACCAGGCGTTGCTTTCCATACTCGATCGATGACCGCATCTTGTGGGGGAATTTCATACTGTTTTGCTTTTTCTACAATTTCTGCATAGAGCTTATCGGCTCCTTTCATATCCATAATATTCCCTTTTTGTGAAAAAACGGTAATATATTGGCTCACTGGTGGCTGATTGATGATGACCCAAACAAAGAAAAACATAATCGCCACCGATAAATAGCGGGTATAATTTCTGTTCACATCTGTCCCTCCTTTTATACTACAAATATGTGAAGAAGGGACAAGATAGAACTTTCCCCCACAACAAAGAAGCCTTAAGGAGCGAAATCCTAAGGCTTCATTCTATGCCGTTCCGGACGTTTGCCTTTTTTTTCCTTTTTCTCGCGCAATACTGCTTTTCGCGATAAATTAACGCGTCCTTGTTTATCAATTTCCATTACTTTTACTAAAATTTCATCGCCGATCGAAACGACATCTTCCACTCTTCCGACACGCTCTTCTGCTAATTCGGAAATATGAACGAGACCGTCTTTGCCGTTGAACAATTCAACAAATGCCCCAAATTTCTCAATGCGCTTCACTTTACCCAAATAAATTTGCCCGACTTCGACTTCGCGAACGATATCTTCGATAATCTGCTTCGCCTTTTGGTTCATCGCTTCGTTGACAGACGAGATGAAAATTGTTCCATCTTGTTCGATATCAATTTTTACGCCGGTTTCATCAATAATTTTATTAATTTGTTTTCCGCTTGGGCCGATGACTTCGCGAATTTTTTCTGGATTAATTTGCATCGTTAAAATTTTCGGAGCGTATTTCGACAACTCTTTGCGCGGCTCGCGGATCGTTTGCATCATATGTTCTAAAATTTCCATACGACCTTTTTTCGCTTGCTGGAGCGCTTCTTCTAATATTTCACGAGATAAGCCTTTAATTTTAATATCCATCTGCAAAGCGGTGACGCCTTTTGCCGTACCCGCTACTTTAAAATCCATATCTCCGAGATGGTCTTCAATGCCTTGAATATCTGTCAAAATCGTATAATTGTCATCGTTTTTCACAAGTCCCATCGCGATTCCCGCTACCGGTGCTTTAATCGGGACACCTGCATCCATCATCGCGAGCGTGCTTGCACAAATGCTAGCTTGAGATGTCGAACCGTTCGATTCTAGCACTTCGGAAACAAGGCGAATGGTATATGGAAATTCTTTTTCAGATGGAACGACCGGTTCTAACGCTCGTTCTCCAAGCGCTCCGTGTCCAATTTCACGGCGGCCTGGCCCGCGCATCGGTCCTGTTTCGCCAACCGAAAATGGCGGGAAGTTATAGTGGTGCATAAACCGTTTCGTTTCTTCAATACCAAGCCCGTCCAATATTTGTACATCGCCAAGCGCTCCTAACGTACAAACACTAAGCACTTGCGTCTGTCCGCGCGTAAACAGCCCTGAACCGTGCGTGCGCGGCAATACGCCGACTTCAGAGGAGAGAGGCCGAATTTCGTCAATCTTACGGCCGTCCGGACGTATTTTTTCTTCGGTAATAAGCCGCCGCACTTCTTCTTTAACAAGTTTATGCAAAATTTCATTTACTTGTTTTAATGTTTCTTCATCTGCTTCTTGTTCTTCGTATTTTGCGATGACACTAGCTTTTACTTCCTCAATTGCTGCATCACGCGCCAATTTTTCTGGCACTTGAACAGCTCGTTTAATATCCTCTTCCGCCAGTTGGCGAATTTCTGCTTCTAGTTGAGGATCAAGCTCATAAAGAACTACTTCCATTTTTTCTTTGCCTACTTGGGCGGCGATTTCCTCTTGGAAAGCGATCAGCCGTTTTACTTCTTCATGTCCGAACATAATCGCTTCTAAAATCACTTCTTCCGGCACTTCGTCCGCTCCAGCTTCGACCATATTAATCGCGTCTTTCGTGCCGGCAACAACAAGATGAATATCGCTTTTTTCCAATTGTTCGACAGTCGGATTAATCACAAACTCTCCATCCACACGGCCGACTGTAACACCGGCAATCGGTCCCTCAAACGGAATATCCGAAATCGTTAAGGCAAGTGACGCACCGAATAACGCCGCCATTTCCGGAGAACAATCTTGGTCTACACTCATGACCATCGAAACGATTTGCACTTCATTGCGGAATCCTTCCGCAAACAATGGACGAATTGGCCGGTCAATTAAACGGCTTGCTAAAATCGCTTTTTCACTAGGACGTCCTTCCCGCTTAATAAATCCTCCCGGAATTTTACCAACCGCATAAAGACGCTCCTCATAGTTGACCGTTAGTGGAAAAAAGTCGACGTTTTTTGCTTCTTTTGATGCCGTTGCTGTGTTTAATACCACTGTGTCGCCATAACGGACTAATACCGCTCCATTCGCTTGTTTCGCTAATTGGCCAATTTCCACGACAAGCGGCCGTCCAGCCCAGTCTATGGAAAAAATGCGTTTTTCTTGCTCCATATAAACGAGTACTCCTCTCTATGTACAAATCGAAAATAAACGAATGTATATACTGTTAGTATGGACGAATCATTGGCAATGTATCAGTTCCTATTTATTAATCATAGCGAAAAATCGCTTATATAACTAGCAAAAAAGCGGGAATGCTCCCGCTTTTTTTTATCGACGTAATCCAAGTTTGTTAATTAATTCACGATAGCGCGCAATATCTTTATTGCGTAAATAAGTCAATAAATTGCGACGTTTACCGACCATTTTAAGCAATCCGCGACGCGAATGATGGTCTTTCTTATGAACGCGTAAATGTTCATTTAAATTGTTGATTTGCTCTGTAAGGATAGCAATTTGCACTTCCGGAGAACCTGTATCGTTCTCATGAATTTTAAACTGCTCGATAATTTCTCTTTTACGCTCTTGTGTTAATGCCATCCTTATTCACCTCCTCGTTTATAAACCCCAATTACCTAGCAAGCGTCGGTGACTCGACTTGCCAAGCAATGGTTATTTTGCATACATTCATTAGAATACCTCTTTTTGCGATAAAATGCAAGTGTTTTCGGTGAAATTGCGAAAGTATGCTTGCGCTTTTTCTTTATCCCGCTTGATTTGCGCAATTAATTCATCCACGCTCTCAAATTTTTGCTCACTTCTTAAGCGCATATGCCACTCAATCGTCATCGTTTCCCCATAAATGTCTTCCGCAAAATCGAAAATGTGCACCTCGATATTCGGCATGCCTTCACGGGTAGAGTGAAAAGTCGGTTTATATCCAACATTGCACACCCCTTCAAATACGTCCGTCCCGATTTTTACTTTCACGGCATATACACCAACGGCCGGCAATAAATAATCATCATTTAACGCAATATTTGCCGTTGGAAATCCAATTGTTCTTCCGCGACGTTCGCCGTTAACAACCGTTCCTTCCACTTCATAAAAGCGGCCGAGCAAGCGCGGCAGTTGCTCTACCTCTCCGTTTTTCAGCAACTTTCGAACATAAGTGGAGCTTATTTTCTCTCCAGCAAAGCTCAATTTTGGAACCACCGTCTGCGTAAATTGATCACGCGAATGAAATGGCAATGTCTCCATTGTTCCTTTTCCAAGACGCCCGTAAGTAAAATCAAAGCCAGCAACAACGTGTTTCACATGAAAACCGATAATATACTGATCCACAAATTGTTGTGGAAACAATTGTGCAAACGCAGGAGTAAACTCAACGATATATAAAAAATCGACGCCAAGTTTGGCAATTAGCTGTTCTTTTTTCTTTAGCGGCGTAATCAAATGAACGTGTTTTTCCTTTTTTCCAAGCACGACAGAAGGATGGGGATGAAACGTCATTACCGCGCTTTTATATCCTTTCTCCGCCGCGATTTTCACTGCTGTGCGAATCACTTCTTGGTGCCCAAGATGAATGCCGTCAAAATAGCCAAGCGCCATAACAGTAGGGGGCAGCTTTTCTTTTTTTATATGATGGGGATGCGAAATAAACAATGTTTTCATTTTCTTTAATCACCTTCTGTTTTTTTGCAACTTTCCTTATCATCGAAGTACTTTTAATGGTTTCATTAAGTGAGGTTTAGTAGGATGTTTTATATAAAGGGCAAGTGCCTCTCTTTGCTTGCTTATCATTAATACCGGTCCCTCGAGCGACTGTAAAAAAGCTGGAAGCGGCAATATTGCTCCGTTTTTTACTTTCTCTGCTACTTTATCATTTATTTCATATTTCGGCAAATGAAAAAGTGCTTTGCCAATCGGCAGTAAAATCGACTTCAGTTGGCCGCTCTCTATGTACTGCTCTAATTGTTCAAATGTGACGCAATCTTGCAAGGAAAATGGACCGGATGCAGTACGAACAAGGTCGGACATATGGGCTGGGTAGCCAAGACGTTCGCCGATCATCACTGCTAATGTACGAATATATGTACCTTTGCTGCAAGTGACACGAAAGCGAAACGAAACGATGTCTCCTGCAAACGCGTCTCTTTCATCAAGCAATGTTAGTTCATGGATCGTCACAATGCGAGTCGGCCGCTCGACTTCAATGCCCGCACGCGCATATTCGTATAGTTTCTTTCCTTTCACTTTTACCGCGGAATACATTGGCGGCGTTTGCGCAACTTCTCCCGTCAATTGACGGAACACCGCTTCGATTTCATCGCGTGGAATAACACGGTCTACCTTTTGTTTTGCGATGATTTCACCTGTGCTGTCTTCCGTTGTCGTAGCAATCCCTAATGTAACCTCCCCCTCATATGTTTTCGTAGCCCCTGTTAAAAACTCAGCGATGCGCGTCGCTTTGCCAATGCAAATCGGCAATACTCCTGATACGTTTGGATCAAGCGTCCCTGTATGCCCTACCTTTTTTATTTGCAGCATGCGGCGAATGCGTGCAACACAGTCATGTGATGTCATTCCAGGCGGTTTATACAATAATAATACTCCGTCCATTTGCGCACCCTTTCTTAGTAAAATAACTTATGTATTATGTACATAATGGAAATGGATAGACAAATTGTCTATCCATTATTCCTCTTTGTTTTCCTCTTCTTTTTTCCCGCCTTCGTGCTCAGTGGAAATTTGGCGGATTAATTGCTCAATGCGATTGCCGTATTCGATCGATTCATCAATTTCGAAAAATATTTCTGGTGTTTTCCGCAAGCGAATGCGCTGCCCAATTTCGGAGCGGATAAATCCTTTTGCTTTTTCCAGCCCTTTTAAAGTGTTTTGGCGTTGTTCTTCATCACCTAACACGCTTATATACACTTTTGCTTGTTGTAAGTCGCCTGTGACGCGCACATCAGTAACAGTGACAAAACCGATACGTGGATCTTTTAATTTGCGACCAATAATATCGCTTAATTCTTTTTTCATTTGTTCACCGACACGTGTAGCCCGTAAATTCATTGCCAATCACCTCGATTAAAACCACTCAAATGTCGTAACCGTTCTTTCCAATTCCGGAAAGGAATCGATCAAAGCAAGCGCTCGCTGCAGCTCCCGCTCGGTTGTCACCCGATTGGACGTAATCGCGACAATCCCGAGCGTAGTCCGCTGCCATACGTTTTGGTGATCGATTTCGGCTATAGATATATTATACTTTTGTTTTAACCGTGTCATTATTCGTTGTAACACAGCACGTTTTTCTTTTAATGATTGCGCATCATAAATTACACATTCACAGGCGACAAAGCCGATCATTTTCTTTCCACTTCCTGCATAATATACGCTTCAATAACGTCTCCTTCTTTAATATCGTTGAAGTTTTTAATCGTCAAACCGCATTCATATCCTTGCATCACTTCTTTGACATCGTCTTTAAAGCGCTTCAAGGAATCGATTTCTCCTTCGTAAACGACAATGCCTTGACGGATCAGGCGCACTTTGCTGTCACGCGTAATTTTTCCATCTGTCACATAGCATCCGGCAATCGTTCCAACTTTCGATACTTTAAACGTTTGACGAACTTCCGCTTGACCGATGACTTTTTCTTCATATTCCGGATCAAGCATTCCTTTCATCGCTGCTTCAATTTCTTCAATAACCTTATAGATGATGCGGTGCAGACGAATGTCGACTTTTTCGGATTCGGCGACGCGTTTTGCATTGGCGTCCGGACGGACATTAAAGCCGATGACAATGGCATTTGAGGTCGTTGCTAAAAGAATGTCCGATTCGGTAATCGCGCCAACAGCGGCATGGATAATTTTGACGCGCACTCCTTCGACTTCGATTTTTTGCAGGGCAGCAACCAGCGCTTCAACCGATCCTTGAACATCCGCTTTGACAATAATATTTAATTCTTTCATTTCACCTTGTTTAATTTGTTCAAAGAGGTCATCTAGGCTAACGCGAGCTTTCATGTTGCGTTGTTCCATTAATTGTTTTTGTGCGCGCGCTTCTCCGATTTGCCGCGCTTTCTTCTCATCTTCAAACACCATGAAACGGTCTCCGGCTTGCGGTACTTCGTGAAGACCAGTGATTTCCACCGGTGTCGAAGGACCTGCTTCTTTCACACGACGCCCTGTATCGTTGACCATCGCCCGCACGCGGCCGTATGTGCAGCCAACAACAATCGGGTCGCCGACATGCAACGTTCCTGCTTGAACAAGCAACGTTGCCACTGGTCCACGGCCTTTATCCAGTTTTGCCTCGATAACAGTTCCGGTTGCACGACGATTTGGATTTGCTTTTAATTCTTCCATTTCGCTAACAAGCAAAATCATTTCCAATAAATTGTCAATACCTTCTCCTGTTTTTGCTGACAGTTTACAGAAGATCGTATCTCCGCCCCATTCTTCCGGAATAAGATTATACTCCATTAATTCTTGCATCACGCGATCTGGATTGGCATCCGGCTTATCCATTTTGTTGATGGCAACAATAATTGGAACATTTGCCGCTTTCGCATGGTTAATTGCTTCTACTGTTTGCGGCATCACCCCATCATCCGCAGCAACAACGAGGACAACAATATCGGTTACTTGCGCTCCTCTTGCCCGCATTGTTGTAAACGCCTCATGTCCTGGCGTATCAAGGAACGTAATTTTTTTATCGTTAACTGTCACTTGATATGCACCAATATGTTGCGTAATACCCCCTGCTTCTTGCTCCGTCACTTTGGAGTGACGAATCGAATCCAATAGCGTCGTTTTCCCATGGTCAACGTGCCCCATAATCGTGACGACCGGCGGACGTTCCACTAAATCTTCAGGATCATCGACAATTTCGATCGATTCAAAATTCGTTTCATCAATGACTACTTTTTCTTCGACTTCTACTCCGTAATCGGAACAAATAAGTTCGATCGCATCTTTATCTAACTCTTGATTGATCGTTGCCATAACGCCGAGCATAAATAGCTTTTTAATAATTTCTGAAGGTTCGCGCCCAAGTTTTTTCGCTAGTTCGGCAACCGTTAATGTTCCTTCAAACGTAATCTTCTTAGGAAGCTCTTTTTCTTTTTTCATTGGCTGCTCTTGTTGTACAGGCTGCTGTTCTTTCGCTTTTGCCTTCCCTTTAATTTTCTTTTTCTGTTGATGGAAAATTTTCTTTTCTTGCTGCTGTAATTGCAAATCGTGTTTTTTTCCTTCTTTCTTTTTGTTTGCCGCTTTTTTCTTCGGAACTTTTGTTTTCACTACTTCTTCATCTTCGTCATCAAAATCATCGACATAATTTTTCGGTTTTACTGGCGCCTTTTGTTTTTCCTTTGGAGCAGAAGCTTGCGGCCGCTCATTTTTTTTGTTGTACGTATGATCAAGCTTTTCGACAACTTCTGGTTCCAACGTTGCCATATGATTGGTAACTTCAATATTCATTTCTTTCAATTTATGAATGACGTCTTTACTCGGTACATTGTTTTTTTTCGCGTACTCATATACACGCATTTTAGACATAGATTCACCCCCATAAAGATCAATCGAGCATCGTCAGTAGTTTGTTAGCAAACCCTTCATCTATAATCGCAACAACGACGCGGGCATCTTTTCCAATCGCATGCCCGAGCGTATAACGGTCAGACACTTTACGGAGCGGAACGCCATAGGAAGAGCATTTATCTTTGATTTTTTTCATTGTATTTTCTGACGCATCCTCCGCTAAAAGTACGAGTTTTGCTTTGCCGCTGCGAATTTCTTTGACCGTCAGCTCCTCACCCGAAGTTACTTTCCGTGCTCGATTCGCTAATCCCAATAATGATGCCCATCGGTTATTGCTCATTTCCAGCAGCAGTCTCCTTTTCTGCCAACTGAAGCAACTCATCATACAGCGCATCAGGAATTTCCGTTTTTAAATGATGGGCTAAAATATTTTTCTTTTTTGCTAGTAAAATGCATTCTTTATCTAGTGTAATGTACGCGCCACGACCAGCCTTTTTTCCTGTCGGATCAATGGAAACTTCCCCATCTTTTGAGCGGACGATGCGCATCATTTCTTTTTTTGGCTTCATTTCACCAGTCACGACGCATTTTCGCAACGGAACTTTCTTTTGACCAGCCATCTCGCTCCCCCCTCACTCGATTTTCTCTTCTTGTAAATCGAATGATTGGTTGCTGTCATTTTCATTATTGACCGATGTCTCTTCTGAATCAAGAAAAGTGGATTGCGCATATGGATCGATTCCTAATTCTCTCGCTTCCGATTCGCTTTTAATATCAATTTTCCAGTTTGTCAGCTTTGCTGCTAGCCGAGCGTTTTGCCCGCGTTTGCCGATTGCTAATGACAGCTGATAATCCGGCACGATTACGGTCGTTGCTTTTTGTTCTTCATTGACGATTACACGCAACACTTTTGCCGGACTTAATGCGTTTGCGACAAACTCAACAGGATCTGCAGACCAGCGGACGATATCAATTTTTTCCCCGTTTAATTCCTCCACAACCGCTTGAACCCGCTGCCCTTTTGGACCGACGCACGCGCCGACCGGATCCACTTCCGGATTGTCGGAATGCACCGAAATTTTCGAGCGGTCTCCCGCCTCACGGGCAATGGATTTAATTTCTACTGTTCCATCATAAATTTCTGGGACTTCCAGTTCAAAAAGACGCTTAAGCAATCCCGGATGGGTGCGTGAAACAAAAATTTGTGGTCCTTTTGTTGTCTTTTCCACTTTTGTAATATACACTTTAATACGGTCGTGCGGTTTGTATGTTTCGTTCGGCATTTGTTCGCTAGCCGGCAGCAACGCTTCTGTTTTACCGAGACTGACATAAACAAAGCGAGGATCTACACGTTGTACGATCCCTGTCATGATATCTTCTTCACGGTCAACAAACTCAGCATAAATAACGCTTCTCTCTGCTTCGCGCACCCGTTGTGTAACAACTTGTTTCGCTGTTTGTGCCGCAATGCGGCCAAAATCTTTCGGCGTTACTTCTAACTCGAGAACATCGCCGATTTGATAATTCGGATTGATTCGTTGTGCTTCTTCTAAAGAAATTTCGAGGCGCGGATCATTTACTTCATCAACCACTTCTTTACGCGCAAATACACGGATCGTTCCTGTTTCTGTATTTAAATCAACCCGTACGTTTTGCGCCTGGCCGAAATTGCGTTTATACGCAGAAATGATCGCCGCTTCAATCGCTTCCATCACAACTTCTTTGCTAATGCCTTTTTCACGGATAATATCCGCTAGGGCATCGAGTAATTGTGTATTCATGAAACGAAAATCCCCCTTTTACCATTAAAAAAAGATAACAGCAAGTCTTGCGCTCGCCACTTTTTCATACGGAATATCGATTGTTTTTTTGCGAGTTTTGTCTTTAACCGTAACAGACACTGTTGTTCCATCAAAACTGATAAGTTCGCCTTCAAATTCCTTTTCTCCTTCAATTGGTTCATATGTTTTGATATATACATTTTTCCCAATCGCTTTTGTAAAGTCCTTCGGCTTTTTTAACGGTCGTTCCGCCCCAGGTGAAGAAACTTCAAGAAAGTAGTTGTGTGGAATTGGATCGACTTCATCTAGTTTTTCACTTAACTTTTCGCTCACCATGCCGCATTGTTCAATATCAACACCATTATCGGAATCAATAAAGACACGCAAAAACCAATTTTTTCCCTCTTTTACATACTCGATATCCACAAGTTCTAAATCCATGTCGGCAAGAATTGGAGTGACTAGTTCTTCTACTATATTCGTCACTTTTTTGCTCATTCTTTTCCTCCTAACATAGAGAAACTGCATCCGTTCGTTATAACGAGAAAATCCCCTGCAAATCTGCGGGGAATGAAAAGCAATTGGCATCCATTCAAGACGAAAGAGTGGGTTTCCCCACTCTTTCCTTACCCATTATCTTTACCATTTCCACTAAAACTATAACATATTGGAAAATATATTGCAATGGGAAAACGAAACGAGATCCTATTTGTCATGGATTTTTTAAGGTCCGGCTGAAAATGGGACATCGGTTTTGCACTATATGCCGTTACAAACGAAAAGCCTATTTGCCAATCTGTTTAGCGCTGACAACGCGATAAGATGACTTTAAAATAAGGAAAGCTGGTTATGGTCTGGCAACGAATCAAGACAACCGCGGCTCTCTAAATATTCGATGAGCGTCTTTGAAAGTTTTCCGCGCTGCTGTAAATCTTCTTTTGATAAAAATTCTCCTTCTTCGCGAGCACGGACGATGTTGAGCGCCACGTTTGTCCCAAGACCCGGAATGGCGTTAAATGGCGGAATAAGCGAATTGCCGTCAATGACGAATTCGGTCGCCTGTGAACGGTAAAGGTCGATGTTTTTAAACGAGAATCCGCGTTCACACATTTCTAAAGCGACCTCTAATACCGTCAACAAGCTTTTTTCTTTTGCCGTTGCGTTCAATCCTTTCGCATTAATTTCTTCGATGCGTTTGCGAATCGCCGCAGAACCTTTAATCATCGCGTCCAAATCAAAGTCTTCCGCACGCACTGTAAAATAAGAAGCATAGTACAAAAGCGGATGATGCACTTTAAAGTAAGCAATGCGAACCGCCATTAATACGTACGCAGCGGCGTGCGCTTTCGGGAACATATATTTAATCTTTTTACATGATTCAATATACCATTCCGGCACATCATGTTTGCGCATTTCTTCTTCGAATTCCGGCGTTAGCCCTTTTCCTTTCCGCACCGATTCCATAATTTTAAAGGCAAGCGACGGCTCAAGCCCGCGATAAATTAAATAAACCATAATGTCGTCGCGGCAGCCAATTACTTCAGAAAGGGTGCAAGTGCCGTTTTGAATTAACTCTTGAGCGTTTCCAAGCCAGACGTCCGTTCCATGGGAAAGGCCGGAAATTTGCACCAGCTCGGAAAATGTCTTTGGCTTCGTTTCTTCAAGCATCTGCCGGACAAAGCGCGTTCCGAATTCTGGAATACCGAGCGTGCCGACATTGCACATAATTTGTTCCGGCGTGACGCCGAGTGATTCAGTACTGCTGAAAATTTTCATCACTTCCGGATCGTCCGTCGGAATCGTTTTTGGATCAATGCCGCTTAAATCTTGGAGCATACGAATTACCGTCGGATCGTCGTGCCCAAGAATATCTAGCTTCAGAAGATTGTCATGAATCGAATGGAAATCAAAATGCGTCGTGCGCCATTCGGAACTCGTATCGTCAGCTGGATATTGAATTGGCGTAAAATCGTAAATATCCATATAATCCGGAACGACGATAATGCCTCCTGGATGCTGCCCGGTTGTCCGTTTTACCCCGGTACATCCCGCGGCAAGACGGTCGATTTCCGCACTGCGCAGCTGCAAATTCAAATCGCTCGCATACCCTTTGACAAAACCGTAAGCCGTTTTATCGGCCACCGTACCGATCGTTCCTGCGCGATATACGTTATCTTCTCCGAACAATACTTTCGTATAGTTATGGGCGCGCGGCTGATATTCCCCGGAGAAGTTCAAGTCGATATCCGGAACTTTATCCCCTTTAAAGCCAAGGAACGTTTCAAACGGAATATCATGCCCATCTTTTTTATATTTTGTGCCGCATTTTGGACAATTTTTATCCGGCAAGTCAAATCCTGAACCGACCGAACCGTCATTGAAAAATTCCGAGTGCTTGCAATTCGGACAAACATAGTGCGGCGGCAGCGGATTTACTTCTGTAATTTCTGTCATCGTCGCGACAAAAGAGGAGCCGACAGATCCGCGCGAACCGACAAGGTAGCCGTCATCAAGCGATTTTTTTACGAGTTTATGGGAAATTAAATAAATGACGGCAAAGCCGTGTCCGATAATGCTTTTTAACTCTTTCTCCAAGCGCTGCTCAACAATTTCCGGCAGCGGATCACCGTAAATTTCTTTGGCGCGCCGATAACTCATTTCGCGAATTTCCTCTTCCGCCCCTTCAATGCGCGGCGTATACAGCTTATCTTTAATCGGCTTTACCTCGCCAATAAGATCAGCGATTTTTTGCGTATTCATAACGACGATTTCTTTTGCTTTTTCTTCTCCTAAAAAGGAGAAGCACTTGAGCATTTCGTCCGTCGTCCGAAAATATACATCCGGCAGCTCATAACGGTTGAGCGGATTTGCTCCGCCTTGGGAGTGAATCAAAATTTTTCGGTAAATTTTATCTTCTGGATTTAAATAATGAACGTTTCCAGTTGCAACGACAGGAATGTTTAATTTTTCCCCGAGCATCACGATCTTGCGGATAATTTCCTTGATCATATTTTCATCTTTTACGTAATCCATTTCAATCAGCGGTTTGTACACTTCCGGCGGATGCACCTCGAGAAAATCGTAAAATTTCGCGATTTCTTCGACTTCTTCCGGCGCTTTTTGAATCATATTGTCAAATACTTCCCCTTTATCACAGCCGGAACCGACTAAAATTCCTTCACGATGCTGCTGAAGCACTGAGCGAGGAATGCGCGGGACCCGGTAAAAATATTTCACATGTGATAAAGAAACGAGTTTGAATAAATTTTTTAATCCAATGTCATTTTGCGCAAGCAATGTCACATGGAACGGACGGGATCGTTGATACGACACTTCTTCCTTCGAACGTTCATTTAATTCGTCATGATATAAAATTCCTCGTTCTTGCGCGTCTTTTAATAGGCGCATAAGCAAATATCCAGTCGCTTCTGCATCGTAAATCGCTCGGTGATGCTGGGTTAGCTCGATATCAAATTTTTTACATAGCGTGTTTAAACGGTGATTTTTCAATTCTGGATATAAAAACCGCGCTAATTCAAGTGTATCAATAACCGGATTCGTCACTTTACCAAGACCGAGTTTCGTAAAGCCGACATTTAAAAATCCAATGTCAAAGCTAGCATTATGTGCGACAAGGATGCTATCGCCCATCCAGTCGTAAAACTGGCGCAGCACTTCTTCGACATCTGGGGCATCTTTCAACATGTCATCGGTAATGCCTGTCAGCTCGATCGTTGTAATCGATAACGGATGATGCGGGTTGGCAAATGAAGTAAAGCGGTCGATAATTTCTCCGTCCTTCACTTTCACAGCGGCAAGTTCAATAATCGTATTATACACCGCCGATAGACCGGTCGTTTCCACGTCAAAGACGACGTACGTGTCCTCGGAAAGCAAGCGGTGCGCTTCGTTATAGGCGATCGGCACGCCGTCATCGACAATGTTTGCTTCGACGCCGTACAATACTTTCATATCGTATTTTTTTGCGGCACTGTACGCTTCTGGAAATGACTGCACAACAGCATGGTCCGTAACAGCGATCGCTGGGTGGCCCCATTTTTTTGCTTGTTCAATGAGCTTCGTAACGGAAGTGACCGCATCCATTTGGCTCATCGGCGTGTGCAAATGAAGTTCCACCCGTTTTTCTCCTTCCGGAGCGGTATCTTGGCGTTCTTTCGCCTTTATTTCGTTTATATCGTTGGCGATTAACACAAGGTCACGGACGAACGTATCATTTTGCACACTCCCTCTTACCTTTACCCACATTCCTTTTTTTACATCCGCCATCAGTGCGGCATCTTCTTTATCGCGTGAAAACATTTTTACTAAAATCGAGTTTGTATAATCGGTGATTTTTAGTGTTAATAACGTCCGTCCGCTTTTTAACTCATTGATCTCCGCGTCAAACACATATCCTTGTACAACGACGCGGCGTTCTTCTTCAACGATGCTGTCTAGCGTGCGAATTTCCTCTTCTTCTCTAATTGGATAACCGATAATAAGCGGCCCTGCCGGCGCATTGCCCGCTGTTTCCGATTTCGTTTCTTTCGTCATCTCCGTTAATGCCGCTAAGGCACGTTCCGCATCTTCTTGCTGTTTTTGCGCTATAAATTGCTCAAAATCTTTTTCTGACTGTTTGACTTCTATTTCCAGCTGCAAAAGCGGAAAACCAAACGATTGATATACTTCAGCTATTTTTTTGGCGAAGCGGCGCTTCACCGCCATTGCTTCTGCATCATTGCGAGCAGTAACATATAGTTTATTTCCTTTTACAGTCGGAACTTGCTCATGAAGCAACGATAAAAGCGGCGAGACCCCTTCTTGCAACTCTTGCAAACAGAGCGTCCAATAGTCACGCACATCCGATTCCGTAAAATGGGAATCGATCGTTTGTATTGTATATTTCACATTTGCGATATGATGGAACGCATGAACAAGCTTTTGTGTAAACAGTTGATAAACCTGATAAGGCAAAATTTTCGGCAGCAAAAAATAGAAATGCCAACATTTTTTCTCCTTTTCAATGACAAGCTTTTGAATGCCTGCCTCAGAGAAATACGGAACAAATTCGTCAGACGTCAATTCAAGCTGCTGCAACAACACTTGAAATCGCTCTTTTTGCTCGTTCGTTAACATGACGTCGATCCTTTCCCCTCTCAAAATGATTACACATCTCTCCTAATATAATAACAGAAGGGCTGTCTGAAAAGTAACATTTCTACTTTTCACCAGCACAGCCCTTCAAAATCTATATTTATTGTTGTAAAAGACGTCGAATCGTGTCGATCAGTTCGTCTACAGACACTTCCATTGACTCGCCTGTTTGGCGCACTTTTACTTCTACAATTCCTTCATTAGCGCGCTTTCCAACTGTCACCCGAATTGGAATTCCGATTAAATCGCTGTCGGCAAATTTGACGCCAGCGCGCTCCGGACGGTCATCATATAATACTTCAAAGCCGGCTTGTCCAAGCTTTTCATACCATTCGTCAGCAAGCTGACGCTGCTCCTCATTTTTTGCATTCACCGAAATAAGATGGACGTGGAAAGGAGCAACTGATGCCGGCCACACAAGACCGTTTTCGTCGGCAAATTGCTCGGCAATCGCAGCCACTAACCGGGAAACGCCGATGCCGTAGCAACCCATAATCATCGTTTGCGAACGTCCATTTTCATCTAAATAAGTCGCGTTCATCGCTTTGCTGTAACGCGTGCCCAATTTAAACACGTGGCCAACTTCAATGCCGCGGGCAAAGCGAATCGTGCCTTTTCCATCTGGAGACGGATCTCCTTCTTGAATAAAACGTAAATCTGCATATTCAGAAACAGTAAAATCACGCTCTGGATTGACGCCAATATAATGATATCCTTCCTCATTCGCCCCACATACACCATTGACAATTGCTTTTACCGCGTGATCGGCAACGACGGTAACAGATTCGCTAACACCGATTGGACCGAGCGAACCGACCTCACAGTTCATTGCTTGCTTCGTTTCTTCCGGTGTTGCCAGCTCTACGACCGATGCGTCAAATAAGTTTTTCACTTTTACATCGTTTGCTTCATGGTCGCCGCGGACAAGTACAAGTACGTAACGGTCATCCACTTTAAAGAGCAATGACTTGATGCATTTTTCTGGCGTCACCTGTAAATAGGAAGCTACTTCTTCTATTGTTTTTTGCCCCGGTGTATGCACTTTTTCCAATTTGCGAAGCGGCTCATCGCTTTTTTCATATGTAGTAATAACAGGGGCCATTTCGATATTTGCCGCGTAATCAGAAGCATCGGAATAGGCGATCGTATCTTCACCGATTTCCGATAATACCATAAATTCATGCGTATCTTTTCCGCCAATCGCTCCGGAATCAGCAATGACGGCGCGGAAATTTAAACCACAGCGGCGGAAGATGTTCGAATACGCTTCATACATTTTATTGTATGTTTCATCCAAACTTTCTTGTGACGTATGGAACGAATAGGCGTCTTTCATAATAAATTCACGGCCGCGTAATAAACCGAAGCGCGGGCGTTTTTCATCACGGAATTTTACTTGAATTTGATAAAGCGTAAGCGGCAGGCGCTTATATGTTTTCACTTCGTCACGCACAAGCGCCGTAATTATTTCCTCATGCGTCGGTCCAAGCGCAAAATCGCGTTCATGACGGTCTTTCAGGCGCATAAGCTCCGGACCGTACGAATACCAGCGGCCGGATTGCTGCCATAATTCCGCTGGCTGCAGCGCCGGCATGAGCAATTCGATCGCTCCGGCACGATTCATTTCCTCACGAATGATCGCCTCTACTTTTTGCAATACGCGCTGGCCAAGCGGTAAAAACGTATATACACCGCTTGCGCTTTGTCGAATAAATCCAGCGCGCAACAACAGCTGATGGCTTTTCACTTCTGCGTCTGCAGGCACTTCACGCAATGTTGGGATAAATGACTGACTTTGTCTCATCTTCTCGCACCTCTTTTTCTCTATCTCTTTTGTTCAAGGAAAGAAGGAAGAAGACTTCCCATCTTCCCTTCACTTTTCATAGGAAAAACTTTTGAATGTCATTCCATGTAACAACAAGCATTAATAGCATTAAAAGGGCAAAACCGATAAAATGAACCATTCCTTCTTTTTGGCGGTCAATCGGTTTGCCGCGCAGCGCTTCGACGGCGAAAAAGAGCAATCGCCCACCATCAAGCGCAGGAAGCGGCAATAAGTTGACAATACCAAGGTTAATGCTTAAAATCGCTCCCCACTTCATTAAATAGTAAATTCCCGATTCTGCCACTTTTCCAGTTGAAACGGCAATGCCAACCGGTCCCGATAGCATATCGAGCTTAAATTGACCAGTGACTAACTGTCCGAGACCAACAAGAATTTCTTTCGTCCAATAATACGTTTCAATGACTCCTTGTTTTAATGAGCCGAAAACCGATTTTTCCATAGGCCCGTACACACCAATAAGACCAATCGTTTCTCCTTGTACTGTTTTCGCGTCAGGCGTTACCGTAATATCCATAATTTTTCCATTCCGTTGTATTTTAAAAAGCAATTCCTCTTCTGGATGGGCACGAATAATATCAACGACTTGCGTCCACGTCTTGACCGGTTCGTCATCGATCGAAAGAACGATGTCACCTTGCCTGAGGCCCGCTTCTTTTGCCGCGCCGTCTTTTGTCAGTTCGCCGATTATCGGTTTGTCAACCGGATATCCTTGAAGCAATCCGATTAACAAAAATACAACAAATGCCAACACAAAATTCATAAGCGGTCCTGCTAAAATCGCCATCGTCCGTTGCCCTAACGTTTTCGCGGCAAATTGACGATGATACGGAGCAATTTGAATTTCTTGATGGTCGACGACGAAAAAGGCTGGCTCGTTCACGGAAAATCGTTCGAGGCGATCTTCATTTTGATCCACATAGCCGGTAATGTACATCTGATGTTCTAAATCTGCTTGTTCTACTTCAATTATTTTCGCATTTGGATAGTCGTCTTTATGGTTGACAATAATTTTGTCGACGTTGCCATCGCGATCTAGTTCTAATCCGACGACTTGCCCAGGTTTAATTTCGATCATTTCCGGGTCTTCACCGGCCATGCGGACAAAACCGCCTAATGGGAGCAAACGAATCGTATATACGGTTTCGTTTTTCTTAAATGAAAATACTTTTGGACCGAAGCCGATGGCAAATTCACGGCATAAAATTCCCGCGCGCTTAGCGAAAATCAAATGGCCAAGTTCGTGGAAAAACACAAGCGCACCGAAAATCACAATAAACGCAATGATCGTTTCCAATGTTTCAACCACCTTTTTTTATAGTAGTGACCGAACGTACCGGCGGGTTTCCGCATCAATTTCACGAATCTCCTCCAGCGATGGTTCTTTTACGAATTCATGCCGCTCTAGTGCACGTTCAATATATTCCTCAATAGTTAAAAATGCGATACGGCCTTGCAAAAAGGCGGAAACTGCCTCTTCATTCGCTGCGTTCAACACCGTTGGCAACGACCCGCCCGCTTTTCCTGCTTCATATGCTAATTGTAAACAACGAAAACGCTCAAAGTCTACCCGCTCAAAGTGTAATGTGCTAATTTCTGCTAAGTCAAGCGGTTTCGCATTGGCTAGCGGCAAGCGTTCAGGGTATGTTAAAGCATATTGAATCGGTACGTGCATATCTGGCGTTCCGAGCTGGGCGATCACGCTTGTATCACGGAATTGAACGAGCGAATGAATGATGCTTTCACGATGTAATAACACATCAATTTGCTCATATGGCAACTCGAAAAGCCAATGCGCCTCAATAACTTCTAACCCTTTGTTCATCATTGTCGCCGAGTCAATCGTAATTTTTGCTCCCATCGACCAGTTCGGATGGCGCAACGCTTCTTCCACTGTTACGTTTTTTAATTCTTCCCTTGTTTTATCACGGAAGCTGCCGCCGGAGGCTGTTAAAATAATTTTTTCCACACGGTTTCGTTTTTCTCCTTGTAAACATTGAAAAATTGCCGAGTGTTCGCTGTCAACTGGCAATAAAGAAACGCCGTGTTTTTTAGCGGCTGCTGTTACAATATGCCCTGCTGTTACAAGTGTTTCTTTGTTCGCTAATGCAATCGTTTTGCCTGCTTCAATAGCTCTTAGTGTCGGAACAAGACCTACGCTTCCAACAACGGCTGTCACAACGATATCCGTCTCTGGGAAAGCCGCTGCTTCAATTAATCCCTCCTCGCCAAACACGATTTTCACTTTTCCTGCGTATTCGCTGCGAAGCTTCTCATAAGCGTCCGCCTCAGCAACAGCGACAAGCCGAGGAGCAAACTCTTCAATAATCGCTCGCGCCATGTCCACATTTTTTCCAATCGATATTGCTGTCAATTGAAACTCATCTGGATGGGAACGAATAATATCCAACGTCTGGGTGCCGATGGAACCACTCGCCCCTAATATACTAATATATTTCAATTCCTTCACTCCTAACTCCCTTATAACGCTGCATTGATGAAAAAGTGTAAAATCGGCAAAATGAATAATAAACTATCAAAGCGGTCCAAAATACCGCCATGACCCGGCAAAATATTTCCTGAATCTTTCACGCCATAATACCGTTTAAATGCGGATTCGACTAAATCCCCTAATTGACCAAATATGGAAAGAACAATCGTCATCACAATTAAAAGGGCAAAACTGTCAAAAAGGTTTGTACATAGTTGATATATAATGGCAACAACAACCGCACAAACAATTCCGCCAATCGAGCCTTCTACGGTTTTATTCGGGCTAATTTCCGGCCAAAGCTTGCGTTTTCCCCATGCTCGACCGATAAAATACGCTCCCGTATCTGTCGCCCATATGGTAAATAAAGCATAAACCATATACGCTAAACCAATAAAGCGGGTTTCCATGAAATAATAAAACCCGAAGCCAACATAAAGAATGGATAAACATATAAATCCTGCTTCTTCAAATGTAAATGCGTTTTTTGTCACCACCGTATATATAAGCAACAATAATACGGCAACTACTAATAATTCGATTTTCGTTATATTGAAGGACTCGAGCCAATTGGTGTAGGCTTTTGGAATAAGAAGCCCCCATAAAAGCAGGAAACCAATGATTCCTTCTTTAGAAAACACGCGAAGACGTTTCATGCGCAATAATTCAAACAGCCCAATCGTTGCCAATATATATGTTACTATTATAAACGGAAATCCGCCAAAAATAACAATCGGTAAAAACAGTGCGGCGGCAATGACTCCAGTAATGATCCGTTGCTTCATCTTGTTTAAACTCCTCCAAACCGGCGATTACGCTTTTGAAAAGCAGCAATCGCTTCTAATAAATGTTGCTCTGTAAAATCTGGCCATAACACATCGGTAAACCAAAATTCAGTGTAAGCGAGCTGCCATAACATAAAATTGCTTAAACGTATTTCTCCGCTTGTACGGATGAGTAAATCCGGATCTGTTAAATCCTTTGTCATTAAATATGAAGACACTAATTCTTCCGTAATTTCCTCTGGAGATAACCAGCCTTTTTGCACTTCTTTGGCAATTTGTTGCATCGCATATGTAATTTCCGCACGGCTTCCGTAGTTTAAAGCAAAATTAAGAATTAACCCTGTATTTTCCTTTGTTTCGTCAATGGCTCTTTCTACCGCCCGCCGTGTATGCTCTGGAAGCCGTTCGATATGGCCAATCACGCGAACATTGACATTCTCCTCTGCCAATTCAGGAAGAAATGTCGTTAAAAATTGCTCTGGAAGCTTCATTAAATAATCTACTTCGCTTTTCGGACGCTTCCAATTTTCTGTTGAAAATGCATATAATGATAATATTTTAATGCCAAGTTCGTTGGCAAAACGAGTAATTTTGCGAACGACTTGCATGCCTTCATAATGGCCTGCCGCCCGCGGCAATGCGCGTTTTTTCGCCCATCGCCCGTTTCCATCCATAATGATGGCGACATGTTTCGGGATCGGATTTTGCATTATTTCTTCTTTTGTGTAAACAAGAGAAGAGGACGACACATCCTCCTTATTTTTCCAAATTTTATTAAACATACTAGTCCTCCATATGAAGATATTTTATTATTAATGTACCATGCGACTAGTGAGTTTCGAAACAGCTATTTTAACTCTCTGTCTCATTTGCTTTTTCATTATAACAAAAAAACCCTCCATGAAAATAGAGGGTCTTTCCTATTTCATTACACTTCCATAACTTCTTTTTCTTTCTCTTTCGTAATCGTATCAATTTTTGCGATATGGTCATCGGTAAGCTTTTGAACATCGTCCGTATAACCGCGCAATTCGTCTTCAGTAATTTCCCCGTTTTTCTCAAGCTTTTTCAACTCATCATTTGCATCACGGCGGATGTTACGAACAGCAACTTTCGCATCTTCCGAATATTTTTTGACAAGCTTCACTAGCTCGCGGCGACGTTCTTCTGTTAATGGCGGAATGGTGATGCGAATGACTGACCCATCGTTGGATGGCGTTAATCCTAAATCAGAAGATAAAATGGCTTTTTCGATATCTTTGATCACCGATTTATCATACGGCTGAATGACAAGCAGCCGCGCTTCCGGAACACTGATGCTTGCCAGCTGGATAATTGGTGTAGGCATGCCGTAATAATCAACTGTTACTTTTTCTAATAAACTCGGGTTTGCTCTTCCTGCGCGAATGGTCGCAAGCTCACGAGTGAACGCTTGAACAGCTTTGTCCATTTTTTCCTTTGCAGTATTGATAATTTGTTGTACCATATTTATTTCCCCCTTACGATTGTTCCTATATTTTCACCAAGAACGGCACGTTTTATATTGCCTTCTTCCATAATGGAGAAAACAATCAACGGAATATCGTTATCCATACATAACGATGAAGCAGTGGAGTCCATCACGCCTAATCCTTGTTTAATAACCTCTAAATAGGATACTTCATCATATTTTACCGCGTTTTCATCGACTTTCGGATCAGCGCTATATACACCGTCAACGTTATTTTTTGCCATTAAAATAACGTCTGCTTCAATTTCAGCAGCACGTAATGCGGCAGTCGTATCGGTTGAAAAATATGGATTTCCTGTTCCTGCCGCAAAAATAACGACACGTTTTTTCTCCAAATGACGGATCGCTCTTCTTCGTATGTAAGGTTCAGCCACTTGCCGCATCTCAATCGATGTTTGCACTCTCGTTTCAACACCGAGATTTTCAAGGCTATCTTGGAGAGCAAGCGAATTCATCACTGTTGCAAGCATTCCCATATAGTCCGCTGTGGCGCGATCCATTCCCATCTCGCTTCCCGTTTTTCCGCGCCATATATTGCCGCCGCCGACGACGATCGCAATCTCAACACCGAGTTCGGCGACTTCTTTTACTTGTTTTGCAATGGATTGAATGATCGAAGGATTAATACCAAATCCTTGTTCACCAGCTAACGCTTCACCGCTTAATTTTAATACAACTCGCTTATACTTTGGCTTTTCCATGTCAAACCTCCATGCAGCTAATTAAAAGCGAAAAAACGTTTATTTCCAAGGAAACATCGCAAAGAAAATGCCACATTGCTTCCTGTCAAGCTAAGCGTTGTAACGTTCTATTTTTAAAAATAGGGAACACGGCGTGTGTTCCCTATGGACTTCATTCATTGCTTTCTCATTTGATTCATTACTTCTTCAGCAAAGTTATCTTGGCGTTTTTCCATACCTTCGCCAACTTCATAACGGATAAATGTTTTCACTGTCGCGCCGTTAGATTCAACATATTGACGGACTTTTACATCTGGGTTTTTCACAAATGCTTGTTCTAGCAAGCAAATATCTTCATAAAATTTGTTTAAACGGCCTTCTACCATTTTTTCAACGATATGTTCCGGTTTTCCTTCATTTAATGCTTGCTGTTTCAATACTTCGCGTTCGCGATTAATTTCTTCTTGCGGCACTTGGTCGCGGGAAACGTATTTCGGATGCAATGCGGCGATATGCATTGCCACATCTTTCGCTACTTCTTGGTTTGCCGAACCTGCTAATAATGTTAATACGCCGATGCGGCCTCCCATGTGCAAATACGCACCGAAAACATCATTTTCTCCTTTTTCCACAATTTCAAAACGACGCAACGTGATTTTTTCACCAATTTTTGCAATTGCAGCATTAATATGTTCTTGAACTGTTGTCCCGTTATCCATTGTTTGCCCAAGCGCTTCTTCAAGCGTAGCTGGTTTATGTTTTAACAAGTGTGCAGCAAGTTCTTTTACTAACGTTTGGAACGCTTCGTTTTTCGCAACAAAGTCCGTTTCAGAGTTCACTTCTAAAATAACAGCCGTGTTGCCGTCGATTTCGACCAGCGTCATTCCTTCCGCAGCAATACGATCCGCTTTTTTCGCCGCTTTGGCGATCCCTTTCTCGCGAAGCCAATCGATCGCTTTTTCCATATCACCGTTTGTTTCTGTGAGCGCTTTTTTGCAATCCATCATCCCCGCGCCCGTTTTTTCACGCAATTCTTTTACCATTTGTGCTGTAATCGCCATAAATAAAAATCCTCCTTTAAACTCGCATATATGTATCGTTCAAGCAAAATCGGCGGAAGCTAATTTTGCTCTCTCCCGTAATTAGTATAGCCAACTACGGCCATTTTCTGTCTCAAAAAAAGGTGATAAAAGGCTTTTCCCCTCTTATCACCTTTCCCAAAACACATTACTCAGCAGCAACGACTGCTTCTTCGCCTTGTTTTGCTTCTAACACTGCGTCCGCAATTTTGGAAGTAAGAAGTTTTACGGCACGAATTGCATCGTCGTTTGCTGGAATGACATAGTCAATTTCATCCGGATCGCAGTTTGTATCTACAATTCCGATAATCGGAATGTTTAATTTGCGCGCTTCTGCAACAGCAATGCGCTCTTTGCGCGGATCGATTACGAACAATGCGTCCGGCAATTCTTTCATTTCTTTAATGCCGCCTAAAAATTTCTCTAAACGTTCTTGTTCTTTCTTTAAACGAATGACTTCTTTTTTCGGAAGTACGTCAAAGATGCCGTCTTCCGCCATTTTTTCAATTTCTTTTAAACGTTTAATACGTTTTTGAATCGTTGCAAAGTTTGTTAATGTACCACCTAACCAACGTTGATTCACATAGAACATGCCGCAACGTTCTGCTTCTTCTTTCACAGACTCTTGCGCTTGTTTTTTCGTACCGACAAACAAAATTTTACCGCCGTTTGCTGCTAATTCTTTTACGAAATTATATGCTTCTTCCACTTTTTTGACGGTTTTTTGTAAGTCGATAATATAAATGCCGTTGCGTTCTGTGAAAATATATTTTTTCATTTTTGGATTCCAACGGCGAGTTTGATGTCCGAAATGAACACCAGCTTCAAGCAATTGTTTCATAGAAATAACTGACATTGCAAGATCCTCCTATTTGCTTGGTTTTTATTCCTCCGCCCACGTCATTTTTAAGCAAGACTGACAGCGTCAGCACCGTTGCTTAAATCGATGGGCGTGTGTATTCACACCATGTAAAAATATATCATAACTGCATGTGACAATCAAGCAATTGTTAGCCTACTTTTGGCGAAATTTTAATAATAACTCGATTTCCGTTTTTCCTTTTTTTAGAATTTTAGCGATTTCTTCAATCGTTTTTCCTTGTTCGAAAAGCTGCCATGCCTCTTCGACAAGCGAAGGCATAGCTTGATGACGTATATCAACGATGTCTTTCACATCGTCAACGTTTGGAAAATAGTTAGGCAGCGCTTCTTCTTTTGTCGATGTTGCATCGGCTTTGGAAGAAGATTGCTTTCTATCAGCCTTAGTGCGATTGGTCAGCATGTCGGTCAGCTCTTTTAGAAAACGCTCGTTTTCTTCCTTCCACTCTAATAAATATGCAGAAAACGTTTGTTCCATCTCCTCAGCCATTTGTTGCTGACGTTTTTCTGTTTCTTTCACTTTCGATAATTGTAAATAAAGCAAAATAATAACAAACAATGAAAGCGCATGAAGAATAAAACTGACAACAAGTAAAAATGCAATCATCGCATCCCTCTATCCTATCATATCAATGATTTTTCCTTTATATGGATGGATATTTTTATTGTTTTGTTCCCGGCAAATATTGGCGCTTGTTCGCTTTTCTGTCACTTGCCTCCGCGCTCGCTCCTCTTGTTTTTTTGTCGCTTCAGCAAGCTGCGATTGCATAAGCTGTGCGTGATGATGCAAAGCATTTTGAATTTTTCCAGCATCGTACGTTTTTGGGAACGCTATTTGTAATTCGATTAATTTGATATCCATATGTCCCCACTTCCTTTTAAGCTAAAGCGCTTGTTCTAGAATTTTGCGCAGCTTAAAAATGGCTTTTGAATGAAGCTGGGAAATTCTTGATGTGGAAAGTCCTAAAATTTCTCCAATTTCGGTAAAAGTAAGTTCTTCTTTATAAAACAAACTAATAACAAGCTGCTCTTTTTCACTTAGCTGCTGGATTACTTCTGCCAATTTCTCATACAATTCCTGCTTTAAAACTTCTTCCTCCGGAGAAGGTGTTTTTTCATCACGAATGGCTAGAAGCGCGTTTTCTTCTTCCTTGTTTTCCGTAATAACATGTTGAAAAGATAAGACGTTGGCAAAAAAGTTCTCATTTACTGCCATATATACTTCCTCTTCTGTGATCCCTAGTTCATCGGCAACTTCTTTTGCTGTAACAGACCGCATATACCGCTGCTCCAGCTTTTCGATCGTTTCCTCAATTTTTTTCGCCTTTTCCCTTACGCTGCGCGGAAGCCAATCTTCTTTGCGCAGCCCATCGAAAATGGCGCCGCGAATCCGAAATGAGGCGTACGTATCAAATTTTAAATCACGGGAGGGATCAAACTTTTCGAGCGCGTCGTAAAGCCCCATTAATCCAAGACTTATTAATTCTTGTTTACTTATAGTTTTTGGCAACGACGCGGCTATTCGTTGAACATGATAATGAACAAGCGGCATATATGTTTGCACGAGCTTATCTCCGGCTTGCGGGTCACGATGATATATCCAACGATCCCAATATTTGCGTTCTTCGCTCGTTAAAACGTTCGCCATGTGATTCCACCTCATCTTTTTCAAAATGCCGCTGTTATTTCTCTCATATTTCTTTCATCCCTTGATTCACTGTACGAATCGATAAAATGGCCGTTTTCGGATTAAATTCGATCGTTCGTCCGCTGTTGCCGCCAACATCTTCGGCAACGATCGGAATATGAAACCGGTTCAACTGCAGCCTAACTGCTTCGACATTCCTTGCTCCAATTCGCATCATATCCGTACTTTTGGAAGGAAAAGAAAACATTTGCGCTCCACCGGCCATTTTTGCTTTTAGCATCCCTTTTCTTCCTCCCGCCTGAACAACGAGTTCTATTAACGCTTCGATCGCTGTATCTGCATATTTCGCTACGTTCATTGTTTCCGATCTCGAAAGCGAAGAATCAGGAAGCATCACATGCGCAAGTCCCGCCACTTCCTTCCATTGGTCAAAAATGACGACGCCGACACATGATCCTAATCCAGATGTTCGAATTAAATTTGGCGCATGAACCACCTTCATATCGGCAATGCCAACTTTTACTACATGAATGGTTTCGTTCACAGAAGATCCACACCTAACGCGCGAAAAATAGAAGCGAACGAATCTGGATCAGGAAGTAAGAAGAAATGCCCATTGACACTATCTTCTGGACGGCGTTCATCATACAAAGCGGTATCAATAAGAATCGCATAATCACCAACGCGAGACAATTCCAATAACCCATATTGCAAAATAGCGCCAATCATATCAACGGTTAGCATCGGAACAGATGGATAAAATGCCAAATTAGTAAAGTCAGCCAGTGCCGAAAGATAGGAACCGGCAAGTATATTTCCTAGCTCTTGCAGCGCTGATTGTCCTAGTTCTGATGGATGTGAATCAAACGTAAACGTCTCATCCCCCGTCATTTGACGTATAAACCGCTCTGCCTGTGCCAATGAAAGTACAAAAAACATATTTCCCGGAGCATCTCCTTCAATCCTCAAATACACACATGCTACTACTTGTTCCGCACCGCCAATAAGCTCCATTACTTCATCAAATGTAGCAATTTGAACATATGGAACAGCCATTTCAATTTTTTTATTTAATAGTTTTGATAAGGCTGTTGCTGCATTCCCTGCCCCGATATTGCCGATTTCTTTTAAAATATCAATATGGGTGCCACTTAATTTGTTGATATGTTCCATCATTTTATAACTCCTCTCGATAAAAGCAAAGCTTTCCCGACAATGGCATTATGTTTCCAACGCTTTCTCTAAATTGAGCAAAATAAGCAATCTTTTTCCTACCTTTGCTACCCCATGAATATAATCCACTTCCACAGCACCAATCGCTTCTGGAGGCGGTTCGATGCTTGACGCGGGTATATCAAGCACATCGTTAGCAGCATCGACAATCAACCCAACTTCTATATCTTGAAGCGCAACAATAATAATGCGCGTTTGTTCGGAATAAGGGGAAGAAGGAAAACCAAATCGTTCTCTCAAGTCAATAATCGGTGTTACTACACCACGTAAATTAATAACTCCTTTCACATAATGCGCCGTACGCGGAACTCGAGTAATATGTTGGATTTTTTCGATGGAACGAACGTATTGAACAGGGAGTGCATATTCTTCATTTTTTAGTTGAAAAACAATCACTTTCCATTCCGACTCTTGAACGTCAACCATCTTACATTCCTCCTTCCAATTAAAACCACTATTATTTAATTAACGCATTGCAGTCGATAATAAGCGCTACTTGCCCATCCCCTAATATGGTGGCACCGGAAATAGCAAATACAGAAGTTAAATAGTTTCCTAATGATTTTAAAACGACTTCCTGTTGCCCAATAAAGGAATCAACAACAAGGCCCGCCATTTTTTCCCCTTTGCGAACGATGACCACGGAAACAAATTCTTTCTCTTCCGATATAGTTGGTACTTCAAAAATTTCTTTTAAGAATACAAGCGGGACAACTTTTCCACGGAAATCAATGACTCGCTGATTATGCGCATGGAAAATATCTTCTTTCTTAATGATCGCTGTCTCAATAATGGATGATAATGGAATAGCATATTTTTCTTGTTGAATTTCAACAAGCAGCACTGAAATAATGGACAATGTTAACGGCAGTTGAATCGAAAAAATGGATCCTTTTCCTTCCTCGGAATCCACTGTCACCGCACCGCCAAGCGATTCGATCGTGCTTTTGACAACATCAAGCCCAACTCCGCGTCCAGAAATATCAGAAATTTTGTCTGCCGTCGAAAAACCAGGAGCAAAAATAAGCTCATACACTTGCCTATCCGTTAAATTAGCGGCGTTTTGCTGGGAAATAATTCCCTTATCCATCGCTTTTTGCAACACTTTATCACGATTAATGCCGGCACCATCGTCCTCTATTTCAATAAACACATGATTACCGCTATGATACGCTTTTAATTTTACCGTTCCTTCTTCCGGTTTGCCGTTTGCCCGACGCACATCTGGTGTTTCAATGCCATGGTCAATTGCATTGCGGAGAAGGTGAACAAGCGGATCACCGATTTCATCAATAACCGTGCGATCAAGCTCTGTTTCCGCCCCGATGATTTCTAGCTTTACTTTTTTCCCTAATTCACGCGCCAACTGACGAACCATGCGCGGGAAGCGGTTAAAGACCGTTTCTACCGGCACCATGCGCATATTTAAAATAATGTTTTGTAAATCGCTTGAAATGCGCGACATTCGTTCCACCGTTTCATGAAGTTCCGGATGATTTAATTCGCGGGAAATTTGCTCCAAACGCCCGCGGTCAATGACAAGCTCCTCAAATAAATTCATTAAAATATCGAGTCGTTCGATATTAACGCGGATCGTTTTATTTGCTGATATCGATTGCTTTGTCGCTGCATTTGCCTCAACACTTTTCGGACGCTGTTCTTTCTCGACGGTTGCTGCTTGTTGTTGCATTGTTTCTTCCTGAACAACTTCGACATCGTTTGTTTTCTTCCGCTCATCTATATCGAATAGTGCTACGTCCACTTCTTCCACTTCGGAAACTTTCATTATCCGCTCATATAATTCTTCTGCTGATTTTTTCGTTACAACGGTGACAATGAATTCCCGATCAAACTTCTCCTCCTCAAGCATCTCTACAGGAGGGTTCGATTTAATCACTTCGCCTGCTTCGTTTAATGCTTCAAATATCATAAACACGCGTGCAGATTTTAATAAACAGTCAGCTCGTAATTTAACGCGTATTTCATACGCAAAAAAGCCTTGCTCTTTTGATTGTTGCAGCACATTGTACTCAAATTCTCCGTAAGTTTGGGTAAGTGATATATTAGAAGAACTAGTCTGTTCCGTTCCTAATTTAGTCGGTGACTCCCCTTGTTCAATACGTTTTAATTGATCGACTACTTCTTTTACATCACGCTTGCCATCGCCGCCTTCCGCAATGGACATAATCATCGCTTCTAAATGATCCACTGCCTGAAAAACAACATCTAATATTTCTGGGGTAACGGTAATTTTATGGTTGCGAATGCCGTCAAGCACATTTTCCATTTGATGGGTCAAATTTGCTAAATCTTCAAACCCCATCGTTGCAGACATTCCTTTCAACGTATGTGCTGAACGGAAAATCTCGTTTACAATCGACATGTCTTCAGGTGCTTTTTCCAATTCTAGCAACTGTTCATTGATTGCTTGTAAATGCTCTTTACTTTCTTCAATGAACACTTCCAAATATTGGCTCATGTCCATCGCCTTTTCCCCCTTGCCCTTCTACATATTTGACAATCATTTCTGCAATTTGTTCTAAAGGCACGATCGAATCTACTACATTTGCTTGAATCGCTGCTCTCGGCATCCCGAACACGACCGCTGTTTCCTGTGCTTCAGCGATTACTTTGGTGTTTCCATTTTCTTTTAATTTTTTTAATCCTGCTGTTCCGTCTGAACCCATTCCTGTCATAATGACTGCAATTTTTTCATAGCCCGTTAATGCGCTTATCGATTCAAACAGCACATCAACAGATGGACGATGGCCATTTCGTGGCGGCGACTGTTCCACGCATGCCGTAAGCGACCCATTTGATTCACGTACTAATAAATGAAACCCGCCAGGCGCAATATAAGCAGTGCCATTTTGCAACGTTTCCCCATCTTCTGCCTCTTTTACGGTAATTTGTGAAAGTGAATCAAGCCTTTGTGCCAATGATTTTGTAAATCCTTTTGGCATATGTTGAACGATCATAATTGGTGCAGCAATATTTTCTGGCAATCTCGTTAACACTTGCTGTAAAGCGCGGGGGCCTCCCGTTGATGTCCCAATACAAACGATTTTTTTGCGCTGATGTGCCCGCTTGTCATACATCGGATTCATTATTATTTCACTGGCATTGTCTTTGGATATTACCCGTACATTGGCACGACTTGCTAGCAGCACTTTGTTTATTAGTTCTTCTTTCACTTTATATAAATCAAGCGAAATCTCCCCGGACGGTTTTGCAACAAAGTCGATCGCCCCATATTGCATGGCGATAATCGTATTTTTTGCACCTTCTGTCGTCGTGCTGGATAACATTACAACAGGAAGCGGATGTTCTTTCATTATTTGTTTAAGCGCATCAATCCCATTCATAATCGGCATTTCGACATCTAATGTAACGACATCCGGATTTAGCAGAGAAACCTTTTTTAGTGCTTCTTTGCCGTTTCTAGCCGCTCCTACTACTTCGATTTGCGGGTTTTCGGAAAGAAGATCGGTAATAAACTTTCGCATAAAAGCCGAGTCATCTACAACGAGCACTTTCACTTTGTTCATGTATTCTCTACCTTTCTAAAAGGAAATGCCGCAATCTAGCAAAGAAGTTAAACGATCGCTGGACTCTTTCTTCATCCATTGCCCGCGCTGACAAATAACGATCCGTTAGCATATACATTGCACGGCTAATTTTCGAAGCCGGGTCGAACAGTAAAAACGGTGTTTGCCGCACTACTGCCTTATAGACAGAGCGGTCTTCCGGCAAAACGCCCAACGGAATAATATCCTTATTAAGAAATTGTTTTGCTACACTTTTTAATCGACGCAACGTATCTCGTCCTTCTTGATCGGTCTGGGCTCGATTCACAATGACATAAAACGGAATATTCTTTTCTTGCATATGAACATACTTCATCATCGCATACGCATCTGTCATCGCTGTCGGCTCCGGTGTCGTGACGATAAAAATTTCATGGACCGCCTTTAAAAGACGAAGACGATCTTCGGAAATCCCCGCTCCCATATCGAAAATAAGATAGTCGTATTGTTCCGACACCAATTGCAGCTGCGTTAAAAAGAAATCTACTTTTTCTTCGTCCATTGTAAATATGTTTGCTAGTCCTGTTCCTCCAGCAATAAACGAAATATTTTCCGGACCATTTTTAATCAGCTCATATAACGAAAACCGCTCATAAAACAAGTCAATTATCGTCGCATGAGACGATTGACCGAGCAAAATATCGATGTTTCCCATTCCAATGTCCATGTCAAGCAACAATACCCGAAAGCCTCGTTTGGATAACATAATCGAAAAGTTGAGTGAGACGTTGGATTTACCGACCCCACCTTTCCCGCTAGTGATTGCAATCGCTTTTGTCGCACTTTGTTCATTTCGTCTATTTAATTGCAACCGTAAGCTTTCTGCTTGATCTCTCATGTTCGTTCGACTCCAAACAACATATTCATCATTTGTTCAACCGATGCTTCCATCATATCGTCAGGAACGTTTTGGCCATTTGTTAAATAAGCAGCTCCTACTTTATATTCCATCATTAAATTAAACATCGCACCGTAATGAGTTGTTTCATCTAACTTTGTAAAGATGAAGCGATCAATCGGAATGAGAGAAAACTGTTCATAAATCGTTTTCATATCCTCGTATTTTGCCGTTAGCGCAAATACGAGAAACGTTTCCATTTCTTCATTAAAATCGATCATATTTCGCAAATCTTTTACATATTGTAAATGACGGAAATTTCGTCCCGCTGTATCAATAAATACTACATCGCGATCGGACAGTTTTTTCTTTGCTTCGTGAAAATCTTGCAAATTATAACAAACTTCAAGAGGTACATTTAAAATGTTGGCATACGTTTTCAGTTGATCGATGGCTGCAATCCGATACGTGTCTGTCGTAATAAATGCAATGTTTTTTCCATGCTCCAAAACGCAGCGCGCCGCAATTTTGGCTAATGTCGTCGTTTTTCCTACCCCTGTTGGCCCAACAACATTAATATATTTTTTCTGAAAGGAAATTCCGCCGAACGGAAGCGGCGACAATTTTTCCTTCACGATTTCTTTGGCCCAGGCAAACACCTGCTTTTCTGCCGCTTTTCCGCCACTTTTATACCATTTCTCAAGCAAATCAGCCATGATTTCTTGCGCAAGCGGAGCAGAAATTTCTTGTCTTACTAGCCGGTAATGCACTTCTCTAAGCGGTTTCGGATAATGGGAAAAGCCGGTGGTGACGTTTGTCGAGAGCTGTTTTAACATCGTTTTTAACTCTTTTAGTTCATGAAGCAACTCCGCATCTTTGTTCTGTTTTTTCTCGGCAAGAAACGGAGCCGTTTCTTTTTTTCTTTCTAATCTTTGGCGAACAGGCTGCGAGTCGACAGCGGCAATCACCTCGATATTTTTTTTTGTAAATAACCCCAAAAATCCGCCTTTACGAACCACTTTTGAATTTAAAATCACCGCATCGCTCCCAAGTTCCGCACGAATCATTTTCATTGCTTCCGGCATCGACGGTGCAACAAATTTCTTTACTTTCATGCTATATCCACCATCCCAACGCTTTGAACTTCCACATTTGCTTCAAGCTCGTTGTAAGATAAAATCGGCAAGTTTGGAAAATATCGTTCCGTCAATTGCCGCACATACATACGAACAGCAGGGGAACAAAGCAAAATCGGCGTCTGATTCGCAAACGGATGCTGTTCAAGCTGTGCGGCAATCGCTTCAATAATCGACTGCGACCTTTCCGGATCCAGCGATAGATAGCTTCCATGTTCAGTCTGTTGTACCGCATCGGCAATCGTTTTTTCTACTTTTCCTGATAATGTAATTACTTTTAACGGCTCTCCCGGAATGACATATTGATTCGTAATTTGCCTTGCTAACGCTTGCCTCACATATTCGGTTAATATGTCTGTATCCGTTGTCATGCGGGCAAAATCTGCCAGCGTTTCAAAAATGAGCGGCAAATTGCGAATCGATACTTTTTCTTTTAATAGTTTCGCTAGTACTTTTTGCACTTCACCGATCGAAAGCGGATTTGGCGTCACTTCTTCCACTAATACCGGATACGATTCTTTCAAATGATCGATAAGCTGCTTCGTTTCCTGACGCCCTAACAATTCATAAGCATGGGCTTTTAACACTTCTGTAATATGTGTAGAAACGACAGACGGCGGATCAACGACCGTATAGCCCAACATTTCCGCCCGATCTTTCATATCTTCGGAAATCCATTTGGCAGGAAGTCCAAATGCCGGCTCCACAGTGTCAATTCCCTCAATGGAATCATCTTCGATTCCTGGGCTCATCGCTAAATAATGATCTAAGAGCAGTTCACCGCGCGCCACTTCATTCCCTTTAATTTTTAAACGATACTCATTTGGCTGAAGTTGAATATTATCACGTATACGAACAACTGGAATGACTAACCCTAGCTCTAGGGCTAGCTGCCGGCGAATCATGACAATCCGATCAAGCAGATCCCCGCCTTGATTCGCATCGGCAAGCGGAATAAGGGCATAACCAAACTCAAACTCAATCGGATCCACATTCAGTAGGCTAATAACACTTTCCGGACTTTTTAATTCGTCCATTTCCGTTTCTTTCGTTTCTTCTTGCGAAGGCGCTGCTTCTTGACGGGCCGTCTGTGTGGAAAAACGATATCCGCCAAGCGCAAGCAGACCGGCAATCGGAATCGTAAGCACATCATTAATCGGTGTGAACAGGCCTAACAAGAAAATCGTTCCCGCCGTCACATATAACATTTTTGGAAACGCAAACAACTGCTTCATAATGTCGCCGCCGAGATTGCTATCGGATGCGGCTCTTGTCACGACAATTCCCGTAGCTGTTGAAATTAATAATGCTGGAATTTGACTAACAATTCCATCCCCAACGGTTAATAACGTGTAGCGCTGTGCCGCCTCAGAAACATCAAGCCCCTGCTGAACAACGCCAATCACCATGCCAAAAAGCATATTAACGACGACAATAATCATCCCGGCAATAGCATCGCCTTTTACAAATTTGCTCGCTCCATCCATCGCCCCATAAAAGTCCGCTTCCTGAGCAATTTTTTCACGGCGCTGCCGCGCTTCTTGTTCCGAAATCATTCCTGCATTTAAATCAGCGTCAATGCTCATTTGTTTCCCAGGCATCGCATCGAGCGTAAAGCGTGCCGCTACTTCTGATACACGTTCAGCGCCTTTTGTAATGACGACAAACTGGATAATAATTAAAATCAAAAACACAACGAAGCCGACGACCACATTGCCGCCAACAACAAACGTACCAAACGTTTCCACAACCCCGCCTGCTTCTCCTTTACTTAAAATCGAACGTGTCGTAGAAACGTTTAACCCTAACCGAAATAGTGTAAGAAGTAATAAAAGGGACGGAAAAATCGAAAATTGCAGCGGCTCTTTCATATTCATCGCCGTAAGGAGAACTAATAGCGCAAGCGAAATATTAATAATAATTAATACACTTAACAGCCATGACGGCAGCGGGATAATGAGCATTGCTACAATTAAAACAACCATCAATAATACCGATAAATCTCTTGCTTGCATACACGTTCTCTCCTTACTGCTAAACTTTTCGTTTCAAGCGGTACACGTACGCTAAAATTTCGGCTACCACTTTAAAAAACTCTTCCGGAATCATATCGCCAACTTCCGTTTGCCGATAAAGCGCCTGGGCAAGCGGACGATTTTCTACCGTCACGACATCATGCTCTTTTGCTAGTTGCTTGATTTTTAGCGCAACATAATCGACACCTTTTGCCACAACCATCGGTGCATCCATTTTTCCGTCCTCGTACTTTAGTGCTACCGCATAATGCGTTGGGTTCGTTATGACAACGTCGGCTTTCGGAACCTCTTGCATCATCCGCCTCATCGCCATTTCCCGCTGCTTTTGCTTGATCTTTGATTTAATTAATGGATCGCCCTCTGTTTTTTTGTATTCGTCTTTAATATCTTGTTTTGACATTCGAATATTTTTTTCAAAGTCAAAGCGTTGATATAAATAATCAAAAATGGCGAGAAACAACAGCGCTGAAGAAGCATAAAGCCCCATTTTTGCCGTTAAACTAGCTAACGAGCTTAATGTCGTGCTTATTGATTTCGTTGTTAACGACAAAATATGATCAATCTGAAACCATAACAATGCAAACGTAACAAGTCCGACAACACTGATTTTTAAAATCGATTTTAAGAGTTCTACAATCGCTCGCAGCGATATCATTCGCTTAAACCCTTGAACGGGATCAAGCCTATTCCATTTCATTTTCAACGGTTCTGTCGTAAACAAAAAACCGACTTGCAAAAAATTGGCTAAACAAGCGGCGATGACTGCCGCGAAAAAAATGGGTGCAACGAGCATCGCCATATTTTTCAGCCAAGTGATAGAAAGACGGTGAACCGAGTCAATGGTTAAATCAACTCGTGCATATTGTTCGAAAGATTGATACATGAAGTGCAAAAGCTTTTCTTTATAAAAAGTTCCTAAGAAGTACAAAACAAGAAAAACAACAAGCATCACAATCGCTGTATTGATGTCGGCACTTTTGGCAACTTGTCCTTTTTCTCGCACTTCTTGCCGCTTTCTAGGCGTCGCTTTCTCCGTTTTTTCGCCGGCGAAAAATTGTAAATCAAGGCGCAACTCATTCATTTATGTGCCTCCTAAAAGCTTCATCAGCTCACGCATCGCCAAAAACATCATGTCAAACAAATGGCGGACAGCGATAAACAGCGTTGCCATCGTTACAATCAATAATATAAACGCCGCAGCAATCTTTACTGGAAAACCGACAACGAAAATATTAAGCTGCGGTACGGTGCGGGCAACAATTCCAAGCGCAACATCGACTAAAAATAAGGAGCCAACAAGTGGAACCGACATTTGAAAAGCAATAATAAACATCGTGCTAAACGATTTGACAATGTATTTAGCGACATGGCCGTGGTCAAAATGCGGCCAATGATCAAGCGGGATAAAACGATAACTGTAAAATACTCCATCTAGCAGCAAATGATGTCCATCGACTGAGAGCAACAACAATAAAGCAAACGTATAAAGATATTGCCCCACTAGCGGGCTTTGCGCACCCGTTTGCGGATCGATGACATTGGCAATGGCAAACCCCATTTGAAAATCAATCAGCCCGCCAACGATTTGAATCGCCGACACAATCATATAGGCAAATAGACCTATAAAAAGACCGACAAGCACTTCTTTAACTACTAGCAGCACATACATTCCGTCTAAGGGGATTGCCGGTTTAGAAATGGCAAAAAACATCATCCAACTTAGAAAAAAGGATAGCCCGATTTTATGTACCGCTGGAATCGTTCGATACGAAAACAGCGGCAATGTCGCAAAAAAGGAAGCGACCCGCGCAAAAACGAGCAAAAATGCTGGAAAATGTAATAATAATTGCTCCATCACTCATCAGCCTATAAATTTTGTTAAGTTATTAAAAATCTCATATGCATAGGACACCATTCTCGATAACATCCAAGGCCCGAAAAAAATAAGTCCGATTAATACCGCAACAATTTTGGGCACAAATGCAAGCGTCTGCTCTTGAATTTGCGTCGTTGCTTGAAAAATGCTGACAATCAGTCCAACGGCAAGAGCCAATAAGAGAAGCGGACCGCACACGATTAAAATCATATACACTCCCCGCTCCGCCATATGAATGACAAAATCGGCACTCATTTTTGCCACCTACTTTACTGAAAGCTTTCTAACAAAGATTTCACGACTAAATACCATCCATCAACAAGGACAAACAATAAAATTTTAAACGGCAACGAAATCATCACAGGCGGCAGCATCATCATTCCCATCGACATCAAGACACTTGCAACGATCATATCGATGACAAGAAACGGAATAAAAATCATAAATCCCATTTGAAACGCCGTTTTTATTTCGCTGATCGCAAATGCCGGAACAAGCGTCGTAAGCGGGATATCTTGTACGGATTTCGGTTTTTCTGCACCGCTATAGGACAAAAATAAAGCCAAATCTTTTTGCCGTGTATGTTTGCTCATAAACTCTTTTATCGGTACAGAAGCACGTTCATACGCTTGCTCTAAACTAATTTTTTCTGAAAACAATGGTTGCAACGCTTGGTCGTTTATCTCTTTAAAAGTCGGGGCCATAATGAAAAACGTTAAAAATAGCGCTAAACCGACCAGCACTTGGTTTGGCGGCATTTGCTGCGTTCCAAGCGATGTGCGAACGAACGATAAAACGATAACGATGCGTGTAAAGCATGTCATCATAATTAAAATGCCAGGAGCGATGGACAATACAGTTAATAATAATAATAGTTTTACAGACATAGAGACATTTTCAGGAGCGACTTGGTTAAACATTTGCACAAATTCATTCATCGGATGTCGTTCCTTTCCGTTTGACCTGCTTCAATAATTCTTTCCGCTTGACTGACAGCTCCTGCATTTCTTTTAAAAACATATCGCGGAACGAATCATGACGATCACTTGTCTGTTTTCGTTTCTCTGTTAAGTAATCGTGCAGACGAGCACCCCATTTGCTTGGTTCTAACATTTGCTGCAATCGTTCATGATGCAGCGCCAAAATTTCTTCTATCTCTTTTTCATCATCGATTTCTCGCAATAGTTGAATCGATTCGCCAACTCCAATCACAAGAATGCGATTTCCTACTTTTATTAATTGGACCGAACGATTTGTTCCAACGCTTGTCCCACCAAGATGCTCAATAACTCCTTTTTTTCCAGTAAACAACTGGCCGCGATGATGGAGAAATTTTAGCAATCCATAAATTAATAAAAGTACAAACACTGTTGCCCCAATAAGTTTAATGACATCCCAAACGGATAAAGGCGAACCTTGCTCTTTTTGAGTTGATGTAACTTTTTTATGCGAATCCGTTTGTTGTTCGCACAAGTCAGGATGCTGCAAACATTCATTCACCGTTGGCGATTGCTCCGCAAAAACAGGAAAGCCTGTTTGCGCAGCAATCGTGATGACGATACATAAAAATAATGGAATGATTCGTAACCGAAACAAACTTGTTCCACCTCTTATATTTATCCAAGCGTTTTATTAATCGCCTCAATGACACGGTCAGCTTGGAATGGTTTTACAACGAAATCCTTTGCTCCCGCTTGAATAGCATCAATCACCATTGCTTGCCGCCCCATCGCTGAACACATAATGACTTTTGCATTGCTGTCAATTTTCTTAATTTCTTTTAATGCAGTAATACCATCCATCTCCGGCATGGTAATGTCCATCGTTACGATATCTGGACGGGTTTCCTTATATTTTTCAATCGCTTGCAAGCCATCGGCTGCTTCTGCCACTACTTCGTGTCCGTTTTTTGTTAAAATATCTTTAATCATCATTCTCATAAACGCTGCATCATCAACAACCAATATTCTTGCCATTGTCTATCAACCTCCTAAATGATTATTTTAGTCTTTTTAGGCGATCACTTTGACTGATAATATCGGTGACGCGTACACCGAAATTTTCATCAATCACAACTACTTCTCCTTTAGCAATTAACTTATTGTTCACCAATATATCAACAGGCTCTCCCGCTAATTTATCCAATTCGATAATAGAGCCTGATGACAAACTTAAAATTTCCTGAACAGAACGTTTCGTACGACCAAGTTCGACGGTTACTTGAAGCGGAACATCAAGAAGAAGCGATAAATTTTTCACTTCTGCATCCGCTGGCGGGGATGGTTCAAATTCAGCAAAATCAACCGATTGAATTTGTCGTTCTCCCGCTCTAGCATACGTCCCAAAATGATTTGTATCGCGATGAGAAGGAGCTGTTTCATGTGTAACATAATTTTCCGTTTTAGGAAGTTCGTAAGACGGCGATGTATCAATTGTTTCAGCCGTTACTGATTGCTTAGAAAGCGCCGCTTCTTGCATAACGGTTTCTTTCCCTGCTTCTTTCACACCGCTAGAAGAGTCTGTTTCACTAGTTGAATGAAGGAGCTGTTGCACAAGTCCTTTCGCAAAATCAACTGGCAATAATTGCATAATATTTGAATCAATTAAATTGCCAATTTTCAATCGAAAAGAAACTTTAATAAATACGTCTTCATCCGGCAAATATTCAATTCCTTCCCCTTCTTTGACATCTAGCAAGTGAACGGTTGGGGGAGAAATATCTACACGTTTTCCGAAAATAGTGGACATCGATGTCGCTGCCGATCCCATCATTTGGTTCATTGCTTCTTGCACAGCGCTTAATTGAATCTCTCCTAATAAATCAGCCGCACTTTTTCCATCTCCACCTAGCATTAAATCCGCAATGATAGCTGCATCTTCTTGTTTAATAACAAGCAGATTCGTTCCTAAAAGTCCATCTGTATAATTTACTTGAATCGCTACATACGGTAATGGAAACTCGTCAGCTACATTTTTTCGTTCAATGACCGAAACGCTTGGGGTCGTAATTTCCACTTTTTGATTTAACAATATCGAAAGCGCTGTTGCCGAGCTTCCAAACGAAATATTGCCAATTTCCCCTAGCGCATCTTGCTCAAGTGGCGACAATACATCATCTAGCTGCGGAATTTTATCACTTTCGCCTGGTCCGCGCAGCAGCGCATCAATTTCATCTTGGGATAACATATCATCATTCATCATTGTAATTTTCTTCCCCCTTAAACGTATCTAAAATTTGTATCGCCAACTTTTTATTTCGCTTTCCGGGCTGGCCAATAAATTTTGGAATATCCCCTACTTTAATAAGAAGCGGTTGATGAATGGACTGATCGAGCTCAATAACATCACCGACTTCCAGCTGTAAAAATTCTTGAATGGTAATCGTTGCACTTCCAAGCTCAGCAATAATAGGAAGTTTTGCAAAGCGAATTCGCCTATCGATCGCTTTTGTTTCTTCCGGTAAACTTTCTTTTTTCTGCGTTTGCATCCAATAATGGACGGAAAGCTTAGGAATAATCGGCTCTAGCACAACATGCGGTATACAAATATTAATCATTCCGCTCGCCTCGCCAATTTGTGTGTTTAACGAAATAACGACAACCGTGTCATTCGGTGATATCATTTGCAAAAACTGTGGATTTACTTCAAAATCGGTGAAAATAGGATCAATCTCTGCCACCGATTCCCATGCATCACGCAAATTGGAAAAAGCTTTATCAAATAAATTGGACATAATTTTTGTTTCAATTTCTGTTAAATTATCTACTTTATTCATACTTGTTCCTCTTCCGCCCATTACACGATCAAGCATCGCATAGGCGATATTTGGATTCACTTCTATTAATATATGGCCATTGAGCGGTGGTACTTCAAAGATGTTTAAAATCGTCATTTTCGGAATGGAACGAATAAACTCTTCATACGGAATTTGGTCGGCAGATGCCACCGATATTTGCACATATGTACGCAATTGCGCCGAGAAAAAGGTAGTTAATAATCTTGCAAAATTTTCATGAATGCGCGTTAGACTGCGAATTTGATCTTTCGAAAAACGAAGCGCCCGCTTAAAATCATATACTTTAACGCGCTTTCCCTCTTCTTCTTTTTTTAATTCTTCCGCGCTCATTTCTCCCGCGGACAGCGCCGCTAACAGCGCGTCTATTTCGCTTTGTGATAATACTTCACCGGTCGTCATGTGCTCGTTTTCCCCCTTTTTAAGTACAAGCTATTGGAGGATAAAGGAGGTAATATATACTTGCTCCACTGTTCCTTCTTGCATAATTTGGTTAATTTGTTGTTTTAAACGTTCTTCTAAATCAGTCATGCCTTTTTTTCCTTTAAAATTTTCCGCTTTCATTTCAGAAAGCTCTTCGATAATAATATTTTTAATTTGAAAATCGCGTTTTGCCGCTTCTTCTTTTCCTTCTTCACTGTTTGCTTGAATTTTAAAGGAAACTTTCACATAACGTCCATCTGCTAAATTTGTTGTTATTTCTGGGATATCGATCGAGCACGCCACGATTTCATCGGCACTTGGCGCGCTGTGATCTTTTTCTTCGGTTAGTTTCATCACAGCAATTAAAGCTACGGTGCCAATGAGAGCAATAATAACAAGTATAATTACCATCGTTTTTATTACATTACTTTTCACGTTTCCGATCCTCCTAAACCTTCCGGTAAGCGCACCACTGCAACTTGTCGATAAAAATCGTTCGCCAATCGAATAACCTCTTGTACGGATTCACGTACGACAAACTTTTTTCCGTTTGTTAACGTAATCGTTGTATCGGGAAATGCTTCCACTTGTTCAATATAAATCGCATTTAACACAAACTTTTTTCCATTTAGCCGTGTTAATGTAATCATGTATGTACAGGGTACTAGACGGCAGCTAGTACCCTCCCCCCTTTACTATTTCTTCAAGTTGACAAGCTCTTGCAAAATTTCATCCGATGTTGTAATAATGCGCGTATTCGCTTGGAAGCCGCGCTGCGCGACAATCATTTCCGTAAACTCTTCCGCAAGATCGACGTTGGACATTTCCAGCGTACCAGCGACAATAGTGCCAGTTCCATTAGCACCAGGAGCGCCTGTAGTTGCTGTACCAGAGTTAGCTGTTTGTCTGAAAAGATTGTCTCCTGCCTTTTCTAATCCGTCATTATTAGGAAATTTCGCTAATTGGATGGTGCCAGCGGTCTGTAATTGCCCACTTGCATTTACGTAGCTTACAGTTCCATCTGCACCGATACTAATGCTTTGTGCAGTTTTAGGAATTCCGATACGCTCACCACTTGTGTTGAGTAAATAGCGTCCGTCAGCGCTGACGATATATCTGTAAACATCATCTCCGGAATCTAAGTAAAAATTTCCTGTTCTTGTGTATACTAGATTACTTCCATTTGCATCTCCCAAGACGAAAAACCCATCTCCAGAAATCGCTAAGTCTAACGGACGTCCTGTCGTTTGCAAGCTTCCTTGCGTATGGACGGTATCAATCGCTGCCAGTTGGGATCCTAGACCAACTTGTTTTGGGTTTACGCCGCCGCGGTTTGCTGTCGGACCGCTTGCCCCTGCAATTTGCTGGCTTACTAAATCTTTAAAAATCGTTCTTCCTTTTTTAAATCCATATGTATTGACGTTGGCGATGTTATTCCCAATGACATCCAGCTTTGTTTGGAAATTTCTCATTGCGCCAATTCCCGAATACATAGAACGAAGCATTGTGTTTCCTCTCCCTTTCTTTATTTAGATTCCACTTTCACCACAAGACTCGCTTTGATCGTTGTGCCATTATCAAGTTCTAGAAAAATTTGCTGATCTTTTTGTGACACCGATTGAACGATCCCGCTTTTTGTGTTTTCATCCTCTTGCCAATAAACGTTTTTGCCAATCCATTCGCTGTAACGAAGCAGGGCATGATCATGTTGTGTTTTTATAAATTGTTCGAGCATGCTTGAAATATTGATCATTTGTTCTAAAGAAGAAAAGCTCGCCATTTGCGCAATAAACTCTTTATCCTCCATTGGATTTAACGGATCTTGGTTTTGCAATTGAACAAGCAAAATTTTTAAAAAATCATCTTTTCCTAATATTTGATTTCCCGTTTTCCGCTCGGGCGGCTTATAGTTGTCTAACAGCAAACTTGAATCAATTCCATTTGTCACGCTTTTCCCTCCTATACTTTCCTATCGATCATTTCTGACATCAACGTATGGAAAGGAGGCTGCTTTTTCGCTTTCTCTTCTTTTCGCTGCTGCCGTTCTTTTTGTTCATGCCCGCGTTCTTCTTGGTAAAATGCAGGCGCATGGCGATCTTGCGTCAATACGTTCCATTTTTCCACCGTTATATTTTCCGTCGACAAAACTTGCTGAAGTTGCGATAAATTTGCATCTAAAAGTTCTTTCGCCGAATCCGTCGACGCGATTAGCTTTGCTGTTAATGTCCCATGTTCCCGTACAATCTTTATGGTCAATGTTCCTAAATGTTCAGGATAAAGGCGAATGACAAATTGCGCATTTCCGTTTTTGAAACGAGTAAATCGGCCTGATTGGATAATATTTGTAAATTGTTGAAGAAATGCCTCATTTGCCTTTTGTTCTGACAACGTTTGATCAACGGCAATAATCGGTACGTTCTCTTTCGACATCATGATATTTCCATTTGGCAACAACCTATTAAACGGTTGTATAAGGGATTCTTTCTGTCTCTCTACATTTTCAGCAGCCGCTTTGTCCCCTAATGAGGAATCAAAGATTTTACTGAAAGCAGATGAAAGTGAAAACCGATTTTGCAACATCGATCTTTCTGTTTTTTTACTTTTCTCTTCTTGCTTATCCAATCTTGTCAGCATTTCCCGCAAAAACGCTTGTATATCGATCTGTTCTTCATTTTCTTTCATGATGCTGTTTTGCTGCAAAGGCTGTATATCGTTATCAAAAAAGGAATACAAACGGGACGCTGCTTCGTCATTTATAACATTGCTTATTTGTTCTACTGACATATCTTTATCCGCAACATTGCTTATTTGCTGGATTAACTGTATGATCGCTTCTTTATCTACTACATTATTTAACTGTTCGATTGAACGGTTGGGAAAAATAGAATGAAAATTAGTTTGATTGGTATCTATCATGTTGTTCAACAGGAAAAGAAGAAAAGAAAACGATTCTTCTATCCTAAATTCGCCGGTTACGTCTTCCTGTTCTTTCGATGGCGTGGAAAAACGCTCATTAGAAACAAGAACGTTTCCTTCTTCATTTTTTGCATCCGTTTCGATCATCGCCAGCAGCTGCTGAAACGGACTGCATTCCTCTTTTTCCCCTGCTAGCTTAAGAGTTGATTTTTTTGGTGGTCCTACTATTGGTTGACCGAACTGTTGATAGCTAGTTCCAATTTTCACCTTGCCGCCTCCTCAACGGGTGGATTTTCTTCAGCGCGTTTTGCCAGCATCGACGTATATTTTGCCGCATCATCTGGCGGCATTTTCTCTAAAATGGCCGCCGCTTTATCACTGTCTAGTGAGGATAAGATCGTCAGTACATCGCTTTCCGGCATTTTTGTTAAAATCATTGCAGCGTTTTTCTCTGACATCGTTTCATACATGCTCGCAATGTCTTCCATCGTTGTGTTGTTCGTTGTGTTCATCGTTGCGGTTTTGTCTTCAGGTAGTTCCTCTTTGTTTGCTTCCATCAATGATAATTGTTCTTCTAAATGTTCCTTCTCTTTTTTCAGCCTGTCCACTTCTTGTTGTTTTGCCGATAATTCATTTTCTAGCTCGTTAATTTGTTTCTTTTGTTGCTCGATCACTTCGTTTTGCTTTTCAATCGTTGTTTCTAACTTCCTTTGTATTTTGTGCACATCTACCAATTGCGAGATAATCGGAATATTTTTGCTGAATGTTTTTACCGTATCAAGAACGTTAACTCCCGCAATGGTCATAATGACAAGAGCTAATGCCGCCGCAAACAACGATGGAATGACAATGATAAATAAAAACCATTGGAGTTTGCTTTCTTTTTCTTCTCTCTCCATTTCTTGATTTTGTGCCATCTTCTAATCTCCCCGATGTACAAAACGTTGAATCGAAATTTCATCCATCCATTTATTTTCTGCGGTTCTTTCCGCATCGAAAGCAGCTTGTATATATTTTTCTTTCATTTTTTCATATTTTTTTACTTCTATATTAAGCTCTGTTAATTTCATTTGCTTCCGGTGCATTTGTTCTCTTGCTTGCATCACTAGAAGCTGATAATGGTGGATCGTTCGTTCAAGATTGGAAATAAACTGCTGGAAGTGGCGAATTTCTTGAATGGACAATCCTGATTGAAGTTTTTGTTTATGGATTTCTTCATATTGTTCTTTTTGCTTAAGAAAGTGGTATAATTTTTCCGCCACTTCCTCAAAGCGCCGTACGGCTTCATTGTATTCTCCTGCTGCTTGATGTTTCTCATTTTCTTTCATTGTTAAAACTTTTTGCAGCTTAAATGCGTATCCCATTTTTTTCACCCTGCATGGATTAGGTCAATTAGCATTTCAATGCTTTTGTCTTTTGTTATTTTTTCATGAATATCTTGTTTGCAAAAGGAAATGATTTTTGGATAATAACGAATCGCTTCATCAATTTCGTTTGACGATCCTCGTTTGTACGCCCCTATATTGATTAAGTCTTCCGAATTAATATAAGTGGATAGAAGCTGGCGCAGTTTATCTGCCGCTTGCCGATGTTCTGGTGTAATAATATGATTCATTACGCGGCTAACGCTTTTCAATACGTTAATGGCTGGATACTGTCCCCTATTGGCTAAGCTTCGTTCAAGGATGAAATGCCCATCCAAAATGCCGCGTACCGTATCAGCAATCGGCTCGTTCATGTCATCTCCGTCAACAAGTACGGTATAAAATGCGGTAATAGTGCCGTAAGCGCTCGTCCCTGTACGCTCTAATAATTTTGGTAAGATAGCAAACACGGACGGAGTATACCCTTTTGTTGTCGGCGGCTCGCCGATGGCTAGTCCAATTTCTCGCTGCGCCATGGCAACGCGTGTGACAGAGTCCATCATAAACATCACATCCATCCCTTGGTCGCGGAAATATTCCGCAATCGCCGTGGCGGTATACGCTCCTTTTACACGCATGAGCGCAGGCTGATCAGAAGTGGCAACGACAACGATAGAACGGGCCAAACCTTCCGGACCGAGGTCCCGTTCAATAAATTCACGGACTTCACGTCCGCGCTCACCAATTAATGCGATAACATTTATATCCGCATTCGTGTGACGGGCAATCATCCCCATTAACGTGCTTTTTCCAACTCCCGAACCGGCAAAAATTCCGACGCGCTGCCCTTTGCCAACCGTTAACAAGCTGTCAATGATCCGAACCCCAACTTCGATCGGTTCGTTGATCGGCGGTCTTGCAAGCGGATTGGGCGGATTGCGCTCAATCGAAATAGGATGCAATCCCTTCGGCAATGGGCTGCCATCTAGTGGATAGCCGAGAGGGTCAAGCACTTGCCCGATTAATGGCGAGCCAACGTGAATTTGCAACGGTTTTCCAGTTGCTTCAACAATACATCCTGGTGAAATATGCTGAACAGTCGAAAACGGCATTAACAATACATGTTGCTCTTTAAATCCAACTACTTCTGCCGCAATCAATTGTTTTTGCCTGCCGCTTCTAGTGTGAATATAGCAAATGTCGCCGACTGAGCTTTCCGGTCCTTTCGCTTCAATCATTAAGCCAATGACCCGTGAAACTTTGCCAAACCGTTTATAAGTGTCCATCTCGTCGATTTCATCGAGCAGAGCTTGCCAATTCAGTGGATACCCCCTCCTTCATTCGTTCGAACAGCTTCTCTTTTATTTGCTCAAGCTGTGTATCAACGCTTGCATCGATGCGTCCGAACGGGGTTTCAATGATGCAGCTATATTCCGCAAGCTGCAAATCTGGATGAATGAACACATCCGCTTCATGGTGAAATAACGCTTTTAATTCTTCTTTTTGTTGCACGACCGTTTCATAAGAAAGCGGATGGACGTAAATCGTTACTTCCGTTTGTTCCCGAACTTCTTTAATCGCCCGCTTTACTAGTGATAAAAAATAGTCGTGATTTTCCGCTAATTTTTCACCGATAATACGCTCTGCTACTTTCATTCCAATGCGGAGGATCGTTTCTGCGGATGCATTGATTTGTTCATAAAATTGAACATTTGCTTTTTCTGTAATTTGCCGCGCCTGTTCAATCAGCTCGCGATAACGATGCAGCGCTTCTTCTTTTCCTTGATGAAATCCGTCTTGATATCCTTCTTCACGCGCTAATTGGATAAGCTGCTCCTTTTCTATATGCCAGGCTTCTTGTTCTTTCAACAATTGCTGCCGAATAGATTCATAATATTGTTCTGCTTCCCGTCTGATTTGTTCTGCCTCATACTTGGCATGTTCCATCATCATTTCGTGATTTTCTTGCTGTTTTTCTGTTATATTTTGCTGTTCGAGAAAAAGTCGTTTAATTTCAATCGTTTTTTTAGCAGTACGATTTGTTTTTGTAAAAGGAGCTTTAATGACGTTAGACAATAATATCATCTCCCCCACCGCGTGCAATCACAATTTCCCCTGCTTCTTCCAGGCGGCGAATCACTGCGACAATCCGTGACTGCGCTTCTTCAACATCACGTAAACGGACAGGACCCATAAATTCCATTTCTTCCTTAAATGTCTCTGCCATGCGCGTGGACATGTTGCGAAACACAATCTCTTTTACTTCATCGCTTGCCACTTTGAGCGCTAGCATTAAATCATTGTTATCCACTTCACGAATCACGCGCTGGATTGCGCGATTATCAAGAGTGACGATATCTTCAAAGACAAACATTCGTTTCTTAATTTCTTCGGCAAGTTCAGGATCTTGAATTTCAAGGGCATCGAGAATCGTCCGTTCTGTGCTGCGGTCCACCTGATTTAGCACTTCCACTACCGCTTCGATGCCGCCGGCTTGTGTATAATCTTGCACAACCGTTGTCGATAGTTTTCGTTCTAAAATTTGCTCCACTTCATTAATAATGTCAGGAGATGTGCTATCCATTAACGCGATGCGTCGCGCAATATCCGCCTGCATTTCTTGCGGCAGTGCCGATAAAATTTGTCCTGCTTGCGCCGGTTCAAGATAAGAAAGAATAAGGGCAATCGTTTGTGGATGTTCGTTTTGAATAAAATTTAATAGTTGCGTTGGATCCGCTTTACGGGCGAAATCAAACGGCCGCACCATCAAGGCGGACGTTAACCGATTAATAATATTCATCGCTTTTTCTGGACCGAGCGCCTTTTCCAGCACTTCTTTTGCATAAGCGATCCCGCCTTGTGCAATATAATCTTGTGCCAGTGCAATTTGATGAAATTCTTCCAGCACTTCTTCCTTTGCGTCTGCTGTCACTTGCCGCATATTCGAAATTTCTAACGTTAGTTTTTCAATTTCTTCTTCTGACAAATGTTTATAAACGGAGGCGGACACATCTGGACCAAGGGAAATGAGAAGGATCGCTGCTTTTTGTCTCCCTGTTAACCCTCCTTTTTTGTCGCGCTTTGCCATTTTCCGTTCCTCCTACTCTTCCGATAGCCATGTTCGCAACAGCTTTGCAAATTCGTCTGGCTTTTCTTTCGCTAATTTTTCTAGTTGCTTACGGCGCATCGTCGATTCCGTTTCGTTCTCTTCATGGATATCTGGAATTTCTTGAACCATAGGCTCCAGAATATCTTCCTCTTCTTCCTCTTCTTCCTCTTTACGTCTGCGCCACAATAAAATGAGCAATGCAATAAGAAGAACAAGGCCAATTCCACCGACGATGTATACCCACATTGGAATCGTCTGTTTTGGTTCCGTAAATGTTGGTTTTCCGTTAAATTTCTGAACAGAAACAACGATGCGATTTTGAATATCCTGATCGGTTAATGTTTGGCCATCTTGCTTATTAATCGATGTTCTGACAATCGTTCCTAATATTTTTTGAATATCGTCGATCGTTTGCTGTGGCAAAGAGTTTGGATTTTTCGGATTTGGCGGCTCAACCATTACTTGAATGCCTAAATCACGAATTTTATATGGACTTTCGACGATATGTTTTTTGATCTTATTCACTTCGTTATTAATCGTTTCCTCGGTTCGCTCATAATCTCCATTTGTCTCGCTTGCTCCAGCCTGATAGCTTGGCACTTCGTTTTCTCCCGTACCGGCCACGCCGCCCGGCTGCGCGCCTTTCCCAGAGTATGTCTCTTTAATACGTTGCACGCTGACGGCAATGCCTTCGTTATTTTTTTCATCAACCGGAGCAACAAGGTTTTCTTCCCGGTTTTCCTGCGTAAAGTCCACATCAGCCGTTACGGATACAACGACTTTATCCTGCCCCATCATTGTTCCTAACATTTGCTGTACTTGCCGTTGAATATCTCGTTCAATTTGTTTTTTAATTTCTTGCTGTGTGGCAAACGTTGTGCCTGTCGAAAAATTTTCGTTATTTTTCAAATCAAAATACTCAAAAAACTGATTCATAATGACGATATTATCTGTAGGAAGGTTAGGAACACTTTTAGAAACAAGATGGTACAACGCCCTAATTTGCTGATCGCTAAATTGATATCCCGGTTTTGTTTTTAACACGATCGAAGCCGATGCCTCGCCTTGGTCATCGGAAGCAAACACGCTCGGCTGTGGAAGATTAATCATTACTTTTGCGTCTTCTACACCATCGATGCTTTTAATTAAATTTGCCAGCTCATTTTGCATTGCTTCGAGTTTGACAACATTAAACTCGTTATCCGTCATTCCGAAGCTTGCATTTTTTCCAAAATAAGAATAATCAATGGTGCCGCTGTTTGGAATTCCTTCTGCCGCTAAATCAACTTTTAACGAGTTTACTAACTCTTTTGGCACTTTAATCGTGGTGCCGTTATCCGCTACTTCCGATTTGACTCCCCGCTGGTCGAGCGTTGCTTTAATTTGCCCCGCTTCCTGTGGCGTTAAGTTGCTATATAACGGCGCAAACTCTGTTCTTGTCGCAAAATATATAGCTACGCCGGTTATAAGCAAGAAAAGAACGAGGCTGGCAATGGCGATCCATTTTTGTTTTTTTGTTCTCTCTTTCCAAAATAAGGTGAATCGGCTTAGCCATTCTTTTAATTTGTTGCTCATACTATTCCCCCGATTATTTCACAATCCATATGCTATATTTGCATTCTCATCATTTCTTGATATGCCTCAATCACTTTGTTGCGCACTTCTAATGTAAGTTGTAAGGAAATGCTCGCTTTTTGCGAAGCGATCATCACCTTGTGTAAATCAACGTTTTCCCCTTTTACAAGCTTCTCTGTTAATTGGGAAGCTTGCAATTGCTCGTCATTCACTTTATTCAGCGCATCTTTCAAAAAAGTGGAAAACGCCTTTTGCGCATCAGCTGGTTTTGTCGCTTTTGAAGCAACGTTTGTCGCCTCTGAAAACAAAGAGCGATGAATTCCTTGTATCATCATCTATATCCCCTTTATTTTTTTACTTTCCGATTTCTAATGCTTTCATTAACATTCCTTTCGTCGCATTAAAAACCGTTACATTTGCTTCATATGACCGTGTTGCACTCATTAAATCGACCATTTCTTTTAACGGATCGACGTTAGGAAGGCGAACATATCCGTTAGGGTCTGCGTCAGGATGAGAAGGATCGTAAACGAGTTTAAAAGGAGTTTGATCCTCCATAATTTTTGTTACTTTCACTCCGTTACCAACAGATGAGCGGCTATTCATCGCAGCTTGCAAATATGTAGAAAATCCTTCTTGACGCGGTTCCATCACAACGAATTTGCGTCGATACGGTTCCCATTGTCCATTAACCAATCGAGCGTGAGTCGTGTCGACATTAGCCATATTGGAGGAAATTACATCCATGCGTAACCGCTGCGCCGTAAGCGCAGACGCTGTTATATCTAAACTTTGAAAAATAGACATAATTATTTTCCTCCCTTAATGACCGTTTTTAACGTTGTGAACTTTCCGTTCAATTGCTCGACTAAAGCGTTGTAATAAATTTGATTTTCTGCCAAATATGACATTTCTTGATCAATATCGACATTATTTCCATTATGATTGTATACTACATTGGTCCTTGACGTCACGAGAAATTTGTTTGTCATTGGACGGGTAAACGGAAGATGTTTCGGATTTGTTCGCTTTGCTTCTAGCGGTTGAAGCGCTCGGTCTAGTTCTGCCCGAAACCGCACTTCTTTTGCCTTATAATTGGGCGTGTCTACATTGGCGATATTGTTTGCAATCACTTTTTCCCTTAATGACGCATAATCCAGCCCTTGCTCTAGCATCATAAACGTACGCGAAAACAGTGACAAAGGTATCCCCTCTTTTATCCTATTTTTTCGACAATATATGCTAATATTCATTTTACGAGAATGAAAAAATATTGTATAGCCGGAAGATTGTACTATTTTTTTCATCCTAAATAGAAAAAAAGACGAAATTTGTCTATGTCTGTCGTTTTTATATTATTGTAAATGTACTAAAATCGCTGGCCAAACAAATGTTTTGACATATAAAAAACCGGCCTAAAAGCAAGTCTGCTTTTAGGCCAGTTTTCTTATTTTATTAACTGGATTTTAATTTTTCTAGTTCTGTTAAAAACTTATCATTTAACACTTTAATATATGTTCCTTTCATACCGAGGGATCGTGATTCAATCACACCGGCGCTTTCTAGTTTACGAAGAGCATTTACGATAACAGAACGAGTAATGCCGACACGGTCAGCAATTTTACTTGCGACAAGCAACCCTTCTGTACCGTCTAGCTCTTCAAAAATATGTTCGATCGCTTCTAGTTCGCTATAAGAAAGCGAGCTGATTGCCATTTGTACGACCGCTTTGCTGCGTGCTTCTTCTTCAATTTCCTCCGCTTTCTCACGCAAAATTTCCATGCCGACAACCGTTGCGCCATACTCTGCTAGAATGAGATCATCATCGTGAAATTCACGATCCAATCGCGATAAAATAAGTGTTCCGAGCCGCTCGCCGCCACCATTGATCGGCACAATTGTCGTCAAACCTGTTTTAAATAAATCGCGATTTTCCACTGGAAACGCGGTATATTCGCTATTAATATCAATGTTAGGAGACGTTTCTGTAATGTTAAACAGATTTTTCGTATACTCTTCTGGAAATTGACGTTCTTCTAACATTTTTTTCATTCTCTCATTTTCAATCGATTGCTTAATCGCAAAGCCGAGCAATTTACCGCGACGGCTCACAACGAATACGTTTGCTTCAATTACCTCGCAAAGCGTTTCTGCCATTTCTTTAAAGTTTACCGGTTTTCCCGCTGCTTTTTGCAGCATTGCGTTAATCTTTCTTGTTTTTTGTAATAAATTCATCTTTTCATTCTCCTCCTCATTTAATGTTACAAAATGAATTCACTCAAATCTTTGTTTTTGACAATGTTGCCTAGTTTTTGTTCGACATACTGAGGTGTAATGACTACTTTATCTAGCGTAATATCCGGAGCTTCAAACAATAAATCTTCAAGCAGCTTTTCCATGATCGTATGAAGGCGTCTTGCTCCGATATTATCGGTTGTCTGATTCACTTCAAAGGCGACTTCGGCGATCTTACGAATAGCATCGTCAGAAAATTCAAGATTTATACCTTCCGTCGCAAGAAGCGCCTTATATTGTTTAATAAGAGCATTATCAGGCTCTACTAATATTTTTACGAAATCGTCAACTGAAAGTTTCGTTAGCTCGACACGAATCGGAAACCGGCCTTGCAACTCTGGGATTAAGTCGGACGGTTTTGCCATATGAAATGCTCCGGCAGCGATAAACAATATATGATCTGTCTTAACAGGTCCGTATTTCGTCATAACGGTGGAGCCTTCAACAATTGGCAAAATGTCGCGTTGCACTCCTTCTCTCGATACATCCGCTGAAGAAGCGGCTTGCCCGCTGCGCGCAATTTTATCGATTTCATCGATAAAAATGATGCCAGACTGTTCGGCAAGACGTATTGCTTCCTGTGTTACTTCATCCATGTCGATTAACTTCTGTGCTTCCTCATTCGTAAGCACTTTACGCGCTTCTCTTACTTTTAATTTGCGTTTTTTGCGGCGCTTCGGAATGAGGCTGCTTAGCGCGTCTTGCATATTCATTCCCATTTGCTCAATGCCGGCCCCTTGCAAAAAGTCAAAAAACATCGGCTGTTGTTCTTCTACTTCGATTGTCACCATTTCATCTTCCAGCTGACCGTTCGCCAGCTGCCAAGCGACTTGTCTCCGTTTTTGTTCGATGTGATCGTCTTCATACGTTTGATTTGTATCTTGCTGCGATGTTTGCGCTCCACCGAATAATAGTTCAAGAGGGTTTTTCATCGTTTGTTTTTGCTTTCCCGGCACTAATAACTCAACAAGCCGTTTATTCGCTTGCTGTTCAGCGCGATCTTTCACTTCGTTCATTTTCCGTTCTTTTACTAATCGAACGGACGTTTCCACAAGATCGCGCACCATCGATTCGACATCGCGGCCGACATATCCAACTTCCGTAAACTTTGTTGCCTCCACTTTGACAAACGGAGCGCCAACCAACTTCGCCAACCGTCTGGCAATTTCCGTTTTTCCGACCCCTGTCGGACCGATCATTAAAATATTTTTCGGGACAACTTCATCCCGTAATTTTTCATCAAGCAAACTGCGGCGATAACGATTTCTTAGCGCAATCGCAACTGCTTTCTTCGCTTCCTTTTGCCCAACGATAAATTGATCAAGCTTTTCGACAATTTGCCGAGGCGTTAATGCTTCTGACACCGCTGTCCCTCCTCTCTTTTTATAGTTCTTCCACAATAATATGGTCATTCGTATACACACAAATATTTGCGGCTATTTCTAGCGCCGCTTTGGCAATCTCTTTGGCCGATAGCTGATCTCCTGCGTATTGTTTTAATGCACGTCCTGCCGCTAGCGCGTAATTTCCGCCAGAACCGATCGCTAATATTCCGTCATCCGGTTCAATGACTTCACCAGTTCCTGATACGAGAAGCAAATGGCGTTCATCCATCACGATTAGCATTGCCTCTAAGCGCCGCAATACTTTATCGCTGCGCCATTCTTTTGCTAATTCCACAGCGGCGCGCGGCAAGTTCCCATTAAATTCTTCTAGCTTTCCTTCGAACATCTCAAATAATGTAAACGCATCTGCGACCGATCCGGCAAATCCTGCTAACACTTTTCCTTGAAATAATCTCCGTACTTTTTTCGCTGTATGTTTCATCACCACTGCATTGCCAAACGTTACTTGACCGTCTCCTGCCATCGCAGCCTTTCCATTATGATGAATCGCAAAAATCGTCGTCGCGTGGAACTGTTCCATCGCTATCCATCCTCCTTTTTGCTCGCGGCAGAGTTATGCTCGCGGATGCGTATGTAAATAAATATGGCGCAGCCGGTCTTTCGTTACATGGGTATACACTTGTGTTGATGAAAGATGCGCATGCCCAAGCAATTCTTGAACTGTACGCATATCGGCCCCTTCATTTAATAAATGAGTCGCAAACGTATGTCTCAGCACGTGTGGGCTAATATTTTGAGTAAGCGCCGCTTTTTTTACTATTTCATCCAAAATATAACGCACTCCCCGAGGTGTTAACGGATTGCCGCGGGCGTTGACAAACAAATAAGCATGAGCGCTTTTTGCTTTTTGCAAAAGCTCACGCCGTCCATGATGAATGTAACGCTCCAATGCTTCTTTGGCAAAACGGCCAAACGGGACATAGCGCTGTTTATTCCCTTTCCCATGAATCAAAATGGTGGAAACAGAAAAATCGATATCAGAAAGTTGAATGTGACAACATTCACTAACACGGACGCCCGTCGCGTAGAGAAGCTCAAGAATCGCTTGATTGCGTTGGCCGATCGCTGTATTAACATCATTGACATAAAAAAGTCTTTCTAATTCCTGCTCATATAAAAAATTAGGAATTTTTTGTTCTTTTTTCGGAAGTGCAGCGAGCGCAAACGGATTTTCTTTTACCTTTTTTTCCCGCAGCAAAAACTTATAGAAGCTTCGCAAACTAGAAATTTTCCGTGAAATGGAACGGCTTGACTGTTTTTGTTCATACAGCTTCGTCAAATAGAGACGAACATCATTATACGTTACTTCATGCAGATGATGAATCCCTTGTTCATTCATAAACTCGAAAAACTGCTCTACATCTCGTTGGTAACACACAATAGTATATTGTGAATAATTTTTCTCGATTTGTAAATATTCTATGAACAATTTTAACGCAATTTTCGAATTTTCCATTTTTCACACCTCACAAAGGCTACTAAATATTAACATATATTAATAGCCCTTGCAATCTTTTTTAATAAAATTCTGAATTGTATCCAATGCCCGTTGCGCGTATCGTTCATTGCGGCGCTGTTTATCTTTGATTTTTTCTTCTAGAGGTGCAAACAAACCGAAATTAGCATTCATCGGCTGAAAATGATTTGGATTCGTCGACGTAATGTAATGCGCCATGCTGCCAATTGCTGTTTCACGCGGAAAAACAACAAGTTCTTGCCCTAATACAAGCCGCGCTGCGTTAATTCCTGCGACAAGCCCCGATGCTGCTGATTCCACATACCCTTCGACACCGGTCATTTGTCCAGCAAAAAATAAATCGTCACGCTCTTTATATTGATACGTTGGCCGCAATAATTTTGGCGAGTTGATAAACGTATTGCGATGCATCACGCCATAGCGGACAATTTCTGCATTTTCTAGCCCCGGAATAAGGCGAATTACTTCTTTTTGCGGGCCCCATTTCAAATGTGTCTGGAATCCGACAATATTGTAAAGCGTACCTGCCGCATCATCTTGCCGAAGCTGAACAACCGCGTATGGACGCTTTCCGGTACGCGGGTCTTCCAAACCAACCGGTTTCATCGGCCCAAATAGAAGCGTCTTTTTCCCTCGCCGCGCCATTACTTCAATCGGCATGCAGCCTTCAAAATAAATTTCTTTTTCAAACTCTTTTAATGGAACCGTTTCTGCGGAAATGAGCGCTTCGTAAAAGCGGTCGAATTCTTCTTCTGTCATCGGGCAGTTGATATACGCAGCTTCGCCTTTATCATAACGTGATTTGACATATACTTTATCCATATTAATGCTTTCTTTTTCGATGATTGGAGCAGCGGCATCGTAAAAATATAAATATTCTTCTCCCGTTAGCTCTTTTAGCCGCTCGGATAATGCTTTAGACGTTAATGGCCCTGTTGCGATAATCGTTGGGCCAGACGGAATTTCTGTCACTTCTTCACGAATAACGGTCACATTCGGATGCCCTTGGACAAGATTGGTTACACGCGCGGCAAACTCATGCCGGTCTACAGCAAGCGCACTTCCCGCCGGAACAGAGCATTCATCTGCTGCCTTCATAATGACAGAATTCAAGCGGCGCATTTCTTCTTTTAATACGCCGACTGCATTTGTTAATGAATTAGCACGCAACGAGTTGCTGCAAACAAGTTCCGCAAATTTATCTGTATGGTGAGCAGGCGTTTGCTTCACCGGTCTCATTTCGTAAAGGCGGACATGGATGCCGCGGTTGGCAAGCTGCCATGCCGCCTCACTGCCTGCCAAACCTGCGCCAATGACATTTACCGTTCGTTCGTTCACCATATATTCCTCCTTTATTTGTCAAGATTGTGGTGCTTCTTCGTAATCACATGCCGTACATTGCACTTGCACGCCTTTTTTCAGTTTCTTTTCCACTAGCAAGCCGCCGCATTTCGGGCAAGGGCGGGCAAGCGGTTTATCCCACGAGACGAAATCGCATTGTGGAAAACGGTCGCAGCCATAAAAAATCCGCTTTTTCTTACTGCTGCGCTCCACAATATTTCCTTCGCGGCATTTCGGACATTTTACCCCGATTTCCTTAACGATCGGCTTTGTATTGCGGCATTCCGGGAAATTGGAGCAGGCGACAAATTTGCCGAATCGCCCCATTTTATATACCATTGGGCTTCCGCATACTTCGCAGTCGACTCCCGCCGGCTCGTCTTTAATCTCGACTTCTTTCATTTCCTTTTCCGCGGTTTGCAGCCGCTTTTCAAATTCCTGGTAAAATTCGTCGACCACTTTCACCCATTCTACTTTTCCTTCCTCGATTTCATCCAAATTTTTCTCCATTTTCGCTGTAAACTCCACGTCAATGATTTCTGGGAAAAACTCTAACATTAGTTCTAACACGATTTCTCCAAGTTCTGTTGGAACAAAACGTTTATTTTCTAGCACGACATAGTTTCGTTTTTGAATCGTATCAAGCGTCGGCGCGTACGTAGACGGCCGGCCGATGCCAAGCTCTTCTAGCGTTTTCACAAGCCGCGCTTCCGTATAGCGAGGAGGCGGCTGAGTAAAATGCTGCTTTGGTTCAATATCTTTGCTGAAAACAGTTTCCCCTTCCTGCAAATCCGGAAGAAGGCGATCTTGTTCATCCGTTTGGTCATCCGTTCCCTCTACATATACTTTCATAAAACCAGGAAATTTTACTTTCGAGCCGCTTGCCCGAAAGATCACCCCTTCATTTTCAAGTTCAATGCTCATCGTATCTAACAGTGCGGCTGCCATTTGGCTTGCGATAAAACGTTCCCAAATTAACTTATACAACCGAAATTGATCGCGGGTTAAATATGGCTTTACCTTTTCCGGCTCGCGAAATGCAGATGTCGGACGAATCGCTTCATGCGCATCTTGCGCATTGGCATTTTTCTTTTCTTTTCGCTTTTCTTGTGCGACAAATTCTTTTCCAAACGTCGCTTCTATATAAGATAGTGCCTCTTGCCGTGCGCTTTCTGATACTCTTGTCGAGTCTGTACGCATATAGGTAATTAAGCCGACCGTTCCTTCACTGCCAAGATCAATTCCTTCATATAGCTGCTGGGCGATCATCATCGTTTTCTTCGTTCGAAAATTAAGCTTGCGCGCTGCTTCTTGCTGCAAGGAAGACGTCGTAAACGGCGGCACTGGATTTCGTTTCCGCTCCTTTTTTGCCACCGATGTCACCGTAAAGTGGTTGCCGTTTATGCGTTGTAAAATCGCGGCAACGTCTGCTTCCTTTTTTAATTCAAGCTTTTGCCCATCCACTCCGTAAAAAGAAGCAGTAAACGTTTCATTTCCTTTTACAAATTCGGCTTGAATCGTCCAATACTCTTCCGGCTGAAATTGTTTAATTTCTTTTTCGCGGTCGATGATCAAACGCAGCGCTACAGATTGAACACGCCCCGCGCTCAATCCTTTCTTCACCTTTTTCCAAAGAAGCGGGCTAATGTTGTATCCAACCAGCCGGTCCAACACTCGGCGCGCTTGCTGCGCGTCAACAAGATTCATATTGATCGGACGTGGATGTTGAAATGACTCTTTAACCGCATCCTTCGTAATCTCGTTAAATACAACGCGGCAGTCGGAATGAATATCAAGGTCGAGCATATTGGCTAAATGCCAAGCAATCGCTTCCCCTTCGCGGTCCGGGTCCGCGGCAAGAAACACTTTTTTTGCTTTTTTCGCTGCTGTTTTTAATTCTTTAATGATTGGCCCTTTACCGCGAATCGTAATATACTTTGGCTCATAGCCGTTATTTATATCAACGCCCATTTGGCTTTTTGGCAGATCGCGAACATGTCCCATCGAAGCTTTTACTTTATATTTTTTTCCTAAATATCGTTCGATCGTCTTCGCTTTCGCTGGCGATTCCACGATGACAAGATAGTCTGACATCAAACTTCCTCCCCTAACGAGGTAAATTTAAAATCTTCATTATTATTAATGATTCTTATGATATTTGTCAAACAAGATATGAAAAATTCTTGCATTGCTTTTATCTGAAAAATTCTTGCATTGCTTTTATCGAATGTAGGAAAATTCCTCGAATATATCGGTTGCCGAATGAACTAATTTTGCTCCTTGCTGTATTAACATGTTTGGCCCTTTTGATTGTTCCAAAAAAATTGGACCAGGAACGGCAAACACCTCTCTTCCTTGCTCTAGCGCTAATAGAGCAGTAATTAATGAGCCGCTTCTCTCTTTCGCTTGTACGACGATCGTTCCAAGCGATATTCCGCTGATAATCCGATTGCGCAGCGGAAAATGCCATTTTTGCGGCCGCACATGCGGCGGATGTTCCGATAAAATAAGGTGTCCGCCCATTAATTGGTCTGCTAGTCTTTTATTTTGTCTTGGATATATATGTTCAAATCCTCCTGCGATGATCGCGATTGTATGTCCACCGTTTTCAATTGTCATTTCGTGCGCTAACGTATCGATTCCTATCGCGAGACCGCTTACGATTACCCAATCGTTCGCCACCAGCGGCGGAACTAGTTGCCGCAACGATTGTATCCCTTCTTTTGTCGGCTGTCTCGTCCCAACAATACTAATCATTTTAAATGACGACAAAAGGCGAATATTCCCTTTTGCATACAGCACCCATGGGGGCTTGTATATATGTTTTAACAAAGGTGGATAGTCTGAGTCAAAAATTGTGATGACGTGGATATTTTTGTCCTTATATGTTTTTATCATACTTTCAATATGAGGGGAATGTAAATCTTGGAAAAATTGTGTATATTGTTGGGAGGATAAAGGAATACGCGTTCGCAATGCAGAAGATGGAAGGGTAAATACAGAGGAAAAGGTCGGATCGATTTCCAATAAGCGATGGATCGTTTTCCAGCCTGCCCCGCGGCAGTGGTGAAGATGAATAAGGCGCTCACGAACGGATGAATACATCGTATCTTCCTTTCTATCCCTTTGTCTGTTTTTGCACGGTTCCGATCATGAATCTGCCATAACGATGATAGAATTCGCCAATACCCAATAAAAATCGTCCCGCCTGAAAAACGATGCGGGACGATGTATTTTAATGAGTTTTACATTTTTCGTAAAGGCCTTGTTCCTTCAAAACGGAAATTAATGTTTCGCCAATTACTGCAGGTGTTTCTGCCACTTTAATGCCGCATTCGTTCATTTTCTTAATTTTTTCTGCTGCCGTTCCTTTACCGCCGGAAATAATTGCGCCAGCATGTCCCATCCGTTTTCCTGGAGGCGCTGTTTGGCCGCCGATAAAGCCGACGACCGGTTTTTTCATGTTCGCTTTTACCCATTCTGCCGCTTCTTCTTCCGCGGTGCCGCCGATTTCCCCAATCATAATAACGGCATACGTTTCTTCATCTTCGTTAAACGCTTTTAATACATCAATGAAGTTTGTGCCATTGACCGGATCGCCGCCGATTCCGACCGCTGTCGATTGGCCGATGCCCGCTTGCGTCAATTGATGAACCGCTTCGTACGTTAAAGTACCAGAGCGGGAAACAATGCCGACATGGCCTTTTTTATGAATGTAGCCTGGCATAATGCCGATTTTACATTCTTCCGGCGTAATGACGCCAGGGCAGTTTGGTCCGATGAGACGAGTTTTCTTGCCTTCCATGTAGCGTTTTACTTTCACCATATCAAGGACAGGAATACCTTCCGTAATACAAACGACAAGGTCTAATTCTGCATCGACCGCTTCCATAATCGCGTCTGCGGCAAATGCTGGCGGAACGTAAATGACAGAAGCGTTTGCTCCTGTTTTTTCTACCGCTTCGGAAACAGTATCAAACACTGGTACTCCTTCGACTTCTGTACCACCTTTTCCTGGCGTGACACCGCCTACAATTTTTGTTCCGTACTCGAGCATTTGTTTTGTATGGAATAATCCTTGTGAACCCGTAATCCCTTGTACGATCACTTTTGTGTCTTTATTAATAAAAATGCTCACGTTTCTCCCTCACTTTCTTAACGTACTAACTCCACGATTTTTTGTGCGCCGTCTGCCATCGAATCAGCAGCGGTAATGTTTAGACCCGATTCTTGCAAAATCTTTTTCCCTAGTTCGACATTTGTTCCTTCGAGACGGACAACAAGCGGAAGATTAAGGCCGACTTGTTTTGTCGCCTCGACAATGCCGCTAGCGATCACGTCGCATTTCATGATGCCGCCGAAAATATTGACGAAAATGCCTTTGACGTTCGGGTCGGAAAGAATAATTTTAAACGCTTCCGTTACTTTTTCCGCGGTTGCGCCGCCGCCGACATCCAAGAAGTTTGCTGGTTCGCCGCCGTAATATTTGATGATATCCATCGTTGCCATTGCAAGGCCGGCGCCGTTGACCATGCAGCCGATATTACCGTCAAGGGCGATATAGTTTAAATCATATTTGGATGCTTCAACTTCTTTCGGATCTTCCTCATCTAAATCGCGGTATTCTAAAATGTCTTTATGGCGATATAAAGCGTTCGAGTCAAAGTTTAATTTCGCATCAAGCGCCATTACTTTGCCGTCGCCAGTGACAACAAGCGGGTTGATTTCCGCGATCGAGCAGTCTTTGTCAACAAACACTTGATAAAGCCCCATCATAAACTTGACTGCCTGATTGACAAGCTCTTTTGGAATGTTGATGTTAAACGCTAAACGACGTGCTTGAAACGCTTGTAATCCCACCGCTGGGTCGATATATTCTTTAAAAATTTTCTCTGGTGTTTTTGCTGCTACTTCTTCGATTTCGGTACCGCCTTCTTCTGAACCCATCAACACAACGCGAGAAGTTGCGCGATCCACAACGAGACCAATGTAATATTCTTTCTTAATGTCGCAGCCTTCTTCAATAAGTAAGCGTTTTACTTCTTTTCCTTCCGGACCTGTTTGATGAGTAACAAGCACTTTTCCTAGCAGTTCGCTCGCATATGTACGAACTTCATCTAAACTTTTTGCTACTTTTACCCCTCCGGCTTTTCCGCGCCCGCCGGCATGAATTTGCGCTTTTACAACGCAAACAGGGCTTCCTAATTCTTTCGCCGCCTCTACCGCTTCCTCAACAGTGAACGCTACGCGGCCGTTTGGTACGCTAACGCCATAATTTCTGAGGATTTCTTTTGCTTGATATTCATGGATATTCATGCGCCAACCTCCTATGTATAAAACTAAAAAGTTCTAGCGCTTTCATTTTATAATGATACTTTCTATATTGTCCACCTTTTCGACACAAAATTAAAAAATTTCAAAAGGGAAAACCCTTTCAATCCTTTGATACAAGGGGATCTATTCTTTTTTTACATGTTTGTCTAAACGATAAATAAACGCAAACAATTCAGCAACAAGATAGTACAAATCTTCAGGGATTGTTTCGTTTATTTCCAGTTCACTCAATAATTGGACGAGAGACGGATCTTCTTGTATAGGAATCCCGTGTTGTTTTGCGGCATCGATGATCGCTTCCGCTACATGCCCTTTTCCTTTGGCAACCACTACCGGAGCTTCATGTACATTCGAATCATAGGAAAGGGCCACCGCTTGTTTTTCTTTGTTTTTCATATACGGTAATCCACCCCGTTATAACGTTGTTGAAATACGATATCAATGGGCATTTTCTTTTGTTTAGATGTTTCGATTTTCAAAGCGGATAACGTATATCCATGCGCCTCTAGCCGTTCTTTCAGCATAGGTTGAAACTCATTGGCAATGCGGAGTAAATGGGGATGATCATTGAAAATGGAAATGTGAACAATACGTTGTTGCACGCGCACGTCGACAACCGTTTCTTTTAATTTGTCCAAAAGTAAGCAAAAAACGATATGACAATAGTCTGGGTCGATTTTCCCATTTTTTTGTCTTTTTCCTTGCCAATGAATCGCTACATCCGTCCGTTGTTCTCCAATCTGAATCGGAATTTGCATAAATACATGTTGCAATGGTCCTTCGCCTTGGGATAATAGTTGCTGACCAGTAATATGATAAAGAAGCGTCTGTAACGTTTCTTTCAATACCGGTTCATGCGCGTTTTCTAACGCCTGCAAAAGAAGGGATTTTAAAGACGTTAGCGTCGTCATGGCAAGCGTTTTTGTTTCCAGCGCTCGGCGTATATTTGCTTCATACTGAAGCCCAAGCTTCTGAAACGACTCTTTTAATAGATGAAAAATCGATAAAGCAATATCATTATCCGATCTTGTTAAAATAGCAGAAAAAAGCTGTTGTTCCTCATTGGAGAGAAAACCGTTCTCATAGGATACATAAAGCGTTTGAAAATGTTTAAGAAATTGCTGTTCTTCAAATCCTGGAAATAACAGCTGTAAATGCTGCTGTATTTCTTGGAAGTCGCCATTCCTAATGGCAGTTTGGAATTTTTTTAATTGATCAGAATCTATGTTGTGTAACGGTAAACCTAACTTGTTCAATAATTGTTGCGCGATCTTTTGTTCAGGTTGTTGTAATGATTGAAGTAAATTGGAAAGAATGTCATAGGCGTTTTTTCGATCGGTTGCAATGTGCTGTAAATAGCGATGCAACGCTTGCAATGAATCTTTTTGCTGTTCCGTTGGCAAAGACGCCAGCAGTTTTTCCGTATATTGCAGCTGCTGAAAAAGCGGGGGATTGGTTTTTACCGCAAGCAATGAAAAGAAAACATCTTTCGTCACCGGAAAACGACGGGCAAACATATAGCGAAGCGTTTCCCATCCTTGTTCCTTATCTTCTAATTGCTCTGTCCATTGAACGATTTTACTCATTTCTTCTTTCGCAACCGGTATTTTTTCTTGTAATACAAAGCGAAGAAAAGAATGCGCATCACGCGGCAATTTCCATTTTTGAATAAGATGCTGCGCCGCTTCATCGATGTTGAAAGAGAGCCCTCTCTCTCCATCTATTATTTTCCAATATATATTGTCATTTTCGGCTTTTACTTCGAATAAATAATAATTTCCCGCTTGTAAAGAAGCGCGTAATCTTGCAGTTACAATTTCATCCCCGACGCGCACATGAGCGATCTTTTCAGCTTCTCCTTGTATGCTCTCAATTTTTCCATAGACAACTTGTCCATGGCGAAAGCGGCCGTGCGTTGCATCGCTAGCTGGAAAAACCGGCAATGCTTTGTCGATGCGTTTGATCATATTCCTTTCCTTCTTTCTTCATTTCTATCATTTCTTTAATTGGAGAAAAAGAACGACGGTGTTCATCAATGGTACCGTATACGCGAATCGCTTCTAAATGCTGGGCAGTGCCATATCCCATATTTTTTTCAAATCCATATTGTGGATATTGCTTTGCGAGCTGTTTCATAAAATGGTCGCGCGTCACTTTTGCAATGATGGAACTAGCCGCAATCGAAACGCTATTTGCATCGCCTTTTACAATGCTTTGTTGCGGTGTTGATATAGGCAGTGTCATTGCATCAATTAATAAATAATCCGGTTTCGGTGAAAGCTGTTCGACCGCTTTGATCATCGCTTTTTTTGTTGCTTCATAGATGTTCATTTCATCAATTTCCGCAGCTGTGACGACGCCAATGCCAATCGAAATCGCACAGGATTGAATCATATGAAATAACATTTCCCGCTTTGCTTCCGATAGCTTTTTCGAGTCATTTAATCCCGGAATGTACGCATCTTTCGGCAGCATGACGGCCGCGGCAACAACTGGACCAGCAAGCGGCCCTCGTCCCGCTTCATCGATGCCAGCTATATACTCGATTCCTTGTTCAAACAACTGCCGCTCATAGCGCGACATTTCCTGCCATTGTCTTTTTGCTTGTTCTTCTTGTTTTTTCTGTTTATACCAGCGAGCAACGAGCTTTTGTACGCTTTTTCGCTCATCTTGAACAATCTCTTTAAACAAGGGAGCATTCTCATCATCGATTTGCTGTAATAGAGCTTGTATTTCTTTTACAGTATATTTATTCATTTCTCCTGTCCCTCTCTTCTTTCTCTATACATTTTATCGGCATTGCAATAAAAAAATAAAGCCCGATTCATTTAGCGGGCTTTTATGGAGTTTCAAAACTCAATCTTCCTAATTTTTCCGTACGAATATCGTGAAGCACAATTTCGGATACTTTATCATAGTCAACGGCACCCCCGCTGACAAGACAGCCGCGCCGTTTGCCAATTGCATCAAACAATGCCACAATTTCTCCAGGAATATCATCAAGAGAATACCGCTCTTTTAATCGTTCTGGATAATGCTGTTTTAAAAAATTTAACGCATATACAGCAACATCTTGCAAATTTAAAATCGTATCTTTAATGGCCCCGGTTGTGGCAAGCTTCAGACCAACTTCCTCATCCTCAAATTTCGGCCATAAAATACCTGGTGTATCAAGAAGCTCCATTTCTTTGCCGACTTTAATCCATTGCTGCGCTTTCGTGACCCCCGGTTTATCCCCTGTTTTTGCAATATTCCTTCCAGCAAGACGATTAATTAGCGTAGATTTTCCAACATTCGGAATTCCAACAATGAGCGCGCGCATCGGTCGAGGATTTTTTATTCCTTTCGCCGCCATTTTAGCAAATTTGTCTTTCAACATCTCTTTCGACGCTGCTACAATTTTTTTGATCCCTGTGCCTGTTTGCGCATCGATCGCCAACGCATGCAACTGCTGCCGTTCGAAATAGGCAATCCATTGCTCCGTCACCGTCTCATCAGCCATATCCGCTTTATTTAGTAAAACGATACGCGGCTTGTTGCCGAGAATTTCATGAATCATCGGATTTCTCGATGACAGCGGAATGCGGGCATCGAGCAATTCGAACACGATATCGATTAGTTTCAGTTTTTCTTGCACTTCCCGTTTTGCTTTCGCCATATGGCCGGGAAACCATTGAATCGTCATATGCATCACCTATTGCTTATTATTTCACAATGCGTGCATCAGAAAGCGGCCAATACACAATATTGGCTTTTCCGACAACTTTATCCATTGGTATAAATCCAATGTGACGGCTATCTTTACTAAAACGGCGATTGTCCCCCATAACGAACAAATAGCCTTTTGGCACTGTTTTTCGGCCGGTAAGTTCCTCTAAAGTAAACGGTTCGGTCCATGGACCATCGACCACTTGTTTTTTATATTCTTCTAGGTACGGTTCCTCGTACGGCTTTCCGTTTACATATAGCGTATCGTTTTTGTATTCAATATGGTCGCCGGGCAAGCCGATGACCCGCTTAATATAGTCTTTTCCCTCTTCGGCATGAAAAACAACAATGTCAAAACGATGAGGCGTACCGATTTTATAAGAGAGCTTATTGACAATCATACGGTCGTGATTGTGCAGGGTTGGCATCATTGACTGGCCGTCGACAATAATCGGCGCGAAAATAAAATAACGAATGCCGCCCGCGAGCAAAACGGCAATCACAATCGCTTTTAACCATTCCCGCAGTTCACTTCTTTTCTTTTCCATCATTCTCCCACCTAAATGATTTTTTATCTATTATGACACAATTACGGGTAGTGAAAAAAGGAGCTTGCCATCAAGCTCCTTTTTCTCCATTCATAATGTTCATTATCGAACGATTTCTTTAATGCGTGCTGCTTTACCACGAAGTTGACGTAAATAATACAATTTCGCACGGCGTACTTTACCGCGGCGAACAACTTCTAACTTCGCGATTTTCGGTGTATGCACTGGGAAAGTACGCTCTACACCAACACCGTAAGATACTTTGCGGACGGTGAATGTTTCGCTAATACCAGCACCGCGGCGTTTAATTACAACGCCTTCAAACACTTGGATACGTTCACGGCTTCCTTCGATGACTTTCACATGAACGCGCACCGTGTCACCAGGACGGAAATCTGGTAAATCTGTCCGCAATTGCTCTTTCGTAATTTCTTGGATTAAATGATGCATCATTTTCCACTCCTTCCAACAGATGTTCATGACAATGCTTTTGCATCATTGCAGCGGAACATCGTTTTCCTCACTTAAGCAAATCACTTAAGTCACACAAAGAATATACTAGCATAAACTTGCATCATGCGCAATAGTTACCGCTCTTCTTTTTTCCACTCTTCGATCCATCGTTTTTGCTTTTCTGTTAATGGATAATTTTCTAGTAAATCCGGTCGGCGCAAAAACGTTCGTTTTAACGATTGTTTTTCACGCCATTCTTCGATGAGGCGATGATTTCCCGACAAAAGTACTTCTGGAACTTTCATGCCGCGGAAATCGGCAGGACGCGTGTAATGTGGGTGTTCGAGCAAGCCGGAACTAAACGAGTCATGAACAGGAGAAGCTTCGTTGCCAAGCACACCCGGAAGCAGCCGGACAACGCTATCGACGATCACCATTGCTCCTAATTCCCCGCCTGTTAATACATAATCCCCAATTGAGATTTCATCGGTCACTAAATATTCGCGAATTCGTTCATCATAGCCTTCGTAATGGCCGCAAATAAGCACTAAATGGTCCTCTTTCGCCAGTTCTTCCGCTTTTTTTTGCGTGTAGCGTTCACCTTGCGGGCAAAGCAAAATGATGCGTGGATGTTCGGAATACTTTGTCACATAGGCAACTGCGTCAAAAATCGGCTGCGGCTTTAACACCATTCCCGCTCCGCCGCCGTATGGATAATCATCCACTGTTTTATGCTTGTTATCCGCGAAATCGCGAAAATTGATCACATTAAGCGAAACCGCCTTTTTCTCTTGTGCCTTTTTCAAAATTGACTCATTAAAAACTCCAGTAAACATGTTCGGAAATAATGTTAATATATCGATTCTCATCATTCGAGCAGCCCTTCCATTGGGCGAATGGTAATGGTTTTCGTTTCTACATCGACATTTTTTACAACGTCTTCTATATATGGAATAAGCACTTCTTTTCCGTTATTCCGTTTTACCACCCATACATCGTTGGCGCCCGGAGTTAAAATTTCTTTCACGGTTCCGATCGTTTCCCCTTCTTCTGTAACGACCGTACAGCCAATAATTTCATGGAAATAATATTCTCCTTCATCTAACTCGCCAAGCTGGCTCTCCGGCACCTTCAACATCGCCCCTTTAAACTTCTCGACAAGATTAATGTTGTCATATCCTTCAAACGCAAGCAAATCAAATGATTTATGAACACGATGGCTTTTGACGGTTACTGCGACTGGTTCTTTCGATTTCTCCATAAAAATATATAACGTATTTCCTTTTTTATAACGTTCCTCTGGAAAATCAGTGCGGGAAATAACACGTACTTCGCCACGAATCCCATGCGTATTCACAATTTTTCCGACATTAAACCACTTTTCCATTCCATTCACCCCTTCTAGCGAATTTCTTTGACGATTCCATCTTCAATAATAATGGCACGTTTGGAAATGACATTTTCCCACTTGTCACCGACCTCTACGTCAATGAGCGCTTGTACTTCCCGCTCTTTTAATTCGCTTCCTAACGGTAGGATATGTAATTGTTCCAGCTGAAAATCAAGAAGTTTGATCTTTTCCATCCTTGCATCCATTTCTTTTGCAAAGTGCTGCTTTAGAAGGGAAGAAGAATATTTTCCTGTTTTTTCGAGCCGTTTCTGTTCGAAACGAAGCTGATCACATTCCCGCATGAGTTGTTGTTTTTGGGCTAAAAATGCCTCACGAAGCGCTTGTTTGCTCTTTTCCGTTACGATTTGCCGCACTTCTATCGTTTGAATAATTTTCATAATGTCACTCCTAACGGAAATAAATATAGAAAAAGGGAGAGGAAAATCACCCTCACCCTTTTTCTTTTACTTGCACGATCACACGTTTTGGCTGCTTTACTGCTGCAGCGTACACGACCGTGCGAATCGCATGAATCGTACGACCTTGCTTTCCAATCACTTTGCCGATATCTTCTTCGTGCACTGACACCTCATAAATGATTGTCCGTTCATCCTCGATGTTTGTCACGAAAACCTCTTCGGGATGATCGACAAGCGCTTGTACGATCGTTTCAATTAATTGTTTCATGTACACCACAGACATTATTTGCCGTATTTTAAGTTATGGAACTTCTCTAAAATGCCTTGTTTGGATAACAGGTTGCGGACCGTATCCGACGGTTTTGCGCCGTTTTGCAGCCATTTAAGCGCAAGTTCCTCGTCGATTTTGATTTCTGCTGGTTCTGTAATCGGATTATACGTACCAATTGTTTCGATGAAACGTCCGTCACGCGGAGAACGAGAGTCCGCAACAACGATACGATAGAAAGGTTTTTTCTTCGCACCCATGCGTTTTAAACGAATTCTTACTGCCATGTTATTTTAGCACCTCCGTAAATAGTTCACACAAGATAGTATATTAACAATAATTACGTAGTTTGTAAAGTGTTTTTTCTTAACACATCATTCTCTACATAAACGGGAATTTAAACCCTCTTTTCTTTCCTTTTGGCATATTTGTCATCATTTTCATCATCTTTTTCATTTCTTCAAACTGTTTTAAAAGCCGGTTTACCTCTTGCACGGATGTGCCGCTTCCTTTTGCAATCCGCTTTTTCCGGCTTCCATTAATAATTTCCGGATGCATTTTTTCTTCTTTTGTCATCGAGCGAATAATCGCTTCAACGCGGCTAATTTGTTTTTCATCAATTTGTAAGTTGTTCAACCCTTTTATTTTATTCGCACCCGGAAGCATTTTTAAAATTTCATCAAGGGGGCCGAGTTTACGCACTTGCCCAAGCTGCTCTAAGAAATCTTCAAGTGTAAACGTAGCAGTGCGCATTTTTTGTTCGAGCTCTTTGGCTTTTTCTTCATCGACAGCGGCCTGCGCTTTTTCAATAAGTGTAAGCACATCACCCATTCCTAGAATGCGCGAAGCCATGCGCTCCGGATGAAACGGCTCGAGCGCGTCGAGCTTTTCACCCATTCCGACGAATTTAATCGGGGTGTTCGTAACCGCTCGAATCGAAAGCGCCGCCCCGCCGCGCGTGTCGCCGTCAAGCTTCGTTAAAATAACGCCGGTGATGCCAAGCTGTTCATGAAAGCTTTGCGCGACATTTACCGCATCTTGCCCCGTCATCGCGTCGACAACGAGGAAAATTTCATCTGGCTTCGCTACTTCTTTCATTTGCTTTAATTCATCCATCAATGTTTCGTCAATATGGAGACGTCCGGCCGTGTCGATGAGCACATAGTCGTAATGCTCTTCTTTTGCTTTTTCGATGGCTTGCTTGGCAATTTCCACAGGGCTGACTTGATCGCCCAAGGAAAAAACGGGCATATTCAGTTGTTTTCCAAGCGTTTCAAGCTGTTTAATCGCCGCTGGACGATAAATGTCCGCCGCGGCTAACAGTGGTTTGCGATTATATCGTTTCCGCAGCAAGTTCGCTAATTTCCCGGTCGTCGTCGTTTTTCCGGCGCCTTGCAATCCAACCATCATAATGACGGTCGGCGGACGGCTGGCAACCGCAATTTTGCTTTGTTCGCCGCCCATCAGTTCGGTCAGCTCTTCTTTGACAACTTTAATGACTTGCTGTCCCGGCGTTAAGCTTTTTAACACTTCCTGCCCAACCGCGCGTTCGCTGACCCGCTTGACAAAGTCTTTGACAACTTTAAAGTTGACGTCCGCTTCAAGAAGGGCAAGGCGAACTTCACGCATCATTTCCTTAACATCCGCTTCCGTTACTTTTCCTTTGCCGCGGATTTTGTTCATCACGTTTTGTAAACGTTCGGATAATCCTTCAAACGCCATCTGTTTTCACCTCCTTATCATTCTAATTCTTCTAGTTCTTTAATCATATCGAAAAGTTGTTTGTCCTCTCCATATTTTTGTAAAACATAATCTTTTAGTTGGTTCATCAGCTGTTTTCGTTTTTGAAACTTCTGAAAGAGCGATAATTTTTTTTCATATTCTTCTAGCATCGCTTCGGTTCGCTTTATATTATCATAAACAGCCTGACGGCTGACTTCATACTGCTGGGCAATTTCACCGAGGGAGTAATCGTCTAAATAGTAAAGCGACATATAGCTGCGCTGTTTTGGCGTCAGCAGCGCTTGATAAAAGTCATACAAATAATTCATTCTCGTCGTTTTTTCGAGCATGAAACTCCCTCCTTTTTTGTTAAGTGAAACACCTTTACAGATGTTTAGTGTATCTTTTTTTATTATACATGTCAAGATTTTATCTTTACAAAAAAGAAGCTGGCTCAAAAAGACCATGAATCATGATGTCTCGAGCCAGCCCCGTCTTTTAGACCTATATGTTACTCATTTGTTTCATCAAATAAATCCGCAAACAAACCATATACATATTGTTCCGGATCAAACGGCTGCAAATCATCCATTTTTTCGCCAAGCCCAACGAATTTCACCGGAATATGAAGCTCATTGCGGATCGCAAGCACGATCCCGCCTTTAGCCGTGCCGTCGAGCTTCGTCAACACGATGCCAGTGACGTTAGTTACTTCTTTAAAAATTTTCGCTTGGCTCATCGCATTTTGTCCGGTTGTCGCATCAAGTACAAGCAGCACTTCATGCGGCGCTCCTGGAATTTCCCGTTCAATGACGCGTTTTACTTTTTCAAGCTCTTTCATTAAATTCACTTTGTTTTGCAAACGTCCAGCTGTATCGCATAAAAGCACATCGACATTGCGCGCTTTTGCCGCTTGGATCGCATCATATATAACGGCCGCTGGGTCCGAACCTGCTGATTGTTTAATGACTTCCGCACCGACGCGCTCCCCCCAGACTTCAAGCTGCTCAATCGCTCCGGCGCGGAACGTATCGCCTGCCGCGAGCATAACCGTCTTTCCTTCTGATTTCAACTTATGGGCAAGCTTGCCGATCGTCGTCGTTTTGCCGACTCCATTGACACCGACAAACAAGATAACGGTTAAGCCATTTTCTTGGATATTTAATTCGGCTTTCGCGTCATCATCGCCGCGGTAAATCTCAACAAGCTTTTCGGAAATAACCGCCTTCATTTCTTTCGGATCTTGAATATTGCGGCGTTTCACTTCCATTTTCAGTTCATCAACCAGCTCCATAACGGTATTCACACCAACATCCGCACTAATCAAAATTTCTTCGAGTTCTTCAAAAAATTCTTCATCGACTTTCCGATAGCGGGCGATTAAATCGTTGACGCGGCCAGCGAATGAATCACGCGTTTTCGAAAGGCCTTGCTTAAACTTTTCCGTAACCGAATCCGCTTGTTTTGTAATTTTTTCTTTTAACTTTTTGAAAAAACTCATATCGACGCCATCCTTTCTACATTATGACTTTACGAGTTGTTTCGAATCTTCTAAACGGACGGAAACGAGTTTCGATACGCCAGATTCCTGCATCGTGACGCCATACAGCACGTCCGCTTCTTCCATCGTTCCTTTTCGATGGGTAATGACAATAAATTGTGTCTGGTCGCTGAATTGTTTTAAATATTGGGCGTAGCGATGCACGTTCGCTTCATCCAGCGCTGCTTCCACCTCATCAAGCACACAAAACGGAACAGGGCGCACCTTTAAAATGGAGAACAATAGAGCAATCGCCGTTAGCGCACGCTCCCCGCCGGAAAGCAAGCTTAAATTCTGTAATTTCTTTCCTGGCGGCTGTGCGACGATTTCGATGCCTGTTTCGAGCAGATCGTCCGGATTCGTCAGGCGCAAATCAGCGTTTCCTCCGCCGAACAGCTGGCGAAACACGTCGCCGAAGTGGGAACGAATATGTTCAAACGTTGATAAAAATCGTTTTTTCATTTCTTGGTCCATCTCGTCAATGACTTGATGGAGCGTTTCTTTTGCTTGCTGAAGATCCGCTTTTTGTTCTGTTAAAAATTGATAACGCTCTGATACCCGTTCGTATTCATCAATTGCGCCTAAGTTCACCGTTCCGAGCTCATCGATCGCCCGTTTAATAAGCTTTACTCGTTTGCGCGCTTCTTGAACGTCCACCGTTAACGGATACGCTTCTTTTGCCGCCTCAAACGAAAGCATATATTCTTCGCGAAGACGGCTTAACAAATTTTCCAACTCTACATCAAGGCGGTTCAGCTTGACTTCTTCGTCTTTTACAATGTCCGCAAGCTGTTTATGCTGGCGTTTTTTCTCTTTCCATTCCCGTTCCAAATGCTCGAGCTTCGTCTGATATTGCAAGCGCTGTTCACGGCGGCTGGCGATCAGTTCAATCGTTTTTTGCTTATCTTGTGATTTTTTTTGCCGCATTTTCTCTAATTCTTCTTCTCCAAAATGGCTCGAATTCATCTCTTCGATCAGAGAGGCAAGTTCTTGTTTGGACGCCTGCAGCTGTTTTTCTGTATCTGCTAGCTCGTTATGGAGCTGTTCTACTTTTTCTTGAACATTTTTTAGGCGCTGCTGTGTTTCGGCTAGAGCGATTTTTTGTTCCGTCATCGCTGTTTGCAGCGCTTCTTTTGATGTCTGCTCTGTTTGTTTTTGCGCTTGAAGCGTTTCAATCGTCCGATCGATTTCCTTCAATTTTCCTTCTAAGTCGCAAAGCTGTTGTTCAATCACAGCAAGCTTTTCTGTCATCTGTTTTGCTTCTTGTTCATCATTGGCTTTTTCATGGTCGTAGAGAGCAAGACGTTCATTCATATTTTTTTCCTGCAATTGTACTTCGCGCAATTCGCTTTTTACTTCTTGAAGCGCAAAACGCTCCTCCTCTATTTGCTTTCGCAATGCAAGCAATGCCGCTTCCTCTTGATGAATCATTTTCTTCTTCGTTTGTACAAAACGTTCAAGCTGTTCTGTTTTTTGCTCCATTTCATGCAGCTTTGCCGTAATCGTTTCTAATTCACGGTTTCTGCTTAAAAGAGAATTCGCTTTTTTCGCGATTCCGCCGCCAGTCATCGCACCGCCCGGACTAACGACATCTCCATCGAGTGTTACAAGACGGTAACGATAATGAAGCAAGCGCGCTAGTTCATTCGCTCCTTTTAAATCGGTTGTGATAATCACATTTCCAAGCAAATTGGCAATGACCGAACGATAGGCGCTGTCATAATGAATGAGCTCGCTTGCAATTCCGACAAATGACGGATGGTCTTTAATAAGGGCAAGTTGTTCGGAAGAAATTGTTTTCGGCTGCATGACATTCATCGGCAAGAAAGTAGCACGCCCGTAAGCATGCGCTTTTAAGTAATGGATCGCTTTTCGCGCTACTTCCTCATTTTCTACAACGATATGCTGCATCGCGCCGCCGAGAGCGATTTCCATCGCCGTTTCGTAGCGGTCAGGCACTTGAATCAATTCGACGATGGCTCCATGAATGCCCGGAAACTGTGCACGTGCTTTTAATATTTCTTTTACTCCTTGGAAAAAGCCTGCATAGTCTTGCTGCATTTCCTCAAGCATTTCTTTGCGCGACTTCGTTTGTTGCAAATATTGGTACGCTTGATAAAGCATGGATTCTTTCTTTTCCAAATCGGCTTTCATCGCCGCAACTTCGTTTGTTTTTTGCTGCAAGAGCCTTTCCTTTTCTTGCAGCGTTTTTTCCATTTGTTGACGCTTTTGGCCTAGTTTTGCGTATTGCTCTTCGAGATATTTGCGCTCGTCTAAATATTTTCGGTTTTCTTCGGCAAGCGCTATTTGTTTTGCCTGTAATTTTTCTAGCAGTGTTTGCAAATGGGAGCGCTCATTTTTTAGCGAAGCTTGTTCATGAACTAGTTCAATATAATCGCTTTTTAACTGCTCGATTTTCTCTTCGACGTTTGCGTCATAGGCTGAAAGAGACGCTTGTTTCTCTTTTAGTTCCGCTTGAATAGTAGAAACGGTCTTCTTTAACTGAGCAAGCTGTTCTTTCTCATGCTTTAACGTTAGCTCGAGGCGTTCCTTTTTTTCGGAAAGAGATGAAATTGTATCTTCGAGCTGCTTTTTATATTGAGCGGCATTTTTCTTTCGCTCTTTTAATACTTCTTTTTTCCCTTCGAGCTTTTCCAATTCTTCGCTCGCAACGAGCAATACTTGCTGCAGGCCGTCAATCGACTCATCAAGCGCCGTAATATGATCGCGAAGCTGTTCGATTTCCGCTTCCTCTTTTTGCAATGTGGAAGATAGCTGTATCTCTTCGTTTTGGTGCTGTGCAAGCAGTTGCTTTAGCGATGTCCATTGCTGATGCAATTGTTCAATGTCATGCACCATCAGTGCTACTTCAAATCTTTCGAGTTCATCGCGTTTTTCTAAATAATCTTTCGCGATGGATGCTTGCATTTTCAGCGGCTCTAGTTGTTGTTCTAGTTCATGTAAAATATCGCTGACACGGTGCAAGTTTTCTTGCGTTTCCGCAAGCTTATTTTCCGCTTTTTTCTTGCGGATTTTATACTTTAACACACCGGCTGCCTCTTCAAAAATGGTCCGTCTTTCTTCCGGCTTGCTGCTTAAAATTTCCTCGACGCGACCTTGGCCAATGATGGAAAAGGCTTCTTTTCCTAACCCAGAATCCATCAATAGATCTACAATATCTTTTAAACGACACGGCTGTTTATTAATGAAAAATTCACTTTCTCCCGAGCGGTAAACACGCCGCGTAATGCTGACTTCTTGATAATCGAGCGGCAAAAATTGATCTTCGTTGTCAAGAGTGATCGTCACTTCTGCCACATTCAGCGGTTTCCGGGAATCACTCCCAGCAAAAATAATATCTTCCATTTTCGCACCGCGCAACGACTTTGCTGACTGCTCGCCAAGCACCCAACGAATCGCATCGGTTATATTGCTTTTTCCGCTCCCGTTCGGACCGACAACCGCCGTCACCCCGGGAACAAATTCAATGGATACTCGATCAGCAAATGATTTAAATCCGATAATATCCAACCGTTTGAGGAACATTCATACCCGCCTCACAATCTTTCCTATGTCTGTACCATCACTATAACATAAAGAACCGAAAGAAGGGCTGACTATATTGGAGAGCCAGCCCCTTATTCTTTTCCTATTGTTTTTAATTTTTGCAATGCCATTTGCGCTGCATGTTGTTCTGCTTCTTTTTTTGACTTTCCGATTCCGATGCCAAGTGCCTGTCCATTTAACGAAACGCGAGAGACAAATTCTTTATTATGTGCCGGTCCTTTTTCTTCTAAAATGCTATATTCAAGCACACCGATGCCATCGCGTTGAACGAGTTCTTGCAATTGGCTTTTAAAATCCATCACATGAGAAAAAGCACCTTCATCAATTTTTGGGAAAATCGTTTGTCCCAAAAATTGCATGACCGCATCCATTCCTTGGTCTAAATATAGCGCACCAATGAATGCTTCGAATACATCAGCCAACAGCGCTGGCCTTGTTCTCCCCCCTGTCAACTCCTCCCCTTTTCCTAAAAGCACGAGTTCACCGAATGATAAGGCGTTGGCAAATTTGACAAGCGATGGTTCACATACAATGGCCGCGCGCAGTTTTGTTAATTCTCCTTCACTCATATGCGGAAATTTTTTAAACAAATATTGCGAAACGGTAAGCTCAAGCACCGCGTCACCTAAAAACTCGAGCCGTTCATTATCTTCATGCGGCCGTCTCCGATGCTCATTCACATACGATGAATGGGTAAAAGCCTGAATAAGAAGTTTTTCATTCGTAAAAAAAATGCCGATTTTTTTTTGCAGTTCCTTAAATTTCGCTCGCCTTTTTTCATTTATTCGTTCTTTATCTTTTGGTTTCGACATACATAAGGCCCTCCGACTTCATTCCACACAAAAATATATATAGAAAAAGCAATGTTTTATCCTTCCTTATTATATCCGTTCATCCGTACGTTACACTGATAAAAAGCATAGAAAGCCCCGCTTTTGTAACGGGACTTTTCTATACGATATTACATGTGGCTTTTTATGTAGTTCACAGCATCTCCTACTGTGACAATTTTTTCAGCCTCTTCATCAGAAATTTCCATATTAAATTCATCTTCTAATTCCATCACAAGCTCTACGATATCTAGAGAGTCTGCCCCTAGATCATCTTTGAAAGAAGCATCCAATGTAACTTGGGATTCTTCGACACCCAAGCGGTCGACGATAATTTTCGTAACACGCTCTAACACGTCTGCCACCACATTCACCTCCCTTCATGATTATAGTAGATTCAGCTAGAAAATACTAGCGGCTATTTCAAAAACATATGATTTTACATGACCATTCCGCCGTCGACATGAAGCGTTTGCCCTGTCATGTAGCTAGCGGCATCCGATACAAGGAATGAAACGACTTTCGCAACATCTTCCGGTTCGCCGAAGCGGGCAAGCGGAATTTGTTTTAACATTTCCTCCTTCAGTTCTTCACTAAGACGGTCGGTCATATCGGTTGTAATAAATCCAGGAGCAACCGCATTGACGGTAATGTTGCGGCTCGCAAGCTCACGGGCTGCTGTTTTCGTTAACCCGATGACGCCAGCTTTTGCGGCGACATAGTTTGCTTGTCCCGGATTTCCGCTGACGCCGACGATAGAAGCAATGTTCACGATGCGGCCGTACCGCTGTTTCATCATCGGGCGTGTCACTGCTTTCGTGCAGTTAAACACCCCTTTTAAGTTAATATTCATCACGTCATCCCATTCTTCTTCTTTCATGCGCATTAATAAATTATCGCGGGTAATGCCGGCATTGTTCACTAAAATATCGATGCGCTCAAATCGTTCTAATACCGCTTTGACCATCTGATCAACAGCTTCGGCATTAGATACGTCCGCTTGAATGGCGAACGCTTCCCCACCCATATTTTTAATTTCTTCGACAACTTCATTCGCTTTCGCTTCATTGCCGGCGTAATTGACCGCTACTTTTGCGCCTTGACGCGCCAGCTCCAATGCAATCGCCCGGCCGATGCCGCGCGATGCTCCCGTGACAAGCGCAACTTTTCCTTGCAACATCGTTTATTCTCCTTTCAATGCCGCAACGGTCGCTTGTAAAGACTCAAGATCGTTCACTGCGTACACGCTCACGTTGCGGTTAATTTTTTTCACAAGTCCTGACAGCACTTTCCCCGGACCGATTTCAATAAATGTATCTACTCCTAAGCCGAACATCATTTCTACCGATTGTTCCCAGCGTACAGGAGAATACAATTGCTCGATTAATAGACGCAAAATCTCTTCTTTTTTCACGACCGGCTGTGCAGTAACGTTTGAAATAACAGGAATTTCAGCATCACGAATCGCAATGGTGTTTAGCACATCCTGCAATTTGCTTGCTGCCGGTTTCATAAGGGAAGAATGAAACGGACCGCTCACCTCAAGCGGAATAACCCTTTTTGCTCCTCGCTCTTTCGCAAGCTGCTCGGCTTTTTCTACTCCCGCTTTTGAACCGGAAATAACGATTTGCCCTGGACAGTTTAAATTCGCCAGCTGTACTGGATCGCCTTGTTCCGATACTTCTTTTGTCACCGCTTCAAGCGCGGCCGCATCCATTCCCAGCACCGCGGCCATCGTTCCTTCTCCTGCCGGCACCGCTTCTTCCATAAACTCCCCGCGTTTTCTTACCGCATACACCGCATCGGTAAACGAAATCGCTCCCGCCGCCACAAGCGCCGTATATTCTCCTAAACTATGGCCAGCGACGTAATCCGCCGTAATGCCGGCTTCTTTTACTTTTTCAAGAAGCGCAATGCTCGTCGTTAATAAGGCCGGCTGTGCGTTGTACGTTAAAGTCAGCGTTTCTTGCGGCCCTTCAAAAATAAGCGAAGAAAGCGAAAAACCAAGACGTTCGTCCGCGGACTGAAACACCGCAGCGATGTTGGCATCGCTTTGCGCGACGTCTTTTCCCATGCCTACCGTTTGCGACCCTTGTCCTGGAAAAATAAAAGCAATTTTCCCCATATGTTCCACTTCCCTTATGAATGATTTTGTTCAATCGCTTCTTTTATTGTAGTGATGATATCGTTCGCTACCATTTCCCGCGCCTGACGGACGGCGTGAAAGATGGCGTTCGCATCAGACGAACCGTGAGCTTTTACGACAGGAGCGTTTAGTCCAAACAGCGCAGCCCCTCCATATTCGGAATAATCCATCGTTTTTTTCAAATCTATTAATTTCGGCTTTAAAATAGCTGCCGCTAATTTGCTTAAAAAACTGCTTGTTAATGCTTCTTTTAACATAGAAAAAACGGAAATAGCCGTACCTTCAATCGTTTTTAATGCAACGTTGCCAGTAAAACCATCCGTGACAACCACATCAGCGACGCCTTGCAATAAATCGCGCGCTTCTACGTTGCCGATAAAATTAAGATCGGTTTCTCGCAAAAGTTGGAACGCCTTCTTGGCAACATCGTTTCCCTTTTGGTCTTCTGTTCCAACGTTTAATAGGCCGATGCGCGGGCGTGGAATTCCCCGAACTTTTTCCGCGTACACCGCTCCCATTAAAGCATATTGCAACAGATGTTCCGGACGGGCATCGACGTTTGCTCCGACATCTAAAAACAAAAATCCTTCGCCGCCAATCGTCGGAAGCGTTGGTGCTAATGCAGGTCGATCAATCCCCGCGATTCGTCCGACGACGAATAGCCCTGCCGCCATAAGCGCGCCCGTATTTCCCGCCGATATACAAGCATCAGCGCGTCCTTCTTTCACTTCTTCGGCCATTAACACCATGGACGATTGTTTTTTTCTTCTTACCGCCCGCACTGGTTCATCCGTTGCTTCGATCACTTCATTAGTATGAATGACAGTGATCCGTTCGTCTGATGTAAGATAAGGGCGAATTTTGCCCTCGTCTCCGAATAGAGTAATATGTACATCTGAAAAGTGCTGAACGGCCTTCATCGCCCCGAGAACGATTTCTTTTGGGGCATGGTCTCCTCCCATCGCATCAATTGCTATTTTCATTGCTGTCTCCATCCTTTTTTTCGCGATTTGATCGATACATTTCAAACGTTCCGGAAAAGACAAGTTCTTGCCCGACGTAGCTGTTTACTTCCACAATCGTTCGTCCGTTCTCTTTTTCGCCGACCACTTTTGCTTTCGCTACCACTCGTTCATTTTCTTTCACTTGTCTTGTAAAGCGAATGTTCGCTTTTGCTGTCAATGCAAGCTCATCGTTGATGACGGCAACGGCAAGTGAATTGGCTTGGGCAAATAAATGATGACCGCGCGCAATACGATTCCGCTTAAACACATGTTCTGATTTCACATCGAAAATAGAAATGGCGCTATGGTCGGGCTCAATATCGATAATTTCCCCGATTACTTCCTCAATCGGAAGCGACCTGACTTTATCGGCCAGCGATTGCTGCGCGACATGTTTAATTCGCTCACGCAGTTCAGGTATCGACAACTCTAAACGGTCTAAGCGGATCGTTTGAACGCTGACGGAAAATTTTTCAGCTAATTCCTCATCGGTAATAAACGGATTTTCTTGAATCGTTTCTTGCAAAAGCCGTTGTCGTTCCCGTTTGCTTTTTCGCATCTATTTACACCGTCCACTTCTATGACTAGGTACTAATAGTAGTATATAATCTCGAAAAAAAGATTGCAAGCAAAAAAAGTGGTTTCATTCTTTGGTGAAAATGGCGAAAACAGCTCCGTATCAATCTAATTTTTCGCCATCTAGCACACCGGATTCTTGTAAATAAAGACGCAGCCATTGATACGGCTCATCGCGCCAAAAAGCAGTAGATTGAACTAATTTTGCCGCATCGTTGCGCGCTACTTCCAGAATGCGATAATCATGTACGACGTCTCCAAATTTAAATTCAGGCATACCACTTTGTTTGGTGCCAAAAAAATCACCAGGGCCGCGCAACTGCAAGTCTTTCTCTGATAGAACAAATCCGTCTGTCGTTTCCGTCATAATGCGCATTCTCTCTTTTCCTGTTTCTGATTTTGGATCAGCAATTAAAATACAATATGATTGCTCATCGCCGCGGCCGACCCGACCGCGCAATTGATGCAGCTGTGCCAGCCCAAATCGTTCCGCATCGTAAATCACCATGACAGTGGCGTTCGGGACATTTACGCCAACTTCCACAACCGTAGTAGAAACTAACACTTGCACACGATTTTCGCTGAACGCTTTCATTACTTCCTCTTTTTCCTCCGAAGAAAGCCGTCCGTGCATAAGGCCGATATGATATTTCCCTTTGTAATAATGTGTCAACATGCTATGAACATCAATCGCGTTTTGCACATCTAATTTTTCCGATTCTTCAATGAGCGGACAAATGACATATGCTTGGCGTCCTTTTTGAATTTCTTTTTCGATAAAATCAAGAACGCGTTCAAACATATGGTGTTTTACCCAATATGTCTGCACTTTTTTTCTTCCGGCCGGCATTTCGTCGATCACCGACACATCCATTTCGCCAAACGCAGTAATGGCAAGCGTTCGCGGAATTGGTGTCGCCGTCATCATCAACACGTCAGGCGATTGCCCTTTTTCGCGCAAAATCCGGCGCTGTTCCACTCCAAACCGATGTTGTTCGTCTGTAATCACCAAACCAAGCTGCTTGAAATTTACTTCTTCTTGAATAAGTGCATGTGTCCCAATAATAATGTCAATATCTCCACAAGCAAGCTGTTCTAAAATTTCCTTTCTTTTCTTTCCTTTCACAGAACTTGTTAGTAACGCCACCGTTACATTGGTTGATGCGAATAATGTTTGCAATGACTGCGCGTGCTGCTCCGCTAGAATTTCCGTCGGCACCATTAGCGCTCCTTGATAGCCGGATAGAACGGCAGCATATAATACAATCGCCGCAACGACCGTTTTTCCCGAACCAACGTCTCCTTGAAGAAGGCGGTTCATACGGTATGGGGATCGCATATCCGCTAGTATTTCATGAACAACGCGCTGCTGTGCTTTTGTCAACGAAAATGGAAGCTGTTGGATGAAGGCATGCAATTTTTCCTCCGAAAACGAATGGGCGATTCCTTCCGAATATTCTCTTTGCACTTTACGAAGAGCATGAATTTTTAATTGAAAAAGCAAAAATTCCTCGTATACAAGCCTCCGTCTCGCCTGCTTCAATTCCTCATGAGAACGTGGAAAATGGATCGCCCGAATCGCTTCCTGCTTTGAAATAAGCCGGTACGTTTGCCGTATCGATAGCGGGAGCGGATCCACGATTGCTTCGCCGTATTGCGTTAAAGCCAACTTGATAAAACGACGCATTCCTTTCACTGTGATGGATCCACGAACCGAGTAAACAGGTTCAATTTCCCGCTTTTGCGGCAGCGGTCCTAGTTTCAATTCATATGCCGTAATCATTTGACGGTGTTGATCCCATTTTCCAATGACTGTAACGGTATCGTTAATGGATAATTTTCCTTTTAAATAAGGACGATTGAAACAAACGACGGTGATTAAATACCGTCCCACAAGCAGACGAAATGTTAAGCGCGATTTTTTTTTCGCATAATAGGTAAGAGAAGGCTCGCTATGAACCTTCCCTTCGACTGTTACTTTTTCGTCGTGTTTTACTTCCGCTAAATCTTTTATCTCATAATCTTCATAGCGGTATGGAATATGCATAAACAATTCCTCAATCGTTGTAATCCCCATTTCTCGAAGCGCTTCACTTGTTTCTTCTCCAATTCCCTTTATTGCTGTAACAGGTTGTTGCAACTCACGATTCACGGCTATTAGCTGAAACGCCGAAAATTTTTGCCGCTAAAGCGCGGCCGGTCGGCGTTGCTGCTAACCCTCCTTCTGCAGTTTCTTTCAATGCAGTTGGCATCGTTTCACCGATGCGAAACATCGCTTCAATGACCTCATCACATGGAATGCGGCTTTTAATACCAGCAAGCGCCATGTCTGCTGCTACCATCGCATTTGCCGCTCCCATCGCATTTCGCTTTACACATGGAACTTCGACAAGACCAGCGACAGGATCACATACTAATCCTAACATATTTTTTAAAGCGATCGCCATCGCTTCCGCTGCTTGGCTCGGCGTTCCCCCGGCAAGTTCGACTAACGCTGCCGCCGCCATTCCCGCGGCTGAGCCGACCTCCGCTTGACACCCTCCAGCCGCGCCAGAGATGGAGGCGTTATTGGCAACAACAAAACCGAATGCCCCCGCTGTAAATAAAAATTCAATCATCTCTTCACGCGTCGGCTTTAATTTTTCTTTTACTGCAAAAAGCGTCCCCGGAACAACTCCGGCGGAACCCGCAGTCGGCGTCGCGCAGATGACGCCCATTGCCGCGTTTACTTCATTTGTCGCCACCGCTTTACTAACGGCATCTAAAATCGTTTCTCCTGATAAAAAATTCCCTTGTCTGATATATTGTTGCAACAACACCGAATCCCCGCCAGTGAGCCCCGATCTGGAGACAACGCCGGCAAGCCCTTTTGCAACCGCTTGTTCCATTACTTGCAAGTTTTTATCCATTTGCGCAAAAATTTCTTCACGGCTTCTCCCCGTTACTTCTATCTCTTGCCGAATCATTACTTCGGCAATTTTAATGTTTTGGCTTTCCGCCAATTGCACAAGTTCAGCAACGTTGCGAAACATCATGATGCGGCCTCCTTTTTTGCAAACGCTTACGCTAATCCGCAATGTTTGTTACTTGGATAATATGCGGCAACGCTGTCAGTTCATCAATCACTGTTTGATCAATCGGCTGATCTATTTCAATGGTCATCAACGCTTCTTTTCCTTTTTCTTTCCGTGACACTTCCATATGTCCAATATTAATCGCATATTTCGCTAAAACATTCGCCACCGACGCGATCGCCCCGTACCGGTCATTATGCATAATGAGCAATGCCGGATGATGGCCAGACAACTTCAACTCAAATCCGTTTAACTCGATAATCTCGATTTTTCCACCGCCAATGGAAATACCGACAAGTTCCAATTCCCCTTTTTCATCTCCAATGCGCACTCTCGCAGTGTTAGGATGATGAGGAATCGCATCTTCTTCATAAAAAGTGACTTCCATTCCTTCTTGTTTCGCAATTTCAAGCGAATAAGGAATTCGCTCATCAAATGTATCGAAATCAAGAAGGCCACCAACAATGGCTACATTGGTTCCATGGCCTTTATACGTTTGCGCAAAAGAGCCGTAAAAAGAAATATGTGCCCATTTCGGTTTTCTGCCAAATAAGCTGCGCGCCACTCTCCCGATTCGCGCCGCTCCCGCTGTATGCGAACTCGATGGGCCAATCATAATCGGTCCGATAATATCAAAGACGCTTTTATATTTCACATTTTCACTCCCTTAATATTACAATAAAATAGAAGGGGAACTCCCCTTCTACTATTCTAACATAATTTATTCAACAGAAAAGATAAATGGATATAACGGCTGTTTTCCGTTATGCACTTCCACTTCTACGTCCGGATATGTTTCCTCAATATAAGAAACAATCGCTTCGACTTCCTCTTCTGTTGCTTCTTCCCCATATATCATTGTAACGATTTCACTATCTTCATCAATTAGCGTATTAAGCAATTGCTTCGTCACCGAAAGCTTATCTCTTTCCGCCGCAACGATTTTATTATCAGCAAGACCCATATAATCGTCTTTTTCAATCTCCACCCCATCGATCGTTGTATCCCGTACTGAAAACGTAACTTGTCCTGTTTTGACACGCGACAAGGCGACCGTCATTGCTTTTTCATTTTGTTCCTCAGAAAGTGATGGATTAAACGCCAGCAATGCCGACATCCCTTGAGGGACTGTTTTCGATGGAATGACGATCACCTTTTGGTTGACGACGGTCGCAGCTTGTTGTGCTGTCATAATAATGTTTTTATTATTTGGAAGCACGAATACTGTTTCTGCGTTAATGCTTTCAATTGCTTTTACGATATCCTCCGTGCTCGGGTTCATCGTTTGGCCGCCTTCAATGACAACGTGTGCGCCGATGCTTTTAAACAGCTCGGCAACGCCGGATCCCATCGCTATTGTCACAATTCCATATTTCTCTTTTTGTTTCGCCTTCGATGCGCTCGAAGCAGCATTGCGTTCTTGATTTACTATATTTGCGTGCTGTTGGCGCATATTTTCAATTTTAATGTTTATTAAACTTCCGTATTTTTGTCCATATGTCAGTACTTCGCCAGGCTGTTCTGTGTGAATATGCACTTTTACAAGTTCATCATCAGCAATGACTAATAATGAGTCACCGAATCGGCTTAAATCTTGACGAAACGCTTCTTCAGAGAATGGATGTTTTTGCAATTTATCTCGTTCAAACCGTACCATAAATTCGGTACAGTAACCAAACTCAATTTCATCCGTATCGATATGGCTTTGTGCACTTTTATGATGTTCAGCATTGATTAATTCTTGCATCGAGACTTCTATAGGCTTTCGATCAGCAACATTTTCCCCTTTTAATGCGCTCAAAAATCCTTCATATACGTAGACAAGCCCTTGACCGCCGCTATCGACAACCCCCACTTCTTTTAATACCGGCAATAATTCAGGTGTGCGTTGCAAAGACGCCTTCGCTTCCTTCACTACCTCTTCCATCACAATGGCAATGTCTTGTTCTTTTTTTGCGACTTCTACCGCCCGCTTCGCCGCGTCTTTCGCTACGGTCAGTATCGTGCCTTCCACCGGCTTCATTACCGCTTTATAAGCGGTGGTGACACCTGCTTCAAGCGCAGCAGCAAATTCCGCACTATTAATTTCTTTTTTCGCTTCCACCGCTTTCGCAAAACCACGAAACAATTGCGATAAAATCACTCCTGAATTTCCGCGTGCTCCCATCAATAGCCCTTTTGCTAATGCACTGCCGACTTTTCCAATATGATCAGAAATGTTATTTTTTACTTCCTTTGCACCAGAAGTCATCGATAAATTCATATTCGTGCCTGTATCGCCATCCGGAACCGGAAAGACGTTCAGCGCATCGACCGCTTTTGCATTGTTGGATAAATGCGCCGCTCCTTGAAAGACCATTTCTGCAAACAGTCTTCCGTCAAGTATCCTAATTGTCACCTACTAACTCCTCCTTACTACGGATTCGTTACACGAACCCCTTGAACATAAATATTAATCGACTGTACAGAAAGCCCTAACATTTGATCAAGCGTATATTTCACTTTTGTTTGCACATTGTGAGCAACTTCAGAAATTTTCGTTCCATAGCTAACAATAATGTACATATCGATATGCACTTCCCCATTTTCTTCTCGGACAATCACACCTTTAGAAAAGTTTTCCCTCCGCAAAATTTCAGAAATTCCGTCTTTAATTTGATTTTTCGATGCCATTCCAACGATTCCGTAGCAATCGACCGCAGCGCCCCCTGCAATCATCGCAATTACATCATTGGAAATTTCGATTCTCCCGTATTTCGTTTGCAATTCAATGGACATGACAGTTCCCCCTTCGGAATTGTTCGCATAGCTACAGTCATTGTACTATAACGCTCTGCTTTTTAAAAGTTCTCCCATCGCCCACTAGTATTATTTAGCCGAAAATAAAAATATATGTCAAGGATATTTTCTTGAAAGATAAAACATCATATATTGAAATTTAACTGTTTGTATGGTAAATTATAATAGTGTTTTTTAGACTCACATCGGAATGCGGTACGAGTAAGGAGGGAAAAAAGATGGCAAAATGCTTTGTGACAGGAAAGAAAAAATCTTTCGGCAATTCACGTTCACATGCGATGAATGCAAATAAACGCACATGGAAAGTAAACCTTCAAAAAGTTCGTATTTTAGTCGACGGAAAACCAAAACGTGTATGGGTGTCTGCCCGCGCATTAAAATCTGGAAAAGTACAACGCGTTTAACGGACACCGCATAATAAAAAAGCACCAAAAAATTGGTGCTTTTTTATTATCCTTTTTTAAAGGAATTTAACATGGCACGCACAATTCCACCAAGAAATTTCGGTAATTTAATGGTATAAAATTTCATTCCGATTCCCTCCTCACTGCCATCATAACGGACTTTCCTTCATCTCTTTATAAGTATATTCCCTTCACTTTAAATCGTACCTACATCGCTACTTCTTATCATCATTAATATGCCTTTGGAAAATGAAAAAGTACCAGAAGATTGGATAAGTTCATTACTAATACATAGTGTCGAACCTCGAAAAATATGACTATTTGTTAGCGGATATTTAAATCCATCCAACGTCATTCCTTTAATATCATTGGAAATCGGAATGTAAGAAACGTATCGATATCGTTCATCGTAAAAAACGGTGTACGTGCCTGGAAGATGGACAGTCACAATATTTTGTCTGTCGATCATCTCAATCGGTTTCCCTGCGTATTTGATCAGCAATTGAACATTGCCAAATAAATGGTCAAGGCGGCCGCCGGTTGCTCCAAAAATGCGGATTTTATCCGCTTCTTGCTGCACCGCCCAATCAAGCGCAATTTCCATATCGGTTTTATCTTTTTCCGCCGGCCATATATCAAGATCATCGAGTGTTTTTTGTAGTAATATAATCTCTTCCATCGTCATGGAGTCAAAATCGCCAAACGCTTTTATCGGCCGGATTCCCGCTTCAAGCAGCGTCTTTGTTCCACGATCCACCCCGATCCATCGTACATGTTCTCCATCGTAACTAGCTAAAGAGGGAAGATGTTCACTCGGTCCGCCGCCGACAATATGAATAAACATACGTTTCTTCCTTTCTTGCTTACTCTAAAGCGGAAGGTTATACACCTTCCGCCTCATTTTCGCCACGAATGGCACGAATCGCCGCAGCACGGTCACGTTCATTATAAATAGCAGAACCAGCAACAAGCACGTTTGCCCCAGCCTCCATGCATAGGCGGGCTGTTTTGGCATTAATCCCGCCATCTACTTCAATTTCTACAAATCGTCCTCTTTCTTTCACCAGTTGCGCAACTTGTCGAATTTTTGGCAATACAGATGGAATAAATTTCTGTCCTCCAAATCCTGGATTAACTGTCATCAATAACACTAAATCAACATCATCGATAATATGTTGAATCATTTCTACCGGCGTATGTGGATTTAAGACAACTCCGGCTTTTACTCCTTGCTCTTTAATTAAATGAATCGTACGATGCAAGTGTGGGCACGCTTCCACATGAACGGATAAATAATCCGCTCCCGCCTTTGCAAAAGCAGGAATGTATCGGTCAGGCTGCTCAATCATTAAATGAACATCTAAAGGAAGCTTTGTAATGGGACGAATCGCTTCGACAATTAGCGGTCCGATCGTAATGTTCGGCACGAAATGGCCATCCATCACATCAACATGAATGTAATCGGCTCCACCTTGTTCCACGTCACGGATCTCCTCAGCAAGCCGCGCGAAATCGGCGGATAAAATCGATGGTGCAATTTTTACCATAGTTAATACCTCGGCTTTCGTTCTTTAATTTCTTCGACAAAACTAATGTAATTCTCATATCGATAAGAAGGGATTTTACCCGATTCGACCGCTTCTCTCACAGCGCATTTTGGCTCCGCGATGTGCAAACATCCGCGGAATTTACATTCCTCGCTGCGCTCACAAAACTCTGGAAAATAAAGCGGCAGCTCTTCCAATTCTATATCATCAAGCTCTAACGCACTAAAACCTGGCGTATCAGCAACAAGGCCGCCGCCAATTTCCAACAATTCTACATGGCGGGTTGTATGTTTTCCACGTCCTAAATGTGTAGAAATATCATTGGTTTTTAACTGCAAATCCGGACGGAGCGCATTTAAAAGCGAGGATTTCCCGACGCCGGATTGCCCAGCAAAAACGGAAATATGCCCTTCTAAATATGAAAGCAACTGTTCTACTCCTAATTTGGTGATGGTTGACGTTTCAATGACATCATAGCCTATTTGCCGATAATCACGAATATATTGTTCCATTGTTGGTTTTGTCTGGTCGTCCACTAAATCCATTTTATTCACGACAATAATCGGACGAATATGTTTGGATTCGACAAGAACGAGAAAACGGTCGAGAAGTCTTGTGCTAAAATCTGGCTCCACTGCCGAAAACACTAAAATCGCTTGTTCTACGTTAGCGATTGGCGGACGAACGAGCCAGTTTTTTCGTTCGCGTATATTCATAATATATCCTTCTGTTTCGCTCGTCGCCTGAAACTCGACATGATCCCCGACAAGAGGAGTAATTTTCTGCTTTCGAAATACTCCTCTGCCTCGGCATTGAAACACCTTTCCTTCCGATAATACATAATAAAATCCGCTTAGCGCTTTAATAATCTTTCCTTCTGCCATAGCCTCACTCCTTTGTGACATTGTTTGGATATGGAATTGTTCCTTCATCCTTTACTACATTGTTTACAATGACACGATAATACGCCGTTTCCTTATATGGAATTTCAAATTCCACCGTCTCCGTTACCGGTGCGGTCAGACGGTATGTTTTATACGGCGTTGTCATATTATGTTTGGCATCTTGAATATATAATTGCGCTTCCATCACTTGTCCTTCTTCTTCCGGTTCATATGGAATTTCAATATCTTTTATCACCGTTTTCACAGGAAGCGTCTCCTTGCCGCGTGAAATAATTACTGTAATGGTATCGCCTTTATCTACTTTTTCATTGGCTGTAGGTGTTTGAGAAATAACGAGCCCTTCCGGAACTTTATCCGAATATTCGTATTTTACCTTCAAGTACAACTGTTGATCATCTACATAATCACGCACACTCTTTTCTGTATATCCCGTCAAGTCTTTCAACATAATTTTTTCCGGACCAAGGCTGACAGTGAAAATCACTTTTGTTTCTTCAGGAATGACTTTATCTCCTGCATAAGGAAATTGATCGATAATGGTACCAGGCGGCTTGTCGCTATAACGTTCATTGCGTGTAACATTCATAAAATTTTCGTTTTTCAGCTGTGCTTCCGCTGTTTCGATATCTTCGCCGATAAAATCGCCAAACTCTACTTTCTTTTTACCGATGCTTTTATAAATAATAACAGCAGATCCTTCCTTTACCATCATTCCTGCTTCCGGTTTCGTGCGTACAACCTTTCCTTCTGCGATTTCGTCATCCTCGACGTCAATCGTATCTTTAATCTCCAATCCTAGCGATGATAACTTTTCGACCGCCTCGTCATAATCTTCATTGACGACATTCGGCATTGTCACTTCTTTCGGAAAAATCAAATCGGGAATCCACGTAACAGCGCTCACCCCCGCTGCTGCAAGAAATAAAAATAACGCAGTAAGCCAAACAATCCATTTTCGCTTTTTCTTCGGTTTTGTTTCTTTTTTCTCTTCTTCCTTTTTTTCTTCGTAAACAATGGTTTGCTGTTCCAGCCCGGCGCTGACAAGGCTCTCTCTAATAACAGGAATCGCCTTTGTCGGTTCTTCATCATCGGCAGGAATCATAAATTTTTGCTCATTGACGCGTTCCGGATCTAAAGCCGTGCTGATATCCTCATTCATTTCCCTTGCCGAACGGTAACGATAAAACGGATCTTTCGCCGTCGCTTTTAAAATAATATTCTCGACACTTTGAGGAATACTAGGATTCCATGCTTTTGGAGAAGGAGTTTCCGCCTGCAAATGTTTGAGCACAATCGATACGGCAGACTCTCCAGAAAAAGGGAGCCGCCCTGTTACAAGCTCAAACATGACAATTCCTAGGGAGTAAATGTCGGATTTTTCTGTCGCAATTCCGCCTCGCGCTTGTTCGGGGGACAAATAATGAACAGAGCCAAGCACCGAATTTGTTTGCGTAATCGTAGTAGAACTACGGGCAACGGCAATCCCGAAATCAGTTACTTTTACATCTCCATTCTCATCAATTAAAATGTTTTGCGGCTTAATATCCCGATGAATAACCCCGTTTTCATGAGCGTGCGCAATCGCTGATGTTAATTGCTCCATAATATGAAGCGCCTTTGGAACCGGGAGGGGGGCGTGCTGATGAATATATTGTTTTAATGTATACCCGCGCACATACTCCATGACAATATAATAAATGCCTTCATCTTCTCCAACATCATAAATGGTGACAATATTTTCGTGATTCAAACTCGTTGCCGCCTGTGCTTCGCGGTGAAACCGTTTGATAAACTGTTCATCATTGGCAAAATCAAAGCGCAATACTTTTACGGCGACGTCTCGGTCTAAAATGATATCTCTCGCTAAATAAACATTTGCCATCCCACCGCCGCCAATTAAACTAATAATTTTATAGCGATCATTTAACCGTTTGCCGATGAGCATGCGGATCACCTACTTTCACGTTCCAATGAAAAATCAATAATTGCCAGCGTAATATTGTCTTCTCCTCCATGTTCATTTGCCAAGTCAATTAGCGCTTGCGCCTTGTGCTCGAGCGAGTCGTCTGATGTCAAAATATGTACCATCATTTGTTCCGATACTTTGTTTGACAAACCATCCGAACATAAAAGCAACATATCATGCTCATCGATGCTGATTGTCTTCATATCCAATTTCACTTCTTTTTCCGTGCCGAGCGCGCGCAACAAAACATTTTTACGCGGATGGTGTTCTGCATCTTCCTTTGAAATTTGCCCCGTTTTCACTAATTCATTGACGAGTGAATGGTCTTCCGTAATTTGCTGAAATCCATTTTTATTTAAAAGGTAACAACGGCTGTCGCCAATATGGCCGACCGTGACAAACTGGTCAGTGCAAATCGCGCTGACAATCGTTGTCCCCATTCCTTGGCATTCCGTATGCTTCAAGGAATGCTCGAATAAAATCCGGTTCACAGCCGCTACATGATCTTTCAACCATTGCTCTGCTATATCTGGAGAAGAGATGTGCTCTGACTGTTCCCATTCTTCTTTTAAATAGGAAATCGTCATTTCACTCGCAACATCGCCGGCGCGATGTCCCCCCATCCCATCTGCAACAACCGCCAAATAATGCCCGTCTTTATTTTGAAAAACTCCGCCGCTGTCTTCGTTGTGAGCCCGAATTTTACCAATGTCGGTTTGAAAAACGACTTTCATTATTTCACCTCGTCTCTTCTTTTCGCTCCTTCGCGCGAAGCTGCCCACATGCTGCGTCAATATCGTGTCCGTGTTCGCGGCGAATCGTAACATTGATTCCATGTTTTTTTAATGCGCGTTCAAACGCAAAAATTTGGTCGCGCGGCGTCCGCACATAATTTCGTTCCGGCACATAGTTTACTGGAATTAAGTTAACGTGGCATTTCAATCCTTTAATGAGCTCGGCTAGCTGTTCCGCGTGTTCGATTTGGTCATTGACTCCGCCAAACAATCCGTATTCAAACGTAACGCGTCGCCCTGTTTTTTCAATGTAATAACGGACAGCATCCATTAATTTTGGAAGCGGATATGCTTTATTGATCGGCATTAACTTCGTGCGCAGCTCTGTCGTCGGGGCATGTAGCGAAATCGCAAAATTCACTTGCATTCCTTCATCCGCAAATTGGTAAATTTTCGGGATGATCCCGCTTGTAGAAACGGTGATATGTCGTGCACCGATGTTCAACCCTTTTGAATGGTTGACGATTTTTAAAAATTTTATCAGCTCATCGTAATTGTCAAACGGCTCGCCGATTCCCATGACAACAATGCTGCTTACGCGCTCTCCTTGTTCATCAAGCGCTTTTTGTACTTTTACGACTTGCGCTACAATTTCTCCTGCTTCTAAATGACGCTTCAATCCGCCAAGCGTCGAAGCGCAAAATGTGCAGCCGATGCGGCAGCCGACCTGTGTCGTTACACAAATGGAATTTCCATAATTGTGACGCATCAACACTGTTTCAATCGAATATCCGTCATGAAGTTCAAACAAAAATTTAATGGTGCCGTCTTTTGATGTTTGTTTCACTAATGTTTTTAATGTTGTAATATCGAAATGTTCGCTTAGTTTTTCACGTAACGTTTTCGGAAGGTTGGTCATCTCAGAAAAATCGGTTGCCCGTTTTTGATATAACCATTCATATATTTGCGTGGCACGAAATGGTTTTTCTCCTTGCTCGATGATCCAATCTTTTAACTGTTCGAACGTAAGTGAATAAATCGATGGATTGCGTGATACTGTTTCTTCTTTTTTCTGTTTTGCAATATTCGTCTGTTCCAACGAAGCTACACCTTCTTTCGTAATGATGCGATAAAAAATCCGTCCGACCCAAAATAATGTGGAAGAAGATGCAGTTGCCCGTTGTGAACGTATGGTTGTACTTTTTCGGGCAACCGCAGTTTCATCGTTTCATCTGGTGAAAATTCTGGGTGATCGTCTAAAAATTGAGCAATGACCGCCTCATTTTCATCACGGTCAATCGTACATGTGCTATATACAAGCGTACCGCCCTTTTTTAACAATGGCGCAACTGCGTGCAAAATTTCACGTTGCAACGCCACAAGGGAAGGAATATCTGCTTCCGTTTTTGCATATTTAATATCTGGTTTACGGCGGATGACGCCAAACCCCGAGCACGGGGCATCAACTAAAATTTTATCAAACATCTCCCGCTCAAATACTTCGCCTAAACGTCTGCTATCAAGCACACGCGCAGAAATATTCGTAAGCTGCAGTCGTTTCGCATTCTCCTCGATTAAATTCACTTTATGTTCATGAATATCCGCACATATTACTTGTCCGGTGTTGTTCATTAACTCTGCGATATGGGTCGATTTTCCGCCCGGCGCAGCACAACTGTCAAGAACGCGCTCATGTTCTTTCGGTCCAAGCGCCCGTGCCACTAACATCGAGCTTTCGTCTTGAATCGTAATCCATCCGCGGCGAAACGCATCCGTGTGCGCAAGATTTCCTCTTTTCGCTTGAATCGCTTCCTCTGCCACCTCGCCGAGTACCACTTCCATTCCTTCTTGCTTGAGCTTGTCTATTGCTTCCTCGACAGTTATTCTTGCGGTATTCACCCTCGCTGTTTGCTTTGGCGGCAACAAGTTCGTTTCACACATCCGTTTTGTTTCTTCAAGTCCGTATTGCTCGACCCAGCGCTTGACAAGCCAGAGTGGATGGCTTGTCGCAACGGCTAGCCGCTCCACTTCATCTTCTATTTTCTCAAGAGGCGGCACCCCTTGACGTTGAATGGCGCGCATCACCCCGTTAACCAGCGAAGCGACCCCTTGATGTCCTCGTTTTTTCGCAATTTCCACCGCTTCGAAAATCGCCGCGCGGTCAGGGATGCGGTCTAAATACAATACTTGATAAAGGGTCAAGCGAAGAAGCACGCGAACCCACCGCTCTAGTTTGCGCGCTTTTTTCAAAAACGGGGTCAAATAATAATCGAGCGTATCCCGGCGCTGAATCGTTCCGTACACAATTTCCGTCAACAGCCGGACATCTCTTTCGGAAAGACGATGCGTCTCAATCATTTTATTTAATAATAAATTGCTGTACGCTTCTTTTTCTTCGACAGCCAACAATGTTTCCAAAGCGACTTCTCGTACGTTTTTAGCTTTCATGTTCATCTCCTAGCTTCATTCCAATAGTGAGATGGGCGCCGGCGCCGCGCAAAAATTGCGCCGCATTCATCCGTTTTTTCCCCGCCGGCTGCAATTCTGTAATTTTAATTGCCGTTTCATTGCCGGTCGCAACAACAATTCCATCCTGTACGATATCAATAATCGTTCCGGGTTCTGCTTTTTTCGGAGCCGGAACTTTTTCTCCCCACCAAACCTTCCATACATTTCCGGCAAACGTTGTATATGCAACTGGCCACGGGTGCAAGCCGCGTATATGGTTATAAATGTCTTCTCCCGGCTTTGTCCAATCAATCTTTTCTTGTTCGCGTTTAATATTATACGCATATGTTGCTTTTTCATCGTCTTGTTTGATTGGAGTTAATTTTCCAGCTACTAATTGCGGAATCGTTTCTGATAACAGTTTTGCCCCGGCAATGCTTAATTTATCATGAAGCGTGCCAACCGTATCGGTTTCGGTAATCGGTACTTCCACTTGTGTTAAAATATCGCCGGCATCGAGCTTTTCCACCATATACATAATCGTGACGCCTGTTTTTGTCTTTCCTTGCAAAATCGCATAATGAATCGGAGCGCCGCCACGCAATTCCGGAAGCAATGAAGCATGGACGTTAATGCAGCCGTATTTCGGAGCATCGAGCAATGCTTTCGGCAAAATTTGGCCAAACGCCGCTGTCACAATTAAATCTGGCTTGAACGCCAACACTTGTTCATATTGTTCTTTTTCACGAATTTTTGTCGGCTGCAATACCGGAATTCCGTGTTTTTCCGCTTCCACTTTGACAGGCGGCGGTGTCAACTCCCGCTTTCTTCCTTTCGGTTTATCCGGCTGTGTAACGACGGCAGCAATGTTATAGCCATCTTCTATTAGCTGCTTCAATATAGGAACAGAAAAATCCGGTGTTCCCATAAACACAACTTTTATCATCTTTCCATCATCTACCCTTCTAATTCCTCCGGATCGTAATAACGAATTACTTTCGAAGTAAACAATATTCCGTTTAAATGGTCGATTTCATGTTGAAGCGCGCGCGCTAAAAATTCGGTTGCTTCAAGCGTAAACACCCGACCGCGCCGATCTTGAGCACGAACTTTTACATAATTGGCGCGTTTTACTTCACCAAACAGCCCTGGAAAACTTAGACAGCCTTCCGGACCGATTTGCTCCCCGCGCGCTTCTATAATGCGCGGATTGATCAGTTCAATCCGGCCGTGCTTGTCACCGACATCAACAACGGCAATTTGTTTCGCGATTCCGACTTGAGGCGCGGCTAAGCCGACGCCGTCCGCATCTATCATTGTTTCATACATGTCATTTAACAGCTGAATAAGCTGACGGTCAAATTGTTTTACCGGTTCGCACACCGTTTCTAAAATATCCGCTGGGTATGTCACAATTGGTAAGATTGCCAACACAATTCCTCCATTTACATCATTGTATATGGGTTCGTATCGATCGTAATCGATAAATCTCCTTGGGAAACATCGTGCTGATAACGATCGATAACCGCTTTTAATACCCGTGTCATGTTCGGCTCCCGTTTGTATTTTATCATGCATTGATAGCGATATCTATCATGAAGTCGAGCAATCGGTGAAGCGACAGGGCCAAGAATGATCGCTTCATTCGACAGCTGTGCCCGCAAATATGCCGCAATCTTTTCTGTCACAGCCACCGCTTTCGTTATTTCCGGATGTGATACGGTGATTAATGTCAAATAGTAAAATGGCGGGTAGCCGTACATTTTACGAAGCACCATTTCTCTTTGATAAAATGCATCATAATCGTGTTTAGCGGCAAGCGTGATGCTGTAATGCTCCGGCGTATACGTTTGGATGACGACTTCGCCGGGAAGCTCGTGGCGCCCGGCGCGCCCGCTTACTTGTGTCAACAGCTGAAATGTTTTTTCTGAAGCGCGAAAATCAGGAAGATGGAGCATCGTATCTGCGGCCAACACGCCGACAAGCGTTACTTTTGGAAAATCAAGACCTTTGGCAATCATTTGTGTGCCAAGCAAAATATCGGCCTTCCCTGCGCCAAACTCAGCAAGCAGCCGTTCGTGGGCGCCTTTGCGGCTCGTTGTGTCGACATCCATGCGGATCACGCGCGCTTCGGGAAGCAGTTTCGTCAATTCTTCTTCCACTTTTTGCGTCCCCGTTCCAAAAAAGCGAATATGCTCACTTCCGCATGATGGACAGCGATACGCAATCGGCTCCTCGTGTCCGCAATAATGGCATTTTAATCGCTGCTCGACCCGATGATACGTCAATGAAATATCACAATGTGGACAACGAATCACATAACCGCAATCACGGCACATAACAAATGTCGAATAGCCGCGCCGATTTAAAAACAATACAGACTGTTCTCCTTTATGAAGACGGTCTTTCAACTTTTCGAATAACGAGCGCGAAAACATCGAACGGTTTCCGCTCCGCAGTTCTTCCCGCATATCTACAACATGAACGTCCGGCATCCCATTATCGCTTATCCGCTTTTGTAATGTCAGTAACTGATATACCCCTTTTTTCGCCCGCGCAAACGATTCAAGCGAAGGAGTAGCGCTGCCGAGCACGACAGGACATCCGTGGACGCGGGCGCGGTAAATCGCCACATCACGGGCGTGATAACGCGGATTTTCTTCTTGTTTGTAACTTGTCTCATGTTCTTCATCAATAATAATCATGCCGAGATTTTCAAACGGAGCGAAAATAGCAGAACGGGCGCCGACGACAAGCTGCACTTCTTTCCGATGAATTTTTCGCCATTCATCATATTTTTCACCGACAGATAAACCGCTATGAAGCACTGCCACTTGTGAACCGAAACGCCCTTTAAACCGTTCGACCATTTGCGGCGTCAGCGAAATTTCCGGAACAAGAACAATCGCTTCTTTTCCTTGCCGCAATACTTCTTCAATCGCTTGCATGTAAACTTCTGTTTTTCCGCTTCCCGTCACGCCGTATAGCAAAAACACCTCATGCTCATTGGCTCTTACGCGCTCAACAATGGCGGAAAGCGCTTTTTCTTGCTCATCGGTAAGCGGAAGCGGCGCTGTTTTTGAAAACGAACGATGCTCATATGGATCGCGATATACTTCGATTTCTTTTTCTACAACGAGTCCTTTTGCGGTCAACGCTTTCAGCGAAGCATAGGAAGCATCGGTCTGCTCTAACAGCTGCTTCAACGGCATTGCTTCATCCGCAGACAGAAGAACCGTTAACAACTGTTTTTGCTTGGCGGCGTTTGCCGGCAATGCGTTAATGGCACGCGCGATTTCTTCATGCGATTGCGCCAGTTCCACGTACTTCACCGTTTTTGCTGTTGCTTTTTCTTTTACATGGTATACGACTTCTAAATAGCCTTGTTGAATCGCCTTTTGCAACGGCCAAAGCAGATCGCTATGCTCCACTTCTTTCCAATCAATGGCAGTGCGATCCACAAAAAGCGGCTGAATCGCTTCCGGCAGTAAAAAGCGATTTTCTGTACGAACGAGCCGGATTTCCTTTTCATATTTTGCTTTCATCGCTGCCGGAAGCATCGCTTGGTAAGCGGAAATCGCAAAACAAAGCGTCGTTTCTGTTAAATATTTCCCTAACTCGAGCAGCTCTTCGTTTAATACAGGGGTGACATCTAACACTTCTTCAATCGGTTTCAATGTTTTTACGTCCGAGTGAGACTTAATATCGATCACAAACCCTTGCAATCGCCGCGGACCGAACGGAACGGTGACACGCATGCCTGGCTGCAATACATCTTCCCATTTTTTTGGGATGGCATAATCAAAAGGCCGATCCGTCTGACGCGAAGGAACATCTACAATAACCGCTGCTACTTTCATCGAATCGCCTCGATATAATGATGAATTTCTTTTAAAATTTCTTCTGCTACTTGTTTTTTCGGCAAAAGTGGCAGCGAACGTACGGAGCCGTCGCGTTTGAAAATGGTCACAATATTCGTGTCGCCAGCAAACCCCGCTCCTTCTTCCGAGACGTTGTTGGCAACAACCAAATCCAGCCGTTTGTTTTCTAATTTTTGCCGGGCATATTCCTCAACATGGTCCGTTTCCGCCGCAAATCCGACTAAAATTTGCGTCGTTTTTTGTTCACCTAGCGTTTTTAAAATATCAACCGTTCTTTCCATTTCAATCACATAGTCGCCCGGCTGTTTTTTTATTTTTTGATCAAACACATGCTTCGGTCGATAGTCAGCCACCGCCGCCGTTTTGATGACGATATCCACATGCGGAAAGCGATCCATCACCGCTTCATACATTTCTTGCGCAGACTCTACTCGAACGGTTTCTACGTTTGCTGGCGCATCCAGCTCCGTAGGACCAGAAATGAGTGTCACCTCCGCACCAAAGCGCGCTGCCGCTTCCGCAATCGCATAGCCCATTTTCCCTGTGGAACGATTAGAAAAAAAGCGGACAGGATCTAATTTTTCACGTGTCGGTCCCGCGGTGACAAGAACTTTTTTTCCTTTTAAGAAAGGATTGAGGGAGGCAAAATATGTTTCGATATTGTCAATAATTTTTTCTGGTTCTTCTAGTCTCCCTTTTCCGACATATCCGCAAGCTAAATACCCTTCCGACGGCTCAATAAAGCGATAGCCAAAGCGATATAGCGTTTCGATATTGGCTTGCACTGCCGGATGTTCGTACATATGAACATTCATTGCCGGCGCGATCCATACCGGCGCTTTTGTCGCTAAAAGCGTTGTTGTAATCATGTTGTCGGCAATGCCGTTTGCCAATTTTCCAATTGTATTGGCGGTAGCAGGGGCAACAAGAACAAGATCAGCCCAATCTGCGACATCAATATGAGCAATTACCGCTGGATTTTTTTCTTCAAATGTATCCACATATACTTCGTTGCGTGATAATGCTTGGAATGTAAGCGGAGTAATGAATTGACAGGCAGCTTCACTCATCATTACTTTCACATTGGCACCGCGCTGGGTTAATTGGCTCGTTAAGGCAGCGGCTTTATAAGCTGCAATTCCCCCTGTTACACATAATAAAATGTTCTTTCCATTCACCATATTAGAAACACCTCTACTATACTTTTGTAAAAAAATAACAACCTAACAGCTAGGTTGTTATTTTTCTTCTACTAATTCGATATGGTCCGCAGCAATTTCCTCTAAAGCTTGCCCAACAAATTTTTTCGACACCGGATTTTTAATGGTTAATTCTTCATTTTCCTGAAGTTGACGCGCGCGTTTCGCTGCAACCGTAACAAGCTTATATTTCGAATCCACTTTTTGCATCAACAAATCGATGGAAGGATATAGCACGGTTTATTCCACCCCCAACATTTTTTTATAGCGTTTTGCCACACGTTCTCGTCGGCAATGTTCAGCAATCACGATCGCTTTAATCCGCTCGCACGCGAGCTCGACTTTATCGTTTTCCACGACATAATCGTAAGCATCCATCATTTCAAGTTCTTCTTTTGCTGCTTTCAAACGATTTTGAATGAGCTCTTCTGACTCTGTACCGCGCGCTATAATTCGTTTTTTCCAATTCGCTTAAACTTGGAGGGGCAAGGAAGATAAAAAGACCTTCCGGAAACACTTTGCGCACTTGAAGCGCCCCTTGCACTTCAATTTCCAAGAACACATCTTTTCCTTCTTGCAACGTTTTTTCCACATAATCAATTGGAGTTCCATAGTAATTGCCAACGTATTCTGCCCACTCAAGCAATTTGTTTTCACGAATCATTTGCTCAAATTCTTCGCGCGTTTTAAAGAAGTAATCGACACCATCGACTTCTCCTTCCCGCGGTTTCCTTGTCGTTACGGAAACGGAATAATGCAAATTAATATCCGGCTGGGAAAACAATGCTTTTCGCACCGTTCCTTTTCCAACGCCAGACGGTCCAGACAACACAATCAATAATCCTCTTTCACTCATAGATATATAAAACCCTACCCTTCCTCCGATAAATCATCGCTTCCATATAAACGATTGGCTACTGTTTCCGGTTGAACGGAAGATAATATGACATGATCGCTGTCCATAATAATGACAGCCCGTGTTCTCCTTCCATGAGTGGCATCAACTAATTTTCCGCTTTCTCTCGCATCTTGAATAATTCGTTTAATTGGTGCTGAATCGGGGCTGACAATCGTAATAATGCGAGCGGCTGATACCATATTTCCATATCCGATATTAATAAATTTTATCCCCACGAAATGCCCACCTGCCATAAAAATTATTGTTGCCGCAATTGGGCAGTTCTAAACGATTACTCGATATTTTGCACTTGCTCTTTCATCTTTTCGAGCGCGCTTTTCATCTCTACTACTTGCGCAGCAATTCGGCTATCGTTCGCTTTTGCCCCGATCGTATTCACTTCTCGGTTTAACTCTTGTACTAAAAAGTCAAGCTTTCGACCGATTGGTTCGTCTTTTTCGAGCGTTGCGGCAACTTGCTTAAGGTGGCTGCGAATCCGCTTTAGCTCTTCGTTAATGTCCGCTTTTTCCGCGAAAATCGCCACCTCTGTTAAAATGCGTGACTCATCGGCAGGAAGTGGAACAAGCTCATTGATACGTTTCATTAACCGCTCGCGATAATGATCAATGACGCAAGGGGCCCACTCCTCAATCGCTTGCACGCTTTTTTCAATACTAGAAAGCTGCGTTTTTATATCAACAAGGAGCGCCTCACCTTCCTGCTTACGCATAAATGCAAGTTGCTCTGCTGCCTCTTTGACTGCTGCAAGTAACAGTTGCTCCATTTCCTCATTGTTGGTTTCTTCTTCAATAATTTCCACAACACCTTCGAGCTGAAATAAGTGGGAAAGTGTCACACGATCATGCAAAGAAAACTGCTCATTCGCTCTTTGCAAACTATTATAATACTCCTTCATTAAATCCCAATCAATATGTAATTTTCGCTTCACCAATCCATCGCCTTCGATATTGACAAAAACTTCGATTTTTCCCCGTTTCACGTACTGCAAAATTGCTTTTTTTATTTTATCCTCAAAAACAATCCATTGTCTAGGGATGCGGATGGAAATTTCACAAAAGCGGTGGTTCACTGACTTCATTTCCACGGTAATGCTTAGCTGTTCATTCTTTTTCGTGCTGCGTCCAAAGCCTGTCATGCTATAAACCATGTCATCACATCCGTTTATGTGAAATCCAAAAAAGAAAAGGTCATAGAGTGATCCTCTATCACCTTGGATATTATATCATATCTCTTTTTCATTTTCTCGTAAAAAGTGAACCGGAAAACAAAAATGTTGGAAGTGCCGCTAAACCAATAATGAGCAGCCAATCAAACGAAGCGATCGGCACGGTATGAAAAATTCCCTGCAGCGGTGGATAGTAAATCACGACAAGCAATAACAATATTGATATGATGACTGCTCCAACAAGGTATATATTTTCAAGCGGATTGCGGTCAAAAATCGAGCGCTCACACCGGCAGTCAAATACATGAATAAGCTGCGCCATCACTAACGTCGCAAACGCCACCGTCTGTGCATAAACAAGCTCATGCCCGCTTCGTTCATACGCGGTCATAAACGCCGCCAACGTCACCATTCCGATGGCAAAGCCGCGGCTGACAATTTTCCAGCCAAGTCCGCGAGCAAACACCCCTTCTTTCGGATGGCGCGGAGGACGTTTCATTACATTTTCTTCCGCGCGGTCAATCCCTAACGCCATCGCCGGAAGACCGTCGGTAACGAGGTTCACCCATAAAATTTGAATCGGCACAAGCGGAAGAGGCAAAGCAAGCAGCATCGCAAACAACATGACTAAAATTTCTCCAACATTGGATGCTAACAAATAGCGGATAAATTTGCGAATGTTTTCGTAAATATTTCTTCCTTCTTGAATCGCCGCTTGAATCGTTGCGAAATTATCATCTAATAACACAAGCGAAGCCGCTTCTTTCGCAACATCCGTTCCGGACCGTCCCATCGCCACACCTATATCGGCCGCCTTAATTGCCGGGGCATCGTTCACGCCGTCGCCCGTCATCGATACAATATGCCCTCGCCGTTGCAATGCTTTTACAATTTTTAATTTATGTTCCGGAGAAACGCGGGCAAATACATAAATATCATCGACTACTTCTTCAAGTTCATCTACCGAAAGCCGCGACAACGTTGGGCCGTCCATTATTTTTCCGTTCGGCGGCAGCACCCCAAGCTGCTTGGCAATCGCTTTGGCGGTAAGCACATGATCACCAGTGATCATGATTGTTTTAATGCCCGCTTCCTTGCACTGCTGCACCGCTTTTTTCACTTCTGGGCGCGGCGGGTCGATCATTCCTTGAATTCCGATAAACACGAGATTTTTCTCGGCCTCTTTTTCTGAAGTAATTCGCTCATAAGCTTGAAGCGGGCGATAAGCAATCGCAATCGTGCGGAGCGCTTGGCTCGCCATTTGATGGATGACATCTTTTACAGTCTTTCTCCATGCCGTTGTCATCATTTGCTCACGGCCGTTCCACCAAATTTGCTTACTCACTTGCAACAATACGTCTGGGGCTCCTTTTGTCACAATGAATCGTTTGCCTGCTTTATCTTTCACAATGACCGTCATCATTTTCCGGTCCGAATCAAACGGAAATTCTTGCTCCACGGTAAATTCGTTTTCGATGCGTTCTTTCGTCAATCCCGCCTTCATCGCGGCGACAAGCAAAGCGCCTTCGGTCGGATCGCCGTCAATGTAACGGCGTTTTTCTTTTTCTCTTAATTGTGAACTATTGCAAAGAACTCCAAACGTAAGCAATTGATGTAAGACTGTATCCTTTCTTGGATCAACAGGATGGCCGTTTTCATAAAATTGCCCGGATGTTTCAAGCCCTGTACCGCTGACTGAAAAGCTTTTCCCGCTTGCCCAAATATGCGTCACCGTCATCATATTTTCCGTCATTGTTCCTGTTTTGTCGGAACAAATGACAGAAGCGCATCCTAACGTTTCTACAGCCGGTAATTTGCGTACAATCGCGTTTTTCTTAATCATCCGCTGCACACCAAGCGCGAGCGCAATCGTTACAATCGCTGGCAATCCTTCTGGGATCGCGGCAACCGCTAGCGAAACACCTGCTAAAAACATTTCATATAAGCCGTGCCCTTGAATGACACCGACTGCGACAACGAGAATCGTAAGCAGCAGGGCAACAGCAATTAAAATTTTCCCAAGCTGCTCGAGCCTGTGCTGCAACGGAGTCATCACCGTTTCCGCTTCTTGAAGCAGATTCGCGATTTGTCCCATCGCCGTTTTCATTCCCGTTGCAATCACAATGCCAACGCCGCTTCCTCTTGTTACAAGGGTGCCCATGAAAGCCATATTATGTAAATCACCAATCGCAGCATTTTCGTTCATAAGCGGTGCGGCTGATTTCGCCGTTGGCACCGACTCACCCGTTAGCGCCGATTCTTCGATTTCCAGCCCTTTTGCATCAATTAAGCGAACATCGGCTCCGATTCGGTCTCCGCTTGAAAACTTGATAATATCGCCGACAACAAGTTCTTGCGATGGAATTTTCACCCATTCCCCATCGCGCAACACCGTCGCCTGCGGTGCCGATAATTGTTTCAGCGCCTCTAATGATTTCTCGGCACGCCGTTCTTGGAAAAATCCTAAAAATCCGTTCATGATGACAATAACAATGATGGCAACCGCATCGACATATTCGCCTAGCAGTCCCGAAATAACGGTAGCAACCAGCAACACAAGCACCATAAAATCTTTAAACTGATTCAAAAACAACAAAAGCGCCGACTGTTTTTTCGCTTCTTTTAACTCGTTATATCCGAACCGTTTCAGACGCTTTTTCGCTTCTTCTGTCGTTAATCCTGTAGCGATGTTCGTGTTCGTTTCCTTCGCGACTTCATTGGATGCGAGCGTATGCCATTGCATCGACGTTTCTCCCTCCTCTTCGCTTCTCTATGAAAGCTTATTCAGACATGTCCAAAAAAATGATATGATATTAATGTAAAAAATAAGCAGAAAGGTGTTTTTCCATGGCATTTGATGGAGTATTTACATACGCAATGACAAAAGAGTTGCAACAAGCGCTTGAAGGAGGGCGCATCACGAAAATTCATCAGCCGTTTGCCCACGAACTCGTATTGCAAATCCGCTCGCACGGGCGAAATTATAAATTGCTGCTGTCTGCGCATCCGAGCTATGCGCGCGTTCATTTAACGAATGAAACGTATGACAATCCGGCAGAACCGCCGATGTTTTGTATGCTTTTGCGCAAACATTTAGAAGGAAGCATCATCGAAGCGATCCGCCAAGTCGATTTCGACCGCATCATCACTATTGAGACAAAAGGGAGAAACGAGATTGGCGATATCCATACTAGACAGCTCATCATCGAAATTATGGGACGGCATAGCAACATTATTTTGATCGACAAAGATACAAACACGATTATCGACAGCATTAAACACCTCTCCCCTGCCGTCAACCGGTATCGTACGGTGCTTCCTGGCCATGAGTACATCGCACCGCCATCGCACGGGAAAATAAATCCGCTTGAAGCAACCGAAGAAACAGTCTTGAAAAAAATTGATTTTCATGCGGGGAAATTAGCGGAGCAGCTCGTTGCTGCATTTTCGGGCATTTCGCCGCTCTTAGCAAAAGAAATCGTTTTTCGCGCCGGGCTTGCGAATCGGGCAACACTTCCAAAAAGCTTTATCTCGTTGATGGATGAAGTGCGCGCCAATCGCTTTGCTCCCGCGATGTATACAAATGGGGAAAAAGAATGGTTTTACGCGCTTCCGCTTACCCATTTGCAGGTAGAAGCAAAGCCGTTTGATACGCTTAGTGAGCTTCTTGACCGCTTTTACTTTGGCAAAGCCGAGCGCGACCGCGTGAAACAGCAAGCTCACGATCTCGAGCGGTTTATTGCGAACGAAAAAGCGAAAAATGAAAAAAAAACTGATCAAGCTGAAACAAACATTAGAGGAGGCAAAACAAGCGGAACAATATCGGCTTTACGGGGAACTGTTAACCGCTAACCTGTACGCTATCGAGCGGGGAATGAAAGAAATCGAAGTGATCAACTATTACGACGAAAACGGCGCGACGGTGACGATTCCGCTCGATCCGCAAAAATCGCCGTCGGAAAACGCGCAAAGCTATTTTCAAAAATACCAAAAAGCGAAAAACTCGTTAAACATCGTCCAAGAACAAATTAAGCGCACGAACGAGGAAATCGCTTATTTCAATACGCTTCTCCAGCAGCTGGAAACCGCTGCGCCGAAAGATGTCGAGGAAATTCGCGAGGAGTTGATCGAACAAGGATATTTGCGGGCGCGCGCCACGAAACAAACGAAAAAGCAAAAACCGCGGAAGATCGAGCTGGATCGCTACGTCGCAAGCGACGGCACGGAAATTCTGGTTGGGAAAAACAACAAGCAAAACGATTATTTAACAACAAAACTAGCGCATAAAGACGAGATTTGGCTGCATACGAAAGACATTCCCGGCTCACACGTCGTCATCCGCAGCAAAAACCCGTCTGAGCAAACGATTGCGGAGGCGGCCAACCTCGCCGCCTACTTCAGCAAAGCGCGCCAATCGAGCTCCGTTCCCGTCGACTACACGCGCGTCCGCTATGTGAAAAAACCGAGCGGCGCCAAACCGGGTTTTGTGATTTACGAAAACCAGCAAACGATTTACGTCACGCCGGATGAGGACTTGGTGATCCGGATGAAAAAACAATAACCGAACAAATACCTCCCACGCTTCGTGTTGGGAGGTATTTCTTTATGTGAATATTTCTTCGAGATTTAATGCCAATCCCAGAAAACAAACCGATTGGACAACGCCCGTCCCTGCTTTGATATCGGCTTGTTCATATAATCCTTCCTCATTTAACGTATAAACCGTAATCGCGTCCTTCATCGGATTCACAATCCAATATTCTTTCACACCGTAGGCCATATATAAGTTAAACTTTGTCACTAAATCATGCGCCTGATTGGAAGGGCTTAATATTTCCACAATCAGTGTAGGAACACCGATATATTTCGTCTCGGTAAACCCTTTTTCATCACAAATAATGCTAAGGTCGGGAATGACCACTTTTCGATCAGGAAACTTCTCGCTAACTAACTCGATGTCTGTCGGCGCGGCAAATACTTTGCACTTTTCCCCTTTCAAATAAATTCCGAACTGCGTATGAATATTGCTCGAAACAAGCTGATGTTTAATGCTTGGGGAAGGAGTCATATACACGACGCCGTCAATATATTCCAAGCGGTCTTCGCTTTTCTCCCGCAGCGCTAAATATTCTTCATACGAAACGTTGGAAAATCGCGGTAAGGACATCATAATCCCTCTTTTCCTCTCTTATATACTTCTATTATATTACCTGCTCTCCTTAAGCAAAAGAGCGGAGCGGGATCATGAAAAAAAGAGCGCGTTCCGCTGTGCGCTCTCTTACTCGCATCCATTTTATTTTCCCCACTCTTCCGGGTTTTCCCGCCATTTTCTTAAAGCGGTGAGGTCTTGTTCTGTCACGACGCCCAGTTCGACTGCGGTTTCAATAAGTGTGTCGTAATCTGTCAGTGTATACACTTCTACGTTATTTTCCACAAATGCTTGTTTTGCTTTTTCGAGTCCGTACGTAAAAATGGCGACGATACCAAGTACTTGACAGCCTGCTTCCCGCAATGCGCGGACGGCATTCAAAGAGCTTCCGCCTGTAGAAATTAAGTCCTCAACGACAACGACCTTTTGTCCTTTGTCGACTTTTCCTTCAATCTGCTTTCCTTTTCCGTGGCCTTTTGCTTGGCTGCGCACGTAGCACATCGGTAAGTTCAGACGTTCGCTCACCCATGCCGCATGTGGAATGCCGGCTGTGGCCGTTCCGGCGATTGCTTCGACGTTGGAAAAATGTGCGCGGATCAGCTTAGTGAGCCCATCGGCGATCGCGTTTCGTACGTTCGGATACGCAAGTGTAAGACGGTTATCGCAATAAATCGGCGATTTTAATCCGGACGACCAGGTAAACGGTTCTTGCGGCTCTAGCGATACCGCACCGATTTCAAGCAAATGTGCAGCGATTTCTTTTTTCATTTCTTCTCTTCTCCCTTCCATTCCTGTTGCAAACGCTCATAAGCCGCAATTGGATTTTCTGCGCGGGTAATGCTTCTACCGATGACAATAAAGCTTGCGCCGAGTTTTTTTGCTTCATATGGGGTGACGACGCGGACTTGATCGTTTTTTTCATCATCGGCAAAGCGAATGCCTGGGGTAACGGTCAAAAAGGCTTCTCCGCAATGTTTGCGGATAAGCGGCACTTCTTTTGCCGAGCAGACGACCCCGTCAAGCCCGCTTTGTTTCGCCAGTGCCGCGTAATGAAGCACCGTTTCTTCCATTGTCCGGCCGATCCAAAGTTCGTTATGCAGCATTTGCTCGCTTGTGCTTGTCAGCTGCGTGACGGCGATGCAATATGGACGGCGCGCTCCGTTTGGCGTTCCCGCTTCTAATCCTTCGAGCGCCGCTTCCATCATCCGCGTTCCACCGGCGGCATGGACGTTGACTAAATCGACCTCTAAACGGGCCAATCCCTGCATGGCGCGTTTGACCGTATTCGGAATATCATGCAGCTTTAAATCAAGGAAAATCCGGTGTCCTTGTTCTTTTAAGCTATGAATGATCGCGGGACCTTCTTGATAGTATAATTCCATGCCCACTTTGACAAATAGCGATGTATGAGAAAATGGCTGTAAAAATGTTCGTACTTCCTTGCCCGACGAAAAATCAAGCGCCACAATAAACGGATCGTTCACCTTTTTTCCAGCTCCTTCCCATGCATTCGGAAATGTGGTCGATGCCAAGCTCGTCCAAAAGCGCCGGCAGTTTGTCAATAATGTTCGGGCAGACAAACGGGTCGATAAAATTCGCCGTCCCAATTGCGACGGCGCTGGCGCCGGCATAGAAAAACTCAATGACATCTTCAGCAGATTGAATGCCGCCCATGCCGATAATCGGAATCGAAATGGCTTGGCTTACTTCATAAATCATGCGGATCGCAATCGGCTTAATCGCCGGTCCCGATAATCCCCCGGTTCGGTTCGCCAAAATCGGCTTTGCCGTTTTCACATCGATGCGCATGCCAAGAAGTGTATTAATCATCGTTAGTCCGTCCGCTCCCGCCGCTTCAATCGCTTTCGCCATCTCGACAATGTTGGTGACGTTTGGCGAAAGCTTGACATAGACAGGCACTTCGGACACTTCTTTCACGAGCTTCGTGAGTTCTGCGGCAATTTCCGGAACGGTGCCAAACGCAATGCCGCCTTTTTTGACATTTGGACAGGAAATATTGAGCTCGAGCGCGTGAACATTTGGCGCTTTGGAAATATGTTTGGCAACCTCTACATATTCCTCCATCGTCGAGCCAGCCACATTCGCGATAATCGGAACATCAAATTGCGCAAGCCACGGCAGTTCTTCTTTCATTACTTTTTCTAAGCCAGGGTTTTGCAGACCGATGGCGTTTAGCATTCCGCTTGGCGTTTCCGCCACTCTTGGCGTCGGATTGCCAAAGCGCGGTTCTTTTGTTGTCGCTTTGATCATAATCGCGCCAAGCTTGCTTAAGTCATAAAATTGCGCATATTCGCGGCCAAATCCGAAACATCCTGATGCCGGCATAATCGGATTTTTAAGCGAAAGCCCCGGCAGTTCGACCGCTAAACGGTTCATAACACCACCTCCCCGGCTTTAAACACAGGACCGTCGCTGCATACTTTTTTATACGCCGTTTCACTGCCAGGAACGCGGCAGACACAGGCAAAACACGCGCCGATGCCGCAACCCATCCGTTCTTCTAATGAAAGATATACTTCTTTATCTGGAAACATTTGTTCTAGCGCCTTTAACATCGGTTTCGGCCCGCACGCGTACAAGACGTCAAACGAAATCGCCCGCTCATGGATGACATCGGTGACAAATCCTTTCGTTCCGTGAGAGCCATCGACAGTAGCGATATACGTTTCTCCGAACTCGGCAAACTCCCGTTCATAAAAGACGACCTCTTTCGTTTGAAAGCCGAGCACGCTTGTGACGATAACTCCTTTTTTGACAAGTTGTTTCGCTAATTCGTAAAGCGGAGGAACACCGATGCCGCCGCCGACAAGAAGCGCGCGCTGTCCTTTCTCTACGGCATCGAGTGGAAATCCGTTTCCGAGCGGGCCGAGCACGTCAATTGTTTCCCCAGGCCGTTTTTCCGAAAGCAATGTCGTGCCAATTCCTTCTTTCCGGTAAATGAGCGTACATTCCCTCGCATTTTGATCGATGCGGCAAAGGCTAAGCGGACGGCGCAGAAGCGGGGCCGCTTGCGAAGTCACTTTCACATGGACAAATTGGCCTGGTGCATTCATTTCCTCAACTAAATGGCCGCTTAACGTTAGTTCGTAAATGTTTTTTGCAATCGGCTTGTGACGGACAACCGTCATTTGTTCTTGTTTCATCATACGCGCACCATCCCTTGTGTCATCGCCGTTGTCGAAAACGTCATCGATTCGATGACTTGAAGCATCGCCTTCGCCGTATCCAGCGAGGTTAAGCATGGAATGCCGTTTTCGACCGCTTCACGGCGAATGCGGAATCCATCGCTTTCCGGCTGTTTTCCTTTTGTAAGCGTGTTGATGACAACTTGCGCTTTCCCTTGACGAATCACATCTAAAATGTTCGGCGATGCGGAATGGATTTTATTGACGACGGTTACCGGAATGTCCGCCGCTTTTAACGCTTCCGCCGTGCCGTTTGTCGCGAGCAGCTGATAGCCAATTTGATAGAAACGTCTTGCAAGTTCAATCGCATCTTCTTTATCTTTATCGGCAACCGTCAATAGGACAGCTCCGTATGGACGAATATGGATTCCCGAAGCAACTAACCCTTTATATAACGCTTTTTCAAATGTCACGTCTTTGCCGATCACTTCGCCGGTTGATTTCATTTCCGGACCGAGCGAAATATCGACGTTGCGCAGTTTGGCAAATGAGAAGACCGGCGCTTTCACGTATACTCCTTCGCTTTCTTGCCTCAAGCCTGTTTCATAGCCAAGTTCCGCGAGTTTCGCTCCTAAAATGACTTTCGTCGCGATATTCGCCATCGGCACATTGGTAATTTTGCTTAAAAACGGCACCGTGCGGCTTGAACGCGGATTTACTTCCAGCACGTACACTTCGCCTTGATACATAACAAATTGGATATTCAATAATCCAACAATGCGCAATCCTCTTGCCAATTTAATCGTGTAATCGACGATTTTTTGCTTGATGTCCTCCGTTAACGTTTGCGGCGGATAAACGGCAATCGAGTCGCCGGAATGCACGCCCGCCCGTTCGATATGTTCCATAATTCCCGGGATAAACACCGTTTCTCCGTCAGAAATCGCATCCACCTCGATTTCTTTTCCGATTAAATAACGATCGATGAGAACCGGATGCTGCGGGTTCACTTTGACGGCGTGCTCCATGTAGTGCAATAGCTCTTCTTCTTGATACACGATTTCCATTGCGCGGCCGCCAAGAACATACGATGGACGAACAAGCACCGGATAGCCGATTTCCTCAGCAATCCGCACCGCTTCCTCGACGGAAAATGCCGTTTTTCCTTGCGGCTGCGGAATGCCTAGCTCCGATAACGTTTGTTCAAATTTGTCACGGTCTTCGGCGCGGTCTAAGTCCTCAAGCGACGTTCCTAAAATGCGGACGCCTCGCGCCGCTAATTCGGCCGCCAAGTTGATTGCCGTCTGGCCGCCGAATTGCACGATAACCCCGATCGGCTTTTCTAAATCAATGACATGCATCACATCTTCAATGGTTAACGGCTCGAAATATAATTTGTCCGATATGCTGAAGTCGGTCGACACCGTTTCCGGATTGTTGTTGATAATAATCGCCTCATAGCCCGCTTCTTTAATCGCCCAGACCGAATGAACGGTCGCATAATCGAATTCAATCCCTTGCCCGATGCGAATTGGTCCTGAGCCGAGCACAACGACGCTTTCTCGGTCGGTGACGACCGATTCGTTTTCGTCTTCGTACGTGCTGTAGTAATACGGCGTTTCTGATTCAAATTCCGCCGCGCATGTATCCACCATTTTATATACAGGAATGATTCCTGCTTGTTTGCGCATCTCATACACATCGCGCTCACTCTTGTTCCAAAGCTTGGCGATGGCGACATCGGAAAAGCCCATTTCTTTCGCTTTTCGCAGTACTTCGATATCCCCCTTATAGTCACGAACAACGTTTTCAAAGCGGACGATGTTTTCGATTTTGGTTAAGAAAAATCGGTCAATTTGGCTCCACTCGTGAATTTGCTCGACAGTAAAACCGCGGCGAAGCGCCTCGGCAATATAGAAGAGGCGTTCATCTCCCGCTTTGCGAATCCGCTTTTCGATTAACTCATCTGATACATTTTCGGCATCTTTAAGTTCGAGATGGTAGACGTTCGTCTCAAGGGAGCGAACCGCTTTTAACAGTGACTCTTCTAGCGTCCGTCCGATCGCCATCACTTCGCCTGTGGCTTTCATTTGCGTGCCAAGACGGCGGTTGGCCGATTCGAATTTATCGAACGGAAAGCGCGGAATTTTCGTCACAACGTAATCGAGCGTTGGTTCAAAACAGGCGTACGTTTTTCCTGTCACCGGGTTAATCATTTCATCTAACGTTAAGCCAACGGCAATTTTCGCGGCGAGCTTGGCAATCGGATAGCCCGTCGCTTTCGACGCTAACGCCGATGAGCGGCTGACGCGCGGGTTGACTTCAATAACGTAGTAATGGAAGCTATGCGGATCGAGCGCCAGCTGCACGTTGCAGCCGCCTTCGATGCCAAGAGCGCGAATGATTCTTAGCGACGCGTTGCGCAGCAATTGATATTCGCGGTCGCTTAGCGTTTGGCTTGGAGCGACGACGATCGAATCGCCGGTGTGAATGCCGACCGGATCGATATTTTCCATATTGCAGACGACGATCGCGTTATCGTTGGCGTCGCGCATCACTTCATACTCGATTTCTTTATAGCCCGCGATGCTTTTTTCTAGCAAGCATTGATGAACAGGGCTTAGTTTTAACCCAGTAGAAACGATATCGATCAATTCTTCCTCGTTTTTGCAAATGCCGCCGCCAGTGCCGCCGAGCGTAAACGCCGGGCGGACGATAACCGGATAGCCGACCTTTTCCACGAAAGCGTATGCTTCTTCCAAGCTATGAATAATTTCGCTTTCCGGAACCGGTTCGCCAAGTTCGTTCATGAGCGCGCGAAATTGTTCGCGGTCTTCCGCTTTTTCAATTGCTTCTAATTTTGTTCCTAAAATTTCAACGCCGCATTCTGCGAGCACCCCCGTTCTAGCAAGCTCGACCGCCAAGTTTAGCCCAGTCTGTCCGCCAAGTGTCGGCAAAATCGCGTCCGGACGTTCTTTGCGGATAATGCGAGAAACGAATTCGAGCGTGAGCGGCTCCATATATACTTTGTCGGCAATTTCCGTATCGGTCATAATCGTTGCTGGATTGGAGTTAACTAAAATAACTTTGTATCCTTCTTCCTTTAGCGCCAAACATGCCTGTGTGCCCGCATAATCAAACTCCGCCGCCTGGCCGATGACAATCGGGCCGGAACCGATCACTAAAATCGTTTCAATGTCTTGGCGTTTAGGCATGAACGATTTCCCCTTTCTTTTTAAACTCGCGAATCATCTCAATAAACTCATCAAATAACGAGTTATCATCCTCAGGACCAGGTGAGGCTTCCGGGTGGTATTGCACCGTAAACGCCGGATAATCAAGATGCCGCAATCCTTCTACCGTGCCGTCGTTTAAAGCGATGTGGGTTACTTCTAATCTTGTGTGTTGCAATGATTCTTTTTTGACAGTATAGCCATGATTTTGTGAAGTGATCGCTACTTTTCCCGTCGCCAAATGCTTCACTGGATGATTTGAGCCGCGATGGCCGAATTTCATTTTTTCCGTATCGGCGCCACAGGCGAGCGCGAACAGCTGATGGCCGAGGCAGATGCCAAAGAGCGGCACTTTGCCGAGAATGCCTCGAATCATTTCGATCGCTTCCGGCACATCTTTCGGGTCTCCAGGACCGTTTGATAACATTACTCCGTCCGGGTGCAAACGTAATACATCTTCCGCGGTCGCGTTATATGGAAGCACAATCACATCGCAATTTCGTTTATTTAATTCGCGCAAAATGCCATGTTTCATGCCGAAATCAACGAGGACGACGCGATAGCCTCGCCCCGGGCTTGGATACGGGCTTTTTGTCGAGACGCGCTTCACTTGATCTCTCGGCAGTTCCGTTGTTTTCAAGTATTCGACAACCTCTTGCACGCTTGCATCTAAATCGCAGATCATTCCTTTGAGCGTACCATATTTTCGAATAATCCGCGTTAATTTTCGCGTATCGATTCCTGATAACCCCGGGATCCGTTTTTCTTTTAAATACTGATCGAGCGTCATTTCGTTTCGCCAATTGGATGGTGAGTCGCACACTTCTTTAACAATGAAACCATGAACATGCGGTTCAATCGATTCAAAATCATCGTGATTAATGCCATAATTGCCGATGAGCGGATACGTCATTGTTACAATTTGTCCGCAATAAGAAGGATCGGTTAAAATTTCTTGATAACCGGTCATTCCCGTGTTAAACACCACTTCTCCAACCATTTTTTCCGTGCTGCCAAACGCGTCGCCGATAAAAAACGTACCGTCTTCTAATACAAGCTGCCGTTTCATTTATTCTCTTCCTTTCTGCCAAACTAGTTTTCCGCCGACAAACGTCATCACCGGCCAACCCTTACATTTCCAACCGGCAAATGGAGTATTTTTCCCTTTGGATACAAACGTCTGTGGATCAATTACTTCTTCGGTCTCTAAATCTATAATCGTAATATCCGCCCGCTCGCCGACAGCAATCTTTCCAAGCGGCAAGCCGAAGCATTCAGCCGGCTTCACCGTCAGCAAATCAATCAGCTGCTTCAGTGTCAATATGTTCGTTTCGACCAAGTGGGTATAAAGGAGCGGAAACGCCGTTTCCAAACCGACAATGCCAAACGGGGCGGCATTGATTCCTTTTTGTTTTTCCGCTTCCGTATGCGGGGCATGGTCGGTTGCGATAAAGTCGATCGTGCCATCAAGCAGCCCCTCGATTAACGCCTCGCGGTCTTCTTTGCTGCGAAGCGGCGGATTCATCTTATAATTCGCGTCAGGGCCTGGAATATCTTCATCGCATAAAAGAAGATGATGCGGCGTCACTTCCGCGGTGACGCGAATTCCTGCCCGTTTTGCATCGCGGACAACGCGGACCGATTCTTTCGTGCTAATATGGCACACATGGTAGTGACATCCTGTTGCTTCCGCTAATAGCACATCACGTGCGATATGTACCGATTCGCATACGGATGGAATTCCATATAGCCCGTAGCGGTGCGCAAATTCGCCATCATGCACCACACCGCGATTCGCCAGCGTGTTATCTTCGCAATGGGCGACAATCGCCATATCTAGTGCAGCAGCCCGCTTCATCGCTTCATACATCATGCCGGCAGACTGCACGCCTACCCCGTCATCGGTAAACGCGAACGCACCCGCTTCTTTTAATGCGGCGAAGTCGGTCAGCTCTGTTCCTTGCTGGCCGACCGTAATGGCCGCATATGGAAGCACATGGACATAAGCCGTTTCGCGAATCCGCTTGCAAAGCCATTCCATTTGTTCTTTCGTATCCGGCACTGGTCGCGTATTCGGCATTGCCGCCACTGTGGTAAAACCACCTTTTGCTGCTGCCAGCGTTCCGGTGGCAATCGTTTCTTTCGCTTCGCCGCCCGGTTCGCGCAGGTGAACATGCAAATCGATAAATCCGGCTGATATCAACTTCCCTTGTACATCGATAACTTCGTCTGCTTCTTCACTGTGAAGCTTGGAGCCGATGGCGGTAATAAATCCATTTTCGATTTTTAGTTCTGTCCGTTCGATCACACCATCTTTATTGAACGACTTGCCATTTTTCAAAATAATTGCCATTGGCCATTCTCCCTTCTTCGATTGCTCGTTTTAACACAGCCATCCGCACATAGACTCCGTTTTCCATTTGCTTAAAAATGCGCGAGCGTTCCGATTCAACAAGGCTGCTTTCAATTTCGACATCGCGATTGACTGGCGCCGGATGCAAAATAATGCTGTTTGCTTTCATCTTTTTCGCCCGCTTTATCGTCAGTCCATAGCGCTCATGATACTGTTCTTTTGTCAGCCCCATTTTTTCCGCGTGCCGTTCATGCTGGATGCGCAGCAGCATGATGACATCCGCCTCCGCTACCGCTGTATCAATATCTACATACGTACCATATGGATTTGCTTCATCTTTCCATTCTTCGGGACTCGAAAATAACACTTTCGCTCCGAGTCTTGTCAGCACTTCGGCATTAGAGCGGGCTACGCGGCTGTGACGAATATCCCCGATGATTGCTGCAGTCAGCCCGGCAAATGTGCCAAACTCCTGCCGGATGGTGAGCAAATCTAAGAGCGATTGCGTCGGATGATGCCCGCAGCCGTCACCAGCGTTAATGATGGGAGTGCGGACCGTATGACGAAGCTCTTCAAAATACGCATCTTGCGAATGACGAATAACAAGCGCGTTTACCCCGATCGCCTCAAGCGTGCGGACCGTGTCGTACAATGTTTCTCCTTTTTGTACGCTCGACATATCGGCATCAAACGGAATCACGTGAAGCCCTAGTTTCCGTTCCGCCATTTCAAAGCTGCATTTTGTCCGTGTGCTTGGTTCAAAAAACAAATTGGCGATAAACATCGGTTCAGGCGGACGCCAAAAATGTCCTTTTCTAAATTGCTCCGCATCCTCTAATAATCGGATAATTTCCGTGACGGACAGTTCAGATAATGTAAACAAATGTGCCATCGTTTTCTCTCCTTTGCTTGATTTCTCATAAAAAAACACCCTGCCTAGAGACAGGGTGTTACACAGTTCGCAAAAAGGGACCAGAAAGCAACTTTCGTCTTTCCAGACAACGATCTACCTTTTTCCTTCTCGTCGTAACACCCTTTTAAGTCTCTCGGGACTTAATTAAAAGGTGCAGTTATGCCACATGATCGTTACTATTTTCTTTTACTTCGAACATATTTTCGTTTACTTCCGGGCGCCCCGGTAAAATAAGGTTTAAGAGGACACCAATAATTGCCGCAAGCGCCATACCTTGAATTTGGAATTGTTCTGTCACTTTTAACACCGCGCCGCCAATTCCAATGACTAAGATAACAGAAGAGATGACTAAGTTGCGTGTGTCTCCAAAATCGATGCGGCTATCGACAAGCATGCGCAAGCCCGAAGAGGCGATAATTCCGAACAACAAGATCGACACGCCTCCCATCACCGGGGTTGGAATCGAGCTAATAAGCGCCGTTACTTTTCCGATAAATCCAAAGATAATCGCAATCATCGCCGCACCTGCTAACACGTAGACGCTATAGACCCGCGTAATCGCCAATACTCCGATGTTCTCGCCGTACGTTGTTTTTGGCGGTCCGCCGATAAGCGCAGAAATCATCGTCGCTGTACCATCTCCTAAAATCGAGCGATGCAAACCCGGTTTTTGAATTAAATCGCGTCCGACAACTTTGCTTAACACAAGCTGGTGTCCGATATGTTCGGATAGCGTCACTATCGCGACTGGCACCATTAGCAGCACAATGTCCCACGTGATGTGAACTGGATAATCGACAAATGGAAGGAGAAAATCCGGCATTTCAAACCATTTTGCTTCCACGACTTTCGAGAAATCAACAACCCCAACGATAAGCGCGTATACATAACCGGCGATAATCCCTGCTAGCACCGGAACTAAACTGAGCATGCCGCGCAAAAAAACCGAGCAAATGATCGTTGCCGCAAGTGTGACAAGCGCAACCGAAAAGTATGTGAAACTGTATTTTCCATCCGGGTTGTTCATCGCCATATTCACAGCGGTATTCGCCAATCCAAGACCGATTACAATGATCACCGGTCCGACGACAATTGGAGGCAATAGCTTCATAATCCACCGGTAGCCAGCCTTTTTAATGACGAGCGCCACAATGCCATACACAAGTCCTGCCAGAAAGCTGCCGATCATCGCCGCTCCTGGCCCTCCCGCTGTTTTTGCTGCAATAATCGGAGCGATGAAAGCGAACGATGAACCGAGGTATGCAGGAACCTGCCATTTCGTGATCATGAGAAAAGCAAGCGTTCCGAGCCCGCTGGAAATGAGTGCGATCGACGGGCTTAATCCAACTAAATAAGGCACTAAAATCGTCGCCCCGAACATGGCGAACAAATGTTGTAAACTAAGGGTTAACCATTGCATCGGCGATGGCCGGTCTTGAATATCTAACACAGGTTTGTTCATCGTAAAAACTCCTTTCTTCTTTTGCATAAAAAAACCTCTTTGCCCTTGAGGGTGCAAAGAGGGTACAGAGATAGTCCGAGCCTATCTTTCCGTCCCTTTTGCAGCCTCTCGGGACTGCATTTAAAAGGGATTGCTTTTATTTTTCATGAATGCTGACTTGATCCAACTGATCGACTTCCGTCAACTCAACGACAATCAATTCGGAGCTTGATGTTGGAATGTTTTTGCCGACGAAATCAGCGCGGATCGGCAGTTCGCGATGGCCGCGATCGACAAGCACCGCAAGCTGAATTTGCGCCGGACGCCCAAGGTCCATCACCGCGTCCATCGCCGCGCGCACCGTTCGGCCGGTAAACAATACATCATCCACTAATATTACTTTTTTATTCGTCACATCAAATGGTACATCCGTTCCTTTCACGAGCGGCTCGTGGTCGATTGTTTTTACCGTTAAATCATCGCGATACAATGTAATATCTAATTCACCAACAGGGACTGCTTTTCCTTCAATTTGTTCAATCCGTTCCGCTAATCGTTTCGCTAAATAAATGCCGCGCGTTTTAATGCCGATAAGCACACAGTCATCAATGCCTTTGTTGCGTTCGATAATTTCATGGGCAATCCGCGTCAATGCGCGGCGAATCGCTTGTTCGTCTAATACGACGGCTTTTTGCATGCCATTTCACCTCCATAAAAAAATCCTCCCGCCCAGGAAGCGAGAGGAACCGTTCACGCGTACAGAACAAGACATACTGCGCCTTACGTTATCATATTGATATTGATCCGATCCCTTCTCAGCCTCACAGGACTGAATTTAAAGGTTCTTATTCATTTGACCTTATTGTACGTTTTCTTTGTCTAGTTGTCAATCACCTTTTCGCAACAATTGTAAAAGATGCTCAAACTCAGGCGGAAGTGGCGCCTCAAACTCCAAATATTCTCCGGTGCGCGGATGGGTAAATCCGAGCACTCCTGCATGTAAAGCCTGCCCGTCAATTGGCAGCGTCTTTTTCGGTCCGTATTGCGGATCGCCCGCTAACGGATAGCCAATATATTTCATATGCACGCGAATTTGATGGGTTCTTCCTGTTTCTAATTGGCATTCGACAAACGTATAGTGGCGAAAACGTTCTAACACACGGAAATGAGTGACCGCCTCTTTTCCGTTTTCTTCTGTTACCGTCATTTTTTTACGATCTCGTTTATCGCGGCCGATCGGCGCGTCAATCGTGCCGTAATCGTGTGGAATTACTCCATGAACAATCGCTTTATATTTTCGCGTCACCGTTTTTTTCACAAGTTGATCGACAAGCGACTGGTGCGCCATATCGTTTTTGGCAACCATCAATAATCCAGATGTATCTTTATCAATGCGATGCACAATACCCGGACGAAGCACTCCGTTAATGCCTGATAAATCGGTGCAATGGGCAAGCAAGGCGTTTACGAGCGTGCCGCGCATATGCCCTGGTGCTGGGTGAACGACCATGCCGCGCGGTTTATTGACAACAAGAACATCAGCATCCTCGTAATAAATATCTAACGGAATATTCTCTGGCACGACATGAAGCGGCTCCGGTTCCGGAAGGCGAACGACAACGACATCGCCGGCTGAACTCTTGTAATTCGCTTTGACATGCTGATCGTTAACGGTGACAAGCCCATCTTTTATCCATTGCTGCACTTTGGAACGAGACCATTCTTCATTTAATGCTGCAATCACTTTATCAATCCGTTCATTGTCGTATTCCGCATCAATATGAAATTGAATAACATCCATTACCGATTCTCCTTTTCTGTTTTTCCAGCAAAAAACGTTTTAATAAAGACAAGCGCTACACCGATACAAAGCGCGGAATCAGCAATATTAAACACTGGAAAGCTATATGTGCCAATGTATGTATGAATAAAGTCAACGACTTCTTTGCGGAAAACCCGGTCAATAAAGTTGCCGATCGCTCCTCCAAGCATAAGGCCCAAAGCGATTCCAAACAACCGCTCTCCGCGCGGCAAACGCTGAATATAGACGACTAACCCAATGACAACGATTACGGTAATCAAATAAAACAGCCAAAACTGCCCTTGTAAAATACCCCATGCCGCTCCGCGGTTACGATGTGAAGTGATATAAAGCACGTTTGGAATGATCGGAATACTTTCACCAAGCTTCATATATTTTACAACGAGCCATTTCGTCCACTGATCGATGGCGATGACCGCCAGCGCAATGATATAGTATATCACCATATCCCCCCACTCACGTATATCATACCTAATGCATTGTAGCATAATCAGGCAATTATAGACAATTGGATGATGCGATAAAAACAGCGGAGCCGCCGCAATCCGGCAGCTCCGCCAGCTTTAGGCGGAATAATGTTCTTTCACAATATGGGCGCATCGAGGGCATAATGTCGGATGATCCGCATCTTTTCCTACTTCCGGAGTCACCACCCAGCAACGCTCGCATGTTTCTCCTTCCGCCGGTTTGACGATAACGGCCACATTGGCCAATTTTTGCGCATCTTCTGGAGCATGTTCATAGTCATCTGCAATCGTAAACTCGGATACGATAAATAACTGTTTTAGATCTTCTTCGATCGATCCAAGCAATTGTCGCGCTTCTTTTGTCGGATATACCGTAACGCTTGCGGTCAACGATTTGCCAATCACTTTTTCGTTGCGCGCCACTTCTAACGCTTTTAACACATCATCGCGCAAGTTCATAAACGCATCCCATTTTGCAACAATCGCGTCTTCTTCGTCAATGTTTATTGTCTCTGGCATATCAACAAGTTGAACGCTTTCTTCTTTTTCCTTTCGATTTGGAATGTGCTCCCATACTTCCTCTGCAGTATGCGGCAAAATCGGCGCTACAAGCTTTGTTAACGCGACAACCGTTTCGTACAATACCGTCTGAATCGAACGGCGGGCGCGATCGTTTGGCGCTTCGATATATAAAATATCTTTTGCAAAATCTAAATAGAAAGCACTTAAATCAACAGTACAGAAATTGTTCACATCGTGATAAATGGACGCAAAATCATACGTTTCATAGGCATGCTTTACGTTTTCAATCAAATGGTTTAATTTTACAATCATGTAGCGGTCGACTTCACGTAATTCGTTAACCGGAACCGCATCTGTTTCTGGATTAAAGTCGAATAAGTTTCCGAGCATAAAGCGGAACGTATTGCGAATTTTGCGATATACTTCCGCCACTTGTTTTAAAATGCTGTCAGAAATGCGAACGTCCGCTTGATAATCAACAGAAGCAACCCATAAACGCAAAATGTCGGCACCAAGCTGTTCCATCACTTTCGCCGGCACAACGACATTGCCAAGCGATTTGCTCATTTTCCGTCCTTCTCCATCGAGAACAAATCCGTGGCTTAATACAGCTTTATACGGTGCTTTACCGGTAACAGCGACGGCAGTCGAAAGCGAAGAGTTAAACCAGCCGCGATATTGGTCGGAACCTTCTAAATATAAATCTGCCGGGCGTTGTAAATCATCACGTTCTACAAGCACTGCCTGATGGGAAGAACCGGAATCAAACCATACATCCATAATGTCTGTTTCTTTCGTAAAGATACCGTTCGGGCTTGATGGATGAGTAAATCCTTCCGGTAATAAATCTTTCGCCTCACGCTCAAACCAAACGTTCGAACCATATTGACGGAACAAGTTAGATACATGTTCAATCGTTTCGTCCGTAATAATTGGTTCACCGTTTTCCCCGTAAAAGACTGGAATCGGTACCCCCCATGCACGTTGACGAGAAATGCACCAATCGCCGCGGTCGCGAATCATATTATGGATGCGGATTTCGCCCCATTCCGGAATCCATTTTGTTTCTTTAATGGCCTGAAGCAGTTCACCGCGAATTTTATCGATGGATGCAAACCATTGTGTCGTAGCACGGAAAATCGTCGGCTTTTTCGTACGCCAGTCGTGCGGATACGAGTGAGTGATGAAACTGAGTTTTAAAAGCGCCCCGACTTCTTCTAATTTTTGCGTAATCGCTTTGTTTGCTTCATCGTAAAACAGTCCTTCAAAGCCTGGCGCTTCGCTTGTCATATAGCCGCGCTCATCGACTGGACATAGCACATCCAAGCCGTATTTTTGCCCGACAATAAAGTCATCTTCCCCATGTCCAGGCGCGGTATGAACGCATCCTGTTCCGGCGTCTGTCGTAACATGTTCACCGCAAATGACTAAAGAATCGCGGTCATAAAACGGATGTTTTGCCACGACATATTCTAAGTCTTTTCCTTTGATCGTTTTCACAACCGTTACTTCGTCCCAGCCGATTTCTTTCGCAACAGATTCTAATAACGCAGCAGCAACGACATATTTTGCACCGTTTGTTTCCACCACTTGATAATCAAGGTCTGGATGGACGGCAATCGCTAAGTTTGCTGGAATCGTCCAAGGCGTTGTTGTCCAGATAACGATCTTTTCATCCCCGTCAAGCACTCCTTTTCCATCTTTCACTGGGAATGCAACATAAATGGAAGGGGAACGTTTGTCTTTATACTCAATTTCCGCTTCCGCCAACGCCGATTCGCTTGATGGAGACCAATATACCGGCTTTAGGCCTTTATAAATAAGTCCTTTTTTCGCCATCTCGCCAAACACTTTAATTTGTTGTGCTTCATATTCCGGTTTCAACGTAATATATGGATTTTCCCAATCGCCGCGCACGCCAAGACGCTTAAATTGCTCGCGCTGATTATTAATTTGTTCATACGCATATTGTTCACAAAGCTTGCGAAATTCCGCAACGCTCATCGATTTTCGGTCAACTCCCTTTTTCGTGAGCGCTGTTTCAATCGGAAGTCCATGTGTATCCCATCCAGGAACGTATGGCGCGCAATAGCCGCTCATCGATTTATAGCGGACGATAATATCTTTTAAAATTTTATTTAAAGCGTGTCCCATATGAATATCGCCGTTCGCGTACGGCGGCCCGTCATGCAGAACAAACAATGGACGTCCTTTTGTCCGTTCTTGCACTTTTCGATAAATGTCCATTTCTTCCCATTTTTTCTGGATTTCCGGTTCACGCTTCGGCAAGTTTCCGCGCATCGGAAATTCCGTTTGTGGCATTAACAGCGTTTCTTTATAATCCATGTTCATTCCTCCTATCCTTATTATTTCATGTATAAATGAGCGAAATAGATAAGCAGCTGATCAAGTTGGAAAGACAGTAGAAACGTAAAAAACCGCTCTCTCCCAAAAAGGGACGAGAACGGTCTCGCGGTACCACCCTTATTGGCTATGTATGCCATAGCCCACTTTGCATTCGTAACGTGAATGACACGCCACTGCCTACTTTTCCGTTCAGCATGGAACTCCAGGGTGATCTTCACTCTTTCGCTTATGCCAGGCTTCCACCATCCCCAGCTCGCTGAAATAAGCGTTGAAAGAGCTACTGTCCCTTTCATCGTTAACGCCTATGTTCATTTTATTCGATATTATATGCGAAAAAATCAATGGTCGTCAAGATTGGGAGAGTTCTTCCTTCTCCTTTGTTTCTAATTCTGGCACTTCATATTCCATTAAATCATCCCAATCGCGATTATTCAACATTTCTAGCTGTGCTTCAATGAGCATGCGAAAACGCATGCGAAATACTTTCGATTGCCGCTTTAGTTCTTCAATTTCAAGAGAGATTTTCCGCGATTTCGCAAGCGCTTCGCTGATGATGCGCTCCGCATTTTTTTCCGCTTCTTTAATGATTAGTTTCGCTTCTTTCTCCGCGTTTCGCTTTACTTCTTCCGCTGTTTCCTGGGCAACTAAAATCGATTTGTTTAATGTTTCTTCAATATTAGTAAAGTAATTTAGTTTTTCTGTCAATTCCGCCACTTTTTCCTCAAGTTGCTTTTTTTCGCGAATCACCATTTCATAATCTTTAATGACTTGATCAAGAAATTCATTTACTTCATCTTCATCATAGCCGCGAAAACCCCGGCTAAACTCTTTATTATGAATATCTAATGGCGTTAAAGGCACAATGGCCACCTCCGTCTCGAAATTCCTTTTCCTTATCATTCGACATTTTTCTATCAATTCCTGCAACCATTCGATTATTTTTGTATTCCGATTCGAATGCGCCACTTTTCTTTTTTTGTTTTTCCTTCAATGGATATAATTTTACAGCGGCCAAATCCGCGCGCGGAAAGAATGTCTCCTTGTTGGCATTCAAAATGTGCTTGTTCAACGATTTTCCAATTTACTTTTACAAATCCATTTTCAATGAATGACTGAATTTTTTGCCGTGATACATGAAATGCTTGTGATAATATTGCATCCAGCCTTAATGATGAAGCGGTAATGGTCGTATCTTGCCACTTTTCTTCTAACGTGATAATCTCTGTCAACGGTCTTTTTTCTACCGAAACATTTGCTTTCCCGATTGCGTGCAAATGTAGGCGGATATAGTCCGCCACTTCGTTGGCCGCCAAAAATTGAACCCGTTCCTCCTTCATTAAAATATCACCAAATTTTCCGCGCCTCAACCCAAGCGACATGAGCGCCCCTAGCACTTGGCGATGCTCTAGGCTGATAAATTTGCTCGGATAATGGACCTCAAACAAAGCAATTTCATAATCTTCATCCGTGGGCTGAAAATATGGCGGGAACAATAGCGCTCTTTTGCGCTCCACAAACGGGGCGCCGCCAAAAAAAGCAATGCGAACCTCCTCATCGCGACCGATGACGCTTTGCACAATTTGTTGCTCACGTGGATCTAAAAAGTCAGTAAGCTTTGGTGCGTATTGTCTCTTTACCGTTTCTTGCCACTCTAATACCTGGTCAATAAAATGATGTTCTTCTTTGCGAAAATGCTGGTATATTTCCATCTGTTCACACCTAACTTCCATGAAGAAAGGAACCCTATGATGGATTCCTCACACTAAATTTAACATATCAAAAAGGGCATACAACCCTTTTGTCGCAAATTCAAGCACTAAAAAAGCGACGATCGGAGAAATGTCAATCATTCCGATTGGTGGAATAATGCGGCGAAACGGTTCTAAATATGGCTCGCAAATCGTCGCAAGCATTTGGCCGACTTTTGTATCACGAGCATTGGGAAACCATGACATCAAAATGTAAATAATGAGCGCATACGAATAAATTTGAATCAATGTACTCAAAAACCAAAGCAAACTGTGCATAAACGGCTACCACCTCTTCATTGATGTATCATCGTCACTATCGATGGAAATCGAACCAGTCACATCTACGTTATCTGGCGTGCACAAAAAAATTTTTGTGCCAACTTGTTGAATATCTCCTCCAATGGCATATACGGTACCGCTTAAAAAGTCGACAATACGCTTTGCTTGTTCGTGTTGAATTCGTTGTAAATTCACCACAACCGCGCGGCGATTTTTTAAATGGTCAGCGATTTCTTGCGCTTCCGCATATGCTCTTGGCTCAATTAATACTACTTTCGACGACTTTTGCACGCTTTGTAAGCTCACCACATTGGATTTGGTATTTGCCTTTGTCGCTTGCCGCATTTCTTCCTCTTCCTCATATTCCTCTTCATATTCTTCATATTCCTCATAGTCTTCCTCTAAAAAATAATCTTTAAACTTTTTGATTAATCCCATTGATTTCACCTCCTAAAATTCTTTTCCAACCAGCGATGTGCCAAGGCGAATAAAAGTTGCGCCTTCTTCAATGGCGATCACGTAATCGTTGGACATCCCCATAGACAGTTCCGTACATGGAGCGTTTGGAATATGTAATGCTTGTACATTTTCTTGCAATAATTTTAATTGACGAAAGCATGTACGTAAAATAGATTCATCATCTGTATAAGGCGCCATCGTCATTAAACCAATCACTTCAATATGCGAAAAGTCTTGCAGCTGTTGAATAAACGGAATCACTTCTTCTTTTGCTAATCCATGTTTAGTCGCTTCACCCGATACGTTCACTTGAACAAAACATTTCACCCGCTTCGTTGCTCGCTTTTCGATTTCTTTAGCAAGCGACATACGGTCAAGCGAGTGAATATAATCCACTTTGTCAATAATATTTTTCACTTTTCGTGATTGCAGTGTGCCAATAAAATGCCATGTCGGCTCCGCGCCCAACGCTTCATATTTTTTCAACAACCCGTCATCACGATTTTCTCCCAAATCGGTAATGCCGGCTTCTAGCGCCTCTCTCGCCCGCTTTACACTTACATATTTCGTAACGGCAACAATGCGAATGTCGGCAGGATTGCGTCCTACTCGTTGGCACGCTGCTTCAATGTTTTCTCGAATGATTGCTAAATTGTCGCGAACCGTCATCATTCATTCCTCCTTCCTGCCGATAAACGCCATCATTCTTCCTGTTTTTCCTTGATCACGGCGATGAGAGAAAAACAAATGATCAGCACAACTCGTACAATACCCGGAAACATCAATATGTTCTTCATGAATTCCTGCCTTTATCAGTAATACTTTATTCAGCTCTTTTAAATCAAGAGCATATTGCCCTATGCTCACCTGCTTATACGGAAGCTTCTCTTCCCCTTCCAAAACGCGATCGACGCGCGTGATCACACGGTCATCGACGATATAGCAACAAGCGCCAATCGAAGGGCCGATCACAACGTATATATCCTCAAGAGGAATTTGCTCACACTCATGCCAAAGACGAACCATTTCTCCCGCAATGTTTTTTACTGTTCCTTTCCATCCGGCATGAGCAAGGCCAATCATGCCATGTTTCGGAGCCATAAAATAAAGCGGTACGCAATCAGCAAAACATAAGGCAAGCAACAATCTTGCCTCTTCTGTATACAGACCGTCCGTACCCGCTATAGCGGACTGATAATCCGTTGTTCCTTTTCCACCGTGGTCGGTTGTCACCTTTTCAATGTGAACATCATGTATTTGGTCGCAACATATCCACCGTTCAAGTGGAAATTGCAACAAATCCGCCAAACGCTGTCGATTGCTGCAAACAAAAGAAGGGTCATCCCCAACATGCAGCCCTAAATTGAATGTCGCAAACGCTCCTTTACTCACTCCTCCATGTTTCGTCGTAAATCCAGCGACGATCTGAGGAAACGAATGCGACTGCAGCATCAACAATTCCTTTTCTATTTGTCGAAAAATATCTGACATCCTCGTCAACCTCATATCTTTTTTGTTGATTTTTATCACTTTTTTTCCTATTTTATCATAGTTTGCTTAAACATGATAATCCTTATTTTTTTTATTTACTCGCTTTCATGCAAACGTACTAAAATAACGTCCGCACCAATTTTGACGATATTTTGCCACGGGATGACTGTCGTTTCCTCCCGGCCAAATAAACCGAGTACTTTCCCTGATCCTAAAATAATCAGTGATTGTATTTGCCCTGTCTCTAAATCAATATCTATGTCCCCGATATTGCCTAATTTTTTTCCGTTTGCAACGTTTACCACATCTTTTGTTTGAAACTCAGAAATTCTCATCATTCAACATCCCCCGCTTTCTTCTCTTATCATAACTATATGAGTTTGCCTAGTGGCTTATGTAAAAAAGAAAAGAGCTGAACGAGCAGCTCTTATACTTGAATGTTTTTATTCATTTGACGAATCGCCGCCTTTTCCAACCGCGATACTTGCGCTTGGGAAATTCCAATTTCTTCGGCAACTTCCATTTGCGTTTTTCCTTGGAAAAAACGCTTGCGGATAATCATTTTTTCTCGTTCATTTAGACGGCGCAGTCCTTCTTTTAGCGCAATTTCTTCAATCCATTGGCTATCACGGTTGCGTTCATCACTTAATTGATCCATCACGTAAATCGGATCACCGCCATCGTTATAAATTGGCTCAAATAACGAAACAGGGTCTTGGATTGCATCTAAGGCAAACACCACTTCCTCATGAGGAATGCCAAGCACCTTTGCAATTTCTTCCGCCGAAGGCTCTTTCGCCGTCTCGCTCATCAACTTTTCACGCACTTGCAACGCTTTATAGGCAATATCACGAAGCGAGCGAGATACGCGAATCGGATTATTATCGCGCAAATATCTGCGAATTTCTCCAATAATCATCGGTACTGCATATGTCGAAAATTTTACATTTTGGTTTAAATCAAAGTTATCAATCGATTTCATAAGTCCGATACAACCAACTTGAAATAAATCATCCACAAATTCACCGCGATTATTAAAGCGTTGAATGACGCTCAATACAAGCCGCAAATTGCCATTCACTAATTTTTCCCTTGCCTCCAAATCCCCTTCATGCATTCGCTTAAACAATTCTCTCATTTCTTCGTTTTTTAGTACAGGGAGCTTAGATGTGTCTACTCCGCAAATCTCAACTTTGTTTCTTGTCAAGTTGTTCCCTCCCATCAGGAGATGCTAAATCGTCCATTTTCAGTATCTCCTCCGGAAGGAAAAATATGCACGCAGATCCATGCATAAAAAAACGGCAATGCGAAACCATTGCCGTCATTTTACATCATTTTATTGAATTCTTTGCGAAGCCGCTTAATAATCCGCTTTTCTAGCCGTGATATGTAAGATTGCGATATGCCAAGCAAATCGGCAACATCTTTTTGCGTTTTTTCTTCTCCGCCTGAAAGCCCGAAACGAAGTTCCATAATTTGTTTTTCACGGTCGCTAAGCTGCCTTAGCGCATTGAATAAAAGACGCCGATCGACATCTGCTTCAAGGTCTTTCGTAATCACATCATCTTCCGTGCCAAGCACATCTGATAACAATAATTCATTACCATCCCAATCAATATTTAAAGGTTCATCAAACGATACTTCCGCACGCACTTTATTATTGCGGCGCAAATACATTAATATTTCATTTTCAATGCAACGAGAAGCGTATGTCGCTAATTTAATTTTTTTCTCTGGATTAAACGTATTTACTGCTTTAATAAGTCCGATCGTTCCAATGCTAATCAAATCCTCGATATTAATTCCCGTATTTTCAAATTTGCGCGCAATATATACAACAAGCCGTAAATTGCGCTCAATAAGCAGCGACCGTGCAGTTTCATCCCCAGATGAAAGCTTTTTAATCAACATCTCTTCTTCTTCTTTTGTCAACGGTGGCGGCAGCGCCTCACTTCCACCGATATAATACACTTCATCCGCTTTAATCCTTAACTTCGCCAATAACTTATACCAAAAATAAATGATACGAAGTTTCCACGTTTTCATCAAAATCCCCCCTTCTAAATTAGCAAAAAGCGAGTATGATATAGTAACGAATCATGAAGCTGTGAGCCTCTTCCCCGTTTGTACCATTTTCGGATGTATAATACACTCATATTCTCCATCAGCAGATAAATTGGTTTCGTTTAATCCGACAAGCCCTTTTTGGATTTCCAGCCATTGTTGTTCGTAAAAAATCATGATGCGGTCTGGTCTAATCGCAACTAAAAATTGTTGTTCGCTCCCTACAACCCGATATGGAACAATACGCAGACGATGCACCCACTTTTCCAATTGCTCATTATTGATCCAATCCATTGATTTTCCTAACTGGATATGTTGCACTAATTCTTCCGGCAGCACTTCCTTTACTTTATTCATCTCAACAATCATGACAGGCATTTTCGATAGTGGATCATATAGTTGGTTGCCGCTATCAATGAGTCCTTTTAATTGAAGAGGTATGCCATCAAATACAATAAGGACGTCGACAATATGTTCAAATCGCAACTTTTTTTCGCGAATCCCGTTGATGCGTGCTCGCGAAAATAACCATAAGGCTGGGAATCCTAATAAAACAAACATCCAACTGACCGGGTCGCCCACACCGAGCGAATACGTTGTTAACACACTTGCATGAATATCGATTTGCCGCTGCAAAAAATAATGGACGGCAATCATACCTCCTCCGACCGTAAACGTCACAAAATAAAAGGCAAATAAATTTTCCAAAAAATACCTTATTCGTTTAAATCCAAATGTAACGAAAACGATGAGAAATGAGAACACAATTTTGATTGCCGGATGCTGAGCATACATAGAAAACGGTGTAAATATCATTACAACAAGAGATGCGCCAATAAACGCTCCAAACAACACTCGCCACCACACGACATCCCGCTTTAACATAATTGCTGTCAACCAAAGCAATAAACTGTCAAAACAAACATTTAATAACCAAATGACATCCAAATAAACGGCCAATCAAACAGCCTCCTTCACTCACAACAAAAACAAGCAGTTTCTGAAAATAGTATATAGTACATCTTATTGGAAAGTCTGTCAATTTATGATGGTGAAATACAGGAATTTTTGTCAAAGAAACAAGAAAAGCGGAAGGCGGCGCGATTAGCTCTCGAAGCGAAATGTTCTTCGACCGCTGAAGTGCTTGCACTTCAAGGGAGAAGGTTATTTCGCACAAGAGAGCTAGCCGCCGAGCTAGACAATAAAGAAAAGCGGAAGGCGCCCAATTTCGCCTAAAAGCTGCCCACGTCCTGTGGGCAACGGCGAAATGTCGCCATCCTGGCTCCGCGACACGCGCTGAAGGACCCGCGAGGAGGCTCAGACCAAACAAAGTTTGGTCTTGCGTGGGTTGTTCAGAGAAGTTAATTCAATGTGTTGCCGCCGCAACTAGGCAAATGGAAAAGCAAAAGGCGCCCCTATTTCTCCTAAGAGTGGCCCCGCGTCCTGCGGGCAACGGCGAAATGTCACCATCCTAGCTTCGCGATACGCGCTAGGAAAAAATATTAACTAAAAGAAAAAGAGCACGAACCATAAAAGATTCGCGCTCTTTCGTTTAGCGGCGGCGATTGCGATTGCGAAGAAAAGCAGGAATGTCAAGCGGATCTTCGGCTTGCGCGGAACGCAACGCCGCATAATCTTGTACGGCTTCTTCGTGTTTTTCCCGTTTTGGTGCTGCTGTTACTTTCGGAATCGTACCAATTCCAATACGGGATGGGCGCGATTGTGATGCCACATTTTCATTAAACCCAGTCGCAATAACCGTTACAATAATTTCATCTTTTAAGTTTTCATTAATGACCGAGCCGAAAATCATATTAACATCTTGGTCAGCCGCAGATGCGACAATATCGGCAGCTTCTTGTACCTCATAAAGGCTTAAATTCGTGCCGCCAGTAATGTTCATCAAAACACCTTGTGCTCCATCAATCGATGTTTCTAACAATGGACTAGAGATTGCTTTTTTGGCCGCTTCCGCCGCCCGGTTTTCCCCGCTTGCAATCCCGATGCCCATTAGCGCAGAGCCCTTGTTGGACATAATTGTTTTCACATCGGCAAAGTCTAAGTTAATAAGACCTGGCACTGCGATTAAATCCGAAATACCTTGTACACCTTGACGAAGAACGTTATCTGCTTCACGGAATGCCTCTAACATCGGTGTGTTTTTATCGACGATCTCTAGCAAGCGGTCGTTTGGAATGACAATTAATGTATCGACTGCTTCTTTCATCGCGGCAATACCACTTGCTGCCTGTGTCGCCCGTTTTCTCCCTTCAAATGTGAATGGACGGGTAACGACACCAACAGTCAATGCTCCTAATTCACGGGCGATTTGAGCAATAACTGGAGCAGCCCCAGTTCCTGTTCCACCGCCCATTCCTGCAGTAACGAACACCATATCAGCGCCTTTCAGCGCTTCTTCAATTTGCTCCTTACTTTCTTCCGCTGCTTTTTTCCCTACTTCCGGATTTGCACCTGCGCCTAAACCGCGCGTTAATTTTGCGCCAATTTGCAGCTTTGTTGGTGCTTTCGATAAATTTAACGCCTGTGCGTCCGTATTGACAGCAATAAACTCAACACCTTGTACACCGTGCTCAATCATTCGATTTACAGCGTTGTTACCGCCGCCGCCAACACCAATCACCTTAATCGTTGCCATTTGATCAATTGTAGTGTCAAACTCCAACATAACTAAATCCTCCCAAATTCAATCTCTATTCAAAGAAATACCCGAAAAATTTTTTTACTTTTTTTCCAAGAGTCGCTTCTTTCTTTTTTTGTTTCGGTTGTGATTGCTTTTGCGGATGTTTTTCAACAGGCTCCGCAACCGATGCAGCAACAGGAACCGATTTCCCTTGCAGCATCGCTTGTTGATAAGCAAACTTGATCAGCCCTACTCCTGTCGTATACTGTGGATCGCGCACACCTATATAATCAGGCATAGCAATGCGAACGCTGCTTCCTAATACGACATGAGCCAATTCTAATATTCCTGGCATATTTGCTACTCCGCCAGTTAGCACATAGCCGCCTGGCAAATCACGAAATCCTAGCTTGCGGATTTCATGTTGAACCATTTGAAAAATTTCTTCCAGCCTTGCCTCAATAATATCGGCAATGTCTAATTGACTAAATTGCTGATGCTGATCAGTCCCGATAACCGGCACGATAAATACTTCTTCTTCAGAAGCATAGTCATAAAAAGCATGTCCATGCTTTAGTTTAATCCTTTCTGCATCTTCCGTCGATGTTCGGAGCCCGATCGATAAATCTTTTGTAATATGATCCCCTCCTACTGGCAAAACGGAAGTGGCCTGTAAAAATCCTTGTTCGAAAATAGCGATAGTCGTGGAACCGCCACCGATATCGACTAACGCCACCCCTAAGTTTTTCTCATCGTTTGACAAAGCAAGAGAACCAGCAGCAAGCGGCTGCAGGCAAATATCGCTTATTTCCAGTCCAGCTCTTTCTACACAGCGGAGTAAGTTATGTAAAATCGTTTTCGAACCGGTAATAATCGTTCCTTCCATTTCAAGACGGACACCGAGCATTCCGCGCGGATCGTTAATGCCATCTAACCCATCAACGATAAACTGCCGCGGAATCACGCCAATAATTTCCCGATCTGGAGGAATCGATACGACTTGCGCGGCATCCATCACGCGCGCAACATCTTCATCGGTAATTTCGCGGTTTTCACTGGAAACAGCAACGATGCCGTGGCAGTCTTGAAGCTGGACATGATTGCCCGTCACACCAACAATGACACGGCGGATCGTTAAACCAACCATCCGTTCCGCTTGCTCAACCGCTCTTTTGATCGATTGCACCGTTTTATCTATATCCACTATGGACCCTTTTTTAAGTCCTTCCGATTTTACATTTCCTACTCCAATAATGTTAATAGATTCATTTAGCATTTCTCCGATTATGACTTTAACACTGGACGTGCCAATGTCAAGACTAACGATGATCTCATTGCTGCTCATCTTTTGGTACCTGCCTACTAAAATCGTATATGCACCGCTTCCGTCTGCAACTGTGGCTTCTCATCCATTTTCTTGCGGCCCTATTACGTATTTTAGTAAGCAGTGACACCTCCTTTAAGCTGAAATTTATATATCTCGTATATGCCACACAATTGCGTTATTCTCTATTCATCTTTTAATCTATAACGGATACGCTTGCTTATCATCAGCAATGTTAAAAAGCGAACCAATCATTTTTTACTCCATATATTCAACATTTTAAGAAACTTTCCCTTTTTTCCAATTAACTTTTTTCACGGTTCTGTCGCCTTTCCATCCATTCGGCAAGAAGGAGGCGGCGAATGACAGCGATATTTTGAAAAAGGCGCACCCCAAATGCAAATACAGCTGCTAAGTACAAGTCTACACCAAGATGGACACCAAGAAAAGTTAAAGTTGTAGCCAAAATAATGTTAAAAAAGAATCCTGTTATAAATACTATTTCGTCATATGTTTGCTGTAAATGGGCGCGGAGTCCACCAATTAATGTATCAAATGCAGCAAGGATTGCAATGGATAAATAATTGGAATATTCGTCAGGGACGCGCAAATCGCTCAAAAATCCTACTATTAAGCCAACGAATAAGCCGATGAGCGGGAGCCACATATTATTTCTCCTCCTTTTCGGCTTTTACCGTTTCCATATATTTCACGTTCCATTTTTCTTTAGACGGCGGAATAACCACTGATGTCAACGGTTCAGAAATTGTAAGCTGCAAATTTTCAACGACAAAATCATCACGAATTGTCGATACTTTTAAACGATTACATAACATTTTTGCATCATCTGCGATTACTTTTACTGTAATTGGCAATGAAGAGATTTTGCTATCTCCGATTTTCGTCGCACCATTAACATCGCGAATCGCCGTCGTGTTTGTAATCCGCTCCTCGGCAATAGCAATTTCTTTCGCACCGTACATGTTTAATTCATTAATAAGCCGGTGCAACAGTTCAGGCGACACCGTTTCCGCAATGGGACCTACGTAATGATCCGAATAAAATGGTTCAATTGTCAAAACAATTCCTAGACCTTCTATTTTTGTCAAACCAGCTTCCTGTTCCAATTCACTTACTGTTTCATGCAAAACGGCTTCTTGATTAGATCGCTGCTTTTGCTTGTAATTCCGTAATTTTTCCTCATAATCCCCGATTTCTAATACAAGTTGTCGCTGCAATTGTTGTTCTTTTTTTAAATCAGCGCGCAGCTCCCAAATATCACGTGTATCGCGAACTTTAGGATGTGACGTTGTCTGAAGTTGAACAGCTAGCATAAATCCAAAAATGGTCGTAATACAAGTAAAATAGATCGTTTTTTTTCCGTTCCAATCATCTTCACCATTCTTTCTGCCGAGGCAATTTATGGATGATTAGCATGAAAGATAGGATCTAACACTATTTCATCTTTACTAGCAATCCTTACAATTATGTTATCTTGAATAAGCTGATCCTTTACCCCGCCGGGAATGTTCAAAGCGGAAGCGAGAACCGTTGGATTGCCAATTGCGGAGATGACAAAAGGGGCTGCGTGTTGCGTGCCATCTACTTCGATTACGGGACCATTGCAAACAATGTACGAACGATGGGAAATTCGTTGCCCATTAATGGCGATTGCTTCTGCTCCGGAAATGAGCAGCTCATGAATGACTTTAAAGACATGTTGTTCGTGAACAATGTAGTCTGTCGCACTTTGTTCAGAAGGAATATAAGATGCATCCGATAACGTTATTTCAATTCCTTTTCCTTTTACTTTCGCCTCTCCAACATACATGCGTAGTTTTTCTGCTTGTTTTGCCAAATCCGTATACGATGTTTGTTGTTCTGCCAACGCTTTTTCCATCTCCACAACTTCATTTTGTTTTTGTACTAACTCGTTTTTTAATCGTCGATTTTCTTTCTGTATCTTAATCACTCGCTCTCGGTAATCATACTCCTTTTGCCATTGCCGATCTGTTATATTTCGCTTTGATGCTTCCCTTTTTGTATATTGATAAGAAAACGCCAGCATAGATCCTAGTATAAAACAGATAAAAGAAAGGATGACACGGTTACCTTTCCGCTTTGTCATTGTCATCCTCCTTTTTCGGTTGTTTATAAGCGGTAAAATAATTGCTTACTTCTAAATGGATTACCCCTTTTACGTTTGGATCTAATTGCTGGACAATAGACGGATACAATGACATTTTATCGGCAAAATTTTGTACGTTCGCACTCACTTCAAAACCATCATTCATATAAACAGTAATATGATAACGGTTATCATCGCTCGGTGTATAATGAATTTCAGAAATGGCGTTTAATATCGATGGGGAAAGCTGCGCCAACTGTCCTGCGATTTCTTGAATATCTTCTCCCTTTTTCCAATTAATTAAAATCGGCGCATCGCTTGGCGCGGTTTTTGATGTGTGTTTCTTTAGTATGTAACCATTTTCTAAAAGCGGAAAAAATGTTTGTTGGTCATAAATATAAGCGATTCTCCTCCGCTCTTTCACATGAATGATGATCGTATTTGGGAAATGTTTTTCCAATGATACGCTCTTCACTTCCGGATGTTTCTCCACATTCCGCTTAATTTCGTCTTCTTTTACTTTCCAAAAGCTTGTCCGTTTTGTGATGCCGCTTAACTGTATCACTTGTTTTGCGGAAAGATGATGATTTCCGTTTACTTGAATATGACGGACATAGCTTAATGGTGATTGAAAATAAATCATGCATAAAATGAGAAGAAAAAAGAAAGAGATATACGCGATTAAACGACGATTCGCTTTTTGTCTCCGCCGTTCCTTTAATTTCGGCACCCGTTCCTCAAGAACAACGATTTTTTTTCCTTTTTCCAAAGCCATTCACCGCTTTCCGACATAAGCTCGAAAGCACATCTATAAAAACAAACGGCACACCTCGATGCCGTTGTATTTCTATGTTTGATAAACATGGACAAACTCAATTTTATTATATCATAGCATTATAATATATAGAGAGATAGATTTTACAACTTCCGGCCAATAATTTCTACTTCTGTCCGCAAATGAATGCCATGCAATTCATGAATCGTTTTTTTCACAAACTGAATTAAGTCCAGTACATCTTTTGCTTTTGCTTTTCCTGTATTAACGATAAAATTGGCATGCTGTTCAGAAATTTTCGCGCCGCCAATCGTATATCCCTTTAAACCAGCCTCTTCAATCAGTTTTCCAGCATATTGCGGCAAAGGATTGCGAAATATGCTGCCCGCACAAGGTTTATCCCACGGTTGTGTCTCACGGCGATAATCTTTGTTTTTCCTCATTTTTGCAACAATTTCTTCACGGTTCCCGGAAGTAAGCTGAAGTTCCGCTGCTATACAAATTCCACGTCTTTTTGTTTGCAACACAGAAGTGCGATACGCAAATTGCATTTCCTCATTCGTCAGCCATTCCATCATCCCGTCTGGAAATAAAATTAACGCCCTTTTTACGATTTGTGACATATCGGAGCCGTGCGCCCCCGCGTTCATATAAACAGCTCCCCCGACCGATCCAGGAATTCCGCCGGCAAATTCTAAACCAGACAACCCTTGTTTGCTCATTAACGTGGCAAGGCGTACTAATGAGTATCCTCCACCGACCGTAACGGTTTCCCCATCAACATGTAATTCATCTAACCCTTCGCCAATTTTGATTACAACCCCTTCGACCCCTTCGTCAGAAACAAGTAAATTCGAACCACGGCCAATCGCGCGCCATGGCACTTCATGCTTTTTTATAATCGCCATTGTTTTTTTCAGGTTTTCTACACTATCTGGTTCGATCAATACATCTGCAGGGCCGCCAACTTTTATCGTCGTATGGTTCGATAAAGGTTCCATTTCCTTCACTTTCCCAACGTTAGCGCTTAATAATTCATTTACCATTGCCTTCATGGCTTTCATCTCCTTTCCCAAACCGCCTATGTATATACGTATGCTCCTTTCATCGCAGATGTCACCTTAACAAAATGAGAGGGTGTCTCTCTAATTTGAGAGATACCCTTCTAGATCGATGAAACTTGAACATTTTGTTTTTTGGTTGTTGGATGCAACGCAACGAATTGGTTTTATTAATATTTTGCATGCTTGCTAATGTTTAGTAAAACCCCAATTGCCATTAACATAAGCGTTAATGATGAACCACCATAGCTTAAAAACGGCAGCGTAATTCCCGTTACCGGCATTAATCCTGTAACAACGCCGATATTAATCATTACTTGAATGGCCACCATCGAAATAATGCCGATGGCAAGAAAACTTCCATACAAATCCGGCGCCCCAAGTGCAATACGCACTCCGCGCCAAAGCAGCAAGCTAAATAAAAGTAAAACAAGCGACCCGCCAATAAACCCAAGTTCTTCTGCTAAAATCGCAAAAATAAAGTCAGTTTGCGGCTCAGGCAAATAAAAAAACTTTTGTCGGCTTTGTCCCAGCCCTAAGCCAAACAAACCTCCAGGGCCAATCGCATATAGCGATTGAATAATTTGAAACCCGCTTCCAAGCGGATCTTCCCAAGGATTCAAAAAAGAAGTAATCCGCTTAATTCGATATGGCGCTGACAAAACAAGAGCAGCAAATCCTGCCAGTCCAAGTATTCCTAATCCGATAAAATGGCTGATGCGCGCACCAGCAACAAAAATCATTGCAATACATGTGCCGACCATTACGGTGCCGGTTCCTAAGTCCGGTTGAAGCATGATCATTCCAAACGCAAAAAACACAAGTGCCAAAGCGGGAAGCAATCCTCGTTTAAACGATGTAATATTTTTTTGGTTTTCCGACAAGTACTTTGCCAAAAAGGCAATCATTGCAAGTTTCATAAATTCGGACGGCTGAATGGAAAACGCCCCAACACCAATCCAGCTGCGTGATCCATTGCGAACCATTCCGACTCCGGGGATTAATACGAGAACAAGCAACAAAAAACAGACGATAATAAGCACTTTCGACCAGTCGCGCCATGTCCAATAATCAATATTCATAATAAAGAACATTGCAATGACTCCCGCGCTGGCAAACAAAAGCTGACGTTTTGCAAAGAAAAACGAATCATGAAACTTATATTCCGCCCAAATGGCACTGGCGCTATACACCATAATAAGCCCAATTGCCAACAACGAAAACGTAAGGATAATCAGCAAAAAATCAGGCGTAGACTTTTTCCGCGGCAATGCCCAACACCTCTACTTTTCTAAACTAGGAGAGAAAAGGCTGTCCTTTCTCTCTATTTCAACTTATGCACGGCATTGATAAAAATGTCTCCTCTTTGTTCAAAAGTTTTATATTGATCCCAGCTTGCACATGCCGGCGACAGTAAAATGACATCACCTGGTTCGGATAGTTGATAAGCAACTGGTACAGCTTTTTCCACATTATCGACATATTCAATCGTTTCTATTCCTGCCTGTTTAGCGACACGAGCTATTTTTGGCGCGGTTTGGCCAAACAATATGATTGCTTTTACGTTATGCAAATAAGGAAGAAGGCCATCAAACTCATTGCCGCGGTCTAGCCCACCTGCCAAAAGGATGACAGCATCTTTTTCAAAAGCGGACAGTGCTTTTTGTGTCGCAAGAATATTGGTTGCTTTGGAGTCATTGAAAAACTTTCTCCCATTAATAGTAGCAACATATTGAAGCCGATGCTTCACCCCTGTGAATGCCGTTAAGACTTGGGAAATAGCTTTATTGTCTACGCCTACTAATTTTGCCACAGAAACAGCTGCCAATATATTTTCCAAATTATGTTTTCCTGGAAGCACTATATCGCCAACAGCAATTACCGCTTCATCGTTCCAATAGATCAAACCATCTTTTATATAAGCACCGCGGTCTAACACTTTTGTTGTCGAAAAAGTAACTTTTTGTGCATGAATGTTCTCAGCAAGCTGCATCACAAGTTCATCATCTGCATTAATGACCGCATAATCATCATTTGTCTGGTTTTTAAAAATATTTGCTTTTGCCTGTGCATAAGCTTCTTTTGAACCATGGTAATCTAAATGGGCATCAAAAATGTTTAATAAAACGGAAATACGCGGGCAAAAATCGCGAATTCCCGCTAGCTGGAAGGAGGAAAGTTCCGTTACAAGCCAATTGCCTGCTTCCGCTTTTTTTGCCACTTCACAAGCAGCCATCCCTATATTTCCCGCAAGCAGCGGGCGTTTTTCTCCTTCACGCAGCATCTCAAAAATTAATGTTGTTGTTGTTGTTTTTCCATTGGAACCTGTAATCCCAATAAAAGGTGCCTCCGAAATGTGATACGCTAACTCCACTTCTGTGACAACGGGCAATCCTTTTTCCATTGCTTTTTTTACCATTGGATTCGTATATGGAATGCCAGGGTTTTTCACAACAAAATCAAACGGCTCATCCAAGAGCTCAAGCGGATGCCCGCCGCAAATCACTCGGATTCCCATTTGTTCTAGCTGTTGCGCTTCTTTATTTTCTTCAAACGTCTTTTGATCATTTACCGTGACGTTGGCACCTAGCTCATGAAGCAGTTTTGCCGCTGCAAATCCGCTTTTTGCCAAACCAATGACTAACACCTGACGTTGTTGATAGAAAGCTGCCTGTTTCAATTAAATCCACACCTCGATATAGATTCCTAGCATTGCAAATAATAAGCCGACTGCCCAGAATGTGACGACAACACGCCACTCCGACCAGCCAATCAACTCATAATGATGGTGCAACGGGCTCATGCGAAATACACGTTTTCCCGTTGTTTTAAATGAAATGACTTGAATAATAACGGACAGTGTTTCGATAACAAATACACCGCCAATAACAACAAGCAATATTTCCAACTTTGTTAAAATTGCCACTGTAGCAATCGCGCCGCCTAACGCAAGCGACCCGGTATCTCCCATAAATACTTTTGCTGGATGGGCGTTAAATACTAAAAATCCTAGTACAGCCCCAACAACGGAAACACAAAAAATAGCGATATCATATTGGCCTTGGTTCCAGGCAAGAACGGCATAAGCGCCGAAAGCAATGGCCGCTGTCCCAGCCAATAAACCATCGAGCCCATCGGTTAAATTGACCGCATTCGAACCGCCGACAAGCATGAAAATAAGCAATAACACATATCCAAAGCCAAGATTAATAGAAAGATCTGTCCCTGGAATATGTAAGGCAGTAGAAAAACCACTGCGCTGATATACAAAATAAAAAACAATTGCAATAATTAATTGCCCAATTAACTTTTGTCTGCTCGTCAACCCAAGATTCCGTTTCATCACCACTTTAATAAAATCATCCAAAAAGCCAAGCAATCCATAACCAATCGTTACAAAAAGCAATAAATATGTTTCAACGGAAAGAGTTGCAAATTTTCTCGTCATCAATAACGTTGTCACAACGATGGAAAGTAAAATCATAATACCTCCCATCGTCGGGGTGCCTGATTTTTTTTGATGCGATTTCGGTCCTTCTTCCCGTATGCTTTGCCCGAATTTTAACCGTCTTAAAAACGGAATAAACAATGGCGATAATATAACAGTAATCAGAAAGGAAAGAACAATGGCTAAAACAATGACTTGCTCTAGCATGATCGGTCACATCCTTCTTGTCCTTGAACACGCATCCATTTCTGTTGCAGCCGTTTAAGAGCAGCGAGCACCGCTATATCATATGAATGATTTTGTTCATTATGAGCAGAAATGGTAAGGTTAAACTTTGTTTTTTCGCTCTTATTGTTTTCCCATTGCCCATACATATCTAAAAGCTCCTCTAATGCTTGAATTGGTGATGAAACAAAAAAGACCGGAAACTGATTTGGAATGTAACGCGGCAATTCATCGCCTTCTTGCCAAAACGCGGCGATTGCTCCATGTTCAATCGCAATTTTTAACGTTTCCATCCCATGCCCAAGCGGAACGAATAACCCTTTTGGGGCATGTTCATAAGGATCTACAAACACATGGTGAAACGTAATCGCATCATCGACAATGCCACGAGCCTGTTTACATAACCGTTTGACCATTTCATATGTCAACATATGTTCTTCCGCTCCTTAATCGCTTCCCGGGCAACAAGCCGATCATCAAAATCAATGACGCGATCGCCAATAATTTGGTACGTTTCATGCCCTTTGCCTGCGATTAAAATAATATCTCCTTCTTGCGCTTGTTCAATCGCGTAATAAATCGCCTCCTTGCGATCGACAATCGTTACATAACGCTCGCTGGAAACACCTGCTTCCATATCGCGCAAAATTTGTTCAGGCTCTTCGGAACGCGGATTATCAGAAGTGAAAATGGCCACATCGGCGTATTTGACCGCTGTTTTTGCCATAAGCGGCCGTTTTGTACGGTCTCGGTCACCGCCGCAGCCAACAACAACGTAAACTTTTTTCTGAGCAAATTGCCGAATTGTTTTTAAGACATTTTCCAAACTATCTGGCGTATGAGCATAATCAACGATTACTGTAAAGTTTTGCCCTTCATCGACTGTTTCAAACCGTCCCGCAACCCCAGAAATTTCTTCAATCGCCTCTACAATAACAGAAAATGGAATACCAGACACAAGAGAGGCGGAAACAGCTGCGAGCAAATTATATACGTTAAACAATCCGATTAACCTTGTTTTGACCCGAACAGTACCGTGCGGTGTGATCAGATCAAACGACATTCCGCTTGGAACAATATCAATTCGCTTTGCCATAATATCGCTATCTGTTTCAATTCCGTATGTAATAACGGTTGCAGCCGTCATATGCTTATAATATTGTGAAGCAGGATCATCGTTGTTTAATACCGCAAACTTTGGCCGTTTGTGATCATAACGATTTCCGAGCTGGGAAAACAGCAATCCTTTCGCATTGCGGTATTCTTCCATTGTCTCGTGGTAATCGAGATGATCTTGCGTTAAATTAGTAAACACAGCAACATCATAGTCACAGCCGTGCACGCGTCCCATATGAAGGGCATGCGAAGACACTTCCATGACCGCAACATCGACACCTTCGTCCACCATTTGTTTAAACGTTCGTTGCAACAGCAACGATTCTGGCGTCGTATTTTTCGTTGGATACGTATCATCGCCAATTTTAATATGCACCGTTCCAATTAGCCCCGTTTTTTTATTCGCCTTTCTAGCGATGTGCTCTATTATATGAGTCGTTGTCGTTTTCCCATTTGTGCCCGTAACCCCGATTAAATGTAACTGATGGGTCGGCTGTCCGTAAAACGCATCGGCAAGCACCGCCATTGCGCGCCGGCTATCACGAACGACAATAACGGGCGCATCTACATCAAGTGGTCGTTCGGCAATGATGGCTACAGCACCATTTTCGACTGCCTGTTTCGCAAAATCGTGGCCGTCCACTGTAAATCCTTTGATGCAAATAAATAATGATCCTTTTTTTACTTCTCTCGAATCCATTTCAATGGAAGTAATTGTCGGGTTTTCACCGACATACGTTGTAAAATCATGCAAATACGAAAGCAGCGTCTGCAGCTTCATTTTTGTTCATTCCTTTCGCTTCATAGTCCTTTAGAAGAAAACAATGAAAAGCGGAAAAAAGGGGCGAGATAGGATATATGACAACTTACATCAGCCGCCCCCTTGATACATCGATATATTGATCGCTTTCATCGAACTTCTTTTTTAGAAGACGTCTTTGATGCTAAGTAAATGCGAATAGTGGAACCTTCTTTCACTTTCACCCCAGGTTCTGGAGCTTGCTCAATAACAACATCACCTTCTCCACTAACATCTAATTTTAAGTTAAAAAGTTGCTCTTGCAAGTCTTTTTTTGATAAGCCGATTAAATTTGGAACTTCGACCATTTTCGGATCATTCCACGCCCGTTCTTTTTCTATTTGGCCTTTGCGTGGTTTCACGCCAAGTGTACGTAGACTATCCTCCATAATTTTTCCGACGATTGGAGCAGAGACGACACCACCGAATTGAACCGTTCCTTTCGGATTGTCGACAGCAACATAAACGACAAGCTGTGGGTCATCCGCCGGTGCAAATCCGATAAAAGAAACGATATGATTATCTTTTAAATATCGGCCGCCTTTCGCTTTTTGTGCTGTTCCTGTTTTTCCGCCAACACGATACCCTTCTACATAGGCACCTTTTCCTGTCCCTTGTGCAACAACGCTCTCTAGAGCATAACGAATTTGTTTCGACGTTTCCTCGGAAATAACGCGTCGCTTCGCCTTTAGTGTATTGCGGCTTACTACCTTTCCTGTTTCAGGATCAACCCATTGCTTCGCAATATATGGCGTGTACAAAATTCCACCATTTACTGCCGCAGAAACAGCTGCCACTTGCTGAATCGGTGTCACCGACACCCCTTGCCCAAAGGCCGTTGTTGCTTGTTCGACAGGCCCAACGCGTTTCAAATCAAATAAAATTCCGGTTCCTTCCCCCTGCAAGTCAATGCCTGTTTTTTCACCAAAGCCAAACTCCTTAATGTAGTGAAACAATTTTTCTTTCCCAAGGCGTTCCCCTAACTCTACAAAACCTGGGTTACAAGAGTTTTGCACAACTTCTAAAAAAGTTTGCGATCCATGCCCGCCTTTTTTCCAGCAACGTAATGTTGCACCGGCAACTTTTACATATCCTGGATCATAAAAATGATCTTTCAATAAATTTACTTTTTTTTCTTCCAACGCCGCAGCAAGCGTAATAATTTTAAACGTCGAACCAGGTTCATACGTACTCCAAATCGGCAAGTTGCGGTTATAAATTTCCGCTGGGACGTTTCGATAGTTTGCCGGGTCAAATGTTGGACGGCTCGCCATTGCCAAAATTTCTCCCGTATTCGGGTTCATTGCAACTGCAATAATGCCGTCTGGATTATACTTTGCTTCGGCAATATCGAGTTCCCGCTCCACGATTGTTTGGATACGCGAATCAATCGTAAGCACCAAATTTAACCCATCTGTTGGCGGCGTATAATCATCTGCCATATTAGGCATTCTTTTTCCTTTTGCGTCCGAATAAAATTGCACCGAACCGCGTTGACCGCTCAATTCTTTATCATAATAGAGCTCTAATCCCATCAAGCCCTGGTTATCGATGCCGGTAAATCCTAAAACATGGGACAAATAACTGCCGAACGGATAATAACGTTTCGTATCTTCCGCGATATATACCCCTTTTAAGCCGAGTGCCCGAATTTCTTTTGCTTTTTCATTCGATATTTTCCTACCTTCTGGAATGCGCTCGATCGACGTTTTTTTCGTAATATGTTTATACGCTTTTTCGACGGGCATATTTAACACTTTCGCTAACTTTTCTGCCGTCTCGGCCGGATTTTCAATCTGGCGCGGAATGACGTATACTGTTGGAGCGCTCATATTCGTAGCGAGCGGAACGCCATTGCGATCCAAAATTTCTCCGCGCTTCGGCTCAAATGGAATATTTCGGCTCCATGAATCTTTCGCTCTTTCTGTTAACATATCACCTAATATAAATTGAACATATCCGAGACGAATGTCAATAATCGCAAAAATAAACACCCCAACTAGAAACACGATCATTAGCCGTTTGCGGACAGTGACGTGGGAAACACGCATATAGTGGAACCTCCTTTGTGATAGGCTCGTTCCACTATATGCTTGTACGCTTCATTATAGAACGTCTTAAATCAATCCACTGGTCCGTCGCTTTTTTTCTCGGATGCTTCTTTTTGTTCTTGTTCCATTCTCTCATTCCATTTTCGCGGTTCTTCTAATTCTACAATTAAGTAATCACCTTTCTTTACTAATGCACCTGGCCGAATATTTTGGCTGACGACATACCCATTTCCTTTCGTGCTCGGACGAAGCTCTAGCAGTTCCGCTACTTTCATCACATCTCTTAGCGACCAGCCGCGCACATCCGGCATCACTGCTTCCCCGTCCGTTTTTAGCACAACCCGCTCTCCAGCGATTACTTTATCACCAGATAACGGTACATGTTCTTCAATTTGCCGCCCATTTCCAATTACAATTGGGACAAGCCCTTTTTCCTTTAGTTCTTTCACTACTTCTTCTGTAGAACGACCCGCGTAAGAACCGATTTCAATTCCTTTTGATTTTTCTTTTGACGCCTTCTTATTGGAAGAAGGCTGAATGTGCAAATATTGAAGACTATTTTTCATCACGCTAGTAAAAATATGTGAAACAGGAGCTGCCCCTGTCTCCGTATAGGATAGTTTTGGCTGCTGAACTGCGACATACATAATTAAACGCGGGTCTTCTTTCGGGGCCATTCCTAAAAAAGAGAAAATATAGTTTTCATAGCCGGTTAAATATCCTCCTCTTGGTGACGGAATTTGTGCTGTTCCTGTTTTTCCAGCAACTCGGTACCCTTCAATTTGATACGGACGCCCCGTTCCTTTCTCCGAAGTAACTACCGTTTCTAATATATCTAACACTTGTTTAGCCGTTTCTTTTGTAATTGGTTGTTCCACTACTTCTGGCTTGTTTCTTGCAATCACTTTTCCTGTATCCGGGTCAACAATACGATCGACCACATATGGCTTCATCATTTTTCCGCCGTTTGCAATCGCGGTTGCGGCTTGAATTTGTTGGATTGGTGTCACCGATGTTCCTTGACCAAATCCTGTCGTTATTCTTTCAATCGGATATTTGTAATGAATTTGCCCTACCGCTTCTCCTGGAAGGTCTATACCAGTTTTTTTGTCAAAACGGAAACGATGCAAATATTGCAAAAAGCGGTCTTCTCCTAACTTTTCTTTTACTAAAATAGAAAAAGCGACATTAGAAGAGCGTTGTACTCCTTCGTTAAACGTAATCGTTCCCCAACCTACTTTGTTATGGTCACGAATAATATTTGGTCCCACTTTATAATAGCCAGACCGATACTGTTCATTCCCGTTATACACACCTTCATTAATTGCAGCCGCAAGCGTAAAAATTTTCATTGTCGAACCAGGCTCATACGGATAGGAAATCGCATCGTTGAAATAGTTTTGTATATTGCGCTTATTTGGATCAAAACTCGGTCTTGTTCCCATTGCTAAGATCTTTCCTGTTTTCGGATCTGCAACAATCGCAATTATTTTTTTCGGCTTATATTGTTTTTCCACATCGTTCATCGCATCTTCTAAAAACGTTTGAATCTTTTGATTGATCGTTAAATAAACATTCGCTCCATTATCCGGTGGAACGACGGTTTCTTTCGTATTTGGAAGGCGAAATCCGCTGATATCCCCGGCAAAAGATACGTAACCGTCTTTTTCACGCAAATGCTTATCTAAGCTTTTCTCAATCCCCATTTTTCCAACTGTTTCATTTTTTTTATTATTTTTTTGTACGTAACCAATTACGTACGAGGCAAAATTGCCATTTGGATAAAATCGTTTTGTATCACGAATAAACCCAATCCCTGGCAGATTTAATGCTTCAATTTTTTCTTTCAGTTCATAGCTAATATTTCGTCCATTTGCGCCAAATTCCACTTGTTTTGCATCTTTTGTTAAAATTCGTTTCACTTCATCTACATCCATCTTTAGCAATGGGGCTAATTTTTTTGCTGTTTTTTGTGGGTCAACAACATGTCTCGGATGATCAGGATCTGTCGTCATTTTTGGATCAAGGACAGCTATAACTGTATATGACGGCACATCTTGAGCAAGCACTTCGCCATTTCGGTCAAAAATGGTTCCGCGCTTTGCTTCGATCGTTCGCTTTTGTTTATACTTTTCCTCCGCCTTTGCCGCTAACACTTGGCCATCAGCAACTCCCGTTACCTGCAACTGAATAAAACGAGCCAATAACACAAAAAAGAGCAGACTGAATAAGAAAAATAATATAGCTGCTCCTTTATGTGTATTGCTATGCTTTTTCCTTTCCATCGGCGATCATTCCTGTACAACTTTTACATTATTTTCGTTTAGTGAGAGACCGAGTTCTTTCGCTTTTTGCAAAATCCGTTCATATGTGCTTAATTGTTGAACTTCAACATATAAATCATTATTTTGCTTTTTCTGTTCTTGAACCGTTTCTTGTAGCTGTTGAATTTCTTTATTTACTTGATAAATCTTCACTTGATTGGACACAATATGCACTGCTGCATACATAGCAAATACGCAAAACGATAGGAATAAAAGCTTTTCCCCTAACGTAAAGCGAATTTTTAGCTTTCGTTGCTTTCTAGTGCGCGGACGTGATGACGGACGTTGTCGTTCATGAATTTTTACTGCCGTATTATTCATTGTTTTTCCCTCCTGTCATTAGTGATTCAACATCGTTTTTTGTTCATAGCTTTTCGGCGATACGCAGCTTTGCGGAACGCGCGCGATGATTATGTTCGATCTCTTCCTCGGAAGGGACAATCGGCTTTTTCGTGATAATTTTTAATGCCGGGCGGTATTGATCAGGAATGAGCGGAAGCCCAGGAGGAAGCTGTGGGCCTTGGCTTGCTTCTTTAAAAGCCACTTTACAAATGCGGTCTTCTAATGAATGGAACGTAATAACACTAATTCTTCCACCTGATTTTAATAAATCAATCGCCTGTGTAATCGCCTCTTTGAATGCTTGCAGCTCATCATTTACGGCAATTCGTATCGCTTGAAAAATTCGTTTGGCCGGATGCCCTCCGCTTCGCCTTGCCGGCGCCGGGATAGCTTCTTTAATGATGTCAACTAATTGCCCGGTTGTTTCAATTCGCTTTTCTTTGCGAACTTCTTCGATTTTCCTCGCCACTTGCTTCGAAAATTTTTCTTCACCATAATGGAAAAAGATATGTACGAGCTCCTCATATGGCCAATGATTAACGATATCATAAGCCGTTAATGATTGCTCGCGATTCATTCGCATATCTAACGGTGCATCATGGTGATAACTAAATCCTCGTTCTGGTGTATCTAACTGCGGTGAGGACACTCCTAAGTCAAACAAAATTCCATCCACTCTATGAACTCCCCTCGCCGTTAGCTCTTCCGCAAGAAAGCGAAAATTTCTGCGAATAAATGTCACCTGTTTTTCATAACGGGCTAATCTTTTTTTCGCATACTCGATCGCCATATCATCTTGATCAAACGCAAATAGTCTTCCGTCCTCTGACAGTTGTGAAAGTAAATATTCACTATGTCCTCCACCGCCAAGGGTGCAATCGACATAAATTCCATCCGGTTTTATATGGAGTCCATCTACTGCTTCCTTTAATAGCACTGTCGTATGTTGAAACACATGTTCACCACCTTTAATCACTCATTGCTGCAACATATGGTATACGAAAATAAACGTCGTGGAAAATCAGCTAGGAAAGCTTCGTTATTCATATAGAGCGATCATTTACTTATTATACTGCAAAACACAACAAAATTTTAGCTTTTTTTGTAAAAACTCGTCTTCTTCTGTTTACTTTTGTCGTATTTCGGCAGCTCACAATAAATACGAACTAATATTTGTTATTTTACTTTTATTTCCATTTTAATTTCTGTATGTCTACTATTTCATTCTGATAAAAAAAAATCCTGCATAAAACAGGACTTTTCTTTTCGACTTTTTCTTGTAAAAACTATTATATATATACAATTTTATGCATGCCGTTCCATTGGTAATTAAGATGTAAAAGTTTCTCTAAAAAATTGAACCCATATTTATTGATGTAGTAGAAAATATTCCAAATCCGCTCCTGAGGCGCTTGATTCGGCATTAACGACATTTCCACGCGAGAAAATTTTCGCAACTCCACCTCATATTTCCTTATTAATGCTCGTTGCAACGTTTGCTGAAGAAAATCGATTTGCGCTTGAAGAAGAGTTGCATTTTTCGTCAACAACCCCGCCAATCCGCGATCAATTTCCATTCCAAATTCCCGAAGCGGGCGATGAATTTCTTCGATTTCCGCTTTTGCTTTCGCAAACATTTCTTCAAGCGGATAACGAGTTTGCTGCGCTAACCATTGCTGTTTCGCTTCTTCTAGCCGTCCTTTGAAAACATCCATGATATCGATCCCGATTTCAGCTAAATCGGTTTGAATGGAGCGTTCTACAATAGTGATGTTGACACGCGGGATGACTGGCGGCATTTTGAAACCAAATATCGAAAACGCCTCTTTCAGCTCTGCCCAATATGCAATTTCTCCAGGACCAGCGACAAACGCCAATGTCGGCAACAAAAATTCTTGCATAAGCGGCCGGGTCACGACATTATTGCTTAAATGGCCAGGTTTGGTTTTAGCAAGTTGTATTAATTCATCTTTGGAGAAAACAAATTCTCCTTTTTTACTATGAAATACCTCTTTTTGTGGATCATGCTCGAGCAGCCACCGTTGTCTCCCATCATAATAAAACAAGTTTGCACAATGTGGCTGAATATCTAACGTATTTTTATATCCGAGCTGCCGAAGCTGATGCTGCTTTCGCAAAACAGCATCCGTCACTTTGCGATGGCATTCAATCAAAGCAGTAAAAAAGCTGCTCTCGATTGCGCGCAACGGGACATCGGCTGCATTAAGAACAACCAATCCTTCAGAAGCAAATAGACGTAAAACGATAGAAGCAAAAAAGTCAACGAACGTTTTCGATTGGTCTAAACATTGGAATAGAAAATCAAGCAACTTATTTGTCGTTTCTGTTTCTCCATATGTTTTCACAATATTAGTAATCCAAGTGGAACAAACTTGATGATCTAATGGTACATCCGATACCATACGCTTTTCTTGCGGAATATCAGGGTAAACATATTTCTTAATTTTTCTATCTTCGGCAATGTACACGTGGTTTACTTCGGCAATATCATGGTCTTCACCAGCAATCCAAAAAAGCGGAACGACCGGCACGCCTAATTTTCTTTCTTGCTCTTTAGCAAGCTTGATGATCGAGATAATTTTATAAATCGTATAAAGCGGCCCGGTCAATAATCCGGCTTGTTGCCCGCCTACTACTACTACACTTTCAGGATGAAGCAATTTTTCAATATTGTAAAATGTTTCGGAACTCGCGTGAAATCGCTGATGATACGAACGTAAATATTCCACAAGTTCGCGGCGTGGATACTCTCTTCCTTTTATATCATCGAGCCGCCTCCAAAATACATCTTCCGCCTGAAGGGAGTAAGAAAAACCTTTTTCAATCGGAAAAGTACCATTTATGTAATCGGTTGCTAACGGTGTCGTAGCAGCCAGAGAAATTTCCCGAACTTCCATGTTTAGAAACTTCCTTTCTTATCTTATCATGTTCTTACATGAGTATAGCATTTCTTTTTTGCAAATGAAAAAACAGTTGCTCACTGTCACCCAATTTTTTATTTATAAATTGCTAGATACTCTCACAATCATTCCGTAGACAAGCAGACTAAAATAAAGCGAGGAAAACAATAAGAAGTTCGCTCGCCAAAACAAACGAAAAACAGCGGAAAAATGAAAATCTTCTTTTTTGCGCCAATACCCGATCGAAATCAACATGTGCATGATCAGTAAAAAGAAGACAATGTGCCATAAATACGATTTTCCTGAAAGAACAGTAATCAAAAAGTGAACAGCAATAATAAAAAAAAGTGTCGAAACATTCACTGCCACATAAAACGACTTTCGTTTTCTTTTTAATAATTTGCGGGAAAAAAAGTAAACGACGAAAAATGACAATAACGGCAGCGTAACGAATGCCGCGATCAGATGCGCAAACAGCTCATTCATTTTTCGTCCCCCCTTCTTCCAACCCCTTTATGGCATAAAATAAAAATTGTGAGAGCGGCAACGTAATCCCGAGTTCTTTCCCTTTTTCTAAAACATAGCCTAAAATGGCATCAATCTCTGTTTTTCGGTTTTGGGAAATGTCCATTAACATTGATGAATAATTTTCTGCTGTCTTTTGACAAACACTCACAATATGTTCCCATGCCTTTTGTTCGTCTTCGATCGGCAACACTTGCTTAAATTCGGAAAACAACAATTTCATCATTTCATAATATGGTTTCACTTTAAGCAAATCTCCGTTTTTGATGCGTAAAAGCGCTGTCAACGGATTAATGGCTGCATTCACGATCAATTTTTTCACTAACATATTCTCCCAATTATTAGCAAATTCAAATGGAAAATCAGAGATGCTCTTTGCCGATAAATTTACGGCTTGTCCAAATGTGCCATACAAGCTTGCAAGCACAATCTTTCCAATTCCTGTATGTTCTACCGTACGATCATCATGTTTGAGTGCACCGTGCTCGACAATTCCAACAATAATATTTTTTTCCATGAGTGGAGAAAGCAACTTAATATGCCCCATCCCGTTTTGTAGAAAAACAACCGTTTTCACCTGATCAAACAGGTTTCGGTGATTGATAATCGTTGCAATATCATACTGCTTCACCGTTATAAAAACAAGATCATCGTTAATGTTCGCTTCCGTAAATGTCATGGCTTGAAGTGAAATACGCTTTGTTTCTCCGCGTTTCACAAACCGCAATCCTTCGTTCATTAATCGTTGTGCTTGTGCTGAACGTCTTGTATAAACAGTGACTTCATATTCATTACTTAAATAAGCAGCGATTAATAGACCAATGGCTCCGCCGCCAACAATTCCAATTTTCACAATTTCTTCCTCACCTTCCATCAATCCATGCTATTCCTATTTTAGCAAATAGCCAATTTATCCGCTAAGAAAAAAAGCTGACGATGGGGTCAGCTTTTTACGATTTTTCCACTTTTTCTAGAACCGCTTCTTCCGAGAGTGGAGCTTTTCGTTCTTGTTCTTCTTCAAGCTCCGCCATTTTTCTTGCACGTTCCATAATGGCAAGCAATGTTTTATACTCCTCTTGAACAGCAAATAGCTGTTTTTGCAATGCTTCTTTCTCGGCTTGGAGTTTTGTAATCATTTGTTGTAATTGCTCCATGTCTTTCTTTAAAGCACGGTTTTCATCCGCAATTCTTTGCGAATCATGCGCCTTTTGCCCATGTGTTTGCAAAAATGTGATGACATCAGACCACGTCAAGTTTTTGTCTGTTATTTCCTCTTTCCTTTTTCGTTCTCTTTCTTCACTAGCCGCAGCCTCTTTTTTTCTCTCCTTTCTCTGTTTTTTCGCTAGTTCAATTTCTTCTTTATACTGCTTTCGAACATAGGAATTCCATCGAAAGCCACATGCAGCTGCGGTGCGTGACAAAAGCTGTCCTACTTCTTCAAAAGCCTGAAGCTGCGTACCTCCTTCGCGAATATAGCGCAATACGACTTCTGCCAATAGCAAATCTTCGTCTTGCGTCCAAGCATCCTGACGTACACTTGTCATCTTCTTCCCCCCTCTATAGCTGCTTTTTTACTATATTTATGCAGCTAATAGAAAAGATAGAAGGGAGAAAATTATGATTTATATAAAAAAGATTGGATAGCTCTTTTATGTTCTTCTGAACCCCATAATTCGGAACAACGGCGGATTTCCGCAAAAAATCTCATCCGAAATTCATCGCTTTTCCACTTTTCTGCAGCCGCCATTTTATATGCACGCAATACAGAAACCGATTGCGATAAATAAGGGGCAAGCAGCTCGCGGCATTCTTCCCGCAAATTGTTTCCTGGCAGCACCGCGTGTATCCATCCATACTCGTACATTTTTTCTGCGCTTATTCTTTCTGCACGCAAAAGTATATCAAGCGCTTGAGTGTACGGAAGTTTTTCAAAAAGCATTGTCGCTCCGCCCCACCCAGTCGTTATTCCAAGTTTTCCTTGAATAAAGCCGATTTTACTTCCAGATTTCGCATAGCGGAAATCACATGCTGATGCTAACTCACAACCGCCGCCAATAGCAGTGCCGTTAATGAGCGCGACAGTTGGTTTAGACAACGTAAGCAATGAATACAAAATCGTCCCCATTTTTTCTAACATTTGTTTTGCATTTTCTGTCGTATGTAAATGTTGAAATTTGCTTAAATCCCCTCCTGAACAAAACGCTTCATCACCTGTTCCCGTAATGACGAGCATTTTCACATCATCATTTTTTTCTACCATCGCAATCGTTTCTTCCAGCTTGTCCATTACTTCAAAATTGATCGCGTTTCGTTTTTCGGGGCGGTGAATAGTAAACCAAATAATCCCATTACTGTCATATTCCACTATAGCTACTTTCATATTTTTCCGTTTCCTCCTTTCCTTAAAATCAATTGGGCATCGGGCGGGCATTTTCCTGCTTATTTTCATAGCTAAAAATAAAAAAACAACAAGCACAAGTACTTTCCTTCCTTGTGCTTGTTGTTAAAGATAATTATTTGTTAACAACTTCTCTTCCTTTGTAAGTTCCGCAAGATTTGCATACGCGATGCGCTAATTTCATTTCACCGCAATTTGGGCATTCTACCATGCCTGGCACTTGCAATTTAAAGTGAGTGCGGCGCAATCTTTTTCTTGTTTTTGATGTTCTTCTAAAAGGTACTGCCATGCTTCCCACCTCCTTATCAGCATGTCGAAGTATCAAAAGCCCGGATCATCCCGGCTACTTCGCTTACTCTTTTTTGTCTTTATCAAAAAACTTCGCTAATGCAGCAAGACGAGGATCGATTTTCTGTTTGGCCTGTTCTTCTGCCATCGCTTCCCAACGTTCTTCTTTAATGACTTCCCAGCCTTCTCCAGACTGTGGAGCCCCGTCCTGCACCGTTTCTTCTTCCGCAAATATTTGCAACGGAATTTCCAAAAGAATAAGTTCTTTGATAATCGGTAACAAATCTACTGTTTCGTCTTTCACTAGATGCGTATCTTCATCTGTCGATACTACATCATAATCATTCATAAAAAATGTTTCCGTCGTTTCGATCGAAAATGGATACGAAACGTCGACCAACGTCCGCGAACAAGGCAGTACCATCGTTCCCGACACTTGCAAGTGAAACGTAAATTTTGTCGAACCGATATCTGCCCTTCCCTGTACATGCACAGGCGAAATATCGCGGATCAGTTTATCAATCTCTTTTAAATCAGAGACATCAACATATTCATCAATAACGATTTCTTTATGATGAAACTGATGAAGCTGATGGACTGTCCATTTCATAAAAAATCACCTCAAGACAACAAAGAAAATTATACGTTTCGTTTTCCTATTTGTCAATATTTTTTCTTTACAGTATAATTGTTGTCAGTTTATATACAATTTATCACTCTTTTGAAAAAAACAACTAAACAGCAGGGAGAGCAAAATGAAAGCGGTCGGAATCATTGTCGAATATAATCCGTTTCATAACGGGCATTTATATCACTTAGAAGAAACCAAAAAACAAACTGGAGCAGATTGCATTATTGCCGTCATGAGCGGAAATTTTCTGCAGCGCGGAGAACCTGCGCTTGTATCAAAATGGGCGCGAACAAAAATGGCATTGTCAGCCGGGGTAGATATTGTCATTGAGCTGCCGTATGCATTTGCGGTTCAATCTGCTGAACGATTTGCCAGCGGCGCGGTTACATTGCTTCATTCCTTATTTTGTGAAGAAATTTGCTTCGGAAGCGAAAATGGAAATATAACCGCATTTATCGATGCGGCAAAAACGTTTTTAGAGCAAAAACAGCAGCATGACAGTTATGTGCAAGAAGCGCTTCAGGAAGGGGTAAGCTATCCGCGGGCGAACGCAGAAGCCTGGAAACGATTGAACGCCACTAACCTTGATTTATCTAAGCCGAACAATGTGCTCGGTCTTGCGTATGTCAAAGCGATTTTACAAAAACAAATTCCGATCACTCCTCGTACGATTCGCCGCATCGCTTCCGATTATCATGACAAAACGTTCTCTCATCCATCGATCGCTAGCGCGACAAGCTTAAGAAAAGCGCTTAAAGGGTCGCTTGCACATTTAGAAACCATCGCCCCGTATATTCCAGGCACTACAAAACAAACACTCGAGCAATATTATGATACATACGGCATGTTTCATGAATGGGAAGCCTATTTTCCATTTTTAAAGTATCGCATCATGACAGCGGAAGAGGCGGAGCTGCGCCAAATTGCCGGCGTTGACGAAGGTATCGAACACCGCTTAAAGCAGGAAATTGTTGTTGCCCCGACGTTTTCCGCTTTTATGAACTCGATCAAAACAAAACGATATACGTGGACGCGGCTGCAACGAATATGCACTCATATTTTAACGAATTTTACAAAAGACCAGCGAAAAAAAAACAGAAACGCCGACATATATTCGTTTGCTTGGAATGAGCAGCAACGGGCGCCGCTATTTACAACATGTAAAAAAACATCTGCCGCTTCCGCTCGTTACAAAAGTGTCAAATTTAAAACATGACCCGATTTACCAGCAAGAAAAAAAGGCGTCTTTTGCTTATGCCGCAATATTTCCTGAACCTGCTCGCACCAATGTGCTGAAAGAGGAGTACGCTACTCCTCCTCTTTTGCAATAACAGCCGCTTTACGATGGTTATTTTAAATTTTCTAAATAACGAATCGCATCATCAAACGTATCGACCGGAACAATTTTCATTTTTGTTCCGATTTTTTTTGCCGTTTTCACTGCTTCTCGATAGTTCGAATCTGCTGCCCCATTTTCGTTTGGTGCAAAGAAAATTTCTGCTCCCTCCCGATCAGCAGCAACAATTTTTTGCGAGATGCCGCCGATCGGTCCGACTTCGCCATTCATATTAATCGTACCTGTACCGGCAATTTTATGCCCTTTCGTAATATCTTCTTCGACAAGTTGATTATAAATTTCTAACGAAAACATTAATCCTGCTGATGGCCCGCCGATTTGTTCCGAATCAATGCGGACTGGCGGGTTTGTAGCAATGTCATAATCGGTAGTAAGCGAAACCCCTATACCTATTTGTTTTGGATTATGCGCAAATGGCATTAATGTAAGAGTTGCCTCTTTTTCCTTTTTACCGCGCACAAATGTAATATGAACTTTATCTCCCTTTTTCTTTGTACGAATATATTGCACCATTTGTTCCGATGTATCCATCCTTTTTCCATCTATTTTAATAATGCGATCGCCAACTTTTAATTGCCCCTCTGCCGGCATATGTGGAAGCACACTCATCACGTATACGCCTTTTGCTTTATAAGAAACTGGTTTCCCCGCTTTTTTATAGGCAACAGCAATCGCTGCCTCTTTTGACTGCTCCATAAGCTGAAGCTGACGCATTGTATATTCCTCATCTGTTTCCCCTTCTTGTTTTATTTCTTCTAACGGATATAGTTCATAAAAGGAGCGAACATGTGCAAGAAAATAGGAAATAGCATTCGCCCGTCCCATTTTCACCGTCGTTAGCATAAACGTTCCTTCATCATCATCATCCCCATGCTCCACATGAACAAGCGGCTTTAAGTCTTGCGCAGTTCCAGGCATCGTAACGTAATAAGGAAATTTAATAAAAATAAGCAGCAATGCTACGATGACGCCAAAGAAAAATGCAACCACATACATTCGTTTTTTCATCAGCGTGAATGCTCCTTCCAGTTTTGAATTGCTTGGCGGATTTCTGGCACATATTTGCGTGTTTCCTGTTCCCCGATAGCAATAATTTCCTGTGCATGAGTAAATGCTCGCGAGCTATATTGCTCTACGTGCGGCCGAATCATCACATCGGAGGCAAGTTGACGATGGCGGACAAGCTCGTCTTGCAGAATATCAATGCTTTGTAAAATCACATCAAATATCGACGTAATTTCTCCGTCCACTTTCACATGGGAAACATCGACTGCAATAACAATATCCGCACCCATTTCTCGGACAACGGAAACGGGAACGCGATCAACAACTCCCCCATCTACAAGCAATCGCCCGTCTACCCTTTCAGGGACAAAAATACCGGGAATGGAAATGCTGGCTCGTACGGCGCGGGCAACATCCCCTCGGCGAAACACCACTTTTTGACCTGTCTGTAAATCCGTCGCTACAATTGCCACCGGGATGGACAGTTCCTCAATTTTTTTCCCTTTTGTGAGAAGCCGAATAAATTCGGTAATTCGCTTTCCAGCAATTAGCCCCATTTTTGGAATTGTAAAATCGATGTAGTCATTTCGACGAAACGACTTTGCTAACTTATATAAGCGCTCAAGACCGAGATCGCTAGCATATAGAGCAGCGACAAGCGCCCCGATGCTGCTTCCGGCTATGTAGGAAATTGGGATTTTCTCCTCTTCCAATACTTTCAGTACTCCAAGATGCGCGAAACCTCTCGCCCCTCCAGAACCTAGCGCTAACCCAATTTTCGGAAACACCGTTTCTCTCCTCTCTACATGACCACCTTGTTTCATCTTATGGTCTAAAACTCCCCCCTATACTCGTATATTAAACTATATGAGGTTGTACACGTAATATGGTGTTAAAAAGGGGAGAGAGGATGTGTCGTTACCAGGAGGCAGAACAGATATGAAACCAAAAGCAAAAACCGTCTTTCTCGCTTCAACGGTTACTTTATTTGCACTGTCATTAATTTGCTACCCTCAGCAATCATTAGAAGCATCCATCCGCGGTTTAAATATGTGGTGGGAAGTCGTTTTTCCATCACTATTACCTTTTTTTATCGTTTCTGAATTATTGATTAGCTTCGGTGTCGTTAATTTGCTTGGAGTTTTGTTAGAACCGCTTATGCGGCCGCTTTTTAGAGTTCCTGGCGTCGGCGGTTTCGTTTGGGCAATGGGAATGGCTTCCGGCTATCCATCAGGAGCAAAACTAACTGCACGGCTTTATCAAGAAAAACAAATTTCTACGATCGAAGCAGAACGGTTAGCCTCATTTACTAATTCATCCAACCCATTGTTTATTTTTGGCGCGGTGTCGGTCGGATTTTTTCACAATCCAAATCTTGGCATTATTTTAGCACTTTCCCACTATATAGGAAACATTTGTGTAGGAATGATTATGAGATTCCATGGAAAATCACAAGAAAAAGGAAAGCAAAAACGACCGAGTCATTTGTTTTCTTTTCCTTACGCATTCCGAGTGCTTCATGAAACCCGTCTAAAAAACGAACAGCCGCTTGGAAAATTGTTAGGAGACGCCGTTCGGTCTTCTGTACAAACATTGTTGATGATCGGTGGGTTTATTATTCTCTTTTCTGTCATTAATAAGCTGCTTTACATGATGCATATTACGGAATATATATCCTTTATTTTCCAGCATATTCTTCACTTATTTCAACTTCCAAAAGAACTAAGCATCCCGATGATTTCCGGTCTATTTGAAATTACGCTCGGCAGTCAGATGATTAGCCAAACCGATAAAGCCGAACTGTTGGAAAAAGCCATTGCAACAAGCTTTATTCTTGCTTTTGGCGGATTTTCCGTGCAAGCACAAGTAGCAAGCATCCTCGCTGAAGCAAACATCCGCTTTAAACCATTTTTTATCGCCAGAATCATGCATGGATGTTTTGCCGCATGTTTTACATATATACTATGGAAACCGCTCTACGTCCACCCAGCCGATGGAAATATGCGCGTTATTCCAACATTTTTGATAGAACGCTCACCAAGCTGGATCAACCATTATTGGGAGCTGTTGCATCAATTCGGACCAATCATTACGATCGTCTTTTTATGTCTATATATATGGCTTACTGCTGCTCAATGGCAAAAAAAGGTCATAGAATAAAGACAAAATAAAATTAGGCTGACTTAAAAGAAGCTTCTTTTAAGTCAGCTTTCATTACGTTCGTTAGAAGTAAGGGAAGCAAATTTTTTTCTCAGCGCTTCCTCTACAACAGGTGGCACTAAGTCGGAAATATTGCCATTATACTTTGCTACCTCTTTGACAATACTGGAACTTAAAAAAGCGTATTGGCTATTTGTCATCATAAAAAACGTCTCAATATTTTCATCAAGAACACGGTTCATCGACGTGATTTGCATTTCATATTCAAAGTCGGACACAGCCCGCAAACCACGCAAAATCGCACTCGCATTTTTACTGCGCGCATAATCGACAAGCAGGCCGTGAAACGATTCAACAATCACATTTGGAAACGGCCGCGTCACTTCCCGCAACAGTTCTATCCGCTCCTCAACAGAAAATAACGGCTTCTTTGAAGAATTATTAAGTACCGCTACATACACTTGATCAAACACTTTTGCCCCTCGCCTAATAATATCTAAATGCCCATATGTAACCGGATCAAAGCTTCCTGGGCAAACCGCAATGCTCGCCATGCCCTATTCTCCTTTCTGCACATCCATGTACCGGTAGATTGAAACCGCGGTAATTCCATATACTTCATGTTTCCACTTTACAAGACGACCAACTTGTTCGGCAAGATGTGTTTCGGCAGAGTGTTCCACAACGACAGCACCATCTTTTTCAAGAAGCTCATGTTCATCAATAAACGAAAGGATTGACTCCAATTTTTGTTCTTTATATGGAGGATCAAGAAAAATCAAATGAAAACGAAGCCCGCGTTTTATAATTGCCCTCAACGCTCTTTCTGCATCATTCCGATATATTTCTGCCTGTTCTAACAGTCGACACGTTGCAACATTTTTTTTGACGGTTTGCACCGCTTTTGCGTCATGGTCTACAAAAATGACTCGGTCAAGCCCGCGGCTTAATGCTTCAATTCCAAGACCGCCGCTGCCACTAAACAAGTCAAGGCCCATCCCGCCGGAAAAATACGGACCAACCATATTAAATATCGCTTCTTTCACTTTATCTGTCGTCGGTCTTGTTGATATTCCTGGAACCGCTTGCAGACGTCTACCTTTACATTTTCCTGAAATTACCCTCATTGCTTTCACCACATTTTGACACAATTTCGCAACATTATCGTATCATAAACTTTATTATAGTAAAACAGCTGAAAATTTCATAGTAACATGTATATAAAATTAGCAAACCGGCCATAATGAGTAATGGCAACATCCATGCGGATGTTGTTGCCAACCACGGAGAAGACTTACGTTTCCCCATAAGTTCTTCCTCCGGTTTCTCCTCTCCCTTTTCTTTTCCTTTAGTTTACTTGTTCCTTCCGATGCGCAAGGGGCAAGTAAACGTAAAGGACCCCTGCAGATCATAGGCTGCAGGGTTTTTTTTATTTTTCCATTTGAAATTTTGTTAAACAATGATTAAAGTTATGTATGGACAAACATAGTAAGGGGGATATAGATGATTCAGCGTTTTATAGAGCTAGGGGAAGGTTATTCAGATATATACGAACTAATTGAACTCGCCAGAGCAAATCGGCATCGTTTGTCTGGACTTTTTGCTTTTCATACGGTGAAAAACGGCCGTCCGGTGACATCGTGTGTTGTCGTTTTGCATCCAACAGATCCAGGGGATTTTCAACCGTTGTATATTTGCCGGGAAGGAATTCCAAATCCGCGTGTGAAACCAAATAAGCGATACGATTTATTTGCCCAACTAGCGAAAGAACTAGGAATGGAGATTATTCATTTAGAAGTGAAGCCTTCGACATTTTTTGCTGAATTAGATTTATACTATCAACACTTAATTGGCATTATGCGGATGAACCGTTTTATCCCTCCGCTCCAATAGTGGCGATAAAAATAAAAATCGGCTGACTTTCCAAAGAAAATCAGCCTTTTTTTACTCCGCCGAATATCCTAATGGATAAGAGGAGTCTTTTTCTTTTTCCCCTTTTGATTCGAATTCTAGCTTTAAAAATGGTCGATAAGACGGTTCGACCCGCTTTACAAACGGCAAGGAAGCAAGCTTTTTCATCATTTCATCGACTTGCTCCATATCACAATATAAAACCGCATATTTTAACCGTTTCGAAACATAATGAATATTGCCAAATTTGCGCAGATGTTTGCTATGCTTTAATGAATGCAACCAGACAATAATCCCTTGGCGTTTTGGAAACATACCACCATTCCCCTTTTATATACTATGTGCGGCAGCCGCAGCTTCCCCCTGCTCCGCATCCTCCCGAACAGCTGATGGACAAAAAATACGGGTTCCCTGTTGGCACTTTAATTTGATCTGATACCGCTTTGCCAATTAACACGCTAATCTCATCTAACAGTTGTTGCATGGCATTTTCCGCCTTTTTAAACGCAGCAATCGTCTCATGAAAATCAAGTTCACGTTTTATTTCACGCACTTCTTTCATCACGCTATGATAATCGGGATGATATTTTCCAAAGCGCTGTACTTCCTCATAGCGCTCTTTTGCCTTTGTAAAACGAGCGATAATATCTTGAGCAACACGATCTTGTTTCAGTCGTTGAAAACATTGGCGGTATTCTTCTGCCAATTCCGATTGTACAATCATTTTTGCTAATGCTTCTGCTTTATCTAAAATCTCGAGACGCTCGAGAGTTGCAATGATCACGTTTTGGCACCTCCAATGTAATGATACCATGAGATGAATCAGAAAGGAAAGTAATGAAGTTGCGCATTAAAAAAAGTCTGACTTGCTCGTCAGACCTTTTTCTAAGAGATCGTTACTGTAAATTCTTGTGACAACCCGGTTATTTTCCCGTCATTATGCACAAGTTCAAGACGTATCACATGTTTTCCGGTCGGTAATCCTCGCAACATAAATGCCGCTGTATATACTTCATCTATTTTTTGTCCATTTATATATACGTTTATGTGTCCCCCATTCGTTCCTTTTCGAAACGGAAAATCAGCGACAATACACTCAATCAATACATCTTTCCCTTTCACAACATGCTTGACTTGAAATGATTTATTCTCCTGATTAGTCATAGCAAACGCAACATTTGGGATATTTGTTTCTGGCGCCGGTTTATCGTTTCCGCACGCTCCTAAAACGACGAAAAGAAATAAAAGCAAAATAACGAGCTGCTTTTGCAAAGACATCACTCCCCTTTAGGAAGTAGTCTTTGCTTTTTTGCAAAAATTAATCACGCATCGCTTGAAACATATGAAGCATTAATGAAACCATTTGCAAGGAATTAGCGATTTTCTCCACTTTATGTGGAATCGTCTGCTCATAATAATGAAGCGCCTCAAGTTCAAATGATGGCAGCTTATGTGGGTAGCGGGAAAGAAGGCGATACCAGCGCGGCTCTTTGCGAATAAAAGATTGCAGCATTTTTTTCGTTCGAATATATTGTATAACCTCTTTTCTCATTGGCACCCCCTCTAGTCTTTACGAAATGAAAACGGATGTTCATCTTTCGTTATCCCCATATGCTGCTTTTCATTTCCTTGAAATTGAGTAATAATGTTTTGGATTGCGTCAATCGCTTGTTGAACACTCGCGAGATGTTTTTGTACCTCATTAGCATCCATATTTTGTATTACATTTGCAATTTTTTCAATCCATCTATTACTACTTTTTTCCTTGCGTTTTATTGGCTCTTGATTTTGTTTATAGGCTTCCCAAATTTCATCATCCTCACCAAATAAATACCAATCTTCATAAAACTCTTTCCACGTTTTTTGACCATTGCGCACTTCTTGAATTATTTTCGGATGCTTTTTCACAAACTGTTTAAATTTCTCCACCGAAGGATGTAGATGCTTTTCCATTGAATACCTACTCCCCTCATCGACTCACGCCTATCTACCATATACTATTGCCTATATATGATTTACGTGCGCCCATTTTTTCTTTACATCGACAAAATCGCTATTTTATTTCCATAACCTTAAAAAATCTTGAGTATAATAATCACCAGAAACACCTACACCAAGGTAGGTAAATTGTTCGCTTAATAATGTTTCTCGATGGCTTTTGCTGTTTAGCCATCCTTCCACCGCCTCAATACCATCCATATGATGTGCGGCAATATTTTCTCCCGCCATTTCAAATTTAATATTTGCAGCCAATAGCCGATCTTTTAAATCACCATTTTTTGGAGATTTATGAGAGAAAAAGTGATGATCTTTCATATCTTTACTATGCATATAGGCAACTTTTGCTGCTTCCTCATGCCAACGAAGTGGCTTAACACGATAACGTTGGCGAATAACGTTTGTAATATCAAAAATTTGTTTTTCATTCGCTATTTCCACTTCTCGTTGCTGTTTGGAAGATAAAGGGGCTGAATTAGGTAAACTGCCACGGTAAACAAGCTCATATGGCCTCATTTTTACGAATACTTCCCCAGTCATAAGCCGAATGCTCGAAATCTTTCCGGTAAAACGATCTACATATAATTGCGCGTAGACGTTGCCAACTTTGACAATCGGCCGAGAGGCGTAATCTTGTTCTGACAGCTCAAAACGATACATTCCTGTTCTCAATTTTATTTCAACATTGGATAAAACAGGCATCGTCTTAAACACTTCTTGAAGGGGCTGACCGATGTAAAATGGTTTTACATTCACATTCTCTCCGCATACAAATGCCGTAACAACACGCCCATCCATCATTCCAATTTGAAAGTATGTGCTTGCGCTCCGATTATAGATCCACCATTCATAATCATAAGCGGAAGCATCAATTCGTGTCGGCGAGCCGAATTTCTTTTTTACATCTCTTTCTGTTTTTCCAATCATTGAAAGCATGCCGCTTTCGACTTTCGGTTCTTTTACCATATAGTCTTTCGGCTCTGTTTCTTGAGGCGGGCTAAGCGGTGGTGTACTTGGCGCAAAATAATAAAATCCAATGATTAGCAATAACACAAGAAAAAACCATTTCACACGGCAACTCTCGCTTTCCGAAAAAAGATATTCTATTGCCATTATAGCCGTTTTTCTATGGCAACAAAACGTAAAAAAAGAATTCCCCTGCTTTCCAGGGGAATTTCGTATACCAGACATTTATTCAATGTTGAATAAAAAAATAATGAATGGAGGACAAAAATTTATCATAAATTGAAAATATCGCAAAATGATGAACAATTGATTGAAAGTCGTCATCTTTCATACTATTATAAATGAAGGGGCATTTTTCTTTTCCGTATACTAGGCTTTGTCGATAGGAGGAATAGATATGAAATTTGAAAATACTGGTATCGAAAACCAAACAGCGGAGCTTTCCCGTTTAGATGATCTAATGGAAAAATTTAAATTTATTAGAGCTTCTCAATGGGACTATGAACGGGTTACATACGATCGGAAATTTCAAATAAAGGGGGATATTTACTATCTTCGTGTTCAAGGATACGCCATTGAGGGAGACGTTGATTCCCGCTATGCACTCATTAAGTTACTTCCTCCAATTTTAGGAAAATATTATTATCCTCATGGCGTAGAATACGGCGACGATGAACATTTCCCTTCTTCATTGGTAAATCAATGCCAAACCATTTTATCACAAATAAAAGAAGAACTTGACAAAATTCAAGACTAATCCGAAATGCGAAAAAAAAAAAACGCATGAGGGAAATCTCATGCGTTTTTTCATTACATAGCCAGATGTTTTACAACAACATGTACCTTATCGACAGTAAACGGCGTCATTGCCTCAATTTCCTCTGTAATATGTTTTTGCAATTGCTCACATAATGAAATAATCGGTACTCCCCGCTTTATTACTATCAGCGCTGTAACTGTACAGAGGCAATCTTCCTCAATGGTCACATGGACTTCGCAATCATCAATAACAATGTCGTTTAAGTCTTTCAAACACATCATAACAATAGTCAATAAGGTCGCTTGCGTTGCACTCAACTTTCGGAATCGGACGATCGTTTTCATCCCCCTCTCCCTCTTTATTAGCTTCATACGAACAATAATGTGTTTTATATGTATACGTGTTTTATCCACCTTTGTTTACTATAAGAAAAACCCGACAAATTTCGTGTCGGGTTTTAAAAACCTAAAATAGCTTTAATCATTGATGTTGTTTCCCCGCCTTTATAAAATACGTAGAGAAGCAAATATACGATGACACCGGTCGCAGCTGTAAAAAACCAAATAACGCTTGTAATCGGTCCGAGCCGCTTATGACGGGCGCGATGGTCTTTTAAACCAGTCCAAAGCGTGACAATGCCAAAAATTGCTCCAACCGTAGCCAAAATAATATGAAACACAAGAAAGATCGTATAATACACTTTCAAACTGTCAGGGCCGCCAAAACTCGTGTTCCCGATAAAAATCGTTCGCGATAGGTAAATAATAAAAAACAATAAAGCGAACACCGCTGCACTTAACATTGTCTTTTTATGGGCATCAATGTTTCTCCTCAGTATTAAATACCATCCATACGCCACTAACGCTGCGCTAATGACAATACAGCTCGTGCTAATGGTCGGTAAAATTGGCAATGAATACTCCATATCCAATTCCTTTCTATGTTTTATTGATTATTAAAACATTTCGATAAAACATTACGACTCAGAAGGTTGTGGGGATGCAACAGTTTCCAATTTTTCTTTTTCCTGCTCTTTTCGGTACCATTCCCTAAAGGCGAAAAAGAGCATTATGCCATAAATAATTTCTTGAATAATTTTCATTAATATCCCGCCAAGCTGCTGATCGTAAAGAAGCGGAACAGAAAAGAACATCTCTGGTCCTGTTAAATCAAGAGAAGCTAATGTCCCAGCGGGAACGCAAAGAGCAAGCGACTTCATCCACATTTGCGGATCGTAATAAGTCGCATATAGCGGTTTTCCAGCAAAAATAATTAAGGCACACGCCGGAGTTAATAAAGCGCCGTCTGCAAAAATGTAGCCTATCTTCTTGAGACCGCTAAGAGACTGCCAGCCCGGCATTTTATTAAGAAGAGGCCACCACATCATCCATGCAGCGACAAAAATCATCGTGGTAATTACCGCATGATAAAGCGCATTGCTGTTCGCTAAATCAAAAATAAATGGAACGTGATAAAATGAGAACAAGCTATTAAATAAAACAACCGCAATAAGCGGCTTTGTCAAAAACGTTACTGCCGCCTTTAATGGTCGAATTTCGAAAAGTCGCTCAAACAGCCAATTTGGTATTCCTAAAATAAGTAATGGTGGAGCCATAAAACTTAATATTGCCATTTGTATCATATGTGCGCTAAAAATCAAATGACCGAGCAAATCAACCGGCGAACCGAAAGAAATATAAAGCAACATGATCCCTGCGAGAAAATATGCTTTCTGCTTGCGCGTCGGTGGTCCTTCCTTTGTAAAACGAGTTCTCCAAGGCCCAACAATCATAAAATAAAGACACGTAATCAACAACAAAAACGCAAGGAAATAAGGACTCCATAACGCGACAAAACCAAACATGCTTAGCGATGCCATTTTCATATCACCTCAATTCTTTCTCTTTTCATTATACTACACTCCTATCGTTTGTCTATTGTTAAGCGCTATCAATTAACCTGTTTGCATCATACGAATTATGAAAAACTTATTTTTTCCGTTTAGCTTCGCAAATTTCTACTTCTATTGATTCTTCTCGCTTTGGACGGTGACAGTGCATCTATTCTATAATTTTTTGATAATACTAATAAATAAAATTATTCTTAATTTATTGACTATTTAATTTATTTTTATTAATCTTATAACTAGAGGGAGTGTCAATATGACATGATTCCACGCAACGACGGAACCAGGAGATCCATGCGATTTACAGTTTGCCATCAGAGAATACGCTTTTGAATCAGGAAGCTTTGTCATCAGCGTGGCTGGTTTGTTAAGAGAACAAGACTTTGAACCTCAATATAAGCATTTTATTGATAGCCCAGAAATGGATTTCAGTTGGGCGGTAGGCGGTGCCGCAATCGTTAACCCATTTGGTGAATACATCGCCGGACCGGTTTATAACGAGGATACGATTGTTTACGCGGATTGCCATGCGAATGAGATCAAGGCGGCGAAAGTGGTATTTGACGGATTGGGCCATTATTCGAGACCAGATGCGGTTCAACTATTGCTGCATGATCATGAACAAAGAAATCTTCTCCGCAGCTCAAAAGGACTTTCCTACCAAGATTTGAAAAATATTTCTGAAAGCACAGAAGTGCCGCTTGAAAAACTAGAAAAAGTTCTTGAGAAGATTGAAGCAAAATTGAGTCAAAACTAGTTTAAAAAAGGAAATCAGCTTTCGCTGATTTCCTTTTTTATTACCACCAAATAATTGTCGCAAACGCCCAAATAGTCAAGAAGGCTACAAATACACCGCCATACATGAAGAGTGCTGGCATTTCATGTCCTTTATGGCTCATATGCATAAAATAATATAATTGGAACAACACTTGTACCACAGCAAGAAGAAGAATAAATGGAACGGAAAACCAAGGCGAAAATTTATCATAACCAACCGCGGTAAATGCGATTAATGTGAACAAAATCATTAATACAAAGGAAATAACTTGATGCTTCATATCCTCCGCGTTTTTTTTGCGGCGATATGCTAAATCAACGCGCTCATTTCCAGAATTTGCTTGATTCACCATATATTCACCCCACCATTCCCATTAGGTATACAACGGTAAAAATGAATACCCATACGACGTCAATAAAGTGCCAGTAAAGACTCGCCACATAAAACTTTGGCGCGTTGTAAAGGTTCAAACCACGCTTCGCGTTGCGGATCATAAGCGTTAAAATCCACGATAAACCAAATGCAACGTGGCTGCCATGCAGACCGACTAGCGTATAAAAGGCAGATGAGAAGGCACTTGTTGAAAACTTAAGGCCTTTATGCACATATTCATAAAACTCGTAAATTTCTAATCCTAAGAAGCAGAGACCTAACAATACAGTGATGCCAAACCAAAGCATCATTTTCTTAAAGTCGAAGTTTTTCATGTGATAGATGGCGTAAACGCTTGTTAAACTGCTTGTCAATAAAAGCATTGTAGCGACAAACACGAGCGGCAAATGAAACAATTCCTGCGATGTCGGTCCCCCAGCCGTTTTATCTCTAAGCGCTATGAAAGTGCCGAAGAGGGAGGCGAAAAGAACTGTCTCTCCCCCTAGGAAAACCCAAAGTCCTAAAAATTTATTTTTTCCTTCGATGGTAGCTCTTTCAGGGGATGCGGGGAATGTTTCCGCCGTTAATTTTTCTTCAACATGCATTATGCCTTAACCCCCTTTTTCTCCGCTTCGATAATATCTTCTTTATGAATGTGGAAACCATGGTCGTCAATGATAGAACGTAAGCACATAGAACCAAAGGTAATGACCAATCCAAGAATTCCTACCGGCAACCCCCAAGAGTAGTCGTTATGATACATGAAACCAAATGAAGCAATAAACAGCCCAAGTGAAATGACAAACGGCAGGAATGAAGGATTCGGCATATGGATGTCTCCAAGCGGTTCTGCCGGAGTCAAGCCCTTTTTCCCTTCCATTTTCTCTAGCCAGTAAGCATCTAAACCACGGACAAGCGGAGTTTGCGCAAAGTTGTATTCAGGTGCTGGCGAAGGAACCGCCCACTCAAGCGTACGCCCGAGTCCCCAAGCATCCGCTTCAGCTTTTTCTCCTTTGAACGTAGTGATCACGATATTGATTAAAAGGACGATAACACCTGCCGCCATCAATAAGGCACCAATTGTACTAATCAAGTTTCCAGTTTCCAAACCTTGGCCCGGCAAGAATGTAAATACGCGGCGAGGCATACCCATCAAGCCAAGGAAGTGTTGGATAAAGAATGTTAAATGGAATCCGGTAAAGAATAACACAAATGTCAACTTACCAAGCTTTTCGCTTAGCATTTTGCCAAACATTTTTGGCCACCAATAATGCGTGCCGCCTAATAAAGCTAGCACTACACCGCCAACAATGACATAGTGGAAGTGAGCAACGATGAAGTAGCTGTCATGATATTGATAGTCAGCCGGCGCTGCTGCCTGCATAACCCCGGTTACTCCGCCGATAACGAAAGAAGGAATAAAACCAATAGCATATAACATTGGCGTTGTAACGCGGATGCTTCCCCCCCACATTGTAAATAGCCAGTTAAAGATTTTAATACCTGTCGGGACAGCAATTGTCATTGTCGCAACCGCAAAAATGGCGTTCGCAACCGGTCCCATGCCAACTGTAAACATATGGTGCGCCCATACCATGAATCCTAAAAAGCCGATCAATACAATCGCAAACACCATGGAAGAATATCCAAATAAGCGTTTCTTAGAGAAAGTTGAAATAATTTCAGAAAAAATACCAAATGCCGGTAGTATCAAGAGATATACTTCCGGGTGACCGAAAATCCAGAATAAGTGTTCATAAATAATCGTGTTGCCGCCTAATGCCGCATTAAAGAAGTTGCCGCCAAATAAACGGTCCATCATCAGTAAAAGCAATCCAGCCGTTAGCGGCGGGAACGCAAATAAGATTAACGTAGAAGCAACGAATGTTGCCCACGTAAACAACGGCATACGCATGTATGTCATGCCTGGAGCACGCATCGTAATGATGGTTACGATGAAGTTAATCCCACTGATTAATGTACCGAACCCGGAAACTTGTAAACCTAATACGTAAAAGTCAATTCCGTGTCCTGGTGATTCTAATGATAACGAAGCGTAAGACGTCCATCCTGCATCAGGCGCTCCGCCTAAAAACCAAGAACAGTTTAGAAAAAGCCCCCCGAAAAAGAATAACCAAAAGCCTAATGCGTTTAAGAACGGAAACGCAACGTCGCGCGCACCGATCTGAATTGGAACAATCGCATTCATCAATGCGAATAATAACGGTGTTGCTGCCAAGAAAATCATTGTCGTACCATGCATCGTAATCATTTCATTAAAAAGACCCGCGCTAACAAAATCGTTGTTAGGCACCGCAAGCTGAATACGAATAATTAGAGCCTCGATACCACCCATGATGAAGAAAATACCGCCGGCAATTAAGTAAAGGATGGCAATTTTTTTATGGTCGACCGTTGTAAGGTAGTCCCATATTAGGCTCTTTTTACGAACTGCTGTACTCACGGATTTAAACCTCCTTTTTTATAGAAATCCCGTTTGTTATTCAACCTTTAGACTCATTAAGTATTTCGTTAAAGCATCAATTTGCTCATCCGTTAATTTAGCATATGTTCCTGTCATTTTATTTCCAGGTTTCACACTTTCAGGGTCTTTTAGCCATTTCTTTAAGTTTTCCTCATTATGTTCTAAAATACCGGCAATGCGCTCACGATCGCCGAAATTTGCCAAGTTTGGCGCTGTACGCGCTTGTTCTGGACGTTTGTCAATTGGAGTAACCGCGTGGCAGCCAATACAGCTTTTATTGAAAATCTCTTCTCCCTGCTTTGCAACCGGATCTGTCACAACTGGTTTTTTCGCATTTTTCATTTTTTCAATCCATTGATCAAATTCTTCTCTAGGAACTGCTTTTACTTTGAAGTCCATCAAAGCATGGGAAGGACCGCAAAGCTCCGCACATTTTCCGTAGAAAATGTTGCCCGCTTTTTCTGCTCTTTCTTGATCAAATTCCAGCCAAAATTGGTTTTTGTTTTCAATGTTTGTATCTATTTTCCCGCCAACTGCAGGAATCCAGAACGAGTGTTTTACGTCTGATGCTTTTAAGTTAAAATACACGCGCTCATCTGTCGGAACCACTAAATCTTGGCTTGTAATTACGCCATAATCAGGATATTCAAACTCCCACCAGTAAAGACTTGCGCGAACATTGACAACAAGCGTATCTTTATCGCGCTTCTCTTTATTCATCGGTTTGACATCAGCAAGATCGAACGTTGCTTTCACTGTCGGAACTGCCAAGATAATTAAAAGGATAATCGGAATGACAGTCCAAACAATTTCAAGCGTATGGTTTCCTTCCACTTGTTTTGGAATCTTGTTTTCCTCACCTTTACGTTGCCGAAAACGAATGACAACGTATACAAAGATAATCGTTACAACAACAATAACGAGTAACATAATGGCTGTGCTAAGCAGCATCAGTGAAAATTGCATGTCTGCTGCTTCACCCGCCGGCTGAAGCGTCGATAAAAACGGCTTGCCGCAGCCAGCTAACAGAAGCGCTATCATGCTAAAAAGAGAAAATAAGCGCCAGTTATGTAGCCATTTCTTCATAGCCTAATCAAACCCCTCTTTCTATTGATGAAATAAAAAATTTTATATGAATTCTTTCTCTTTATGGAAAGAATTTTAAACGAACTCCATTTACCAAAGGGTAGCGATAACCATTGCTACAAATAAAATCGTCAAATAGTTAAGGGAATAAATAAACATCCACTTCGCCCACTTTAAGTCGTCTTTCATTTTAAACCCATAAAGTCCCAATGCAAGCCATCCTACGTTTAACAACGTAGCAACAGTTAAAAACGGCACGCCTAATGAGAACAAATAAAATGGCAGTGGCAATAAGCACGCAACCCATACAACGATTTGCCGCTTTGTCATCGCAAAACCATGAACAACTGGAAGCATTGGGATGCCTGCCGCCCGATACTCTTCGCATCGTTTCATCGCCAATGCCAAAAAGTGCGGTGGCTGCCATATAAACATAATCAAAAATAAAACAAGAGGAACGACATGGAAATCCGGATCTACCGCAGTCCAACCAATAACCGGCGGGACAGCGCCAGAAATGCTTCCGACAACTGTGTTCAATGTATAGTTTCGCTTCGACCACATTGTATATAAAAATATATAAGTAATAGCGCCAATTAACCCAACAATAGCAGCAGTGACCGTTGTCATTAACAAGCTGAGCGTCCCTACTGTTATGAATATAATTCCGAGCCACAATACTCGCTTCGCTTCCATTGTCCCTGTTACTGTCGGCCGCGTTTTCGTTCGTTCCATAAACTGGTCGATGTCACGGTCAACGAAATTATTGATGCTACACGAACCAGCTATAACAAGTGCGGAACCAAACAGCGTAAAAAATACAATATGAAGATTTTCCAAAAAACCTTCTCCCATAAAATAGAGAGCTAACCATAATCCAGTGAATGTCGTAATTAGATTCGAATTAACAATTCCGATTTTCACGACCGACGAAAACTCTTTCCAAATGGATCTTATATTTGCACGCGAACCTTCACCCGAATGAGCAGCTTGTTCATGTATTGCTTTTAAATTAGCCATTCACCCGTTCCTCCTATCGCACCGTCAACTTTTTATTACATAATAGACGGTGCCATATAACAAATTTTCTTCATCTCCATCATATCATAACACATGCAAATCATCATTGCAGGAAATTATTTCTTCCATTAGAACGAAAAAACCTATTTTCTCTTTATATTAAATCACATTTTCATGACATAATGTGAACTTTTTTTGAATAATTTGTGTCAAATTTTCGAATTACAAAAAGCGTATTATTCTCTCATCAAGAGAAAACGCTTTTATTGCTTATCCTATTATATTTCTAGCAAACTTAATGAACTTATTCAATATGTAAATATCAGTTTGTTTTTCTTGCGTCATCATGTAAAATGATATTGGCGAAATTGCTCTTACAATTTCTTTTTTGTAAGATAAATGTATACTTATTATTGACAAAATAATGATTTCTCAATATAAGAAGGTGAAGATTTTGCAACGTTCTTTAAAATGGTTTGCATCAGTCACAACGTTGGCAATGCTATTTGTCCTCATCGGAGGGGCGCTCGTAACAAAAACCGAATCCGGCATGGGGTGCGGACGGTCATGGCCGCTTTGCCACGGTCAGCTAATCCCTTCGCAAATTACCCCTGAACTCGTTATTGAATTAAGCCACCGGCTCGTATCCGGTTTGGCTGGCATGATGGTGCTGATTTTATCCGTTTGGGCATGGCGTGCTATAGGGCATATTCGCGAAACAAAATTTTTAGCAATCGTTTCGTTTGTGTTTCTTGTGTTGCAAGGACTAATCGGTGCCGCCGCTGTCGTTTGGGGACAATCTGATTTTGTGCTTGCATTGCATTTTGGTATTTCTCTTATTTCATTTGCTGCCGTTTTTTTATTAACATTGCTCATTTTTGAAGTGGATAAAAAATTCGATGCCCACTCATTAGTGCTTGATCGAAAAATGAAATTCCACATTTACGGCATCATCATCTACTGTTATGTCGTTGTCTATACCGGAGCATTAGTGCGCCATATGGAAGCAAGTTTAGCATGTCCTAGCTGGCCGATTTGCTCAAAAACCCGAATTATCCCTGTGCAGCTTCACGAATGGGTTCAAATGGGACATCGCCTTGCCGCAGCGATTATGATCATTTGGATTTCTATCGCAACAATCCGGGCGGTGAAATATTATAAACATCAACGTGTCGTTTACTGGGGATGGATCATTTCCCTTGTCCTCGTGTTATTACAAATGATAACAGGGACACTGATCGTATTGACACAATTGGACTTGTATATTGCTTTGGCACATGCCTTCTTTATTTCTTGTTTATTCGGCGTTCTTAGCTATTTAGTGATGCTTGCTGTACGAAGCAATTATAATAAACAAAAAGCGCAAGAGGTAAGCCGCAGCACAAACACCGTTCCATCTATGTTGCTCAAATAAAAAAGCGCTTGGAATCACCCAAGCGCTTTTTTATTTATTTTGTTAATTCAATTAGTAAGTCTCCTGCCTGAATGGCATCTCCATTTTTTACATAAATATCTTTAATAATCCCAGCAAATGGTGCTTGTACAGTTGTTTCCATCTTCATTGCTTCTGTAATCATTAAATGATCGCCTTTATTCACTTTTTCACCTTTTTCCACTAACACTTTCACTACCGTTCCCGGCATCGTAGCAGCGATATGGTTAGGATTCGTACGATCCGCTTTGATCCGTTCCACGACCGCCGATTTAATGCTTTCATCGCGGATAATGACCTCGCGCGGTTGCCCGTTCAACTCAAAATAAACGACGCGTGTGCCATCCGCCTGCGGCTGTCCAATGGAAACTAGTTTGACAATGAGCGTTTTTCCTTTTTCAATTTCAACTTCGATTTCCTCTCCTAGACGCATTCCATACAGAAATGTCGGCGTATCAAGAACAGAAATATCGCCGTATTTTTTGACCGTTTCCGCATATTCTAAAAATACTTTCGGATAAAGGGCATAAGCAAGCACATCAAAATCCGTCACTTCACGGTCAAGCGCATGATATAACTCTTCTCTTAATTTATCAAAATCTACCGGTTCTAGTAATTCCCCAGGCCGAACCGTAATCGGTTCACGCCCTTTTAAAATAATGCGCTGCAATTCTTTTGGAAATCCTCCGTATGGTTGCCCTAAATATCCCTCGAAAAACTCAACTACAGAATCCGGAAAATCAAGTGTTTCGCCGCGTTCAAAAACGTCTTGTTCGGTTAAATTATTTTGTACCATATAAAGTGCCATATCACCGACAACTTTTGAGGATGGAGTTACTTTGACAATATCCCCAAACATATCGTTCACACGGCGATACATTTCCTTCACTTCGTCCCAACGGTCGCCAAGTCCAACTGCTTTTGCTTGTTGCTGCAAGTTGCTATATTGACCGCCAGGCATTTCGTGCATATACACTTCTGTATGCGGAGCGTTCATGCCGCTTTCAAACTCTTGGTAAAATTTGCGCACATCTTCCCAATAACGAGATAGCTGTTCAAGTCCTTGTATATTCATCTCCGGCGCGCGTTTTGTTCCTTCTAAAGCGTAATAAAGTGTATTGGCGCTCGGCTGCGAAGTTAAGCCTGCCATGGAGCTAACCGCAACGTCAACGATATCTACTCCAGCTTCAATCGCCTTCGCATACATATAAATGCCATTTCCGCTCGTATCGTGTGTATGAAGATGAATCGGAATATCAACGGTCTCTTTCAAAGCAGAAATAAGCACATAAGCGGCTTCTGGCTTTAATAAGCCAGCCATATCTTTAATGGCCAAAATATGTGCTCCCGCTTGCTCCAATTCTTTGGCGATTGCTTTATAATAATCAAGATTATACTTCGGGCGGCTCGGATCTAAAATATCCCCTGTATAACAAACGGCCGCTTCAGCGATTTTGCCTGTTTGCCGAACGGCGTCAATGGCCACCGTCATTCCTTTTACCCAGTTTAAACTGTCAAAAATGCGGAACACATCAATTCCCGCTTGCGCTGACTTTTCAACAAATTCACGAATCACATTGTCTGGATAGTTTTTATATCCAACCGCATTCGCAGAACGCAATAGCATTTGGAACAAAATATTTGGAATTCGTTCCCGCAATTTTAACAAGCGGTCCCACGGATCTTCTTTTAAAAAGCGGTAAGCAACGTCAAACGTCGCTCCTCCCCACATCTCTAGCGAGAATAAGTTTGGCAATAAGCGCGCCGTTGGCTCAGCAATACGGACCAAATCGACTGTGCGCACGCGCGTTGCAAGCAGCGATTGATGTGCGTCGCGGAATGTCGTATCCGTCAATAATACGCGATCTTGTTCCTTAATCCATTTAACAAGCCCTTCTGCACCTTGTTTATCGAGAATTTGTTTCGTTCCGCTCGGAATTGGCTCTTTATAGCTTATTTTCGGAATGCGCGGCTTATCAAAAACTGGTTTTTTCTTTTTGCCGATGCCCGGGAAACCGTTTACTGTAACGGTACCGATATATGTCAGCATTTTTGTACCGCGGTCTTTTCGGCGCGGGAACACAAACAGTTCCGGCGCTGTATCAATAAACGATGTGTCATATTCTCCTGATAAAAACTTTGGATGTTGCACGACATTTTCTAAAAATGGAATATTTGTTTTAATTCCACGGATTCGGAACTCCCGCAAATTTCGCAACATTTTCCTTGCGGCTTGTTCAAACGTCAGCGCCCATGTAGACACTTTCACAAGCAACGAGTCGTAATATGGAGTGATGACTGCTCCTTGGAATCCGTTGCCTGCGTCTAGGCGCACGCCAAACCCGCCGCCGGAACGATACGCCATAATCTTTCCTGTATCCGGCATGAAATTGTTAAGCGGGTCTTCCGTTGTTACACGAGATTGAATCGCATACCCGTTAATGCGAATATCTTCTTGTTTCGGAATGCCGACTTCTTTGCTATGAAGCGAATAGCCATCGGCGATCAAAATTTGCGATTGGACAATATCGATTCCGGTGATCATTTCCGTAATCGTATGTTCCACTTGAATGCGCGGATTGACTTCGATGAAATAAAAGTCGTTGCCAGACACGAGAAACTCTACCGTTCCCGCGTTCACATACCCTACATTTTTCATGAGTTTGACCGCAGCTTCACATATTCTCTGCCGCAATTCATCCGATAGCGAGACGCTCGGCGCCACTTCCACCACTTTTTGATGACGGCGCTGTACAGAGCAGTCACGTTCATAAAGATGGACAATATTCCCTTCATAATCGCCTAAAATTTGCACTTCAATATGTTTTGGTCTTTCAATTAGTTTTTCCACATACACGTCATCGCTGCCAAATGCGGCTTTCGCTTCCGATTTTGCTCGTTCGTACGCTTCTTTCACTTCTGATTTAGAGCGAACGATGCGCATTCCGCGTCCGCCGCCTCCTAGGGCAGCTTTAATAATAATCGGGTAACCATATGTTTCTGCAAAACGCACCACTTCTTCTAAACTATGCACCGGTCCATCGCTTCCCGGAATGACTGGAATTCCCGCTAATTCCGCTTGATGACGTGCTTTCACTTTATCGCCAAACATATCTAAATGCTCTTCATTCGGACCGATAAAAATAATTCCTTCTTCTCTGCATCGTTTGGCAAATTGAATATTCTCCGAAAGAAAACCATATCCCGGATGAATCGCATCGACATCGTGAGCTTTGGCAATTTCAATAATCCCTTCGATATCTAAATACGCTTCAATCGGCTTTTTTCCTTCGCCGACTAAATATGCTTCATCCGCTTTATAGCGATGATAAGAGCCAGTGTCTTCCTTCGAGTAAATAGCAACGGTGCGAATGCCTAGCTCTGTGCAGGCACGGAAGACACGAATGGCGATTTCTCCACGGTTTGCGACAAGTACTTTGTCAATTCGACGCGTTTTCATAGTCTATCTTCTCCTCCTTTCTAATAAAACTATAATGGTTTTCCCTTTTTGTAAATATCTTTTCTAAAAAGTCAGACCTCTTTCTTGCAATTTTTTCACGTTTTTTCCCTTTCGTTTATAACTTTGTTCGTATTTCGTAAACATCGATACATTGACAAGCACTCCAAGGGAGGTCATAAATATCATGAGCGAGGAACCTCCATAACTAACAAGCGGCAATGGAACTCCAGTAATTGGTATCACTCCTGTCACACCACCAACATTAATAAACGTTTGAATGCCAATCATGGCAGAAATTCCGATCGCAAGAAGACTGCCAAACGCGTCATTGCATTTTCTCGCAATCCATAATCCTCTTAGCACAATAAAAGCTAAAATACCTAATGTAAATGTTACCCCAAAAAGCCCTAGTTCTTCGGCAATAATGGACATAATAAAATCGGTGTGCGACTCAGGTAAATAGCCATATTTTTGAATGCTTTTTCCAAGCCCTAATCCTTTTATTCCTCCTAATCCAATTGCCAAATAGGAATTAACAAGCTGAAAACCTTCGTCATTGGCATATTTAAACGGATCTAAAAAACTATAAATCCGTGACATTCGCTCTTCTGAAAAAATTTTATCACCGAAAAGAGGAAAAATAATTGGAGACGCCAATGCAATAACAAGGATAAAAAATAACAACTGCTTAAACAATAAGCGAAGTCTCAATCCTGACGAAAAAATTAAACAAGCAGCGATCGCCATTACAATCATCGCCGTACCAAAATCAGGCTGAATGGCGATTAAAAAACAAATAAATAACGTATAGTAAATTGGAAATAAATTACTTTTAACAGACTCCGCCAGTCTTTTTTGTTTGTTCGCAAATACCGCTGCCAAGTAAACAATTAATCCCAGTTTCACAAGCTCCGCCGGTTGCAAGCTTAACGCCCCGATTCGAAACCAGCTTGTTGCGTTATTTGCGGTATGGCCTAGAAAAGCAACTGCTGTTAGCATCAGCGGCGATCCAAAAAAGATCACTTTTACCAATTTTTCATTCGCCCATACTTTATACGGGACAATAAGCGTAACGAAAAAACAAATAAATGATACAATGAGCCATAACTTTTGCCGCTGATAAAAATAGTCGCTTGGCACTTCAAAGCGTATAACGGCGGAAATCATGCTTGAACTATATACCATAATCAATCCAAATAGCGAAAGCATAACGACTGCAATAATAAGCGGATAATCGTAACATTTCATAATCTTTTTGATTAATTCCTTATCCATCATTCCTCTTCCTTATTCGCTAGTATAGATGTTTAATCATGATGAATAGTTATTATATTAAAATGATTCGTATTCAAACATTGTTTTCCTTCTAAAAAACAGAAAAACTCAAACGATTGCACCTTTCAACCGTTTGAGTTAGCATTTATTTTTATCGTACGCGCTTTTTTGTCACAGCCTCATGAAGCGCCGAAAGTTCCCGCTCTAATCGGTCAAGCAGCGCCTTCCCTTCCTTCTCATCCACAAGCCCGAGACGGACCGCAAAATCAATCTCCCGCGATAAACCAAACATTTGGGTATCAAGTACTTCTTCATAGAGTGGACATTTTGGCATTGTCAAGTTATCCATTTGTACTTGAATGAGTTTTACAATTTTATCCGCGTCTGCTTGAAGAAGCGCGTACGCTTTTTCACGATAGTTAATGGCATCATCTGTCACATCCATCCCTCCGTTCTCCCCTAATCCTTCTTTAAATCTTAACGTGAAATACACAATTTTGCAAGTTGAAACACTTGTCAGCGCTTATAACAAACAAATACGATATACGCCAAGTGAAGCCGCATTTATGCAATGATCACCAGGCTTTGGCGAAAAAAGAGACATATCCAGACACCTGACGCATGACAAACTATCCATTAACCATTATACTAAAAACAGCAGCTGATGTAGAGGAGAGGATGGAAAATGAGGGATATTATTCTGATAACAGGGAATGTAAAATTTACGATCACACTCGATCCAGGGGTATGGATTTTTGATGACCGCAAAATAGATTTGAACACATATTTCTTGAAACCATCTCATGAACAACTTCAAAACGAGCAACAGGAAGAAGAAGAGGAAATCAAAAAACTATCTGCTTTTTGGGATCGGGAAATTCAAGAAGGTGCCGTTTTTCCACCGACATTGAAGACAGAAAAACGTTACTTAAAAGAAAAAATTATTACAGGAACATTTGCAATGCCGCTTGCTCCATTTTTGCAAAATGCCGAACCGCTCCCGGATGCAAAGGAACTGACCATTGTGACTGAACATAATGAAGTAACCGTTTCGCTCGAACAAGCTTATAAGGCAATTCTCGGCTTTTCCAAAGATGGAAAACCGTTAAGAGAAGATGGGCCAGTTCATTTTTATTTTGGCGACGGTTCCAATCGCAAAACACCAATTACTCATATACGCCGCTTCATTGTCCGTTAACGCTGGATGTCCCAACTGATGGGACATCCAGCTTTTTTTACAATATATCAGCAGCAAGCTGCGCTAATGCGGAACGCTCTCCTTTTACAAGACGGACATGCCCGGCAATTTTTTGATCTTTAAATTTTTCAACGACGTATGTTAATCCATTATTATATTCGTCCAAATACGGATGATCAATCTGTTCCGGATCTCCCATTAAAATGATTTTACTTTTCTCACCAGCGCGCGTTAAAATTGTTTTTACTTCATGTTTCGTTAAATTTTGCGCCTCATCAATGATGATAAACTGCTCCGGCAGGCTGCGGCCGCGTATATATGTGAGCGCTTCTACTTCAATCGAGCTCATTCCTGCTAAAATCGCATCCAACTCCCCCGTTTTTTTTGTATTAAACAAATACTCCAAATTATCAAAAATAGGTTGCATCCACGGGCGCAATTTTTCTTCTTTTTCCCCAGGCAAAAAACCAATATCTTTTCCCATTGGAACGATTGGCCTCGCAATGAGCAGCTTTTTATACGTACGCAAATCTTCCGTCTGCATCAATCCTGCGGCAAGAGCAAGAAGTGTTTTTCCTGTGCCTGCTTTGCCAATCAATGTCACAAGCTGTATATCATCACGCATAAGCAGTTCAAACGCCATCGTCTGTTGTACGTTGCGCGGGCGAATTCCCCATATATGTTCATAGTGAAACGAAAGTTTTTGGACTTTTTTGCCGCTATGGTCGACAATACCGAGTGCGGAAGCGGAGCCGCCAAAAGCATCTTTCATAATAATAAATTGATTTGGGTAAAATGGATGATTGGCAATATCCGCTAAAACGAGTTCCCCCTTTTCATAAAACCGCTGCAAATGCTCGGTTCCTATGTATAGCTCGAGAAACCCAGTGTAAATATGATCAATATCGACGACACGGTCGCTTAAAAAGTCTTCTGCTTGCAGCCCAATTGCATCTGCCTTCACTCGGACAAGTGCATCCTTGCTTACTAAAATAACGGAACGGCCGTTTTCCTTTGCTTGTTCCTCGAGAGATAAGTTTTTGGCAACTGCTAAAATGCGATTATCATTCGTCTTTTCTACGAAAATTTCTTGAAGCTGATGAAATGAACGATGATTTAATTCAATGCGCAACACTCCGCCGTTTTCAAGTGGGATTTTTTCATGTAGTTTTCCATTTTCACGAAGGCGATCGATAAGCTTGGATACTTGCCGCGCGTTTCTCCCTACTTCATCCATATATCGCTTTTTCGAATCGACTTCTTCTAACACAACCGCTGGAATGACAACTTCATTATCTTCAAACGAGAAGATGGAATACGGATCTTGTAATAAGACATTCGTATCTAACACATATATTTTTTCTCCCAAAATTCCGCGCCCCCCTATTTTACATTTTTTTTTTATATTTGGACGGGATCGTTGTTATATAAGATATGAGGAAATGTATAAAGATAGAAGAATGATTGCAAAATAAAATAAAATAAAAAATTAAGATAGAGGTGTTAAAGGAATGAACTGGAGCCGATATTTGCTTATAGCGATATGTATTGGTTTATTAGGTGGGTGCAATATAGGAAATGACGAAGCGGGGCGCGATGCGGATCGCTCGCTTGTCCGTGTACGAAATACGGTTGATGAAAAAGTAACGAATAAATCCGGACAAGAAATTGCCCATCGTCTAGCGAATTTAGCTAAGCGCGTTCCAAACGTAAACGATGCTACCGCTCTTGTTGTCGGAAAATACGCGATCGTTGGTATTGATATTGATGCAAATATCGACGCTTCACGTGTCGGCACAATTAAATATTCTGTCGCAGAAACGTTGCAAAAAGATCCGTATGGAGCAAATTCAATCATCATTGCCGACCCCGATTTATACACTCGGTTAAAAAATATTGTCAATCAAGTTGATAATGGGCGGCCTGTTCAAGCATTTATGAACGAAATCGCGGATATCGTCGGACGCGTCATGCCGGAAGTTCCGAGCGATTTGTTTGAAACAACGCCACCGGAACCAACCGAACAAAATGATTCGCAATTAAATAAGCGTGAGGAAGAACAGCTTAATAACCATCAAGAAAAACAGTCCAACGAATATTTAAATAAATAAGTAAGGAGCTTAGCCGTAATTAGCTAAGCTCCTTATTTATGCATTGCGAAGAGCAGTCATTACTTGATTGTCCAGTTTAGCTGCCGCTTGCGCATCGTACGTTTTTTCATATTTTGGTTCTTCTACAATTTTGGAACCGTAAAACATAACATCACGCACTTCACTAATAGCAATATCCACTAATGCCAACTTAAGCGGAACGCCCTCTATTTTCTCTGCTTTAATATGCGCTTTCCCGCTAATCGAGTAGGTTGATTCGTTAGCGATAATATTCACAACAATAGACGGATTATTACGAATGTTTTGGATAATTCGGGAACGATTGTCGACAGCAAAATAAATATGCTCTTCGTTAGGGGCGTAAATCCATGAAATCGCGCTGACATTTGGCCCTCCCGTTTCATGGTCGATAGTCGCTATAGTTACAAAACGTTCTTTTTGTAATGCTTGAAATAACGGTTCCGTTAATGCAGGTTCAACTTTATTTGGCATGATCATCCCTCCTAAGACTATTCTCCGTTTATCATACATTAAAACGGAAAAGTAAAAAACCTTTCAGATTCATGATATAATAAAAAGAAGATTGAATAAAGCGACGAGGTGTACAATGAGAGTCAAATGTGTTCTTTGCGACCGAATTGATACGATCGACGATGAATCATTGCTTGCGAAACGGCTGCGCAACCGTCCTATTCACACATACATGTGCGAGGAATGTTATCATCGGATTGCCGAAAAAACAAAGGCGCGCCTAGCAACCGGAAAATTTCGTATATATCGCTCGAAACTGCCAAACGATGAATGGTAAAAACTTTGCGTAAATCGATAAAAAACGCCGGGGGTAATCACCCGGCGTTTTTTTAGGAAGGATAATTGCGATATTTTTCAGGCGCTTCTTCTATTTGCCTAAGCATCGCCTCAATCAATTCCATTGGAAAACGAGCTGATTTTTGCTCTCCGTCTCTCTCATACGCGACGATATACATATCTTCTTTTTTTACTTCCACCTTTGTTATGTTAAAATCGTGCTTTAATATTTCCCTAAAAAAGGCAACGGTTTCTTGCGCTGCTATATCATCTGGACGTGCTTCGGCCACGACATAAATAGTTAACCAATTATAAAGAGCATCTTGCAGCGACTTCATGGTTCCACCGCCTTATTTTTGTTCATTTACCTCATGCTTTTTCGATTGATATAGACGAATTTTATAAATCACTAATACGAGAGCCGCAACGACCAACCCTTCCGCGACAGGTAAAAATACCGCAAAAAACGTTAAAATCGTGCAGCCTAATGCTAACAGCACATAAATAATGACATTTTTCAACAATGGCAATTTTTTCGCAAAACCAAGGCGATAAACAATAACCGATAAAATCAATATGGTAATATAAAGAAGCCACATTCCTTGTTCTGGATTTGTATGCACTTTATATAACGAAGCAAAAAAGGTAAGGCGCTCTATAACTTTCACCATCTTCCCCCCTATTTCGCCTGCTTAGCGGCTTTCTTTTTCTTTTCCATTTTTTCTCGCTCGCTTTTGTTCAATATTTTTTTGCGCAGGCGAATCGACTTTGGTGTTACTTCACAATACTCATCATCATTTAAGTATTCCAACGCTTCTTCGAGCGTCATCAAACGCGGCTTTTTCATCGTAACGGTTTGCTCTTTTGTCGAAGAACGGATGTTTGTTACATGTTTTTCTTTACAAATGTTGACGACTAAATCGTTTTCGCGCGTATGCTCGCCAACAATCATTCCTTCGTACACTTCGGTTCCAGGCTCCACAAAAATGGTACCGCGGTCTTCCACTTGCATAATTCCATATGCCGTCGCTTTTCCTGTCTCCATGGAAATTAATACCCCTTGGCGGCGGCCGCCTACCTGTCCGCTTTGTGCCGGCGCATAATGGTCAAATGAATGGTTTAAAATTCCGTATCCGCGTGTCAATGACATAAATTCTGTTCGATAGCCGATTAAACCGCGCGAAGGCACCATAAAGATGAGACGAACTTGTCCGTTTTCGTTATGGATCATATCCACCAGCTCGCCTTTGCGCATACCGATCGATTCCATGATCGCCCCGGTATATTCTTCAGGAATATCAATGATTACCCGTTCGACCGGCTCACAAAGCACTCCGCCGATTTCTTTCATAATGACTTCCGGCTTAGATACTTGCAGTTCATAACCTTCCCGCCGCAAATTTTCAATTAAGATCGATAAATGAAGCTCTCCTCGTCCAGAAACAATCCACGCATCAGGAGAATCAGTGTTTTCCACCCGCAAGCTTACGTCCGTCTCCAATTGAGTGCGCAGGCGTTCTTCCAACTTTCTCGCCGTCACATATTTTCCTTCGCGTCCGGCAAATGGGCTATTATTGACTAAAAACGTCATTTTCAATGTTGGTTCATCAATGCGAAGCGGCGGCAACGCTTCCTGATGATCCAATGGACATACCGTTTCCCCGACGTTAATGTCTTCCATTCCCGCCACTGCAACAATATCTCCTGCTTCTGCTTCCGTGATTTCGATCCTCTTTAAGCCGATAAACCCAAATAATTTTGTTACACGAAACGTTTTGACAGAACCATCTAGTTTCATCAGCGCTACTTGTTGTCCGACTTTCATCGTGCCGCGAAAGATACGGCCAATTCCGATGCGCCCAACGTACTCATTGTAATCAAGCAACGCCACTTGAAATTGCAACGGTTCTTCCCGATTATCAATCGGTGCAGGAATATGCTTAATAATCGTTTCGAACAATGCGGTCATATCCGCTTCTTGTTTGTGAGGGTCCAAACTTGCCGTACCGTTTAATGCTGAGGTGTATACAACCGGAAACTCAAGCTGATCTTCCGACGCGCCTAATTCGATAAATAAATCGATGACTTCATCGACCACTTCCTCTGGTCGCGCAAACTCCCGGTCAATTTTATTGATAACGACAATGGGAGTAAGCTGTTGTTCGAGCGCCTTTTTCAGCACAAAGCGCGTTTGCGGCATACACCCCTCATACGCGTCAACGACAAGCAAAACACCATCCACAAGCCGCATAATTCGTTCTACTTCCCCGCCGAAATCGGCATGTCCTGGCGTATCTAAAATATTAATGCGCATTCCTTTATAACGAATCGCTGTATTTTTGGCTAAAATGGTAATCCCGCGTTCTCTTTCTAAATCGTTTCGATCTAATGCGCGTTCCTCGACATGTTCATTGGCACGAAACGTTCCCGATTGACGCAGCAATTGATCGACTAACGTTGTTTTACCATGATCAACGTGAGCAATAATGGCAATATTACGAAGATCTTCTCTTCTTGTCAATGTTAGTCACTCCTATACGTAAATTGCTCGTTTATTATATCATAAAGAGGATAGAAAAGCGGTATGTTTTCGTGTAGACTAAAGAAAAACCGATAAACAATATGAAAGAGGGGATTGGGATGAAACAATTTCAGCCTGTATCGTTTCTATTGGCTATATTTGCAGTAATAGCAATCATGGCCATCGGCATTTTTATTGCGGAACAAAGTATGATTGGTATTATTATTTCAATTATCGCTTTATTCATAATTATCGGCATCGGATTTGCCCGAAAAAAACGAATGCGAGAAAAAGGAATGCTTTAAAAACGGGACAACCGAATGATTTGTCCCGTTTTCAGCGATGTATATATTTTTGCAAAATTTCTTCATGCAATCCTGGCTTTGAAACAAATACAGAGTTTTTTGTAAGCAAATTAAGCGGCTCGCCGTATAAATTTGTCACGATGCCACCGACTTCTTGAACAAGCACAAGTCCGCCGGCAAAATCCCACGGCGACAACCTCATCGTAATATATGCATCTAAACGTCCCGCTGCAACGTATGCCATTTCTAACGCAGCCGATCCGTACGAACGCGTTCCCCTCGCATCTTTTACAAGCGGAGCTAATACATTTGGATCAATTCGTTTATTTTCAGTTATCCACGTTGCATTTAAGGAAATAATGGCTTCGGAAACAGATACCGGCTCTAAACGCGCCAGCGGTTGATCATTAAGAAAAGCTCCTTCTCCTTTTCGTGCCGCATATAGTTCATCATGTACGACATCGTATACATACCCAAGAACTCCTACCCCATTTTCAAAAACCCCAATTGAAATGGCAAAGTTTCGTTTTTGATGAATAAAATTCATCGTACCATCAATCGGATCGATAATCCAAACAATCCCTTGAAGCGTTGCAATTTCATCACCGAATCCCTCTTCGCCTAACACGTGATGGCCGGGAAACGTTTTTCTTATTTTTTCAATAAAAAATTGCTCTACTTCGCGGTCCACATTCGTCACTAAATCATTTCGATGTGATTTTGTTTCGATCGTCAACTTTTTATCAAATGTAGCGAGAATTCTTGTTCCCGCTTCCTTTATCCATTGTCGGATACACTCATCTATTTCTTTCCATTTTTCCTGCATATTCATCCTCCTGATTTCTGCAGCGTATGTAATTAGCATATAATACATCGGAATCCCCCGTAAAGAAAAAGAGGTGCCTATATCGCTCAAGAAAAAAACGAACCGTTGGTGTGGTTCGCCTTGAATGTTCTGTTATACTTGAAGGCGCATTAACTCTTGACGTAACTTTTCTAATCTCCGTTTACACTCTTTTTTCTTTTCTTCATCGTTTTCCATCATCGCCTCATAAAGAGTCGCTAATTCATAATCTAATTCAAGACGTAATACCGCTATTCGCTTATCCCCGTCCGCACGCTTTACAGAATTCATTGTTCTTTTCATGAGCATGGGCACCCCTTTCCATATAATCCCCGAAAAACCGTCATATAAATACCTGAATTTTCTGATACTTATTTTGTTTTATATATATTATGTTAGAAAAGGGGGGTATGCAACAAATTTGTGTATTCGTCTACTTTTTTTACCATGTTATTCCATTCTAATCCAATCGCCGTTTTGTGCTTCTTTCGCTTTTTTCATGACGCGATAGGACGAATATCCGCTTGCTTGTTCAAATTCATCACATAGTTTTTTTTCTTCACTTTTACTCGGAACAATTTCTTTAAAGCGACGATAAATGTTCATAAGCTTTTCCCGTTCCATTCCTTTTTCGTAAACAGTTTCAATCGCTTCGAAAAATTTGATAACATCAATAATTTCTTGCGTTGACCAGTCATAAGAAAACGGGTACGAATAATTCATCACCGACACCTCCAGCATTAGTTTGCCCATCTGCGCCGGATTTGTTCCGCCTCGTTAATCATTCGCTCAAACAATTCTGCCACTGTTGGCACATCTTTAATTAATCCCATCACTTGTCCAGCCCATGCAAAACCTTCGTTTATTTTTCCTTCATAAATAAAACGGCGATTCGCTTCCCCACTAATATATTCTTTTAGTTGTTCATATGTCCCGCCTTGTTCTTCTATTTCTAAAATTTTTTTCGTCCATTCATTGGCAATGGCACGACCGGGTGCTCCTAAACTGCGTTTAATCACAACGGTATCATATTCAGAGCCGTTAACAAGCATCTCTTTATAGATCGGATGGGCATGAACACACTCTTTTGTAGCAATAAATCTCGTTCCCATTTCAATTCCTTCTGCGCCAAGCGCTAATGCCGCCATCAACCCGCGGCCGTCTCCGATGCCTCCCGAAGCAATAACAGGGATAGAAACGGATTCCACTACTTTCGGGACAAGAACAAATGTTCCTATATCGTATTTTCCTAAATGACCACCGCCTTCTTGACCCACTACCATGACAGCGTCCGCGCCAAGTTCCTCCGCTTTTACGGCTTGGCGAACAGCGGCAACCAGCACCAGTTTTTTCACGTTTGTTCCTTTTAGCTGTTCAAAAAACGGGGCCGGATTCCCACCTGTGACGGAAACGACTGGCACTCCTTCTTCCAATGCGGCTTCGAGCATATGTTGAAAAGGGCGGCCATGTTGTCCAATCGCAAAGTTCACTCCGAAAGGACGGTCTGTTTTTTCTTTTACTTTGCGAATTTCCTCGCGCAATCGCTCCGGGCTTTCCAGCGACATCGCCGTAATTTGTCCTAAGCCTCCGGCGTTAGAAACCGCGGCTGCTAAATCAGAGTAAGCTAAATAAGCAAGTCCTCCTTGAATAATCGGATATGTAATTCCAAGCAATTCCGTTACTCTTGTTTTCCAAATCATTTTTGTCCCTCCTTTTAATCTAGTATACTATGTTTCTTGTTGACATGCCTATTTTCCTTTTTTATTCTCAATTTATGTGTAGTAAAAAATTTCACATTCATTAATGATTAAATAATGCTTTGCAAATAAAAAAATAAATGCTATAATGCATTTGTTTTATTTTTATGCAAAAAGAGGTGTGAAAAAACATTGTCACAGTTTGAAACACCATTGTTCACTGGTCTATTAGAGCATATTAAGAAAAACCCTATTCAATTTCATATTCCTGGCCATAAAAAAGGCGCAGGGATGGACCCTGAGTTTCGTGATTTTATTGGAGAAAATGCGCTATCGATGGATTTGATTAATATCGGTCCTCTTGATGATCTTCACCACCCAAAAGGCATTATCAAGCGCGCTCAAGAGTTAGCCGCTGAGGCATTTGGGGCTGATTATACATTTTTTTCTGTCCAAGGAACAAGCGGTGCCATTATGGCAATGGTGATGTCGGTAGTTGGGCCTGGCGACAAAATCATCGTTCCGCGTAACGTGCATAAATCGATCATGTCTGCCATTGTCTTTTCTGGTGCAATACCGATTTTCATTCATCCGGAAATCGATAAGGAACTCGGGATTTCACACGGAATTACACCGGAATCAGTAGAAAAAGCACTTAAGCAACATCCCGATGCAAAAGGTGTTCTCGTTATTAATCCAACATATTTTGGTATCTCTGGCGATTTAAAGAAAATTGTTGAAATCGCTCATTCTTACCACGTTCCTGTTCTCGTTGATGAGGCTCATGGTGTCCATATTCATTTTCATGAAGATCTTCCGCTTTCCGCCATGCAGGCCGGAGCGGATATGGCTGCAACAAGCGTCCATAAACTAGGTGGCTCTTTGACGCAAAGCTCTATTTTAAACGTGCGTGAAGGGCTCGTATCCGCAAAACACGTACAAGCTATTTTAAGCATGCTAACGACAACATCTACTTCTTATTTGTTGTTAGCCTCTTTAGATGTTGCACGCAAATGGCTTGCTACACAAGGACGGGAACATTTTGAAAAAACTATTCAGCTTGCCGAAAAGACTCGGCAACAAATAAACGAAATCCCTTATCTTTATTGTGTCGGAAGAGAAATTCTAGGAACGGAAGCAACATATGATTACGATCCAACCAAGCTTACCATCTCTGTCAAAGAACTAGGCTTAACGGGATATGACGTCGAGAAATGGCTGCGCGAAATGTACAACATTGAAGTAGAATTATCCGATTTATACAACATTTTATGCATTATTACACCTGGCGACACAGAGCGGGAAACGAACGCGCTTGTTAATGCCCTTCGCCATTTATCTGAACAATTTCGCCATCAGGCGGCGAAAGGAGTAAAACCAAAAGTATTATTGCCAGACATCCCTACTCTCGCATTAACTCCGCGTGATGCATTCTACGCGGAAACGGAAATTGTCCCATTTGAAGAATCAGCAGGACGGATTATTGCTGAATTTATTATGGTTTATCCGCCAGGAATTCCGATTTTTATTCCTGGAGAAATTATTACCGAAGAAAATTTAAACTATATCAAAAAGAACTTAGAAGTCGGTCTGCCGGTGCAAGGGCCAGAGGACGATACGTTACAAACATTGCGTGTCATTAAAGAACATAAGCCAATCCGTTGAACTTCTCCCACCTTTAAGAGCAGGGAAAGTTAAAAAAGCGTAAGCAAGTTAGCTTACGCTTTTTTTTATCCAAAAAATAAATGCGCGCATGTGCCCCTTTCACATGCGCGCTATGTCCAAACCTTCCCCCATCGTTTGACCTTTTCTTTATTCTCCTTCTTCTTCAGCCTCGTCGCAATCGCATCCGCAGCATTTTCCGTAAAGCGTTGTCACTTTTTCATCTTCAAAATGTGCAATCGTCGCACCACATGTTTGACATACAATTGTGCCCATCCCCAAAACTCCTTTATGATGATATATTTATTAGCTAATTCAATAATAATATATCACATTTATGCTGTCAACACTTAATCTGTATGTCACATTTAATTTTTATTCATCAAAAAAGCGAGTAACCATACTCGCTTATTAATACTCATATTCAGGATGAACCGATGAGAATGGAAGGACAACTGAGAAGAACTCCGCTAAATCAGCAGCTTGCTCTTTCGTATCGATGCGGAAAATTTTTTGCAAATACTCGTGGTTTTCTACATCTTTTGGATCGAGGAGAGTAGAGCGGCCTGTTTGCATGCAAATAACAAGAGGTTTGCCAAAAAACATATTCGTATACACAATCCCAAAATCATAGCGAATATCCTTTGACGTAAATCCAACAAACCGAACTTTTACTTTCTCATACTCATCATATAGCCTTTCAAATAAATTCATAAAATCCCCCCTTATAAATATACTGAATATTATTATAATTCTAAAATATATTAAAATCAATAGCATCTCTTACGTAAAAATGATACAATAGAAAAAAATGGGATGTTAACAATAGAGGTGATGGCATTGGCAGCACATGCATACATAAAGCTTGTCCCAGCATCCAAACAGAAAGCGGTCACATTAGAAGAAGTAAAACAATTGTTTCAATATTATCAAGATATGATGAAAAAAACAGGTGAACAGCTTGGATGGGCGTATCAACAAGCTGCATTTCCTTATCAGCTTATAGAAACAGATGAAGGAAAAGGAAAGTGGTTTTATTTAAAAGGTGACGGGCACCGTTATCGGACGATTATCGTCGGTGTTGGATCAAATAATGGTGAAACTGAAGAATCATTTATTCAAATTACATTGCCAAATGGGGCAACACACGGAGATAAAGGGAAAGCAAACGAATTTTGTAAGTTTCTAGCGAAAAAATTGGAAGGCGAACTTCACCTATTCAACGGCAGAATTATGTATTATTACAAACGGTAGCACTAAGCTATCGTTTTTTAAAACGGTGGCACTAAGCTATCGTTTTTTAAAACGGTGGCACCTAGCTAACGTTTTTAAAAAACGGTGGTACACAGCTGTCGTTTTTTTATTTCCCCCTATTGAAGCGCCTCCCACACAAAATGTTGACAAGTAAAATACATTGCTGCTGTCAACGTCGTTGTCCACAATGCTTTTCGGGTGCGTAAACCGATTTTTCGGGCCAATAAAAACGCGATATATAAAAATACACAAAGCATCATCCCTTTAAAAAACGGACGGTCGCGTCCTGATAGCCATTCAATAAGCGAAAAGCTGCTCCAAATGATCATTTGCAACAAAAACGTGACATATTCTTTCATCCGTCATCCCCCGCATCTTCTTTACCATAACAATATGAGCCACCAAAGGAAAATATTATCCATTCATTGGACAAGAAGACGAGTTTATAAAAAATAGAGGCTGTCCCAAAAGGTTGGTAAAACGACCTTTTGAGGACAGCCTCTGTTTCTTTTTCTTACCATTTGGTTATTTATTCCTTTTTCGAAGCAGGAATTTCTCCTTATTTCCGAATTTTATCCTGTTTTTTCCTTGTTGGATCGGTCGTGACCGCCCACTTTTTCAAATTGTGGGCAGCACAAATAAGCCCCATTCTACGGTAATTTTTGGGAGTCCTCTTAACAAAAAGCGCTGGAATTGCTGGTTATGCTTGATTTGCCCAAACACCGGCTCGTTTTCGATTTGCCGTCTTAGATATGTCGTCGCCCCTTCTTCCGTGGACAGCCGTTTCCGGATTTCTTGCCGTTGTTGTTGATTTTTCAAGGAAACGCGGATGGTTTTCGTGTCTTTGCCTTTGGCACATGCTGCTTGAAACGGGCATCCGGCACATGCTGTACAACGATACGTCCGTTTGACGATGACGTACCCGTTGCCGATCGTTTCCTTCCGTTTATACACAAACACCAGCCGTTCCCCTTTAGCGCAAATCCACTCATCCAATTTCTCATCGTACGTCATGTTCTCGATTCGGCCGATCTCTTTCGCCCACGCTTTCGTTTGTTCCCGGTCCAATGTGTTGTACTTGATCAATACGATGATCTGCTTTTTCTCGCAGTACGTGTAGTTCTCCTCACTCCCACAGGCGGAATCCGCAATCGCTCGTTTAGGCATGGGACGCCCATAGGCGGCCAATTGCTCCAAATGCGGAATGAAGCATCCGGCATCCCCCGCCCGTTGATGCACGCTAAATCCAGTGATGAATTGGTTCCCTGTCCCTATCTGCACATTATATCCCGGTTTGAGCTGGCCTTCATATGGTCGTCTTTCATCCGCATAAACGTCGCATCGGGGTCCGTTTTCGAAAAACTGTTTCTTGGGACATCCTCTGCAATGGTCTGACAGTAAAATTTTTCTATTCAGAAAACACCAATAACCTTCTTAATTTTCTTTAGCGTAATACTTTATAAAACTTACAAATGAAATCAAAACTATTGCAATGACATTAGCCGTAACAGTAACCCGTTCATTCTCAACAAACACGTTAAACAACCAAACAAGAAAGAAAATGACCAACAAAATATCTTTATATTTTTGTTTAATTGTTTTTTTCATCCCACTCTTCCTTTCTTTTTTAATTTATTATATCAATTAGAAAAATTTTGAAAATATTAATTAAAAATGTTGAAAAAATTGATAAATTCTGACTTTTTAACCAAATAAAGGGAGGTGATTTCAATGAACAAAACAAAAAGTTATTTATCGTTCCTCTTATCCTTTGTATTAGTTCTATCCACTTTGGGTGGTGCAGGAATTGCCCAAGCGCAAGCAGAAGAAAATTACGTGGAAGAGTGGATTGAAGAAGAATTGCCGGGATTAGATGATTACCAACAAACATTATCCATCATTGAGCAAATTCCTGAATCAGTTGTTTTAGAAGGAACTGATGCCATTATTAACTGGTACAAAGAAACTATTGATGACCCGGCTGTCTTGTCAGCAATAGAATATCAATACAACCAAACAAACCAAGGAGAATTCCGTATACAGGGAGTCATCGGATGTATTTCTGCTGTAGGAGTTGCGCTTGTCTCGTTAGCTTGGGCACCATCCAAAATTCTAAAAGTTAAGTCAGCATTAAAAGCTCTTGGAGGAACAGCAAAATTTGTCTCTACCGCTATCAATTACTATCAAAACTACAGAAAACTAAAGTATTCTCGGACTGTTGCTTGGGAACGAGCAGTGAATGCCGCCGCTTCTAATGTTGCCCCAGATTTAAAAGATGCTTTATTGAGTTTCTTTGGAATTGCTTCCATTGTTTCTGCTTGTACTGAATAGTTTACTAAAAGAGGATGTCTAAATTAGACATCCTCTTTTTTGCCATTTTATTTACTAATAATATGGATTGGAGTGCCGAGGGCAACTTCCGCAGCTTCCATCGCTATTTCACCCAATGTTGGGTGAGCATGAATCGTCAAAGCGATATCTTCCGCAGTCATTCCTGCTTCAATCGCAAGACCAAGCTCTGCAATCATGTCAGAAGCGTTTGGACCAACGATTTGCGCTCCGATCACAACGCCATCTTCTTTGCGGACGACAAGTTTCATAAAGCCGTCTGTGTCATTCAACGAAAGGGCACGGCCGTTAGCCGCAAATGGGAATTTCGCCGTTACTACATCGATGCCTTCATCTTTCGCCTGTTGCTCAAAATAACCGACAGATGCGCATTCAGGCTCGGAGAAGACCACTGCCGGAATAGCTAAATAATCGATTTCAGACGGTTTTCCGGCAATCGCTTCGGCGGCGATTTTTCCTTCATATGATGCTTTATGGGCAAGCGGTGGACCTTGGACGATATCACCGATGGCATAAATGTTTGGAACGCTTGTCCGGCATTGTTTGTCAATTTCAATTAAGCCGCGGTCTGTCAATTTAATGCCGATTTGTTCTAAGCCAAGCTCATCCGTGTTCGGACGACGTCCGACCGTCACAAGCACATAGTCTGCATCAATTGTTTTCGTTTCGCCTTTTACTTCAAAGGTTACTGTCACACCGTCTTCGCGCTCTTCGACTCCCTTAGCAAGAGCGTTAGTAAAGATTTCTACACCTTTTTTCTTTAAGCGGCGTTTAACAATTGCCGTCATTTGTTTTTCAAAACCAGATAAAATTTCATCTGCTCCTTCAATGATGGTTACTTTTGTTCCAAAGTTAGCATACGCTGTTCCTAATTCTGTTCCGATATAACCGCCGCCGATTACGACAAGCGATTTTGGAACTTCCTGCAGACTGAGCGCGCCTGTGGAATCAAGCACGCGATTGGAAAATTTAAAGCCAGGAAGTTCGATCGGACGAGAGCCTGTTGCAATAATTGCGTTTTTAAACGTATATGTTTGCGCGCTATCACCATTGATAACACGCACCGTATTCGCATCAACAAAATACGCTTCTCCGCGTACGATTTCGACTTTGTTTCCTTTTAGCAATCCTTCCACGCCGCTCGTTAATTTTTTCACGACGCTTGCTTTCCATTGTTGCACTTTAGAAAAATCAACGGTTACGTTTTCTGCTTTAATTCCGATGTCTTCTGAATGTTTCGCTTCAACATAGCGATGGCTTGCGGAGATGAGCGCTTTAGATGGAATACATCCGACATTTAAGCATACTCCGCCAAGATTTCCTTTTTCAACAATCGTTACTTTTTGCCCTAACTGTGCAGCGCGAATAGCTGCTACATAACCACCAGGACCCGCTCCAACGACAAGCGTATCCGTTTCAATTGCAAAATCGCCAACTACCATCGTTTTTACGCCTCCATTAATAATAATTCTGGGTCATTTAATAGACGTTTAATGTGATTTAATGCTTTTTGCGCTGTTGCACCGTCAATCATGCGGTGGTCAAAGCTTAATGATAATGCTAATACTGGAGCAACAACTATTTCACCGTCGCGGACAATTGGTTTTTCGGAAATGCGTCCAATGCCAAGAATAGCTACTTCTGGATGATTAATGACCGGAGTAAACCATTGGCCGCCGGCAGAACCGATATTCGTAATCGTGCAGGAAGCACCTTTCATTTCATGTGGAGCCAATTTTCCTTCACGTGCTTTTGCTGCAAGCTCATTAATCTCTTTGGCAAGGGCAAAGATCGGCTTGCGGTCCGCATGTTTAATAACAGGAACGAGCAATCCTCTGTCTGTATCAGCAGCAATACCAATGTTGTAGTAATGTTTATGAATCACTTCTTCCGTTTCATCATCAATCGATGTATTTAAAACTGGAAACTCACGCAACGCCGATGTTAAAGCTTTTACAACATACGGTAAGAAAGTAAGCTTGATTCCTTTTTCCGCTGCGATTTCTTTGAACTTTTTGCGATGCGCTACCAGTTTTGTCACATCTACTTCGTCCATTAATGTAACGTGTGGTGCTGTATGTTTCGAATTGACCATCGCTTTGGCAATCGCGCGACGGATACCGCTCATTTTCTCGCGAGTTTCCGGGAATTCTCCTTCAAGCACAACTGGTTGTTGTGCCGCAGTAGCTGCCGCTGCTTTTTCTTCTGCTTTCGCTGCAGGTGCTTCTTCTTTTTGCTCGACTGCCGTGCCACCAGCAAGGAACGCATCGATATCGCTCTTTAGGACGCGGCCATTTTTTCCTGTACCTTGAACAAGACGGATGTCGACCCCTTTTTCACGGGCATATTTGCGCACGGAAGGCATTGCGATCACGCGACGGTTTGGATCCACTTCCTGCTGCTTAGCCGGTTCTGCTTGTTTAGCTGTCGCTTCGCTCTTTTCTTCTTTCGACACTTCTTGCGGTTTTTCCTGCTGTTTTGGCTCATCTTGTTCTTGGCCTTTAAACGTCATATTCTCATATCCAGGCGCATCTAATGTGATTAACGTTTGGCCAACCGTTGCAACCGTTCCTTCTTCTACTAAAATTTCTAATACTTTACCTTTCACAGGGGACGGGATTTCTACAACCGCTTTATCGTTTTGCACTTCACACAATACATCATCTTCATTTACTTCATCGCCAGGTTTGACAAACCATTTGACGATTTCCCCTTCATGAATACCTTCACCGATATCCGGCAACTTAAATTCAAATGCCACTGTTTGTCGACCTCCTATTGTCTTTTCAAAAAGTATGGGGAAAGAGGAAGAAGGCAATTTCCCCTTCCTCTCACCTAATGTTTAGAAGTTAATGACTTTTTTCGCTGTTTCAATGACATCTTTGAAGTTAGGCAACCATACAGACTCCGCTTGTGAGAACGGATATACCGTATCCGGAGCAGCAACGCGCAATACAGGAGCTTCTAAGCTTAAAATCGCACGTTCATTAATTTCTGCTACAACGTTTGCAGCAATTCCTGCTTGTCTTTGTGCTTCTTGTACAACGATCGCACGTCCTGTTTTTTCTACAGAACCAATGATTGTTTCAATATCTAATGGTTGAACAGTCCGCAGGTCAACCACTTCTGCGGAGATACCTTCTTTTTCTAATTCAGCAGCTGCTTTTAACGATTCGTGCACCATTGCACCATAAGCGATAATCGTGATATCTTTTCCTTCGCGTTTAATATCTGCTTTACCGATCGGAATCGTATATTCTCCTTCTGGTACTTCTTGGCGGAACGAACGATACAGCTTCAAGTGCTCTAAGAAAATAACTGGATCATTGTCACGGATCGCAGAAATAAGCAATCCCTTCGCATCATAAGGAGTAGAAGGAATGACTACTTTTAACCCAGGTTGTTGCGCAACTAAGCCTTCTAAGCTATCAGAGTGCAATTCCGGTGTATGCACGCCGCCGCCAAATGGTGAGCGAATCGTAATCGGGACATTATAACGACCGCCAGTGCGGTAGCGGATACGCGCCATTTGACCGCAAATGGCATCCATTACTTCATATACAAAACCAAAGAATTGAATTTCTGGAACAGGACGGAATCCTTGCAACGCCAACCCGATGGCAAGACCGCCAATTCCCGATTCGGCAAGAGGTGTATCGAAAACGCGGTCTTCCCCAAACTCAGCTTGCAATCCTTCTGTTGCCCGGAATACGCCGCCGTTTACTCCAACGTCTTCCCCAAATATTAATACATTTGGGTCATTTTTTAGTTCGATGCGCAACGCATCCGTGATTGCTTGAATCATTGTCATTTGCGCCATGGCTTACTTCGACTCCTTCTCTTTGTAAATTTCATACTGTTCTTTCAAGTTAAATGGCAACTCTTCATACATGATGCTAATCAAATCGGTTACTTTTTGTTTTGGTGTTTCGTCCGCTTTTTTAATCGCCTCTTTAATTTCTTCTTTTGCTTGTTCAATCACTTTGTTTTCTTCTTCTTCACTCCATAAGCCTTTGTTTTCTAAAAACTTACGGAAACGAACAAGCGGGTCTTTTTTCTCCCATTCATTTTCCAATTCTTTCGTGCGATAGCGAGTAGGATCGTCTCCTGACATCGTATGCGGACCGTAACGGAAACATAAAGTTTCAATAAGCGTTGGACCTTCGCCGTTAATCGCACGCTCGCGAGCAGCACGTACAGCTGCATATACGGCTAATGGGTCCATACCGTCAACTTGAATGCCAGGAATTCCAGCCGCCACCGCTTTTTGAGCAAGTGTTTTCGCTACTGTTTGTTTTTCAACAGGAGTAGAAATAGCAAAGCGGTTGTTTTGGACAACGAAAATCGCCGGTGCTTTAAATGCTCCAGCAAAGTTGATTCCTTCGTAGAAATCTCCTTGCGATGTACCGCCGTCACCTGTGTATGTAATTGCTACTGCCTTTTTGCCGCGTTTTTTCAATCCTAAAGCAACACCTGCTGCTTGAATGTATTGGGCACCGATAATAATTTGTGGCGGCAATGCGTTTACCCCTTCCGGAATTTGGTTGCCGTGGAAGTGCCCACGTGAGAATAAAAACGCTTGATAAAGCGGAAGTCCGTGCCAAATAAGTTGCGGAACATCACGGTATCCAGGCAAAATGAAATCTTCTTTCTCTAACGCAAAATGGCTCGCAATTTGGCTCGCTTCTTGCCCTGCCGTTGGTGCGTAAAAGCCTAAACGCCCTTGGCGGTTTAATGAAATAGAACGTTGGTCAAGAACGCGTGTGTATACCATGCGGCGCATCAATTCTTTTAGTTGATCATCGCTTAAGTCCGGCATTGCCGCTTCGTTTACTACTTCCCCTTCTTCATTTAAAATTTGAAATGTCGGAAATTGTTCCTCAATTTTTTCAAGCTGTTCCTTAAAATTAAACTTAAATTGGGATTTTTTTGCACCCATTTGATCCACCTCTACCTTTCATAATTTAAAAAATAAAGTCAACTCATAACATTGGTCCATACAGCATTAATTTACCCAAAATCATGAATAAATAAAAAGCGGTAACCTTTGTTCCACGGCATAAACGGAAAAAATGTCGTTAGAATACCTGTATTAATCACTTGATCATTTTTATTAGTACAATTCCATCTACATGTTTAAGTTTACACCTTCTTTACCTAGACGTCAATCACTTTGATTTAGCGGTATTTTTTTAATACCAAATGGATATTTTTGGTATAAAAAAACAACTGCACAAAGCCTGTTATATTACAACAGTTTAATCTGTATTATATCTGTTTTATATTTTTTTCATAAAATAAAAAAGGCTATGAAAATATAGCCTCCTATCGCAACAAACATTTATTTCCACACGTTATATAATCGCTTCTTTTCTTTATTATATTTTTCCGTATATTCATTAAACTGATCGTTTATACTAACCAATTCTTTATATTGTTCATTTATACGATTAATTTGTTGTTGTAACTGTTCCGGTGTCACATATTTATTTTGTAATAAAGTATAAAGCTCTTTTTCCAATGAAAGCAATTCTTTATAATGAAGATACAAATTGCCATATGTTTCATAACGTTTCTCCGCAATGTTTACTAAACGGTTTACTTGTCTTCTTATATTTTCATCACGAAGTTGGTCAATATTTTTCTTGATCGTATTTATTTGTTGTTTTGCTGATTGAATCGCTTTATATTCTTTTTCAATATGTTTGTCCCGTTCTTCTATTAGCTCCAATGATTCTTTCGATAATTGCACCACCTTTGTAAACCGCTTTATCCCATACGACATAATACGATCATACAACTGGTTTTGTTTTTGTTCTAATCCGCTCAGTTTTTCTTGTTGCTCGACTACACTGTTTTCATACTTGCCTATCTTTTGAAAAGCTGATAAAACTTCCTCGTTGGCAAGTTCATTGCAGCTAGTAAACAAAAATAACACCACGATTAACCAAATACACCGCTTTATTGCTTTGAACAACGTTTCTCCTTCCTTTCGGGCACATCCATTTTCATTTTAGTTTACGTTCAAAGTCGATTTTTGTTAGACTTAATTCAGACATCAACGTCTACAAGGAGTGAAAACGTGATGATTACCATGAAAGATATTATTAAAGAAGGGCATCCAACGCTACGAAAAGTGGCTGAACCTGTTTCTCTTCCTCCATCAGAAGAAGATAAACAAGTTTTACAAAGCCTTCTTGATTATGTAAAAATGAGCCAAAACCCTGAGCTTGCAGAAAAATATGGATTACGCCCGGGAATTGGGCTGGCAGCTCCACAAATTAATGTATCAAAACGAATGATTGCCGTCCATGTAACGGATGAAAAAGGTACTTTATATAGCTATGCGTTATTTAATCCAAAAATTGTGAGCCATTCTGTTCAACAATGCTATTTAACGAGCGGAGAAGGATGTTTATCTGTCGATCGGAACGTTCCAGGATATGTGCCGCGCTATGCCCGCATTACCGTAACAGGGACAACGCTTGAAGGTAAAGAAGTAACACTTCGGTTAAAAGGGCTGCCTGCCATTGTATTTCAACACGAAATCGACCACTTAAACGGCATCATGTTTTATGATCATATTGATCCAAAAAATCCGTTTAAAGTACCTGACAACGCGATCCCTATCGAACGATAAATGAAAAGAAGGGCTATATCCCGCACCGGGATATGCCCCTTATTTAATTAATTCAAGCTGCTTTAATCCGTATAATATTCCTTCCTCTCCGACCGATTTCGTAACGAAGTCGGCCACTTTTTTTGCTTCTTCGTGCGCATTGCCCATCGCAACACCAGTTCCAACAAACTTCAACATTTCTATATCGTTCAACCCATCTCCAAACGCGTATACATCTTCTTTCGCAATGTCGAGTTTCTCGATCATTCGCCGAATTCCTTCAGCTTTCGACCCTCCTACTGGCAGCACATCAGTTGACACATTATGCCAACGGACAAAACGAAATTCCGGATATGCTTTTACATACATTTGTTCTTCTTCCGCTTTGCAAAATAAGAGCGCTTGATAAATGTCCTCATTTTCGTAATAAAGCGGATCAAACGGAGGATGAGGAAATTTCAAGCTCCCCATACTGTCGTGAATATATGGATGATCTTCCATGCTTGCTTTCATTTCATTCACATTCATAAAAACGAGCGGATGACCATTTCTATGCGCTTCTTCCTTTAGCTCATGCAATTTTTGCCGATGAAGTGGATGTTTATAAATGACATTCCCTTCAAATACTACGTATTGGCCGTTAAAACTGACAAAAGAATCAATTCCTAGCTGCTTTCGCAAATTGGCAAACATAAATGGCGCTCTTCCCGTGGCAATCGCTACATAAACACCAGCTTTTTTCAACTCTTGAACCGCTCTTACTGTCGAAACAGGAAGATTTTTTTGTTCATCAAGCAGCGTTCCATCAATATCAAAAAATACTATTTTCTTTTTCACAATCTCTTCCCCTTAATGCAAAATCTCATTTTTTCACCCTTACCGTACTGAAAAAAACCGAAAATGTCAAATCACTTCTCGGCTTCATTCCACTTTTATCCGCGAAAAACAAGCCTTTGTTAACATATAATATAATATAGGAAGAACATTTACTTTCGCCAAGAAATGAGTACAATAAGAAGTAAGGAGTGATGAAAAATGTTGAAAAAGCTGAAAAGAAAGCTTCTTCAACAATGGAAAGATTTGCTCCGAAAAAAATCGATCGCCTAACCGTTTACGATAAGAGCCCTTCTTTCATGAAGGGCTTCTTTCTAAAAACATGCGAATGAAAGGATCAAAATTCGTCAAAAATGGTAAAAGCTAATGCTTTTTTCCTATATTCCCCTTCTGTATTTTATGTTATGAAATGAAAAAACATGAAAACTGCCCTTATTTTATATATAATAAAAAAGTTAAAGAAATAATCGTTCATAAGGAGAGGTTTTAGAATGATTTTCAAAGTGTTTTACCAAGAAAATCCTGATGAAGTGCCTGTGAGAGAAAAAACAAAAACGCTATATATTGAAGCGGAATCAGAACGGGAAGTACGCCAAAAATTGCAAGGACACACCATGAATATTGAGTATATTCAGCCGTTAGAGGGCGCTCATTTAGAATATGAAAAGAAAAATCCAGATTTTAAAGTATTGGAGATTTGAGTATGAAATTTTTAAGTGATCATCAAGTTGGCGTATTTGCTCTCGGCGGATTAGGTGAAATCGGGAAAAATACATATGGCGTACAATTTCAAGATGAAATTATTGTTATCGATGCAGGAATTAAATTTCCTGAAGATGAGCTGCTCGGAATTGATTATGTCATTCCCGATTACACGTATTTAGTAAAAAACGCAGAGAAAGTAAAAGGATTATTTATTACTCATGGGCACGAGGATCATATTGGCGGAATTCCATACTTGCTAAAGCAAGTGAATATTCCAATCTACGGCGGAAAATTAGCGTTAGGGTTAATCCGCAACAAGCTTGAGGAGCATGGACTTCTCCGACAAGCGAAACTTATTGAAATTCGCGAAGACGATGTCATTCGCTTTCAAAAAACAGCGGTGACATTTTTCCGAACAACTCACAGCATTCCTGACAGTTATGGAGTTGTTGTCAAAACACCTGTAGGACAAATTGTTCATACAGGGGACTTTAAGTTCGACTTTACACCGGTCGGTGAGCCTGCAAACTTAACCAAAATGGCGGAAATCGGCAAAAAAGGGGTCCTTTGTCTACTTTCCGACAGCACGAATAGTGAAATTCCACACTTCACCATGTCTGAACGTCGCGTTGGGGAAAGCATACATGATATTTTCCGTAAAGTGCAAGGACGGATTATTTTTGCGACATTTGCCTCCAACATTCATCGGCTGCAGCAAGTAACGGAAGCAGCCGTGATGAACAACCGAAAAATTGCTGTATTCGGAAGAAGCATGGAGGCGGCGATTGAAATCGGACAAGAGCTCGGTTACATTAAATGTCCTAAAGATACTTTTGTGGATGCAAACGAAATTAACCGCCTTCCTGCCAATCGCGTGACAATTTTATGTACCGGCAGCCAAGGCGAGCCAATGGCAGCATTATCGCGCATCGCCAATGGCACCCATCGGCAAATTCAAATTATTCCTGGCGATACGGTCGTATTTTCTTCTTCCCCAATTCCGGGCAATACGGTAAGTGTAAATCGAACGATTAATATGCTTTATCGCGCTGGCGCCGAAGTCATTCATGGCCCGCTAAACGATATTCACACATCTGGACACGGTGGACAAGAAGAACAAAAATTAATGATTCGCTTGATGAAACCGAAATATTTCATGCCGATTCACGGAGAATACCGCATGCAAAAAATGCATGCAAAGCTAGCGATCGATTGTGGAGTGCCAGAAGAAAATTGCTTTATCATGGATAATGGCGAAGTGCTTGGACTAAGTGAAAATGACGCTCGCATCGTTGGCAAAATTCCGTCCGGTTCTGTTTATATTGATGGCAGCGGCGTCGGCGACATCGGCAACATCGTCTTGCGTGACCGCCGAATTTTGTCAGAAGAAGGTCTTGTCATTGTTGTTGTAAGCATTAATATGAAAGATTTTAAAATCGCGGCTGGTCCAGATATTATTTCGCGCGGATTTGTCTACATGCGTGAATCTAGTGATTTAATTAACGATGCACAAGCGCTCATTACGAAACATCTTGAAAAAGTGCTCGAGCGCAAAACCAATCAATGGTCGGAAATCAAAAATGAAATTACGGATACGCTTGCTCCGTTCTTATACGAAAAAACAAAACGAAGACCGATGATTTTGCCAATCATTATGGAAATATAATAAAACAGCTGTTCCCTTATTTCGGAACAGCTGTTTTAATGCAATAAAAAAGGAACGAAATCATCGTGCTTTCGTTCCTCTTTCTCCCGTTATTGTTGTGTTTTTTCGTTTTCTTCTAATACACGGTTCACACGCTTTTCTAACATTTTCATGCCGCTTCCGCCAGCTTGGAAATGGCGAAGTTTTCCTTCGGCATCAAATACATAATAAGCTGGAACATATTGATTTTCAAAATGCATCTGTAATTTTATGTTCGTTATCGACTAAAATTGGTTGCGTAATGCCGTGTTCTTCCACTACTTTTTTGACAAGTTCTATGTCTAAATCATTTTCCGAACGTGGCATATGAACCGAAACAACATTGAGTTTATCTTTGCTCGAACCAGTTGCTATCTTTTCATTCTCATCGATAAAAAAACGGGCTGTTGGTACGGACAGCCCGTCAGCCATTAGCGCAATTTTTCTTCAACTTTTTGACAAATTTCTTCTGCAGTTAGACCGCTCGCTTCGATCACAGGGCCAGCTGTAACTGTATTTTGAATCCCCATGACATTAGCATCTTGGCCAGTAATTACGCAGCAATCACAGCCCTTTGCATCATTTTCCCCTCGAAGCGGGATGACTTCGTATCCTTTCGCTTTTAATGCTTCTTGTACGCTTGTTAACGAATGTTCTACACCAATTTTCGGCATAGCAATCCACCTCCTCATACACATAATGTGCCTTAAGGAAGGTAGAACTATACAATAAATTAATTGTTTCCTTTCCACGTAATGTACGATATTAAAAACGAAATCCCCTGATCAATTGCCGCTTCGTTTGGAGTCAACTTCGCATGATGCAACCCATAGGGAGAATCGACGCCAAGCCAAAACATAAATCCTGGGATTTCTGCAAGCATATACCCAAAGTCTTCTCCGGTCATCGCTTCTTTGCAGCGAATGAATCGAATCCCCTGATAATTTTCGGCAAACTGTATAAATTCCGTCGTTAACTCCGGATCATTATAAACTTGATGGTACATGGAACCGTAGTCAATTTCCGCCTCGCATTGATACGCCATTTTTATTCCACTGACCATCGCTTCAATCCGCTCTTTCACTTTTTTCATCGAATCCACCGACAATGTGCGAATCGTTCCTTCCAAGCGCGCATGCTCTGCAATCACATTTTGTACTGTACCGCCTGAAATTTTTCCAATTGTAATAACAGCACTGTCAAGCGGATCGACATTGCGCGCAACGATAGACTGAAGCTGCGTAACAAGCGAGCAGGCAGCAACAACCATATCGTTCGCCAAGTGCGGAAATGCGGCATGCCCGCCTTTTCCTTTCAAATCAATAAACAGTTCCGACGTATTGGCAAACAGCAATCCTTCTTTCGTCGCAATCGTGCCAACCGGATATTCCGGGGCGATATGTAAAGCAAGTATCATATCCGGCTTCCATACTTTCATAATCTCACTTTCAAGCATTGGTTTCGCACCGCCTGGTCCTTCCTCTGCCGGCTGGAAAATAAATAGTAAGTCATCTTGGATAGGATGCTCGGCAAAATGCGTAAGCAGCCCAAGCGCGATGCTCATATGCACATCGTGCCCGCACGCATGCATGTTTCCTTCATGCTCCGAGCTGTATGGCAATCCCGTTTCCTCTTTAATCGGCAGGCCGTCGATATCAGTGCGGTAGCCGATCATTTTTCGCGGAGCTGTTCCTTTTACTTTTACAAAAATCCCGGTTTTCCACGTTTGGATTTCCAGCCGTTCTTGCGGCAACGCATGAATGTAACGCAATAAATATTGCTGCGTCTTAAATTCTTGGAACCCTAACTCGGGAATTTTATGCAAATCGCGGCGAATCGCCACAAACGGACTGATTGATGACATCTCTATCTCCTCCATTGAAAAAAGAGCTGGCCCAAAGATGGGACAGCTTTTGTGTTTGGCTATGTTTATAACTGGCGAAGTTCTTGTTTAATTTCTGTTTTTGCTCTTGTTTTTTCATCAATTTGCTTAATTACGCGCGCCGGCACACCAGCAACAACCGTATACGGCGGCACATCTTCAACGACAATAGCGCCAGCGGCCACGACCGCGCCTTTGCCGACCGTAACGCCTTCTAAAATAACGGCATTTGCGCCAATCACTACATCGTCTTCAACGATCACTGGTTTAGCGGAAGGCGGCTCAATCACACCTGCTAAAACAGCGCCAGCGCCAACATGGCAATTCTTTCCGACCGTTGCGCGGCCGCCGAGCACTGCGTTCATATCAATCATCGTTCCTTCACCAATGACGGCACCGATATTAATGACAGCACCCATCATAATAACCGCATTATCTCCAATTTCGACTTGATCACGAATAATGGCGCCTGGCTCAATGCGCGCTTTTACTCCTTTCAAATCAAGAAGCGGAATCGCGGAATTGCGGCGATCATTTTCAATGACATAGTCTTCAATTTTTTCTTTATTGGCTTCCAATGCCGATTGAATTTCTTGCCATTCCCCAAAAACAACACCAGTATTTCCAGTAATAAACGTTTTCGCACTTGGACCAAAATCAATTCCTTCAAGGCTTCCCTTTATGTATACTTTAACAGGTGTTGACTTTTTGCTGTTTTGAATAAAAGAAATAATTTCATTCGCATCCATCATTTTCATGACATCATCCTCCTTTTGTGCTCTTATTTTCTTACTTTAGCAAAACAAAGATGATGGTGACAAGCATAAATTCATAAAATGGAATCTTGCAGCACTTTCTATATAAATGCAACTTGATATTTGGTTCTTTGCGCTTTTTATCAAGAGATTTTTCGACTGACGAAGGCAAGTCAATGACTTGCCTTCGTCACGCATAAGTGCAGTCGAAAAAATGGATCACAAGAAGTAGAATTTTCAATAACTTACATAGAAGACTTGTACTTGCGGAAGCTTCCAGCTTTACGAGCTTATAGCAAGAGTCGCGCAAAAAATAAAGCGAAAGCAGCTGCTAATCTATTGCATGCCATTACGGTCCTTCTTCTTGCGCAACTTATTTTTCATATGATTTATGGTAATGATTAAGTTGCCGCAGCTGTTTATTTAATCGCTTTAATACTTCTCGTCTTGTAAAAATTCCTTCAAAATACCCATCTTTATTTTCAACGCAAACAAACGGGTGATTTACAATAACTTCAATTCCTTTCAAAACATCATCATCCAATAAAAGGCGGGGAATGTCTTTATTCATCACTTCCTCCACTTTCATCGTTTCCAATCGTTCAAATTCAATGCGCTCCAACCCTAAAATCGCGTCCATTATCATCGTCATACTAATTAATCCATGAAGTTTATATGAAGTATCCAATACAGGAATAGCGGAATAACCAGTTTTCGTCAATACTAATAATGCATGGTCTAAATAGTTTCCGAGTTGAACGTGTGCTACTTTATCCGAAGGGATCAGAAATTGCGCAATTGTCATATGTGCAAACTCATTGTTCCCCAAACTTGTCATACCTATTTCCGCCTTTCTCTTTTAGCGTTTTCCCTTCTTCAGTTTATCATATTTTAATGTGGTCTTCTTATTAAAAAGAACTATCGCTTATTTTGAAGCGATAGTACTACGTAAAGTCATATGTTTCTTGAAGAAGCCGATCGTATAAACGTAAAAGTTGTTGATACCGTTTTTCGTCCACTTGCTTTTCTCCATTTTCTATATCAGCAAGTTCACAACTAACAAGATCCAATGCGTATTGTTGCGTAAACAAAATATCTAGGAGCAATATTTGCTCTTCATGCGATAATGTTTGAAGTAATTGCTTTCCCATTTTTTATTCCCCCTTTGGAAACTCAATTAAATATATATTCATTGAACACGTAAAAAAGTCTTATTTCCCAAAGCTTTATATCACCGGCATATAACAACGAAGCGCATTTTGATTTTGATCATTCGTTTTTTGCTTGCTGCTCGTAAAACCAATCATCTGGCATCATCAACATAAAAAAAAGAGCACTCCCTAATAGGACTGCTCATTTTGACTCATCAATAACGTAATGCCAAATAAAAAATCGCAATCGCAGCTAATAAGACGGCCGAAATATACGCCAAAAAAATTGGGTTGCGCAAAAATACATGTTCTTGCACCTTCTCGGGGATAGGAGCATCCAATTCCTCCTGCCATTTTTGTTGTCGCCCGAGACGAAATGTGTATACGCCCCCAATAACAGCAATTAAAATTGCAATGATTGATAATGTAAATGTCAACTGTGCCATTGTTTCTTCACCTCATGCTTACTTTGCCACGAGGAAAAGAATTTTATACCATTTTAATAATGAGCATCATGCTCAAATAAATAGCTATATGATAAATCGATAAATAAATAGTGCCGATCGTCAATTGGATACGAATACGTACGAATCGTTTCCCCTGTTTCGATATCTGCATATAAATCGGAAAGAATCCCGCGTTTACGTGAACGCATCCGAATAATATTCTCTAAAAAGTATGGCCGCCAACTCCAATTTTTCATGTAATATTGCGGCTGCAATTCCCAGCAGTCATTGCGCTTAAACATATTCGCCGACTGTTGAAACCCGTCTTCATCACAAACATAAATGCGGAAACAAACATCGTTTAGCTCATTAGCTAGAAGCGAAATAAGTTCATCAAAATTAGATACTTTCTTATATTTTGCCAAAAGTGTTGCCAATCGTTTCTGAAACTGTTCAGAAATGCGATAAAGCGTTTCTAATTTTTTCTTTTCTTGCTGAATAAAATGATGACATTCTTGACGCAGACGCTCTTTCAACATATCACGCGGCACTAGCTCGGCAGATGGTTTCGCCAAATAATACCCTTGGTAATAACGTCCTCCGTTTCGCCACGCATATTGCAATTGAAACGACGTTTCGATATCTTCATATAAAAGCGTTGCTCCGATTTTACGAGCGAGCAGAGAAATGGAATAAATCACATCTTGATACGCTTGATACATGGAAGTTGTCCGCAATTGGTGCAAATCAATTTTCAAAATATCAGGTGACAATAACCCGATTCTCTCTAAGTTACTGCTATGTTCACCTATATTGTCTACCGCAATTTTAATTCCATAAGTACGAATATATGTTAATAAATGACTTAATTGCTGTAAATCTCCCTTAAAATGGTGTTCATTAATTTCTAGCACAACGCGCTCTAACGACAATCCTCTTGTTTCATATTGAAGAAGAAGCTGCAAAAATGACTCAGCACGGTCAAGCATTAATAAATTTACATCACGATTTAAAAAAATAAGCAGTGTATAGTCATCGAGGGACAGAAAATAATCAAGTGCTTTTTTTGTTACCACTTCATCCACTTCTAAACGGAACTCTTCCGGTATTGTTTCATCGCGAAAAAATGGACCGAGACTTACAACTCCCGTTTCCGATTGGTATCTTCCTAGCACTTCATATCCAATCACACAATGTTCATCTGCACTAAAAATCGCTTGATAGTACGGAAAAACATTTTGCAAATTCGCCATTACATCTAATGCATCCATCCTGCTCACCTCTTTTATACACACACCATCTTTGTCATATTATATCATACGTGCTCCCTTCGATATCTTTTTTTAACATTTTTCTCCCCCCTCGAAATGAAGCAAAGAGGAAGAAGAATTGGGAGTTTTTTTATAAAGATAAAAAACTCCGCCTTAAATGGAATGTAGGTAAGAGAGGTTCATATTGAAAAACTTCCATGGTGGATAGGTTTTTCATCGGTTTGGAAAGATGGCGTCGAATGAAATGGCACCGATCTGATAAAAACATGAGCGGTTTCCTAATGTTAGGAAACCGCTCATACATATTACGTTTTTTAAAATGGATGCTGGTTGAGCCATTGTCCGCCATCCATTGTAATACATTCCCCATTAATGTAAGCGGCATCATCAGAAAGAAGAAATGCGGCAAGGGCAGCAATTTCTTCCGGTGTACCGAGACGTCCTAATGGAACACTTTCAATGGTTCTTCTTTCCGCTTCTTCTGATTCCCAAAGCCGTTCCGCACCTCCTGTCCGCTCAATTGGCCCAGGTGCGATCGCATTGACGCGGAACCCGTATTTTCGTCCCCATTCTACCGCAAGCGTCCTCGTCATCGCCAACACTCCTGCTTTCGCACACGCGGAATGGATAACACCTGCACCAGCTCTCCAAGCATATGTAGCGACTATATTGATAATGGAACCTTTTTGACCGTTATTAATCCAATAATTTCCGACCTCACGGCTACAGTAAAATGTACCGTTTAATACGATATTAATCACACTATTCCAACCATTAATCGATAGCTTCTCCGCAGGACAAATAAAATTGCCAGCAGCATTGTTAATGAGTGCATCAATTTTGCCAAATTCCGCATCCGTGCGTTTTACCATTTCAGCGACTAATTCGGGATCACGTACATCCATTTGAATCGGAAGAACTTTTCCATTTGGAGATTCGATTTCTTTTTTCGCTTCTTCTAATGCTTCAAGCCGTCTTCCCGTAATAACGACATTCGCACCTTCTGCCACAAACCGTTTTGCCATATATTTTCCCATCCCGCTCGAACCACCAGTAATAATGATTACTTTTCCGTTCATACTTCTCCCCCTTTGTAAAAATGACTGATTACTCATTCATTCCTATCTTACTATAAATATACGAAATTTTCTAACATTATTTTTGCCCTATTGTCCTCTTTTTCTTTTTTCCATTATAATAAAGCTATTGTGAAAGGACGGCACATTATGAAACGGATGAATCGGCGAACATTTTTAAAAAAATTGATGATCACCGGCATTGGGGGAATTTTGGCAACTTCATTCAGTTATGGTTACGCTCGTTTTATTGAACCAGAAAAATTAACCGTTACCCATCATATTATTTCTCACCCGCTTATTCCGAAAGAGTTTACTGGAACGAAACTTTTGCAGTTTAGCGACGTTCATTTAGGCCATTATTACGGGTTAAATCGCTTTCGTTATACAATCGAAAAAATTAACGAATTGCAGCCAGATATCGTGTTGTTTACAGGAGATTTATTAGATGAGCCAAACAAATACCCACACATTGATGCAGTTGCCAACGAGCTTTCTCGCATTCGTGCTCCACTTGGAAAATTTAGTATTTACGGAAACCACGATCACGGTGGGTATGGAACAGATATATACCGCCATATTATGGAAAAGTCGGGATTTCAAATGCTTGTCAATGAACATGTTCTCATTAAGCGACAAAACGAAAGTTTCATCGCCATTGCCGGCGTAGATGATATGATGCTCGGTAAACCAAATTTTTCTGAAATGGTAAAATCCATTCCTGATTCGACTTATACCATCGCGTTGCTGCATGAACCGGATGGTGCCATGCAAATGAGCCGTCATCCAGTTCATCTACAGCTATCAGGACATAGTCATGGCGGGCAAGTCCAGCTTCCTTTCATCGGACCGCTTATCACTCCGCCGCTTTCAGAAACATATTATGAAGGATTTTATCAAATTCATCATTTAACACTATATGTAAACCGTGGACTTGGAACAACAAGAATACCACTCCGATTTCTTTCACCGCCCGAATTGACTGTCTTTACATTGCAACACCAAGTATTAGAAAAACAACAGGACGGTTTATAAAGAAAGCCGCCAAAAATGGTTATGCGGCGTATTCCAACCGTCCTTTTCTATCATAAAAAACAAAGCAAGCAAAAAAGCTGTTTTGCAAACATATGTTCATGTTGTATAATTAAACTAAATCAATAATGAAAAGGAGACGTGCTAATGGAACCGTTAGAACCGACAATAGATAACATAGCAAAAGCGATTTTTACAGTAAACCGCCACGCAAAAACTGCGTTAAACCCATCTTTCCTATACCTTCTTAAGAAAAAAGCAATTGAAAAATTGCTGCAAGAAGGAAAAGCGAAAAAAGTTGGCTTACACTTTTCTCGCAATCCGAAATATAGCCAGCAGCAGTCTGATGTACTTGTCGCTGTCGGCGATTATTATTTTCATATTCCTCCAACAAAAGAAGACTTCGCAACCCTTCCGCATCTTGGAGCACTTAATGACTCTTACCGCAATCCTGCAACGAGAATGCCGTTGTCCAAAGCTAAAGCACTGTTACAAACATATACAGGCATCAAACCAATTCCACCAAAACAAAAAAAATCGTATCAAAAACCAGTATTTAAACGCCTTGGAGAAAGCTATTGATGGAATCTCTCCCACCTTTACATCTAGAGGTGGGAGCTGTATCATCTCCATCGAAGAGGCTTCTGCGCGTTGAATTGGCTGTTTATTATTTTAGAGACTTTGTGAAACGATCATGCACGATAATCCACTTTATATATAAATGAAAAATTCCCTGTCTCATTGATTCATAAGATATGTGCATCAATCATGTTGACGAGTTCACCAATTTCTGGTTTACTTACTTGCGCTGTTACTCCAACTTTCTCTCCTTTGTGACGAAGATCATCGGTAATAAGAGAAGAAAAAATAATGACAGGAAGTTTCTTTAACTTATCGTCTTCGCGAATACGCTTTGTTAAATGATGCCCATCCATTTGTGGCATTTCAATATCTGTAATAACAAGCTGCACTTCATCCGCAATATCTTTTCCTGTATCAGCAATCGATTGTAAATAGTGAAGAGCATCCTCCCCATTTTCGAAAAACTCCACCGATACGTATCCTGCCTCCGCTAACGTATCTTGCAGCAATTTCCTTAATAATGGTGAATCTTCTGCCACGATGATCTTTTTTTGTGAACGTTCTCGGTTCCCTAAATTTTTTATTTTCTGTGTGTTTATTCCTAAGTCTGGGTTAATGTCGGCAATAATTTTTTCAAAGTCCAACAGCAAAATCATTTGCCCCTCTAATTTCACCACACCGATAATTTGTGCTTCTAGCCCTTGATACATTTGTGACGGTTTTTCAATCTGTTTCCACGAAATCCGATGGATACGTGTCACATCATGTACATGAAAAACAACTTTTAGTTGGTTAAACTCAGCGACAATAAATTTATCGTGCTCAGGGTTTTCGGAAGGTGGAAAATGAAGCACTTTTGCTAAATCGACAACCGGAAGCACCTCTCCGCGCAATTCAATAATCCCTTCAATATGCGGATGGGAGTGTGGAATTTTTGTGATTGGGGCAGGCTTAACAATTTCGCGTACTTTCATGACATTGATGGCAAAACGATTAGTTGCAATCAAAAACTCCACTATTTCTAGTTCGTTCGTACCACTTTCCAATAAAATACTTGATCTTTCTTCCATTTGCCGCTACGTCCTTCCTATTTAATATGGTCTATATTTTATTATATTGCTGAATGCATAAAGAACCAATATTTTTTATATTTGTTTTGCAATTTATAAAAAATGGTTGCAGTCTTTTCTACTGCAACCTTAAAACTTTAATATAAAAAATCAAGCAATCTGCGATCGGCTAAATTCGTATCAACCGGAAATGATGCTGCATCACGGCCGTACTGCCAAACCCAAACGTTCGCTTTACAATTCGGGGCTGCCGGCTGATATTTCGGCGCTTTTTGTTCTTTTGTCGTCCCTGGTCTTGGCGCCGAACTCCAAATGATGGTTTGTACAGCGACTTGGTTATTTGCCTGGATCGCCTCACAATAAGCACTAGCAAAATCGCCTTTTGTCGGGTCAGCATACACCCCTGGACGATAACCTGTCGGATGCATCGTCTCCACCCATGCTACAATCCATGATGCATCGACCGAAAAAAAATCTTCGATGTTTGCAAATAATACTTTATTTGCTGGAATGCCGAGACGCCGCGCATGGAATACTGCATTGCGTGCCGCCACTTGTCCGTTTGCATATCCTACAGCCTCACGAAACGCATTATAAACAGGCATCACTTTAATCCCGTAATTTCTTAAACGTGTAATTTCCTCTTTGGTTAAACCGTCGGAAACATTCGGAACATTGGTTAAATACCGCCCCCAAAATTTTGGGTAGCCAAGTTCATTTTTCACACCTTGAAACAACTTTTCCGTTACTGCTTGCGCAGAATCGACACCCCAAACACCTTTTGCCATCAGCTTCCCCCTTTCCATAATGTTCTCTCTGCCATATATATGAAGCTTACTGCCTGTTTCATACAATCGTTCACATCGATTAATCGCCTATTCGTCCTGTATTTCTTGTTATATCGATCGGCGCTTCGATTCGTTGAAAAGCAAGTTCTACCGCTTCCTTGGCCGAATGGCAAAACGCGATTTCCACCGTACGCCGTTCATCTAAATAGCCGCCTTCATAAGCAACTTCTTTTATTTTCGTTGCCCAACCGCCAGTCGTTTCGATAATAATAACCGGCTTTTTATTCATATATGCCGCGGATAACTCGCCCAATGTTCCGTTTCCGCCACGAATCATAATCAGCGCATCAGAAGAATGAACAAGAATAAGACTGCGGAAATCAAAATGAAGACCTGTTGTAATGGGGATATCGATATAATCATTTGCAACATCAATACGATCTCCAGCTAAGATGCCAATAACAAGTCCTCCCGCTTCTTTCGCTCCTTTCGATGCCGCTTCCATCACACCGCTTCCCCCGCCTGTTAATAAAACGGCATTTCGCTTCGCAATTTCCGCCCCTACTTCCTCCGCAACATGTCGTACCTCATCGGGAATTTCTCCTGACTGCCCAATAACAGCAATTCGCTTCATTTTATCTCTCCTTCGCATACTTTGTCCTTAATTCCATTTATACGCAGTGTAAGATTCAATCAGACGTTTCCATCATTCCTTATCTTTATAATTATTTTTAAGAAATCGGAACCAACCGTTCCGTTTAAACCAAAAAAACATCAAAATCGTAATGACCGCCATCACCCCAAGAACCATAAAATAACCGTATTTCCAATGCAATTCCGGCATATTATCAAAGTTCATTCCATAAATACCGGCAATGAACGTTAATGGCATAAAAATCGTCGTAATTACTGTTAATGTCATCATAATCGTATTCATCTGGTTCGAGGTAAGCGACAAATAACTATCACGTATATCAGACGTAATTTCGCGATTTGTTTCAATCATTTCCGCCAGTTTCAGCAGATGGTCGTAAATATCGTGAAAATATAATTGGCGCTCCTTCATACGCTGAAAACGGTCGGAATGAATAATTCGGTATAGCAAATCGCGCATCGGTACAATCGTTCTTCTTAGCTTCGATAAGTCACTGCGAATATCAAATACTTTTTCGATAATGTCTTGAACCTCCTCATCGTTTGTGTTTTCCTCTAATTCATTCAATACATCTTCAATATGATAAATCGGAGGAAAATAGTCATCGACAAGCTTGTCTATAATACGGTACATCACATGGAACGGTCCTTGCTGGAAATCTTCATCGTTTTTGATTCGTGTCCATACTTCATTCACCGCATGAATCGATTGTTTATGAAAAGACACGACAAAATTTTGCCCAACAAATAAATCGACTTCCTCCGCTTCGAGCGAATTTCCATCAATGGCATGCAAAACAACAAATAAATACCGATCATAAAAATCAAGCTTTGGGCGTTGTACATATTCTAAACAGTCTTCAATCGCAAGAGGATGGAAGTGGAAAAAATCAGCCAACAACTTTGCTTCATTCTCAGTCGGTTCATGAAAATCAACCCAATACCATGAAACATCTGGACTATTTACAAATGAAAGCGGAACATCATAGATAACCTCAAATTCTTTTGTAATGACACATGTCCGAATCATGCGAATCACCTTACGATCTATAATCTACTTTCCTCTACATATGATAACCGAAAATAGGCTTCATCCTAACAAAAAAGGGGATATACATGATGTAGAAAATGTTAAAGAATATTTATCAAAATTTTCTTTACTTTTTGATCAAAAACAAAGATAATATAAAAAAGGGAACTTATCGTTCCCAAGTAGGGGAGGAATCACATATGTACGAAAAACAATATCCTCACGAAGGTGCTATTTTACCTGGCCAAATGGAAGAAAAAAGTAATTATGGCCCGCTGGCGGAAAAAATATTACAACAAGCAATATTCCAGTTTCAAAAACAAAAACTGATGGAAAAGATTGACGAAGCGCTTATGACGCGAAATAAGCCACTCTTTTTAGAACTTTCCGCACAATATAATGAGCTTCTAAAAAAACATGGTGCTTAAGAGGAGAGAAAAATGTTCGAGTGTGAAACGTCTGAGTCATATGGTCAAATAATAAGGTGAGCCGCTTCTTCCAAAATTTATTAAAGAAAAATGGAGGCGGCTCACTTTTATTTTTCCCCATTCTCATCCAATCGTCAAACATGATAAAATGTGATCAAACGATGATAACGGAAGGATGAGCAATCGGTGGAACATCTTATACATTCACGTGTAAAAAATATTGAAATATCCGGTATTCGTAGATTTTTTAACATGGTTGCCAACCGTCCCGATTTGATTTCACTAACGATTGGGCAGCCGGATTTTCCCACTCCTGAACATATAAAAGAAGCAGGAAAAGAGGCAATTACAGATAATTTTACAACGTATACGCATAACGCTGGTTTTCTTGAACTGCGCCAAGCTGCATGTGATTTTATTCTTGAAAAATACGGGTTATATTACGATTCTGACGAAGTAATTGTCACCGTTGGAGCAAGCCAAGCGCTTGACATTACATTTCGCACCATTTTAGAAGAAGAAACAGAAGTAATTTTGCCAGGTCCTGTTTATCCAGGATACGAACCGCTGATCCGATTATGTGGAGCAAAACCGGTCTATGTCGATACACGGTCGAACGGATTTCGTCTATCTGCTGAATTAATTGCTCCTTACTTAAATGAACGGACTCGTTGTATCGTACTCCCATACCCTTCGAATCCTACCGGAGTCACTCTGTCCGAACAAGAACTTCAGAAAATCGCCGAGCTAGTAAAGGGGCGGCCAATTTGGATTGTCTCAGACGAAATTTATAGCGAACTCGTTTATAATGGCGAACACCATTCGATCGCAAAATGGTTGCGCGAACAAACAATCGTTATTAATGGATTGAGCAAATCCCACTCGATGACAGGATGGCGGATCGGATTCGTATTCGCTCCATCTTTCGTTACAAAACATATGATCAAAGTACACCAATACAGCGTCTCATGCACATCATCTGTGTCTCAAAAAGCTGCGCTTGCCGCCTTAACAGCAGGAAAAAATGACGCGGAAACGATGCGCTCCCAATACAAAGAACGAATGGAATATGCTTACCATCGTCTAATCAAAATGGGACTGGAAGTGGAAAAACCGAGCGGTGCCTTTTACTTATTTCCATCTATCGCCGCTTTCGGTCAATCGTCTTTCGATTTTGCGCTTGATGTTGTGAATAAAGCTGGTGTCGCGCTCGTTCCTGGCAGCGCCTTTTCCGAATATGGGGAAGGATATGTACGCCTTTCTTATGCTTATTCACTAGATACCCTTAAGAAAGGGCTAGATCGTCTAGAACGATATCTCAAAGAAAAACAGTGAGTACTTGTTGACCGTACTCACTGTTTTCTTCTTTCCCTATGGAACAAGGATGAGCTTTCCATGCGTTTTTCGTGATTGAAGAAGACGATGTACTTCAGCCGCTTGCTCGAGCGGATAAACACCGCCAATCGCCAATATCAGTTTTCCTGTTTGAACATAGGTCAATAATTCTTGCAAACTTTGTTGATACAACTCTGATTTTCTCATTATTTGCGGCAAAAAGAAGCCGATGACAGATAAATTTTTTCCCATCAGACGCGCTGGATTCATGCGTGTAAATTGACCGCTCGCCACACCATAAACCACAAGCCGTCCAAATGGAGCTAAACAATCGAGCGTCTGGTGAAAAATATCTCCTCCTGCCATCTCTAACGCCACATCTACTCCTTTTCCGTTCGTATATTCAAGAACCTCGTCCTTCCATCCTTCTTTGGTATAATCGATTGTTGCATCCGCTCCAAGCTGTTTAGCAAGTGCTCTTTTCTCTTTGGTGCTAGCCGTAGCGATAATGTTTCCGGCACGAAAAATTTTCGCAAGCTGAACAGCGAGCGTTCCAACTCCCCCTGCCGCAGCATGAATCAATACCGTCTCTCCTTCTTCTAAACGGCCCATCGTTTTTAAAATATGGTACGCGCTTAATCCTTGAACAGGAAGAGCAACTGCCTGCTGAAAATCAAGTTCATCGGGAATAGGAATCACTCCACGCTCATCTACGTTGACATATTCAGCATACCCACCTGATTCGATTAACGCAACGACACGCTGCCCGATATGAACAGAGGTAACATCTTCGCCGACTTCGCTCACGACTCCAGCCACTTCCGCTCCTGGTATAAACGGAAGCGGAGTCGGAACGACATAATGTCCTTCCCGACGTGCGGTGTCCGCATAGTTTACTCCAATCGCTTCCACTTTTATAAGCACGCGACGTCCGGTTGGAATCGGGCGTTCCATCTCAACCATTTCCAGCACTTCCGGATCTCCATATTTTGTAAATTGGACAACTTTCATCCCTCATTCTCCTTCCGTTAATATTCATTATGAGCACCTCGCTGCATCGTGAATTTCTCCTCCCGATGCCGTTTTTTGAAAAAATGGAATAACAGGGAGCACTCCTTGCTGATTAATATAATCAATGTCTGATTCAAGGCCATGGACCATCATCCATCTTCCGACTCGTGAAGAGGCAAGCACTGTTTTCCCCGCGTTTTCCGTCTTGTATTTTTCGTAAAAGAGCCACGCCGCCATGGCGCTATCGGACAAGTCGCGGGTAGAAACGCCGCATTGAAGCAGGCAAGAGATAAAATAACCAGCACCATAAAAATCTTCTAAACAAAATCTTCCTGATGAACCGGAGCAGATAGCGACAATCGTTTCCGATGCATGCCGCCGGCAAATATGCTCACTAAGCGCCGGTCCATTCAGCAAGCTACCGACGTAAAGATGATTGGCGTGCATCGCCTTGCGGATCGCCACCGTGCCATTCGTCGTGGATAAAATAATCGTTTTTCCCGGACAGAACTTTTGCAAAAAAAGCGGTGCCGTAGATCGAAAGCCATCAATCGTCCGGCCTTCGTACTCGCCGACAAGCTCATAGCTCCCGTTTGGAAGCAGGCTCGCTTTTTCCCGGGCTTCCTCGGCATTTCGCACTGGAATAACGGAAGCAGCGCCAAACGAAAGGGCGGCGGTAATCGTGGAAGTAGCGAGCAAAATATCGAACACAACCGCTATTTTTCCATCTGCTAAAGCTGTTTCATCAATATCTTCTTTGCGAAAGACGACATGTACTTTTGCCATGGATTCACCTCAGCGCATTGCTAGCTGCCATGCATGTTGGATGAGTGACTGAACAAATTTTCCAAAATTGCGGAAGCGTTCGTCATTCGTCTGCCCGCAGCGGTAGCGATAATAAATCTGCTGGGCGATGACAGCGAGTTTAAAATAAGCAAACGTTAAATAAAAGTGCATATTCGAAATATCCCGTCCGCTTTTTTCTGCGTATGCCCGAATAAATTCCTCGCGCGTATAAAAGCCAGGATAAACGGTAACCGGCGTTCTGCCAAATCCGTTTTTCAACTGCGGCGGATCGTCCTTTTCAATCCAGTAGCTCATCGCCACAGCCAGATCGGCAAGCGGATCGCCGACGGTGGACATTTCCCAGTCAAACAAGCCGGCCATTTGCGTGACATCATCTTCGGCAAACAACGCGTTGTTTAATTTATAATCATAGTGAATAATCGTCGCTTCGCTGTTTTCCGGAACGTGACTCACAAGCCATTTCGTCAGCGCTTCCACTTCTTTAATCTCATCCGTTTTCGCCCGCTCATAGCGCTGAATCCATCCATGTACTTGCCGTTCCATAAACCTTTTAGGCTTTACCATCTCGACAAGATGCGTTTTTGTATAATCAAGCTGATGTACTTGTACGAGCGTATCCACCATCGTTTCCGAGATTTTCCGACATAATTCTTCTGTCGGGACAATGTGCGCTGGAAACTCCGTATCTAGCACAATGCCATGGCGACGCTCCATCACAAAAAATGGACTGCCAATAATCGATTCATCCTCGCAAAATAATAACGGTTTCGGCGCCAGCGGGAAAATCGGATGAATTTCCGTCAGCCATGTGCTTTCCCGCTTCATATCATGCGCCTTCGGCGGAACGGGGCCAAACGGCGGCCGCCGCAAAACGGCTTCCCACTCTCCGCATGACAGCAAATACGTTAAATTGGAGCGTCCAGCGGAAAACTGTCTCACTTGCAGCGTGCCCTCCGGAAAATCCGGCAATGTTTTTCTCAAAAAATCGGTCAATTTTTCAACAGGCAGTTCTTCTCCTTTACGTACAGGAATGATCGCCGTCATGGCAATTTCTCCTTTCCATTACGATCGTTTGGCATATTCATCCTTTTTTTACTGACTGGTTAGTATGTTTCAAAAAAGCTACTTGGCATGCAAACACCAAGCAGCTGCACTCTTTACTTTTTCTCTATTCCTTCCAGTAAAATCGAAACCATATGTTTCGCCACTTCGAAATCGCTCAATTTCCCATCCGGCTGAAACCATTGGTAGCTCCAGTTTGCCGCTCCTAAAACGGTCAGCGTTGCAATGGAAGGCGGCAAATCGTCACGGAACTCGCCGTTTCTCATCCCTTCTTCTATTAACAATTGCAGATTGTAACGAAACAAATCCCGCTTTTCTACAATTTTCTTTAAATGATCTTCATTTAAATGTTTCATTTCCCGGAAAAAAATACGTGCCTGTCTTCCTTGTTTTTCAATGTTATGAATAAGCATATAGACGATTTCAAACACTTTTTCCTTTATTGTTTTTGTAGAATCCTCTATAATTCTCTTTTGATTTTCAAGCAGTGCTTCAATATAGCGAAGATGGATATCCATTAATAATTCTTCTTTGCTTTTAAAATAGTAGTAAAATGTTCCTTTTGTCACGCCGAGCATATCCACAATATCTTGAATGGAAGTTTCGCTAAATCCTTTTTGTTCAAATAGCATAATGCCTGCCGCCATAATTTTTTCCTTCACGCTCTTCCACCTTTCCTGTCATGTTTATTCCTGCCATTATCATAAAACGGTCAAGCCAATAAGACAACAAGCATGTGACTTGACCGCTTTTGGAAGAACGCACTTCTTTCTTTATTTTGAACGGAGCGCCTCTTCGCGAAGAGCGCGGCGCAAAATTTTGCCGACGTTTGTTTTTGGCAATTCGGCGCGAAACTCGACAATGTGAGGCACTTTGTAGGCGGCTAAATTTTTGCGGCAATGCGCGATAATTTCTTCTTCTGTTGCTTCTTTTCCATCTTTTAATACGATGATCGCTTTTACCGTTTCACCGCGGTACTCATCTGGCACGCCGATCGCCACCGCTTCTTTTACTGCCGGATGTTCGTAAAGCACCTCTTCAATTTCACGCGGATAAATATTGTAACCGCCGGCAATAATCATATCTTTTTTCCGGTCAATGATTGTTACATATCCTTCTAATGTGATGTTGGGAATATCAAACTGAAACGATACATTCTCTGGATATAATACCGCCGCTTTCTTTTCATTCATTTTCCCATTCCTCCTTTTTTAAGATCCTGAGGCGTGGCTTCCGCCATCGACAACGATTAACGATCCTGTCACAAAATCGGAGGCCGGAGACGCTAAAAATAATATCGCTCCTTTTAAATCATCTTCTCCGCCAAATCGTCCTAACGGCGTATTTTGCAGCACTTTCTGTCCCACTTGCTCAAGGACGGCTTTGGACATTTTCGTTGGGAAAAACCCCGGTGCGATTGCATTGACATGAATTCCGTATCTTCCCCATTTTACGGCCAAGTCTTTCGTAAACGTAATAACAGCCCCTTTGCTTGTGTTATAACCAATGGTATTTAATATTTCCGGATTCGTTCCGCCAAGCCCTGCGACAGAAGCGATATTGATGATTTTGCCGCTCCGCTGTTTGATCATTACTTTGCCGGCCGCCTGGCTCATGAGAAACGTTCCGGTCACATTGACGTTGATGACTTTTTGCCATGCCTCAAGCGGCATTTCTTCTACCGGCGCCCCCCACGTCGCGCCGCTGTTATTGACTAAAATGTCAATTTGCCCAAATTCATCGACCGTCGCTTGCACGACGCGCTGTACATCCTCTGGATTCGTGACATCGCATTTTAATGCAAGCGCTTTTACGCCAAGCTGTTCTAGCTTTTCTTTCACTTGTTCACATGCTTCCAATTTTCTCGAACATATAACGACGTTTGCTCCTGCTTCCGCCAAGCCGATGGCGATCTGTTCGCCAAGCCCGCGCCCTCCTCCGGTAACGATCGCCGTTTTTCCAGATATTTTAAACAAATCTAGTACATGCATGCTATTTCTCTCCCTTTTTTATTGATATTGTCGTAATTCCAATTTGGCGATTTGCTCTTTATGCACTTCATCCGGCCCGTCGGCAAGACGCAATGTGCGCGCATTCGCCCATTGAGCGGCAAGCGGGAAGTCATCGCTGACTCCTGCGGCTCCAAATGCCTGGATGGCCCGGTCAATCACTTTTAAGGCAACGTTTGGCGCTACCACTTTAATCATCGCAATTTCTTTTTTCGCCTTTTTATTGCCCACCGTATCCATCATGTATGCCGCTTTCAATGTAAGCAGCCGTGCTTGTTCAATTTCGATCCGTGACTGGGCAATCCAATCGCGAATGACGCCTTGTTCTGCGATCGGTTTCCCAAACGCAACCCGCTTTTGCACGCGCTGGCACATCAATTCAAGCGCCCTCTCGGCCGCTCCGATCAGCCGCATGCAATGGTGAATTCTCCCTGGGCCTAGGCGTCCTTGGGCAATGGCAAATCCTTTTCCTTCTCCCCAAATAATGTTTTCTTTCGGGACGCGGACATGGTCATACGTAATTTCCGCATGGCCGTGTGGGGCATGGTCATAGCCAAACACCGGCAGCATCCTCTCAATTTTTACTCCTGGCGTATCGAGCGGAACAATAATCATCGACTGCTGTTCGTGTTTCGGGGCATCCGGGTTCGTTTTTCCCATGACAATCGCGACTTTGCAGCGCGGATCGCCAGCGCCTGACGACCACCATTTCCGTCCAGTAATAACGTATTCATCGCCATCGCGGACAATGCTTGCAGAAATGTTCGTCGCATCACTGGAGGCAACGTCTGGCTCTGTCATGGAAAAACAGGAACGGATTTCCCCGTTTAATAACGGAATCAGCCATTTTTGCTTCTGTTCTTCCGTGCCGTAGCGGACGAGCACTTCCATATTTCCTGTGTCAGGAGCGCTGCAATTAAATACTTCCGGCGCAATCAACGAGCGCCCCATGATCTCGCAAAGCGGCGCATACTCCAAGTTCGTCAGCCCTGCCCCGTATTCGCTGTCCGGCAAAAATAAATTCCAAAGTCCTTCTTTTTTCGCCTTTGCTTTTAATTCCTCCATAATCGGCGGAACAGACCATCTCGATTCTTGTGCGTTTAGTTGCTCCTTATACACCTTTTCATTTGGATAAATGTAACCTTCCATGAAAGCGCTTAACTTTTTAATCAGCTCTTTGACTTTCGGTGAATACGAAAAATCCATTCTTTCCCATCCCCTTCTATACTAACCGGTTAGTATGTAACCTTATCTTTACTATACCCTTATTTATAAAAATATTCAATATTTTTAGATAAATAACAAAAAAGACATCATCATAAAGATGATGTCTGCTTATTCTTGGATATATCGCTTATATAAAGCTTGCGTGCCGCTGTTTTCTTCCCCTGCCTTTGCCAGTTCTTCATACATCGATTTCGCAAGCGCAAGCCCTGGCAGTTGCAAATTCATTTTTTCTGCTTCCTCTAACGCAATTTTCATATCCTTAATAAAATGCTTCACATAAAAGCCCGGCTTGAAATCGCCGGAAAGCATGCGAGGGGCTAAATTGCTCAGCGACCAGCTTCCCGCCGCTCCCTGGGAGATGCTTTCTAGCACTTTAAACGGATCCAATCCTGAACGCTTCGCATAGGCAAGCGCCTCGCAAACGCCAATCATGTTCGATGCAATTGCGATTTGATTGCACATTTTTGTATGTTGGCCAGCACCTGCTTTTCCTTGATGAACAATGTTCGTTCCCAATCTTTCTAAAATCGGTTTACACGCGGAAAATACTTCTTCATCTCCGCCAACCATAATCGTTAATTTTCCTTCTTTTGCGCCAATATCTCCGCCTGAAACAGGAGCATCAAGCGCATAAACATTTCGTTCTTTCGCCGCCTGATAAATTTTTTCCGCAAGCGTCGGAGTAGATGTGGTCATATCAATCACATATGTACCTTCTTTTACGTTTGCCAGTATGCCTTCTTCTCCAAAATATACTTCCTCCACATCTTTTGGATATCCAACCATTGTGATGACAACATCCGCTTCTTTTGCAAGTTGAGCAACTGTTTCTTTCCAAACTGCTCCCTCTTCAATAAGATCGTTCGCTTTCTCTTTTGTTCGTGAGTAAACAAGAAGAGGATAACCTGCTTTTAGCAAATTGCGAGCCATGCTTTTTCCCATCACACCAAGACCGATAAAGCCGATTGTTTTCATTGTCTTCTTCCCCTCCCTGCATTTGAATGAATCATGTTTATCATAACATAAAAAAGTACCTTGGAAATGAACCAAGGCGCTATCTTTCTTTTTTCAAAAGCGGCTGTATTTCGATTGAATTCCTCATCGCACTATATTAAATCGCTTTTACCATCCCGCCGTCAACAATAAGAGACTGCCCTGTGATATATGTGTTTGCCTCTGAAAGAAGGAATGTAACGACATTGGCAAATTCCTCCGGTGTGCCGTAACGGCCAAGAGGAATCATACTTTTCATGCGCGCTTCCATTTCTTCTTTCGAAATTCCTAGTTTTTCCGCATTGATTTTGTCTAAAAATGCGACCCGCTCTGTTGCGATTCGTCCCGGTGCTACCGTATTAATTAAAATGTTGTACGGTGCGAATTCAAAAGCTAATGTTTTCGTCAAACCGACGATGCCAGTGCGGAATGTATTGGATAAAAGCAGCCCCGGAATCGGCTCTTTAATGGAGGAAGAAGCGATGTTGACAATTTTTCCTCCTTTTTTCTTTAAGTACGGAAGCGCTTCCCGAATCATGCGGATATAGCTAAGCAAATTCAATTCAAACGCATGATACCAATCTTCGTCGCTGATCGTTTCAAACGTTCCCGCAGGAGGCCCCCCGGCGTTGTTCACCAATAAATCGATGGTTCCATAAATGTCTACCGTTTTTTGCACAAGACGACGAATATCTTCTGCCTTCGTAATATCTGCTTGAAGGTGGGCGACTTGTCCTTTATGTAAATCACGTAATTCTTTTTCCACCTCTTGCAGCTTCTCTTCATTTCGGCTTGTAATCATGACATTTGCCCCTTCGAGCACAAGCTGACGGGCAATTGCTTTACCAAGACCTTGACTGGAAGCGACGACAAGTGCTGTTTTCCCCGACAAGCGCAACTCCATAGCTTTTCCTCCTCAGTTATACATGTTTTTATTTAAAGTTATTCGCTGCATTTTAGTGATTTTCCTTCTTTCTTGTATAGATTAAAAAGGGGTTGTTCTTTCTTTGCACAAAAAATCCCCCCGGGTAGAATCCAACATCATACCAAATGTTCTTTTTTTTTCGCTGTATACCTGTAGGGGATAATGCCGTACAAATCTCTTGTTCTATCTAAAGAAGTGATACGCTGATATGCATCGCTTTTTTCAAAAAGGCTCTGTTAAATTCTAATGTTGATTTTTAAACCACAGAAAGAAGACCGAAATCAATCGGTCTTTTTTGTATGTCTTGTTCAACTATCGCCATCCGTTAGCCAACCATTCTGCATCTATGCGACACCAACAAATGATGAAGGGATCGTTTAATTAAAATAAGACGGGTTCTTGAGAATGATGCATTTGTTAAAATAGCACAAAGGCGATGCCCCTTATTAAGCATCGCTCTCATTAATTGAATAACAAACATACAAAATAGTTCCCTAATTCGCAAGACTAATAATAGCAACCACGTTCTTCTTTTTATTACTTACAGTAGTTTTATTCAGCTGCCATAGCATCGGCTTTTGTTACATGTACAGTACCACGTGGATGTTCTGGAGGTGCATATATCGAGTAAAGTTTTAGCGGGATATTACCTATATTGATTACATTGTGCCATGTTCCGGCAGGTATCATAATGGCAGAATCATCATAGACTTTTCTTTCAAAGTTTAAATTATCTTTACTCTTGCCCATTTGAACAATCCCTTGACCTTGTTCAATACGTAAGAATTGATCCACGTCAGGGTGAATTTCCAAACCGATATCTTCGCCAACATTGAGACTCATCAATGTAACTTGCAAATGATTTCCTGTCCATAAAGCGGTACGATACGTATTGTTTTGCTTCGCAGCCTCGTTGATATTAACTACAAACGGTTTTGGTCCATAATCTTTTAACTCAATTTTATCTCTTCCCTTTGATGATTGCAAAAAATCCAATCGTTTTGCATGCCCTATCTCATTAGGAATAGACCAGTAAACAGGCTGTCTTCCATAGTTATACATTGGTACGTTAATATAATAAGGATATGGATACATAAAAGGAACATAGTACATTTTTCTCACTCCTTCGCAGATTTATAAATTATCCTATGCACTATGTTCAAGGAATTTACTTAAATTCAGGGTTATTTATTTAAAGAAATCGTTATTGGTCCAAAACATTGTACTCAATTAAATGGCCCTTTAAAAAAGGGGAACACATATTAGTCATGTATATATGTGTTTTTTTCACTGCCGTCATGGGCATGATCATCTTCATACCGGCTGGGGCCGGCGGCATCATTAATGCGAGTTACCAGCTGAACCAGATGGTGCATAATACATGGTTTGTCACAGGCCATTTCCATCTGACAATCGCATCTACAGTATTATTGACATTCTTTGCTATTTCCTACTGGCTGATTCCAGTCTTGACCGGACGGGTTTTCACGAAGCAATTGAACAGGCTTGCCATCGTCCAGGCAGTCCCGTGGGCTATCGGCATGTTCTTGATGGCTGTGATTATGCATATTGTCGGACTCCTTGGCACACCTCGGCGCACCAGTTACTCCACTTACGGTGGACATGAACTTGCTGTTACATGGCTTTCTTACAACCAGGTAATCGCTCTAGGAGGCGTCATCCTGTTTGTAGCCATCGTACTGGTACTGTATATCTGGTTCAATTTGTTGTTCTTGGCACCGAAATCCGAAAAAACAATCGAATACCCGATTGGCGTTGTCAACGAACAAGCGGAACATCCACCTCGAATTCTGGAAAGATGGCCATTCTGGATCGGTGTCTCCATCGCCCTTTCCGTAATAGCGTATGCCATTCCGATTTATCAGCTCATCATGCACGCCCCGCTCGGATCACTGCCGTACCGGACTTGGTGAAAATAACCTAATTTCGATCAAAAGAGTGTGTCCCAAAAGCGATCGCGTTTGGGGCACCTTTGCTTTTGAATCAGTCTCTGTTTTCCCCATCCATTATGGAACGAAATTGTTTCATTTTTTCGTCTACATTTACTCTCGCAACATGAAACGAATTTTTTTGAGTAGCCAGCTGCAACGGGTCTATATCGCTTCGCACTCCTAATGTATTCCCTTCTGCCGCGAGCGCGTCATTTAGGATTCCCTCGCGATCTCCATCGAAATGAAAATCATGAGGATGATCGTTTCTTCCCCGCTCTGGCATCTATCTTATCCCTCCTTTTATGTCTATTTTTCATTTAAATCGAACGAATCATTCCTTTTCACAGCTGCTCATTATTTCCCATGAACGAAAAAAGAGGCGGCTCCAAAAGCGTTTTTTGGAGCCTGCCTCCTTTTTATCAGCTTTCTAATAGAAGGTCTTCTGGATTTTCGATCAAGTCTTTTACCGTTTTTAAGAAGCCGACTGCTTCTTTTCCGTCAATAATTCGATGGTCATATGATAGCGCCACATACATCATTGGGCGGTTCTCGATTCGTTCTTCGTCAATCGCAACCGGACGAAGCTTGATCGAATGCATGCCTAAAATACCAACTTGCGGTCCGTTAAGAAGCGGAGTAGAGAAGAGCGAACCGAATACCCCGCCGTTTGTAATGGTAAACGTTCCTCCTTGCAAATCGCTTAGCGATAGTTTATTGTTGCGCGCTTTTGCCGCCAATTCAGCAATATCTCTTTCGATTTCGGCAAAATTTTTCCGATCGCAGTCTCGCACCACTGGAACGACTAAGCCTTCGTCCGTTGAAACAGCAACCCCAATATCATAGTATTTTTTCAAAATAATTTCGTCACCTTGAATTTCGGCATTCACATAAGGATATTTTTTCAATGCTGCCACAGCTGCCTTCACGAAGAAAGACATAAATCCAAGACGCACGTCGTGTTCTTCGAAAAATTTATCTTTTTTCCGTTTTCGTAATTCGATGACAGCTGACATATCAATTTCATTAAACGTTGTCAACATCGCCGTAGATTGTGTCACTTCTAATAAGCGTTTAGCAATTGTCTGGCGGCGGCGCGACATTTTTTCACGGATCACTGGCTTCCCATCATCTTGCTTCACTACTGATGGAGCCGGTTGTTGAACCGGTGTTGTTAGGGTTGCTTGTGGTCTTGATTGTTGTTGCGCAAATGACTCCACATCTTGTTTACGAACCCGTCCTAACGGGTCAACGGTAGGAACTTGCGCCAAGTCGATTCCTTTTTCTCTCGCGATTTTTCGCGCCGCCGGTGAAGCAATCGGACGCTGCGTCGGCTGACTAGCCGATAACGGCTGTTTTTCGATTTCCTCTGCTTGCACGTTTGTCGCTTGTAGGTTTTCTGGTGCTGCTTGTTTTGGTTCTTCTTGATTGCTAGGCGCAGCTTCCTGTCCTTCGCCGATCACTGCAATAGCCTGGCCTACTGCGACAGTGTCGCCTTCGTTTGCTAAAATTTGTTGCAATACTCCTGATTCCTCAGCCATGATTTCTACATTCACTTTATCTGTTTCCAATTCGCAAATCGATTCACCTTTTTCTACATGATCACCAGGTTTTTTCAACCATTGCGCAATGGTCCCTTCTGTAATAGATTCTGCTAATTCTGGAACTTTGACTTCAGCCACGTTTGATGCCCTCCTCAAATCTTGCATTATTGCTCTTTTTTCGTTAATGCACATTGAATAATACGCTCTTGCTCTTTTCGATGAACGACAGGGTCACCTTCTGCAGGGCTTGCCCGTCTGCGTCTGCCAATGTAGCTTACATCTACTCCTTCTGGAGCAATTTCACGCAATCTCGGCTCGACATAACACCAGCTTCCCATGTTTTGCGGTTCTTCCTGAACCCATACAATTTCCTTTACGTTTGGATAGCGAGCAAAAATTGCTTGGAGTTCTTCTTTCGGGAATGGGTACAATTCTTCTATGCGCACGACGTGAAGCCAGTCTAGCCCTTCCATTTTGTTGATTTGCTCTGCCAAATCAATCGTCAATTTTCCAGTGCTTAAAATAATTCTTTCTACTTTTTCACAGTTTTCGCCAAGTCCCTTTTGTTCAAGCACAGGATGGAATTGACCATTCGTAAACTCTTCCACATCTGATGCCGCTAACGGATGGCGCAACAAGCTTTTTGGCGTCATCAGCACTAATGGACGAACTTCCTCCCGCCGTAAAATACTGGCTTGTCGACGCAAAATATGGAAATATTGAGCGGCAGTTGACAAGTTGGCTACCGTCCAGTTATTTTCCGCTGCTAGTTGTAAAAACCGTTCTAAACGACCGCTTGAATGTTCCGGACCTTGTCCTTCATACCCGTGTGGAAGCAACATAACAAGACCGGATTTTTGTCCCCATTTCGCCCGTCCAGATGAAATAAACTGATCAAACATCACTTGTGCCATATTCGCGAAATCGCCAAATTGTGCTTCCCATAAAACGAGCGTTTCCGGCGCAAAGACGTTATACCCATATTCGTAACCAAGCACTGCCGCTTCTGTCAGCGGACTATTGTAAACAACGAATGAAGCGTTCGCATCGCTAATATGGTGAAGCGGAACAAATTCTTTACCTGTTTTCATATCATGCAACACAAGATGACGTTGGGCGAACGTACCGCGCTGTGAATCTTGGCCAGTAAGACGGATTGGAACACCATCACGCAAAATTGTTGCAAAGGCAAGAATCTCCGCGTGCGCCCAGTCAATTTTCCCTTTGCCGTCAAACACGCCTTCACGGCGCTTTAAGATGCGTTCTAACTTATTAAATACATGGAAATCAGAAGGAAACTGCAACAGTTCTTTATTCAACCGGCGCAATACATCTTTTTCTACCGATGTTTTTACAAATGGCAATTTGCATGCTACCGGTTTCGGCGGATCCATGATAAAATCAAGTTTTGACTCATCTTTTGGAACTTTTTCATACGCGATTTTCAATCGTTCCGCAACTTCTCGTTCCATCTCTTCTACAGCTTCTTTAGTAACAATTCCTTTTTCAATCAACTTTTGCGCATAAAGTTGACGAACGGTTGGATGTTGTTGAATAATGCTATACATTGTTGGGTTTGTCGCCATCGGTTCGTCCATTTCGTTATGACCAAAACGGCGGTAGCCAATTAAATCGATAACAAAATCTTTTTTAAAACGCTTACGATAGGCAAACGCAAGGTTCGCCGCTGCTAAACATGCTTCCGGATCGTCGGCGTTCACATGCACAATCGGTATTTCAAAACCTTTTGCAATATCAGATGCATATTTCGTAGAACGAGAATCATGGCTTTCTGTTGTGAAACCGATCATATTATTCGCAATAATATGAATCGATCCGCCTGTCTGATATCCTTGCAAACGGCTTAAGTTTAGTGTTTCGGCTACAATTCCTTGCCCAGGAAATGCCGCGTCTCCGTGAATCATAATAGCAAACGACGAATCGGTATCTTGAGACGGCACGCCCGCGTTCGTGCGATCCTCTTGAGCAGCACGCGTAAACCCTAAAACAACAGGATTAACCACTTCTAGATGGCTTGGGTTGTTTGCCAATGTAATTCTCATCGTATGCTCATTTTTGTTTCGAAGACGGCGAGCTGCCCCTAAATGATATTTCACATCTCCCGTCCAGCCATATGTAATCGCTACCGATCCTTCCGACGGAATGAAATCTTTGCTTTCCGCATGTTGGAACTCAGCAAAAATCATTTCATATGGCTTTCCAAGGACGTGAGCAAGCACGTTTAAGCGGCCGCGATGCGCCATGCCGATATTAACCGCTTTCACTTCTTCTTCAATGGAATTGCGGACAAGTTCGTCTAATAGTGGAACCATCGAATCTAATCCTTCGATCGAGAAACGTTTTTGGCCGACAAACGTACGATGAAGGAACTTTTCAAACCCTTCCACTTCCGTAAGGCGGCGGAGCAACGCCACTTTTTCCTCGTTTGTCAGACTTGGGTAATATGCTCCTGATTCAATTTGGCTAATTAACCAATTTCTTTCTTCCAAGTTATGTACTTGTGAAAATTCGAAAGCGATTTTATCCGTGTATATTTTCCGCAAATGGTTAATGGCATCCAATCCATTTTTCACATGCGCAGGCGCATGCGGACAGATAAATGCGACAGGAATTTGTTTTAAATCATCTTCCGTTAAATCAAATTCGCTTAATTCAATACGGCGCGTATCTTTATTTTGGGTATTTAATGGGTTGATATCTGCTGCTAGATGGCCATAATGGCGAATTTTATCAGCTAGTTTTACCGCAGCAACAAGTTTGCTGAATATGGTTGGATTCTCAGGAAGCCGGAACGTTTGATAAGTTTTTGCGACACTCCCACTATGCTCAAACCGTTCTGCTTCCGTTGTCGGTGCTCCCCACTCCTTAAACAATTGTTTCAATTCGGGATCTACGCTGTCCGGATCCTCTAGATACTGCTCATACATTTCCATCACGTATCCAAGGTTCGGGCCATAAAATTGACTCCATGGTTCTGCGTAGTGCATCGTTTGCTTTGTCATTATGAAAAACCTCCAACTATTTCATTCATTTGGGATGATTGCGAGCCGGCTTCGCACGCATAGCGTAAATACGAAGCGGAGATGATACCCGCTCGCATCCATTGTTCCCAAATAAACAAAGAAATAACGTTATAAACGTTTTCAATCTATATTTTAACATTATTATTCATTAAAATCGATGATTAAAAACTAAAAATCGTCACATAATACTTATTTTTTTTAATTGAGTTTAAAAACATAAGAAAAAAAAAGCGGCAACACATATGTATTGCCGCAGAATGACCAATGAAATAAAGCAAAGACTATAGTTTAAACTTTTCGACTAATTTTTGTAACTGTCTTCCCATGTCACTTAATTTTTCTGCCGATTCCGTCACTGTACTCAATGCTTGCAGCTGATCATCAGCTGATGCTGCCACTTCCTCTGTAGCTGCTGCAGATTGCTGAGCGATGGCAGAAATATTTTGCATTGCTTCGATCACAACATCTTTGCTTTCGTTCATCCGGTTTGCTTCATCTGTAATATTAGCAACAGCCGCCGTTAATTCTTCCATCATTGCCGTAATTTTTACAAATGAATCCCCTGTTGTATGGACAGATTGTTGCTGTTGTTCGTACATATCTTTAGAATAACTAACCGCTTGCATCGCTAGATCGACTTGTTGTTGAATCATAGCGATCGTTTGACGAATTAGCTCTGTTGCTTTTGCTGATTGTTCCGCTAACTTACGCACTTCTTCCGCTACAACGGCAAATCCTTTTCCATGTTCTCCTGCTCTTGCCGCTTCGATGCTGGCATTTAAAGCGAGTAAATTCGTTTGTCCAGAAATAGCGGTAATCGTTTGGATCACTTCATCAATTTGTTTCATTTTTTCTACTAAGTCGTTCATCACTTTTTCAACCGCCAATAGTTCTTTTTTCGCCTCATCCGATTTTAATTGCAGCACATTTAAATTTTCAAGCCCGTTATAACTAGCTTCTTTTGTTTCATTCGATAATGTTTGCATATTTGCCGCCGATTGCGTAACTGTTTCAATCTGCTTCGAAAGCGCTGTAGTTCGTTCATTGATCGTATCTAAATCGCTTGCTTGCTCTGTCGTTCCTTTCGCAATATCGTTAATGGCGCTTGCAACTTGTTCGCTTGTCGCCATTGTTTCCTCAGAAACAGCGCTGAGATGATCAGCGGAAGCCGCTAGTTCTGCTACTGATTCATTGACTTGGTGGATCAGCGCCCGCATTTGTGAAATCATCTGATTAAAATGATTCGCTAATTGTCCGATTTCATCTTTTGATTTTACTTGAACGTGCACCGTTAAATCGCCTTCCGCCACTTTTTCCACTTGGTGTTGAAGTGCAACTACCGGCTTAACGATGGAGCGGGCGAGAAAATAAATAGCGATGATGCCAATAAGTACAGCCACAATCGTAATGATCATCATTTTTGTGGCAATCGATCGACTGACAGCAAATAAATCTTTCTCTTTATATACGGTGCCAACTTTCCATCCTAGCTCAGGGATAGTCGTAAAATACATAAGGCGCTTTTCGTTTTCAAGCGTATATGTATATAAACCACTTTTATTTTTCAACATATGTTTGACAGCAGCGTTTTTCGACATATCTTTTCCTTTATATTGCGGGTGCACAACGGCAATTCCATTTTGATCAACTAATACTGGATATCCATGATAGCCAACATCAATATTATTTACAATTTTTGCAACTTCATCTAATGTCATATCAATTCCTAGTACAGCAACAACACGACCACCTTCTTTTACCGCCTTGGCCAATGTAATAATATTCTTTCCCGTTATTGCATCGACGTAAGGCTCTGTCCAAACTACTTTGTCCGGATTTTCTTCCGCTTTTTTATACCATGGACGCGATGTTGGATCATAACCGTCAGGCAACTCGGCTGCCGGCGTCGTATACATTTTTTTATCAGCCGTTCCAATATAAGCAAGTTGAACATTTTCGTGGATTTTTAAAAACGTGCGAAATTCTTGGTCAAGCTCTGGCCATGAATGGCGATCTTTGATCATTTTCGCTACAACAGGTGATTCACTAAATTGCAGCAAACTATTTTCCTCGCTTTGAAAACTGTCACGAACATCCCCAACCGCCCTTTTTATAATGGATTGCGCACGTTTTTCAGCATCTTGCTGGATCATTTTTTTCGTTTCAACGACCCCGACAATCTGGGTAGCCACTAATGAAACAATCATTAACAATGCCATTAATACGATGAGTTTCGTCCGCAATGTTTTAAACACAGCCAGTTTCTCCCCTTTATGTATCTCGTTTTTTGTCGAACCTTGTATTATTATAAAAGGGACTATCGTCGTGCGTCTATAGGAGCAAATTCTTATAACAGTATGAAATACGAACGGAAATGGAACAATATAAAACATATCCTGTTTGATAAAAAGGTAGTGAACGATATGGGGGCGATGGAGCGAGATGGCTATATATTCGACATCGAATATAGCGTCATTCATCAAAAAGGAGCATTGCACGTATACCGGGATGGAGTGTTGGTTGATGAATTAACATTCACTTTTGCAGGAGAAAAGCCGAACGAACAACAAATCGAAACATTAATTGATGATTATATGGAAAAACGAGGGATTTATTAACAAAACCGCTGTGGAAAACAGCAGTTTTTCTTGCCGTTCCTGCCATAATTCCTATATGATGTTAAATAATAGATTTATAAAAAAGGAGGAGAACGATGTACCGAAAAGAACTGTATGTATTTAACGGTGATGTTCCACAAAAAGCAATCATACGAAATTATACAAAAAATGATTTTTCGCAATTAATTCGCGTTCAACAAGAAAGTTTTCCCCCGCCGTTTCCATCAGAATTATGGTGGAATGAGGAGCAACTCACCAATCATGTTTCACTATTTCCTGAAGGAGCACTCTGTGTGGAAGTAGACGGCCGTGTTGTCGGTTCCATGACGGGATTGCTCGTTCATTTCGACCCGAGACATCCATCACATACGTGGGAAGAAATAACGGATGGCGGCTATATTCGCAACCATCGTCCCGACGGAAACACATTATATGTTGTCGATATTTGCGTCTCCCCCAATTATCGAAAACTTGGGCTTGGAAAATGGCTGATGCAGTCGATGTATGAAGTTGTCGTCCGCTTGAATGTAGACCGTCTTCTTGGCGGAGGGAGAATGCCTGGTTATCATCGGCACGCTGATCGTTTATCAGCAACACAATATCTCGAAAAAGTATTGAAAGGGGAACTAAAGGACCCTGTCATTACATTTTTATTGCGTTGCGGCCGTACACCGCTTCAAGTGATTGAAAACTATTTAGAAGATGAAGAGTCGCTAAATTATGCAGTGCTGATGGAATGGCGCAATCCATTCAAACATCATGGATAATTCAAGAAGGATTTACTTGCTGTCATCGCGAATAAGAAAAGGAAGGATTATGGAAAGGAACGACTTCTAATGCAGCCAATTTTCTATGATAACCCGCTAGCTCCTTTGCTTATTCGCAATTATCTTTTTTCATCTATTCCGGAATACGTTGATCACCTTGTCGTTTTATGCATTGGCAGCAATCGCATTAATGGCGACAGTCTAGGACCGTTTGTCGGAACACTTTTATCCGGTCTTTACCCAAAACATATGACTATTATTGGAAATTTAAAACAACCGGTGGATGCGACGAATATAAAAGAAATTGTAAAGCAATTCCCTGCTTCACCTTCGACATATACGCTAGCGATTGATAGTGTTGTTGGCATTTCCGACTACATTCATACCATTGTCGTCCGTAATGGAGCACTCACTCCAGGTTCTGCACTTGACAAAAACCTTCCCTCTGTCGGCGATATTAGCATTATGGGGGTAATAATGGAAGATTGTGAAGACATTGCGACACTTCCATATACGAATTTACATATCGTTTATCAAATGGCAAAAGCAATCGCTTTAGGAATTTCACTTACCGTACGGCAGCGATTTGGATATGAATCAACATCTTCTATTCTTATAAACAATTAGCGGTGGAATGCATTCCACCGCTAATTGATTTATTCTATATGGAATGTTTGTTTCACAAATGCAACTACTTCTTCCGCTGTGCTCATCGAGAGGACGGTTTCTTTAAAGCGCGCCGCTTCTTCTTTTGATAATTTTTTCATTTGCGAACGTGCGCGCAAAATAGAAGTTGCGCTCATACTAAACTCGTCGAGCCCTAAACCGAGCAAAATCGGAATGGCGATCGCATCGCCTGCCATTTCGCCGCACATTCCAGCCCATTTTCCTTCTTTATGCGCAGCATCAATGACGTTGCTAATAAGGCGCAAAATCGCTGGATTGTACGGTTGGTAAAGATATGAAACGCGTTCGTTCATGCGGTCTGCTGCCATCGTATACTGAATTAAGTCATTGGTGCCAATGCTAAAGAAATCTACTTCTTTGGCAAATTGGTCGGCAAGTACAGCTGCCGCCGGAATTTCCACCATCATGCCGACTTCAATATCGTCAGCCACTGGTACACCCTCGCGCTGCAATTTTTCTTTTTCCTCTAAAAGAATCGCCTTCGCTTGACGGAATTCATCAAGCGTTGCAATCATCGGAAACATGATTTTCAAATTGCCATATACGCTCGCTCTCAACAAAGCGCGAAGCTGCGTGCGGAACATGTCCTGCATTTCTAAGCAAAGACGGATGGCACGGAATCCTAAAAACGGGTTCATTTCTTTTGGAAGATCCAAATATGGAAGCTCTTTATCCCCGCCGATGTCAAGCGTACGAACAACAACAGGTTTTCCTTCCATTCGTTCAAGCACTGTTTTATACGCTTCAAACTGTTCTTCCTCTGTTGGCAGTTCGGAACGGCCCATGTATAAAAATTCCGTGCGGTATAATCCGATTCCTTCGGCTCCGTTTTCGAGCACTCCTTTGACATCATCTGGTGTACCGATGTTAGCAGCTAGTTCCACATGATACCCGTCGCTTGTCACTGTTTTTTCATGTACAAGTTTTGCCCATTCTGCTTTTTGCGCTTCATAGCGAGCGCGTTTTTCTTCATATTGTGCGAGCACCTCATCCGATGGATTGACAATAACCTGTCCATCCAATCCATCGATAATCACAACATCACCATTTTGAACTTCTGCTGTCACTTGTTTCGTACCGACAACAGCTGGAATTTCCATCGATCTCGCCATGATGGCAGAATGGGATGTACGTCCTCCGATATCGGTTGCAAACCCTTTTACGTATTGGCGGTTTAATTGAGCTGTATCGGATGGAGTTAAATCTTCGGCAATAATCACAACTTCTTCGGAAATAAGGCTTGGATTGGAAATCGTAACTCCAAGTAAATGAGCAAGTACACGTTTCGTTACATCGCGAATATCAGCGGCGCGTTCCTTCATATACTCATTATCCATTGCTTCAAACATGGAAATAAACATCGTCGCCGTTTCGTTCAACGCGTATTCCGCGTTCACTTGCTCTGTCTTAATTTTTTCTTTGACTGGATTTAATAATTCTGGATCATTTAATACAAGCAGGTGAGCAGAAAAAATCGCAGCTTTATCTTCCCCTAATTGTTGCAAAGCATGTTGCTTGATGATTTCTAGCTCTTCTGTTGCTTTCGCCACTGCTGCTTCGAAACGTGCAACTTCTGCCTGCGGATCGGAAACAACTTTTTTCTCTACAACAAAATCAGGGGTCTCTAAGCGGTATGCCTTTGCGATGGCAATACCGCTCGATGCAGCAATTCCTTGAATGGTTTTTATCATTATTGTGCAAGACCCTCTTTAGATAATGTTTCCGTTAATGCTGCCATTGCTTCTGCTGCATCTGCCCCTTCCACAGTAATTTTAATCTCAGCGCCTTTTGGAATTCCTAAAGACATAACGCCCATAATCGATTTTAAGTTTACCGTTTTTCCGTTGTATTCTAAATGAATATCGCTGTTGAATTTGCTTGCTGTCTGTACAAGTATAGTTGCTGGACGAGCGTGAATTCCAGATTCTGAAGTTACTGTAAACACTTTTTCAGTCATTGTCGTCATTCCCCTTTTCCTTATTTTTTCGTTTGTCATAATATCAAATAATAGTAACTACATTCAATTAAAAAAATCTTTAATCAGAAAATTCGCCTTGTTAACTAATTTCAACGATGCGATCTTCTCCTTTTGTTACTGCACCTTGCTTTTTGACATGAATGCTTTCATTCGGCTGCAAGTTCGTAAAAATAATTGGTGTCACAATAGAAGGAGCATTATTTTTCACATACTCTAAATCAACGCTTAAAATAGGCTGACCTTTTTTCACTTCGTCTCCTTGATTAACATGAGCTTCAAAGCCTTGGCCATTCAATTTGACCGTATCAATACCAAAATGGATTAAAATTTCATGCCCACCAACAGACTCAATACCAATCGCATGTTTTGTCGGGAATACATTCACAATTTTTCCATCAACAGGAGAAACCACTGTTCCGTCTGTTGGCATAATCGCAAAACCGTCACCCATCATTTTTTGTGAAAAGACTTGATCTGGCACTTCAGAAAGTGGAACGATTTCTCCCGAAAGCGGTGAAGCAATTGCCTCCACTTGGGCCGATTCTTTTGTTTCTTGAACCGCTGTTTTTTGCGGCTCTTCCTTCACTCGTGATGGAGCGCGGCCTTCCATAATATCTTTAATTTGTCCTTTTAATATATCGGATTTTGGTCCGAAAATCGCTTGTACATTGTTTCCGACTTCCAAAACGCCCGCTGCGCCTAACGCTTTTAAGCGGTCTTTATCAACTTGTTTAATATCGTTGACCGAAACACGCAAACGTGTAATACACGCGTCTAAATGAGCAATATTTTCTTTACCGCCAAGCGCCGCCAACACTTCGTATGGAAGATCGTCCGCTTCTGCTTTTACTGTTGACTCTTCTTCTGTCGTTTTTTCACGTCCTGGTGTTGCTAAATCCCATTTGCGGATCGCAAAGCGGAATCCGAAGTAATAGATAACCGCAAACACTAATCCGACTGGAATGACAAGCCACCATGCTGTCCGGTTCGGCAATACACCGAATAGCAAGAAGTCAATAACCCCACCGGAGAAAGTCATCCCAATTTTTACATTTAATAAATGCATAACCATAAAGGATAATCCCGCAAAAATCGTATGAATCGCAAATAACGCTGGTGCAACGAATAAAAAGGAAAATTCAATTGGTTCCGTAATCCCTGTTAAAAACGAAGTTAAAGCGGCTGAACCCATAATACCAGCTACCACTTTTTTGTTTTCTGGACGTGCTTCATGATAAATCGCCAGCGCCGCTGCTGGAAGGCCAAACATCATGAATGGGAATTTTCCTGTCATAAATGTTCCCGCTGTTAATGCTACACCATCTTTTAATTGCTCGAAAAAGATTTTTTGGTCGCCACGCACTACTTGTCCGGCCTTATTGACATATTCGCCAAATTCAAACCAGAATGGCGCGTAGAAAATATGATGCAGTCCAAACGGAATCAGCGCACGCTCAATAATCCCGAAAATAAGCGCTGCTAATGCCTTATTCGCGTCAATCATATTGTGGGAAAACGCATTTAAACCATGCTGAATCGGCGGCCATACCCATGTCATAACAATTCCAAGCAATACCGCAGATGCCGCTGTAATAATTGGCACAAATCGTTTTCCGGCAAAAAAGCCAAGATACTGCGGCAATTCAATGTTGAAATACTTATTATACATATAAGCAGCCAATATACCGACAATAATACCGCCGAATACGCCAGTTTGTAATGTCGGAATTCCTAATATATTCGCAAATGCCGGATTGTCGCCGACCATATCCGGCGTAACGCCTAATATCACGCTCATGGTGATATTCATAATTAAATAACCAATAATTGCAGCAAGTCCGGCAACCCCGTCACCGCCGGCTAGTCCAATCGCCACCCCAACCGCAAAGAGGAGCGAAAGGTTCGAAAACACAATGCCGCCTGCTTGTTCCATCACATTGGAAACAAGCACGACCCAATCTGCTTTTAAGGCAGGAATTTTATCCGTTAAAGCCGGGTTTTTTAAGGCATTACCAAAAGCAAGCAAAATTCCTGCCGCCGGTAAAATCGCCACTGGCAACATAAGCGCTTTACCGACTTTTTGCAGCGTACCAAATGCTCTTTTCATTTTAATACCCTCCTTTTTCTTTGTATATAAGTTTTGCAACAAACGTTATGTTCATGTACGACAAATAGAAATTGTTTTGCTCTTTTCTTAAAAAAGAACATGCTAGACATCAGACTTGTTGACAACATGCAAATAAAAACGAAAGGCATGAGCAAAGAAGGACAAAAATAGAACGCTTACAACAAGAGGAATAGTGACTCCTCTTGCCTGTCCTATTTTGTCTTCTTTACTCATGCCTGATCGAATCAGTAACACGTAAAGCGAGACAAATTTATTCTATTGTTTCTGTTTCCTTTTTAGCAAGTCTTTGCAGATGCATTGTCAAATAAACCGCTTCTGCGTCGTCTACTGGCATTTGTAACGTTTGTTGCATCACTTTTATTAATTTCCATGCAGTATTATAGCATAGTGGATACGCTTCTTTCAAGATTTTCGACAATTTTTTTGGTTCTTCGACTTTTTCTCCTTTTTTTATGCGTTCAATTGCGTAACGCAAATGACGGACAAACCGCAAATAAGGAATGCTGTTGCGGTCAATCTTGATATTAAGCTGCTGTTCGACAATTTGAACGAGTTTGGTAATTAATTGTGAATGCTGATTGATTTCAGAAAGGCTTTGTTTCGAAATTGCGCTATGAATATGTAGCGCGATAAACCCAGCTTCTCCTTCCGGAAGCTCGACTCCTAATTTTCGGTTAATCATGTCGACAACTTCACATGCAATTTCATATTCTAGCGGATATAAGCTTTTCGTTTCCACTAAAAACGGATTTTTTAAATCAAGGCCTTGCCTTAATCGCTTTAGCGTAAACGAAATATGATCAGTAAGTGCAACGTGAATATGTTCATTTAACGGAGCGTTGACTCGCTGTTTAATGTGCTGGATTACTTCGTTCATCAGCCCGATAAATTCTTCGTCAAGCTCCGGCAGCAATTTCTTATACTGTTCTTGTTCCCGCTCATTTTTTAAAATGAACCATTTTTCAACGGCACTTTGTTCAATATAATCCCCTTTTTTCTTTCCAAATCCAATCCCTTTTCCGAGCAATACTACTTCATCATACGTTGGATGTGAAGCAATTAACACGTTATTATTCAGCACTTTTTCCACACGAAAGGACTCTGTCACAAAGCCCCACTCCCTTAATAAAACGTTTGCAATATTATCATATTACGCAACGATCTCTCAATCGTCAATGAATAAATATGGATTTTTTCTTAACAACGAAATGTGAGTATATTCATTTTTCTCCCCTATAAAAAGCATGTTACAATTGGGAAGGAAAGGTGGGAACAACATTGATTAAACTGATTGTCAGCGATTTGGACGGAACGCTGCTTGGATTGGATAACCACGTTAAAAAAGAAGATAAACTCGCCATTCAATTAGCAGTGGAACAAGGAATTGATTTTGCAATTGCATCCGGCCGAATGGATAATGAAATTTTAGAAGTGTTGCAAGAATTGGAACAAAAAGCGCATCGTATTAGTCAAAATGGTGCGTTCATTTACACAAAAACGAATTTGCCGCTTCATGCAACTACTTTTTCTCCGCAACTAGCACAACAAATTTATCGACAAGCAAAGGAATTGGAAGCGATTGTACTCGTTTGCAATGAAAATACATATTTTATTGAAGAAACGAACGAAAATACAGCGGAAATAGAAAAACGTCTATTTTATGGGCTATATGAATGTCCAAACATCCTTGATTCCATCGGCAAAGATATTCATCCGTCGAAAATTACTGTATTAGCAACAAATGAACAAATTGTCGAATTCGAACAAAAAATAACGCGTCAGTTTGGCAATCACATCGATACGTTTATTTCAGAACCGAACTGTCTTGATATTATGCCAAAAAACATTAGCAAAGGAAATGCGGTTCGCACTTTAATGGAACATCTTCGCCTGCAGCCGAATGAAATCGCTTGTTTCGGCGATGCGTTTAACGATACTCCAATGTTTCGTCTAACCCCTTACAGCTTTGCCATGTCTCATGCTCATCCTAATGTAAAAAAAGAAGCACAATATGTGATCAATTCAGTAAGTGAAGGGATACACATGATTCTTAAAGACATTCCTACACCAAATATGATGCAATAAGAGCTGGCTCACTAAAAAACGCCAGCTCTTTTTTCATATTTTTCCCTATTTAGATTCATACTATGAGTAGTCGTGCAAACAGGAGGTTTACTATGCCATATATTGTAGAAGATGGCGTTCGTCTTTACTATGAAGAGATGGGGAGCGGTACACCAATTTTATTCATTCATCCACCTGGAATGGGTCATATCGTTTTCCGTCATCAACAATCTTTATCAAGCCACTTCCGCATCATCATGTATGATATGCGCGGCAATGGGAAAAGCAGTCCGTCGAATCGTCCGATTACGATTCCGCTGCTAGCTGATGATATTTGTCGCTTACTCAATGCACTTGACGTAAAGCAAGCGATTATTTGCGGCTATTCTAACGGTGGATCCATTGCGTTAGAATTTGCCTTACGCTATCCTCATAAAGTAAAAAAGCTCATTTTAATTGGCGGATTCTCTGAAGTATGTACTGCTTTATTGCGCTATGAATTCTTGCTTGGCATTTATGCAGCAAAAATCGGCGCTATTTCTTTACTTGCAAACGTATTAGCCAAATCGCATGAAAAAAATAAAAAAGGACAACAAGAAATAAAACAATATGTGCGATTGGTCAATAAAAAAGATTTAGTAAACATGTACGAAAAAGGGTTAACATATTCCTGTACGGAGCGCCTTCCATTGTTGCGCATGCCAATCCTTCTTATTTATGGCGCCAGAGATTACTATATGCATCCATATGAGAAGCTGTTCAGGAAAAATGTCCCCCATGCGAAAATCATCTATATTGAAAACGCACGCCATCAAATTCCAACCAAACATCACTGCGAATTAAACGGGATTTTGAAGACATACTGTATAACGTAAAATGGAAGAAGGGAGGAAAAACAATGTCAAAAAAAGGGCGGCAAAATAAAGTAAGCCAAGAAGTAGCTAACCCAACCGTTTCTAAAGCAGAGGCGGAGATGGCAAAAGATAGTGTTGATACGGCAAAACAAGCGAAAAAAAATCGTTCGTGAAAGAACAAAGGAGGCACATCATTCGCCTCCTTCATTTTTGTTACTCCGCCTGTATAGCGGCTTGCTTTCGCATGAAAATCGCCTTTAATAACGGAGGTGCGCATTGCTACAAGAACTACTACACAAAAACAGTAAATAAATCAGGCGACAACAGCTTTGTCTTCAATCCAATTCCAGCAATAATCAGTGTTGCTTCACCACGGGAAACCATTCCGGCGACAACAGAAAGTAAACCATTCCAAGAAAACCTAGCGAATTTTGCTCCCAACGCGGCACTGGCCAGTTTTGTTAATACGGCCAAGCACTTAATCCAATCATTATCTAAATATGCCAGAGTGCGCCAAAAAATTCGACGGCTCCCACGATAAAAAAATTGACAAAAACAAAAGATAAATTTACGATGATAACAAACCATTTTAGTTACAAAAAGTTAGTTAATTATCCTTTTAAATCGCATAATAAAATGGAGGGAACAACATGGGAAATGCTATTCATACACCCGCAAAAGACTTTTTTACTGTCATTAACGAGCGGCAATCCACACGAAAATACGACCCGAATGTTTCTATAAGTAAGGAAGAATTGCGAGAAATCATTGAATTGGCGGGAAAAGCACCGTCAGCATGGAATTTGCAGCACTGGCATTTTGTTATTATTCATGGAAAAGAAGCGCAACAACGTTTATATCCAATTGCCTATCACCAACAACAAATTGTCGACGCTTCTGCTGTCATTGCCGTATTAGGTGATTTAGAAGCAAATAGAAACACCGATGCAGTATATGATCCGTTAGTAAATGAGGGGGTAATGGCTACAGAAATAAAAGAAAGAATTGCACAACAAATTGAAGCAGCGTACAAAAATAAAGAATACGTTCGTGACGCAGCATTTAGCAACGCCTCGCTTGCAGCCATGCAGCTTATGCTAGCTGCGACGGCAAAAGGATGGGCAACTTGCCCAATCGGCGGTTTCAACGCTGAACAATTTAAACAAGAATTTCATATTTCTGACCGCTATATTCCAGTTATGCTCATTACAATCGGAAAAAGCATCGCCCCCGCCCGCCGTACAACACGGTTGCCTATTGAAGCAATTACTACTTGGGTAGAACGATAATTCGGACGCCTGCTTTGTTCAGCAGAAATGAAAAAAGATGACCAATGTCGTTTGGTCATCTTTTTTCATAAGCTGGAAAAGACAAATGCACGGTTGTCCCTTTGCCAACTTCGCTCTCTATTTCGATCGTTCCTTTATGTTCCTGCACAATTTTCGTGCTTGTTGTTAATCCAAGTCCCATTCCTTTTTCTTTTAATGTAAAAAACGGTTCACCAATTTTTTGAAGCCGTTCTTTGGAAATACCGATACCTGTATCAGAAATCGTAATATGGATTGTTTGATTTTCCTTCCATACCCGCAGATGAATCGTTCCTCCATCCGGCATTGCTTCAATGGAATTTTTCATAATATTAATAAAAACTTGAATGATTTGGTTTTTATCCCCATAAATACATGCTTGTGGTATGTTGTTTTCTAACGATATATAAACATTGTTTAATGTTGCTTCATGTCCAATTAAATTGACCACATATCCAATCACATCGCTAAGAAAAAACGGTTTATAATCATGGCTTTGCGGTTTCGCCAACACTAAAAGCTCACTAACAATTTGATTAATCCGCTCCAATTCACTCAATACAATGTTAATATATGTGTCGTTCACTTGCCGGGTTTCTTGCATGACTTGTATAAACCCCTTCATCGATGTTAATGGGTTGCGAATTTCATGAGCGATCCCTGCGGCAAGTTCTCCTAACACAGATAACTTTTCTTTTTTTAGAAGCAATGCTTCCGCCAGCTTTTGCTGGGTAATATCGCGGCCAATCGTTAGCAATCCTTTTCGTGCTCCGTTTTCCTCAAAAAGCGGAACTTTAATGACATCAAATGTTTTGGTTTCACCATCAGGAGTTTGAAATGATTCTTCACTGCGAGTTAATGTTCCTTTTTCCCAAGTTTTTTTATCCGATTCGATACAGCCTTGAAATGCCTCTTTAAAAAACGGAACGATTTCACCAAGTTCGCGATCTGTTTTCCCTTTATACTCCACGTTCTCTAAATGGTAAAGCCGTCGTCCAAAATCGTTTACGCGCAGCCAACGGCCTTCACTATCCTTAAAACAAACAAAATCAGGCATAGAGTTAATCAACGTAGAAAGCTGTTGCTCATTCTCTGCCGTTTTTTGCAACTGTTCGCTCTTTTTTAACATCTTATAAAGAAAAATAGCAGAAAGAAGAATAAAAACTCCGCCTTTTGCCGTACTAATCATTAAATACATATCGCGGTGAAAATGAAAGAAATGAAGTATGATATCGGTTACTATAATCCAACATACGCTAAATAATAAATAAAACATAATAATCTTCGATTTTGTGAACACGTATCATCGAACTCCTAACTTGCGGAATCATATTGAAAAAGCGGCGAAGCTAAAAAGAGCCCCACCGCCTTCTCATCCGCTGTGGTTTTACTATAATCATTTACATTTCGTGCACCCAATATAACAATTTATTTACAAGCATTTCTACATGTTCTTTTGGAACTGCTTTTGTCAATGATGATACTAACCGTTCTTTTAATGTTTCTGTTTCTTCTTCATAGCGGATCAAAAACGACCACTCAAGATCAGGAATGGCTACCACAATATATTCTTCTTTTTTATTTTCGTAAATGTAAACATTTATGGGCGTCCGTTCATCGAATAATACTGCTTTGCGAATTTTCATCTTGATACCCCATCCTTTATAGCATCTTACATTTCGTATATTTTAACAAATCAATGTCCACCGTTCAATTCAAATCGGTTTATAATTTTTCCTAGAAATGGATATTTATGCTTATTATTAAACAAAAGATGAACTTGATAATTATGTAAATTTTACTCAGCATAAATCATCTTTCTCGTCATTCCACCGTCAATGACAATATTTGCCCCTGTAATAAAATCATTTTCATCATCACACAAATAAAGACAAGCGCGCGCAATGTCTTCCGGCTTGCCGACACGCCCGGCTGGATGCTGCGTATGATCGATTTCCCGCAACTGTTCATAATCCCCTGTTTCAATCCATCCTGGACTGATGGCATTCACACGAATACGATCATCGGCAAGCGAAACGGCTAAAGCATGAGTCAACGATAAAATTCCGCCTTTCGACGCGGCGTATGCTTCCGAATTCGGCTCAGACATAAGCGCCCTTGTTGAAGCAATGTTTACAATCGCTCCGCCTGTTTTATTTTTGCGCATATATTTCGCGGCTTCACGTGATCCAAAAAAGACGCTTCGCAAGTTTGTATTCAGCACATCATCCCATTCTTCCACCGTTAACTCATATGGAGATTTCCATCTTGACACACCCGCATTATTAATTAAATAATGCAAACAACCATACGTTTCAAACGTTACTTTCATAAGGCGCGCTATTTCATCTATTTTTCGAACATCGGTTGGAACAAAACGAGTTTCGAGTCCTTTTTCCCTCAACGCTAAAGCGAGTTTCTCTCCTGCTTCTTCCGCAATATCAGCAATCACGACATTCGCTCCTTTTTCCGCAAACATCGTAACAATGGACTTTCCAATTCCATTTGCTCCTCCAGTTACGATAACCACTTTTCTTGAAAAATTCATCGTTTTTCAGCCTTTCTCTTCGTTTTTTTCTAACAAAAGTATACCATCAAAACTGTTTATAGTTATCTATTTTCTTCATCAAAAAAAGACCGCAGCAACATAGCGGTCTTTTTGGATGTTTACCGATATGGAACATAAGGAGCTGAGAAAAATGGACTGTATGGCGCCGCTCCACCGTAGTAAGGAGCTGGTGTATAATACGCTGTCGGCCCTGGCATTATTGGACCGCACATAGGAAATGGAACGGTTGGAGCCATCCCTGCGACCGGAAACATTGGAGACGGTGCAAACGTTCCTTGAGTCAGCATTGTCATTGGTGCAACAGAATCAGGATCTTCACTCATTGGATCTGTATCCCCCATCGTCGGGTTCGGTGCATTTTCCATCCCAAGCGGCATCGTTTGTGGTGCCATATCCGGGCCATCAAAACCGTCATCTGCAAACGATGGCATTGGCATTGCTTCTGCCATCGGATACGGACAGCACCAGGTCACAGGAGGACAGCCGCACATTGATGGAAAAGGATAGACAGCAATTGGCATTGGTGCAACAGGCATTTGCGCAGCTGGCATTTGTACAGGTGGCATTGGCACATTCTCCATTGGTGCAGCTGGCATTTGTACATTTTGCGGTGCATTGTTTTCTGGCCACTGCATGTTGTTCTCTACTCTTTCTTCTTCATTATGATTATGGTCCTGTTCATAAAAAAATGGATCATCCTTATACGAATTCCAGTGACTCATATTCCTCTCCCCTTCATTTTTTCATTAAGGTATGATTATGATACATACCCATCCATATTTTATGTGAAAACAAGCAAAGGGTGTTTGCCTTAAAAAAAATGGGTATTTATCCTAAAACACTATTGCGGTACCATAATATTTGTGACAACATTCATCGGTTGAGGTGAACAAACGGTGGATGAAAAATTAGCCGCTAAACTTCTCGATGAATTGCGCAATGGAACAATTTCAGAACTACTAGTAAAAAAAGAAGATTTTCTCACGTTTCGCAACGTTCTTGTAAAACAAAATGATTTTAAACATTTCCGTGGCATTGCTCAGCGAGGAGGAGACGTCATTTACCATTATCTCGAAAAACCTCGAAGCTAATCAATTAACGCCGATTTTCCAGTGCGAAAATCGGCGTTTTTTCTGTGCCGAAAAAATTTCCATACCCCCTATGAAACTAGCAATATCAACGGAAAACGCAATTTTCCAACATTTAGATGATGATAGAATCAAAAATCCTTGTTACTCTAGTAGCGAGTTAACAAGAAGGAGGGAATTTTATGAAAAAGATAAGGAAGTGGATGCTAGCATCCATTTTTTGTAGTTCATTTTTATTTGGAGGCCATGCTGCTAGTGCAGCTACAACTCATACAGTAAAACCTGGAGAAACGCTTTGGAACATTGCAAAACAATACGGCGTACCATTAAAACAGCTACAAAAACAAAATGATAAGTATACAGATCTATTATTTCCTGGTGAAAAGTTAGTTATTCCTAAAACAACGATTTCTGCAAGTGAAAAAGATTTATTAGCCCGTCTCGTTCACGCAGAAGCAAAAGGGGAACCATATGCAGGAAAAGTAGCCGTAGCAACTGTCGTGTTGAATCGAGTCGATCATCCTGATTTCCCAAATACGATTCGCGATGTTATTTATGAGCGCTCTGGCGGCCATTATGCATTCACGCCGGTACAAAATGGAACGATTAATCAACCGGCAGACCGTGAATCACGTCGCGCCGTTGAAGAAGCACTTGCTTTTCGCGGTTTAGGAAATGGTTCAGTGTACTTCTATAATCCAAAAACGGCGAAAAGCAAATGGCTGCGCTCTAAGCAGGTCACCATTGTCATTGGAAATCACGTATTTGCCAAGTAAGAAAGGAGCTTTGTCACAAGCTCCTTTCTTTATTAAGAAATGATAAAAAAAGAGACAAAGCCCCCTTTACTTAAAAAAGAAAATAAGGCAAACTATAACAAACACAGTAAATAAAAAAGGAGAATGAATATGAAAAAAGCAAAAGTTGGCGACATTATCGAGTTTAAAAATGGATTGCGCGGAATCGTTGAAAAAGTCAATGAAAATTCTGTCATCGTTGATTTAACGTATATGGAAAATTATAGAGAATTGGATTTACAAGAACGGACCGTCGTCAATCATAAAAATTACAAAATTATTGAGTAAAAACGAAAACAGAGGCTGTTCTTTCACTTAGAACAGCCTCTGACTGTTTTATATAAAGATGCGCATTTTAGCGGTTATCTACTTTTTCCGGATATAAATCATGGTTCATTAAGCGATATTCCGCCATTTTTTCATACTTCGTTCCTGGACGTCCCCAGTTGCAATACGGATCGATCGAAATGCCGCCGCGCGGTGTAAATTTCCCCCATACTTCAATGTAGCGCGGCTCCATCACTTTAATTAAATCGTTCATAATAATATTGACGCAATCCTCATGGAAATCGCCGTGGTTGCGGAAGCTGAATAAATACAGCTTCAGCGATTTGCTTTCGACGCATTTTTTATCGGGAATGTAGCTAATGTAAATCGTCGCGAAGTCCGGTTGTCCGGTTTTTGGCCTCTGTTTTAACAAACAGGTGGACTATATCTTATTCTTATTCAACTGCGATATTGAATAAGAACCCTTGCGCTTCCACCATAATGATGTATATTACATCATCATGGTGTACTCTACTCTCTTCCTCCAACACTACTCTTACTCGCTTCATGTTGGAGTGATTTCGATAGTCTCTGCACCTTCCTCAAATTTAGAGAACATTTGGATTTCCTAGTCTCCTGCATTCCCCCTAAATTTGAGGCTTGGCTCAGGGTTGGAGAAATAAGGTTCTAAGAGATAAAGAAGTTGGTTTTCTTCCTTATTCTCTTCCCCTGAATTCACAAGGTTTAGCCGACAGTGTCACCACTGAAGTGTGCCCTCATTGACACAAGCTCGTAAACTCCGGACAATTGAACTTCACGAAATAATCGCGGTCAGGATGTTTGTTTTCGAATACTTCCAGCACCTCTGGGCTGTATTCGAATAAATATTTCGTCCCTTGGTTTCCTAATAGCGTAAGATCTTTTAACTCTTCTTCTTTTCTTCCTGCCATCGTTTTTTCTCCTTTCCTAAATTTATATTTACACGCCGCGCTTGTTCCCCCACAACAGGGTGTGCAGCTGCGGCAAGACGCGCACGTCGTTCAGCTCGTTCGACTGCGCCACTTTTTCCACGAGCCACTCCAGCCTTGCCAAAAGCTGCGTGCGCAGCGCCGCATCATCCGCTTCTGCTAGATCGGCATTGCCGACTTGCAAATAAAACGGGATGTCCGGGTAGCGTCGGTGCACCTTTTTCGCATAGTCGAAATCGATTTCATCGAACACGACGACCTTTAAGCTCATATGAGACGCCCTTCCCGCACCCGCCAACTTTCCCACAATGTGATCGAGCATGGCAAAATCGGTATCCATCCCTGAACTTGGCGGTTTTGGCGAAATGGTTATATCATCGATATGATACAGCCAATCTTGCCAGCGGCTTCCTTGTGTTTCGACCGCAATACGGATTCCTTTATTTTTTAATAATACTACAAGCTCTTCAAGCGCTTGAATGAGAACTGGATTTCCTCCCGAGATCGTCACATGGCTGAAGCGGTCACCGCCGAGTTCATACAGCCGTTCCCAAATTTGCTCCGCCGTCATTTGTCGGATTTCCTCTTTTGCCGACCCATCCCATGTAAAAGCGGAATCGCACCAGCGGCAGCGGTAGTCGCAGCCGGCGGTGCGGACGAACATCGTCTTTTGCCCGATCACCATTCCCTCCCCTTGGATCGTCGGTCCGAAAATTTCAAGCACGGGAATTTTTTTTGCCATGATCATTTCCCCGCTTTCGGCCGATAAACAACATAGCTTGTCGGCGTTTCCCGCACGAACACTTGCAAACACTTTGGCTTGTTTGGCATTGTATCAAGATACGCTTGCACCGTTTCATAGATTTTTCGAGCGATGACCTCGCTTGTCGGAAAATCGTTGCTGTTTTGATCATTGAACCAATCTTGATGTTCGTTCATTAACGAATGATCCAGTTTCCCATGAATAAGCTTTTTCAACTCTTGAAAATTTACTAAAAAACCTGCATCGTCGAGTTCATCCCCCGCCACCGTAATGTTCACGGTGTATATATGTCCATGCATGTTTGCGCATTTTCCCGCTTTCTCATGAGGAATAAAATGCGCGGCAGCAATATGCATATCTTTATTCAATTCGTATCGGTAATTGTGAAATACTTGCGGATAAAGTTGATGTATCATAATTGATTTGCCCCCTCCTTTTCTTTCATATACTCTTCAAGCCCGCGTCTTCGCAATACACAAGCCGGGCATTCCCCGCAGCCGTCAGCAATGATGCCGTTATAGCAAGTTAATGTTTTCGTCCGCACAAAATCAAACGCGCCGAGCTCATCGGCGAGCTTCCACGTCTTCGCTTTCGTCAGCCACATCAGTGGCGTATGAATGACAAATTGATAATCCATCGCTAAATTCAACGTTACATTCAATGACTTAATAAATATATCGCGGCAATCCGGATAGCCGCTAAAATCCGTTTCACATACGCCTGTGACGAGATGACGCGCTCCTTTTTGTTTTGCAAGCACCGCGGCAAACGACAAAAACAATAAATTTCGCCCATCGACAAACGTTGATGGCAATTGCCCTTCATTTTGTTCAATGGCAATATCACTCCGCGTAAGCGCATTTGGCGCTAATTGATTTAATAGCGACATATCCAATACCGTATGTGGAACACCAAGTTCCTTCGCAATGGAAGCTGCCACTTCAATTTCCAGGCGATGACGCTGTCCGTAATCAAACGTCACCGCTTCTACCTCGTCAAATTGCTTTAGCGCCCAAAATAAACATGTCGTGCTATCTTGGCCGCCGCTAAAGACGACAATCGCTTTTTCCTTTTTCATTTTTCGATGCACTCCCTTCCGATTTTTCCAGAAGAAGAGGCGTTCTAAAACAAAAAAGCTATACCCCCTAAGGATATAGCCGTCCCTAGTTTTTTATAGAGGGTTGTTCTAGAAACCTCTCCCGTACGTTCGTACGGAATTTTTCTTCTGTTTTTTCCTTTTAAACTATACCACATTCAGCTTTTGGATTGCATTATTTTTTTTATTTTATTCGCTGCCTTCACATATATGTATAAAGCAGGAATATAGAAAATGACGAAATACAGGCCGATCGTAGAGGTCCATTTGTTCAACCGTTCGATTTGTTCTTTTTCTTCGAACCACAATGTCCCGATAAATAAGAATAACAAAATCACAGGAACAAAGCGGCGCTGCTTGATGGAAAACAATTTTTTCGCAACGCGCGAAGCCGACCATACCGCGATGCAAATAATTGGAAATACTACCAGCACATAAATGGAAATGATAATGTACTCCATCCTTTCAATAAACGGCACTGCTGGAATTTTTGCCAGCGTTAATGTCGGCCAAGTGATATGCTGAATTTGTTCTTCATTATAGAAAAGAATCGAGACCAGCATAATACTTAAATAGATGAGGGTCGTAAACGCACTTCCCCATTGCGCCCATTTATGAGATTTTTCCGGCTGTTGGATAAACGGGTAATATACCATCAGCATTTCCATTCCTAAATATTGCAGCGACATTGCTTTCGCACCCGCAAAAATCTCACCGATCGAATGGTCAAACACCGGCAGCAAATTGCGATAATGGGCGTATTCAAGCGGGAAAAACAACATTGGGAAAATGGTGAGCAACGGAATCACGACGCCCCAAAAACATACCCCCGTGACAACGCGGAATCCTCCTAATACGGTGTAATAAGTCAGCGCTAAAAAAATAAGGCTGAACTGCCATGCCCCCATCAGAGGAAACATCCAAATTTTAATAATCTCAATATACGTTTGCAATACCGTAAACGCTAATAAAGAGAAATAAACAAGCAAAGCGAAATTAAAGACAAAGCCGATCCATTTGCCGAAATAGCGTTGGTGTATAGAAACGATATCTTCAGCATCAGGGGAATGAGCGAAAAGTTGATACATGATCCAAATTAATAAATGGGCAATAATTCCCGTTAGGATAACAGCTATCCACGCATCGTGCCCCGCCTCTTTCATCACCAAGCGTTGAAAACTAAGCATTCCAATTCCCACTTGGGTGCTATTAATGAGAAAAAACACCAAAAAGGGCGAGATAAGGAATCGCTCTTTCATTGCTTGATTCATAAAAATACCTCCCCATCCGCTCGCGTCACTCACCGATCCCAGTTTGTATAATGTCGACAGTTACATGCGGCTTGATTTCTAAATCTTTATATTCACGATAAAACTCGTCTGCATTCCAATTCCTTGTTTCGCTGCGGACAAATTCGCCAATGCCAAGCGGGTCAATCTCTTTTTCTTGAAAATAGCGGAGCAGGCGGCGAATATCGCGCTCGATTTCATCTTCCATCTTCTTTTTCACCGTAGAGAAAATATTTTTATGCGGCATATCGAGCCAAGACGGATAATCTCTGACAGAAGCGTGAATATGAACAAAAATATGTAGAACATGGCGGTTCCCTTTCCTTTTCCACTCATATTTGGATGTCGCAAATAAATTTTCGAGCATCACCCGGTCCTCGCCTTGTTTTCCCCGATTCCCTACTTTTAACTGATATACTCCTTTTTTTGTTTCATTTAATAAAATTTTTACCAAAAATGAATCACGCAAACTCACTTTCCCCACATATTTTCCATCTTTAAACAATGCAAGCCCTTCTAATTTCACAAAATCCCCCTTTTTCTCAAAATAAGGCAAAAACGGATCGCTTCCCTTTGAAAAATAGTTATATAAAAACAAATGTAAATTCGTTTTTGGCAAATTCATCGAACGGACATTTTGTTCGACTAGATTAGGCAAGTACAGCGTATCGCTCAAAGTAGTGCTCGCCGTAATATCCAATAGCTCACGTGCGCTTCCTGACGACACACCTAACAGCAAATGGCTTCCCACTTTATTGTTGCGGGCCAAACTATGGGTGATTTGTATAATTCCCCGTTTGGCAAATTCTTTGCCAAATAAAATTAAACGAAGCTGCCCTTCCTCAATCGGCAATGCCGACTTGGAAGAAAGGCGGGGAATTAAATCATACACCGTTGACGAAGACGTCGTTAATAAATTCGGCTTTGTCATCGGTCCTTGTTTAAACGTCGGATATACCGCCGTTCCTACATATTTTCCGTCATGAAAGTCATAGCCCATTTCTTGAATAATTTGAATTTCATCAATAACGCGCGAGCTTTTGCAGCCGGCAAGTAAAAAGACCGATGCGGCAATGACCAGAAGCGGCTTCATATTCGACCCCTTTCTTACTCGTCGATATCGTCTTTTTGTTTCGCTTTCGCCGGATTATAGCGGAACAAGTAAAGCGGGCGAAGAAACGTTGGTCGCTGCACTGTTTGGCTGTATGAGAAACGGATAATACTATCTTTGAAATTGCGAATGCGCAGCGGATAAAACGGAACTAAATATGGATTGCCAAATGATTGCAGCCTTCCTAAATGAATTAATAGGAAACAGACGGCGAAAACAATTCCGACTCCGCCCCAAAATGTCGCAAATAAAATAATGGGAAAGCGGATGAAGCGAATTGTATTGGACATTTTAAAAATCGGTGTCGTAAAAGAAGCTAAAGCGGCAAGTGAAACGATAATGAGCATGATGGTGCTTGTCAGCCCTGCGTCCACCGCAGCTTGTCCGATCACAATACCGCCGACGACCCCAAGCGACTGCGCCACTTTTGTCGGCAGGCGCGCGCCCGCTTCGCGAAGCAGTTCAATGGTGATTTCTAAAAATAACACTTCCAATACCGGCGGAAACGGTACGTTAGAACGGGAATAGATAATCGTTCCAAGCAAATCTTTCGGAATCATTTCATAATGGTACGTTAATACCGCAATATAAATCGGCGAAGCCAGCACGGAAATCATAATGCCAAAAACGCGAATCAGCCGGACAAATGATCCAAGAATCCATGGTAAATAATAATCTTCCGGTGAAGTAAAAAAATCGAAAAAAGTCGACGGGCCGATGACAACATATGGCGAACCGTCGCAAAGAACAACAACTTGACCAGACGCAAGCGCAGAAACGGCACGGTCAATCCGTTCCGTTGAGATAAAAAGCGGAAACGGAGAATTCGAGTTATCGGAAAGCATTTGATCGATAAGGGAATTGTCAAGAATAATGTCAAAATGGATATTTTCGAGTCGCTGGATCACGGTTTCGATCGTCTGCTTATTCGTAATTCCATCGATATACGCGACAACCACTTTTGTTTTTGATATTGTACCAAGCTCCATTTCCCGAAACACTAAATTGGGCGTTACGATTTGCCTTCTGATTAAATGTAAGTTAGTACCAATGTTTTCGATAAATCCCACTTTCGGTCCGATGACACTAAATTCATTTTCTGAATCATTGTTTGACCGCAGCCCTAAACTTTCATTTGCTATATTAATGAGTGCAACACGGTTATCTGTCTTTTGTAACTGAACAGCCACAAACCCTTTTAATATTTTTTCTTCGATCATCTGCACATCGTTCGTTACTTCAATCCGCTGAATCGGTATGATTTTTTGCAAATCTTCCAGCTTTATATCTGGATTTTTCGGCACATCATTTTGCAGATGGCAGAGAACGTGTTGCTGCAGCACTTTCGGGTCCACTAGCGAATCAAAATAGTAAATGGCAAGCAAATGACCGTTTACGGCAAACTCGACTGTAATGAAATCACTAGATTGACGCAGCTTATTCAATAATTGTTGCAGCGTTTTTTCCCCACCGTTTGTCTTCGTTTTTTTAAAAAAGGAAAAAATGGACATAATGATCCCCTCGTACTTGCCGTTTGAGGGATAGTCTTCCAACCCGCTGTTTATTTTATTCACTTCCTATTCCGGTATTGATATATCTGAATATTGTGTATATATTGAAAAAAGGAACAAATACATAGGAGGGAAGCAATAATGAGACATCTGACAAAACAACGGCGAGCGAAACAAGCGCTAAAAAAAGCGGTAGAGGTGGCAGAAAAGCTGCAACAATACATAGACAACACCCGTCCGTTAGAGGCGCAGTTAGATCATATTCGTTCGTTTTTGGACAAGCAGCTTGGACAGGATGAGTATTTTCTTATCGTAGATGAAACGGGATACAGTCTCGTTCATACGAACCGCTTGCGGGAAGGCAGGATTTTTTCGGATGAAGTAGGACAGAAGGCGGCAAAAACAACAAAACCGCTTTTGCAAGTGTATGAACGGGATACCGGGGAAGTGCTGATCGATGCAAGCTGTCCGTTATGGACAGATCCTAGTGGAAAGCGCTTTAATTTGCGGATGGGACGATTAATGCACCACCCTTATTTACCGATATATTTTTCCCTTCTCTCCATCGTCCCGGCTGTTCTCAGCCTGCTTTTCACTACTATTTTTTCCTTATCCGCGCTATGGATGTGCACTATGACCATTACCATTGGCCTTATCTTCAGTTTTTATTTTTATCATTCACTCATCATTGAACTGCGCCATTGGTATAGCGCCACCCGCTCCGTTTCCTCTGGGAACTTGCAGACAGAAGTGCGGACAAAGCGAAAACGAAACGAATTTCATCAAATCGCTTACGAACTTAATAAAATGATTTTAGGCATCCGTACGATTATTACCGAGCTAGCAAAGGCGGTCAAAACGGTCAATCAAGTCAGCGAAAAACAGCAATTGGAAACAAAACGGCTTTCTGAATCGTTTGATGAAATCGCGGCAGCGATGGAAACATTTCGCGAAGGCACAAAACAGCAAACGGTATCAGTAGAACAGGCAAATCATTTCGTCATGCAGATGGTAAAACGGGTGCAAAACATGCAAGAAGAAGTAGAACGCGTCGTTTCACAGGCGAAAAGCGCTCTCACATCGATGAACGAAGGAAACCGTCTCATTGAAGAAACAAAACAAAAAATGGATACCATGCAACAAGAAATAAACAAAACAACCGCATTAATCCATGCTGCAGCGCAAGAAGCAGCCAACGCCCAAGACATGATTTCGTCCATTCGTACGATTACAAAACAGACGAACTTGCTGGCATTAAATGCGTCGATTGAAGCCTCGCGTGCAGGAGAAGCGGGAAAAGGCTTTGCCATCGTCGCCCAGGAAGTTCGCAAGCTCGCCGAAGATACGAACACATTTGCCGCTCAAATTTTAGCTTCGTTGCAAACGATGGCATCAGTACTCCAAGATGCCGTTCAGGCGGTGCAAGAAAATGAGCAGCATGTCGAGAAAACAAAACTTTCCTTATGGAAAACGGGAGAAACGTTTACATTATTTCAGCATATGTTCACCCAATTAAATGAGCTGCTGCAACAAAATAAAATACATGTCGAATCGGTAACGGTGAACGGACAAAACCTTCAGCGGCTCATTGGCGATATTAACGCGATTGCCAGCGATTTTACAAACATGGTGCAAGAAACTACCGCCGGATTAGAACAGCAAACAATAGCCATTCACGAACTAGCTAAAGAAGCAGATGTTTTGCTTGCATCCGTCCATGAGCTAGAAAAAATCATACAGCGCTTTCGCTAATCATCAACAAAACAGCCGTTTTTCCACGTCAATGCGGGAAAACGGCTGCTGTTACGGGCGCGGCATTTCGCGCACCCATAATAGAAAAAGAAATGCAAAACTGATGTAGCCAAATATCGGATATAAAAATGATAAGAGCTCACTGTAGCGGAATAAGCTGACCATATACAGCACGATAAACAACACGGCAAAAAACAAGACGTTAGGAATAGAAACGAGCGTGCGCGCCTGCCGCTGCAGGCCAAAAATGCCGCCGATAATAGACGTAAAAATTTCCCCGTAAATCACAATGATATACACCCAGTAAAAAACGGCGAAAAACGAACGGATCACTTCCGCCATCGGGATATCGTAATTCATTGCATATGGAAACGATAAGAGCACAAAATGGCTGCTTAATAAAATGCCGGTAAGCAGCAGCCCGCCAAGCACTGCGCCGCGCCGCACCATGCGCTCATCTCCCGTCTCGCAAGCCAGCGGCACAAGCACAGGCTGCGCCATCGCCAAATTAAACGCCGCATACGAAAAAGGGGAAAGAAAGGCTTTTAATGAATAGTCTGCCGCTTCCAGTTTCGTTTCACACAATTCTCCCATGGTAATCAGCTTTCCAAACGCAATGGCGCTAAATAGCACCATCATCGGAACAATCAAGGCGTTTACTCCAAATAGCCCTTTTATATCGTACATCATGACTAACAGCGATAAACATAACGTCGCCACAATTCCGATCTGCCGCGGCAACCCGAGCTGTTCCTCAAACACCGCGCCTGCGCCGGCCATCATCACGGCGGTGACTCCGACAATCATCACCGTCATCATGATAGAAATAACCGGGCTCATCGCCCTGCCAAATAAATAGCGGTTAAACTGTTGATAAGAAGCGGCCTTCACTTTCCGTGCCATCACCATCATGCGCGCGCCACCCCACGTAAACAAGATGCCGCTGATGATAATGCCAATCGTTCCGGACGTTCCGTATTGGGTAAAAAACTCGATAATTTCTTTTCCAGTAGCAAACCCCGCGCCGACGACAGTGCCGACATAAACGGCGGCGATTTGCCAAGCTCCTGACCACTTTCCAGCCACTTCTGCCATCTCCCTCTCCTTGTCCACTATTCACTCCCATATATATGCCGACATAGTTCAATAAAGACGAGATGGCAGTAAAAAAGATGCCACTATAGGGCATCCCTTCATTGCACCGTAATTTGCTCTACTTGATGTTCGTGAAGTTGTTCCGTTTCTACATGAATTTTTACAGAATATGTCCCGTTTTCTTGAAACGACGTTGCTGCCTCGTATTGGCCTGCTTGTTTTTCGCTTGCTTCGATAAACAGGTGCTTTCCGTTATCTTTCCACACTTCAAAACGAACGGTAGCGCCTGCAAGCGGCTTGCCATCATGAGTAATATGTACCGTTAAATGCGCTTCTTTATTTACGGAAAATTGTTTTTCATGAAGCATCATCATGACATCGGCATGATGGTGTTCATCACCGTGATGTTCCTCTGCATGATTTTGCGGCTGATCGCTCGGTGTGCCAACAACGATATCTTTTTTCGGCATATTATGCATATTTCGTGCTGTCACGTGGCTAATGACCGAATACGTCCCCGGCTCGGTAAACGTCTTTTTCACAGAATATTTGCCATCACCATCATTTTTGGCAGTTAACATCTCGCGCTTCTCGCTTCCATGTTTCCACACTTCAAACTTCACTTCATCCGCATCATTCACTTTTTCCCCGCCGTATGTCACGATACAAGAAAGTGTCGTTTCCTTATTTAATTCAATATGATCCGGTGTCTGAAGTTGAACTTCAAGCATTGCCGGTTTTTCCTCTTGCTTTTGCTGGCTGCAGGCGGCAAATAAAAGCAATATTAACATCAATGGCAAAAACAGCGAAAGCTTTTTCATTTTTTTTACTTCCCCTTTGCTCTATTTTCTAGACTTAACTATACCATAACTTTTTCTTATCCGTACATTATTCACTATTCCTTCAAAAACATTTCACGGTTACAACAAATTTTTTTGTAAAAAACTCTTGAAAGTCAAAGATAGTCAAAGTATAATAAAATCAGAAAGTCAAAGATAGTCAAAGTCAAAAGAGCGAAAAAGGAGGTTATGCCTCATGCTTTGTCAAGTATGTCATCAAAACGAAGCGACGGTATTTGTCAATTTACAATTTAATCATGAGAAAAAGCAAATGCACCTTTGCCACGAATGTTATGAAAAACAAAAACAAGAGCTGACTATTCCGATCAATTTCGGTTTCGATAATTTCTCGTCATTCCCATTTGACGATTTCTTGATGAACGGATTTTCACCAATTTCAGAAACGCCATTTTCAGAAATGAACGCGCCGCAACCGAATATCGCACAACCATCGAAACGAAACAGAAAAGGTGGCGGTTTCTTGGACCAATTTGGCCGCAACTTAACACAGCTTGCGAAAGCCGGTCTGATTGACCCAGTCATCGGACGCGATAAAGAGATTGAACGCGTCATTGAAATTTTAAACCGCCGCAATAAAAACAACCCGGTATTAATCGGGGAACCAGGTGTCGGTAAAACAGCGATTGTCGAAGGACTCGCCTTGAAAATCGCTGAAGGGCAAGTTCCGGAAAAACTATTAAACAAAGAAGTATATTTGCTTGACGTCGCATCGCTTGTTGCGAATACAGGCATTCGCGGTCAATTCGAAGAGCGGATGAAACGGCTCATCGCTGAATTGCAGCGCCGGAAAAACGTCATTCTCTTCATCGATGAAATTCACTTGCTCGTCGGCGCCGGTTCGGCGGAAGGTTCGATGGACGCGGGCAACATTTTAAAACCAGCGCTTGCGCGTGGAGAATTGCAAGTCGTCGGCGCTACAACGTTGAAAGAATATCGCCAAATTGAAAAAGACGCTGCTCTTGAACGCCGTTTCCAACCAGTTATCGTGCATGAACCAACGGTCGAAGAAGCGATCACGATTTTAAAAGGGATTCAGCCGAAATACGAGCAATTCCATCATGTGAAATATACGGACGAAGCGATTGAAGCGTGCGTCAAATTGTCGCACCGTTACATTCAAGACCGCTTCTTGCCGGACAAAGCGATCGACTTGTTAGACGAAGCCGGCTCCAAAGCGAACTTGCGCCTCGGTCCGACAGATGAAAAACAAATTCAAGAACGCCTTGCGCAAATCGCCAAAGAAAAAGCAAAAGCAGTGAAAGAAGAAAATTTCGAACTGGCAGCGAAATTGCGCAGCGAAGAGTTGAAATTGGAAAAACAATTGCAAAACGGCGTAAACCAAGAACGCCCAGTTGTCGATGTTGCTGATATCCAACGCATCATCGAAGAGAAAACAGGCATTCCTGTCGGCAAACTGCAGGCCGATGAAAAAGAAAAAATGAAACATTTAGAAGAAAACTTAGCGAAAAAAGTCATCGGCCAAGAAGAAGCGGTCAAAAAAGTCGCCAAAGCGATCCGCCGCAGCCGCGCGGGATTAAAAGCAAAACACCGCCCAATCGGTTCGTTCTTATTCGTTGGTCCGACTGGCGTCGGAAAAACGGAGCTGGCGAAAACGTTGGCAGAAGAGCTATTCGGCTCAAAAGACGCAATGATTCGCCTCGACATGAGCGAATACATGGAAAAACATTCGGTATCGAAATTAATCGGTTCGCCTCCTGGCTATGTCGGTCACGAAGAAGCCGGCCAGCTTACAGAAAAAGTGCGCCGCAATCCATACAGCATTATCTTGCTTGACGAGATTGAAAAAGCGCACCCAGATGTGCAACACATTTTCCTTCAAATTTTAGAAGACGGCCGTCTCACGGACAGCCAAGGACGCACCGTAAGCTTTAAAGATACAGTCATCATCGCAACAAGCAACGCCGGCGTGACAGACAAAAAAATTACGGTCGGATTTGAAAAACAACAAACACAAACAAGCATTCTCGACTCATTAAACGCATACTTCAAACCAGAGTTTTTAAACCGTTTCGATGCGATTATTGAATTCAAATCGTTGAAAAAAGAACATATGCTGCAAATTGTTGATCTCATGCTTGACGAAGTAAAAGCAGCAATGCGCGAACAACACATCGACCTTGACGTTTCGCAAGCGGCGAAAGAAAAATTAGCCGAACTCGGCTACCATCCAGCATTCGGCGCTCGTCCGCTCCGCCGCGTCATCCAAGAACATGTCGAAGACAAAATCGCCGATGTGCTGCTAGATGAAAACGATCAAGTCAAAGCGATTCGCATCGATGTCGAAAACGATGCGATTGTCGCCAAACCTTTGCATAAACAAACCGCCTAATCCCTTAATGGGAAAGGCGGTTCTTTTTTTGCCCATCCTTATTCGCTTGTACGTTATCACATTATTCCAGATTGAAAGATAATTACAAATTAGATGCATACCTTTACATGGGGTGTTGAACTGCCAGACTTAATGTCCTGCGAATAAGGTCGCCCTTTTCGAGGACAAAGGAAACGTGCATAAAACGGGAAAGGTTGTTAAACAATAGTAGCGCCCAACAAAGATATATTATGAGGTGATGGAATGAATGTATGGTCTAAGTTTTTAATCTGTATATGTTTGCTATTTACGTTTCATTTACCTGTTCAGGCGCAGCATATTGCCATTCCAAAACAAGCAGTAAATATCAAGCGTGCCGCAAACTTAAAGGATTTAGTAAGCGGCTCAACATTCATTGCTTATGGTTGGTTCGATACTTCTTTCCAGAAGCAGCCGTTAAATAAGTCTGTACAAGGTGGGAAGCTCGTCAATTTTGTACAAAGCTTTCATGTCGACAAATATTTAAAGGGAACCGGCAACAAAATCATCAACGTATTATCAACCGGTATTGAACCCCTTCCTGATCCTTTACATCCTCTCAACAGAGTTTATCCAGGACCGATGGCTGAGGGTCGATATGTTTGCTTTCTAAAACCTGTTAAAGGAACAGAATTGTATACCATTGTCGGGGGATGGCAAGGAGTCTACCCTGTTTATGAAGGAAAAACCATTTCCTTGAAAGAAGAAGGTTTTCCAGAGTTAAATCAATTAACGCTTAGACAATTCGAAGCAAAAATCAGATCCCGCTAAATATCGTACACAGAAAAGATAGGCGGCAAGCCTATCTTTTCGCAATAGATGTGGCAAATTTATTCATAATAAAACAGAAAGTAAATAAATTTCTCTTTGTTTTTAACATAAGTAAAATCAATGATATAAAAGTCTTGATTGATTTAATTCAACAGTTTCCTCAACGAAGATAAATTAGAGCTTCTTCTATGTTTTTTACTTTAATAAAGGAAACATATATTTCAGTTGAGTAGAAATGATTCTTATCAAGTAGTTTTTTGTACATCATTTGTATGGTAAAATATTATTTTTAGGATAGTTCCGACATGTTTCTGACTTTCCACTACAATTTCTCCACCGTGAGCTACTACTAGCTGATGAGCTATTGCCATTCCTAATCCGGATCCACTATCATTATCTTGAGTATTCCCGCCTCGATAATAACGATTAAAGAGGTTTTTCACTGTTTCTTCATCCATTCCTATTCCATTATCTTCTATAGAGATAATCGTACGTTGATGGTTCGATTCAACTTTGACTTTGATTTTTGTCCCAGGCTTATTATATTTTACTGCATTAGTCAGTAGGTTATCTAATATTCTCATAAACCACTTTAGATCGATCTCAAGAAAGATGGTATCTTGAGCACTCTCAAAATAAATTTCTTTATCTTTAGCTTCGGTCGTTGTTGAAAAAGTAGAGAGGAATTCTTTGATTAAAGATACGATATCCGTTTTTTCTTTATTAATAGGGAGAGCATTATTTTTCAGTCTGTATGTTAGATTTAGATCTTCAATTAACTCGCTCATATACACTGCTTTCTCTTTCATGATACGTCCCATTTCCATTATTTCTTCCGAAGACCATTGATATTGGTTAGATGCTAATAAAGCAGAAAAACCATATAAAGAACTCAATGGTGTCTTTAAGTCATGAGAAAGGCCAGTAATCCATTCCTCTCGAGTTTTCTCCATCCTTCGCTGATTTTCTTCATTTTGCTGCAAAGTCTTAGACAAAGTATATAAAGAATCGACAACCTCTTTAAATATTTTATAACGCTTATGTAAGCTCCCTTTCTTATTTAATATTGGTACCCTCCCTTTTTTGTCCTTTGGTTCCATGAAATTCCCTTTTGACATATTATTAATCCATTTCATCATATAAAGCAATGGTTTACCGAACTTCTTACCATACCAAATTGAAATAATAATAGCGAATACAATAAGTGTACCGAAGACAATAAGAAAGCTCTTCAAAAAAGAGGCACTAATGATACTATCGGTAATGTGGTCTGGACTGTAATAGGGATTGTAGGTGCCCACTAAAAAAATCCGGTCTTTTTCTTTGAAATAATAACTAGAAATGTCTACTTTAGAATTCCAAGGTCTTTTTTTCATTGACAGAATCTCTGTATAGGTAAACTTTAAGTTTGGAGGCGCATGATAGCTGTATACCACATTTCCACTTGCGTCGTAGATTTGAATCCATGCATCATTTTTAACTAAGTACTCTTTAAAATCAGTATTGATATTAGGAAAGGAGTTTGATCGTAACAGTGTGTTTAAGATCTGTTTACTTTTTAATGGCTCTCCATAAATGATAGTAACTTCTGAAGAATTTTCTTTCTCTAAAATCCAATAATGGATCCGAAAATTGTTTAAATCCATGGATAAAATGTCTGTAAAACTATAGCGTTTTGGCAATTCTTTTGGTGTATTATATTCTCCGATCACATAACCTTTCGAATCGACAACTTGTAGCCATCCCCCTTTTTTCTGAATAGATTCCTTTATATTCTCATTTATAACTGCTTTGTCATTTTTTATCGTGATGTTAAGATCTAAATACTCTTCACTCACCCTCGAAAAATCTGATTTCATTTCCGATTCCAAAATAAGAAGAGATAAAAAAACGAAAGAACCTAAGATGAATAGAAGAATAAAACATAACATGAGGATAAAATGTAATACAAAATGCAAGGTTAACCTTTTACTTAGGCTCATGGTTGCATTTTCTCCTCAGTAACTAATTTATAACCTATCCCCCTAACAGTTTTTAAGTATTGTGGATTGCTTGGATCCTTTTCAATTTTCTCTCTAATTTTTCTAATGTGAACCATGACAGTATTATCGTCAGTCAACTGATCATTCCCCCATACCTGATAATAGAGTTGTTCTTTTGTAAAAACTTGGTTAGGATGTTTGCAAAAAAAAGCAAGGAGTCGGTAAACCTGGGCCGAACAAGGTACAGGTTTGTCTTCAACGATTAGCTCAGCTGATGTCAAATTAAGCTTAAAACGTCCAAAATCTAAAATTTCTGCTTGTTTTTCATTATTCTTTGAAAGATATCGTTGTAGTTGTGCCTTTACTCTAGCAACCACTTCAAGAGGGTTAAACGGCTTTGTGATGTAATCATCACATCCATGTGCAAATCCTGTTAATTTATCAAGATCTGATGATTTAGCTGAAATGAAAAATAAAGGGGCATCACATATTTTCCTAATAGCTCGACATATATCTAAACCCGACATATCCGGAAGCATAATATCCAAAATGATAAGGTCAAATTTTTTTTGCTCAAGTAGACGCAACGCATCCGTTCCATTTGTACAAGTATGTACAGATGTGAACCCTTCTTTGTTTAACACGAGCTTAAGCATATTAAGAATGGATTCTTCATCATCAACGATTAAAATTCTTGAATTTTCCATAATACTAACTCCTTTACAATTTAAGAAAATGTTAAGGTGCCGTTAATAAGGAAATAAACTACTTTTATTATACTAAAAATTGAAAGGAGTCAAAAAATTGAAAGGAGTGATTGGTATGTGGACGATTTGTTTCCATGAGTTTAAGGGACTTTTTAAAAGTATTAAATCCATTATTATCGTTGCCATTATTTTTGGAGTTACTTATTGGACGGCAGATTTAATGACAACCATAACAGATCGGTTAGATGTCAACACGGGTAAGGATGGATATGCTACCGGTATCGCATCTATTGTATTTTTATTAGGGTTTCTTTTCATTTCAAGTTTATCACACGATGTCATCAACCGAGAAGTGAGTACACGAACAATGAGGTTTCTTGTAACCAAAACTTCTCGGGTTAAAATCATTATTGGTAAATATTTAGGGATTTGGCTGTTTTGGTTTTTTTGTATTTTTACATCCTTTGTTTTAATTGCATTCGTATCTAAAAACTTTTTATGGTGGGGCATCTTAGAATGTATGGGGTTTATTTCAGTAGCAATCGCCTATAACCTTGTTTTTTCCGTTATCTTTCCAAAACCAGCGATAACCATGTTTTTTGGTGTTGTTTTTGCCTTGGCTTTTCCAGTGTTAAGTTTTTTGGTAATCCATTCAAATAACGTTTTCATTAGTTGGTTTAAATTCTTTACTCCTTACTATTATGCTTTATTAGGTGATTTTTACATATTGGTAAATTTTGTTTATGCAATTGGGTTATTAATGCTTGGAATTGTGTTGTTTAACAGGAGGGATTTGTAATGAATGTGATAGAGGCTGCAGGGATCACGAAGATTTATGGATCCAAAACAGTGGTAGATAATGTAGACTTAAAGGTAAAGAAGGGGGAAATTTATGGTTTTTTAGGAAGAAACGGTGCCGGTAAATCTACATTTATCAATATAATTACTGGTATTATAAAACCTACCTCCGGAAGCTTTAAGTTGTTAGATGAACCAAATTTAAAAAAAGTTAAGCACCGTATTGGGGTTTTACCTGACTATTCAACCTTTTATGACTCATTAACTGCTATAGATCATTTAAAATATTACGCAAAAATAAGTGGATATAAGGTTTCAACAGAACATTGTGAATACATTTTAAAACGAGTCGGCTTACTGGAACATGCCCATAAAAAGGCTGGAAAATTTTCATTTGGCATGAAGAAAAAATTGGGAATTGCTCAAGCTATTATACATAATCCGGATTTAATCTTTTTAGATGAGCCAACCTCTGGTATTGATGCGGAATCTGGTTTGAATATTCAAAAATTAATTGTAAATCTACAAAAAGAAGGAAAAACAATTTTTATGACTTCTCATAACCGGTACCGTCAAGAATTTTGTGTAATGTAAATGGGGTAGGGTTTCTCTGAAATGGATTTGAATTGATAGGGGACTGATTTTCTCCACACAAGAGACTGAATATTCAGTCTCTTGTGTGGAAAGGGAGAATCCCCTTATTTTGTTTATTTACAATATTTGGTTAACAATAACGTTCTTCAAACATTCGTTGAAGAGCTTCATGCGCTTCGGCAAATCCTCGCAACTTTCGCCCTGCCCATTTCTCATTAAAATCTTGAATGGTCAAATACACGATTTTTTCAGCGGCTTCTAAACTATTCAAACTGTTCATCGGTTTTAGGCGTTTCCGAATTTCCTTGATCGTTCGTTCGATGGCATTGGTCGTATAAATCACACTTCGAATACTGCTTGGATAATCCATAAATGTAAGGAGGACATCCAACTCATTGGCCCAAGATTGAACTTCTCTTGGATATTTGCTGGACCATTTCGACTCAAACTGTTGAAACATTTGTAACGCCATCTCCTTATTCGGCGCGCGATAAATCAGCTTGAGATCCTCGGCCACTTCGAATTGGTCTTTTTTCCGAACACGGCTGAGGGTGTTGCGGACTTTGTGCACGACACAGCGCTGCACATCGGCTTTCGGATACACCGCCTTAAAGGCTTCCTCCAGCCCCGGAAGGCCATCGAAGACGCCAAGAAGCACTTCCTTGACGCCTCTTTGGTAGAGGTGTTGAAGAATTTCCTGCCATACATAGGCGCTTTCTTGTCCTCCCACGAAGAAATCCAGAATTTCGCGATACCCTTCTTCATTCACTCCTAACACCACATAAATGACTTCTTTCTCCACGGTTTCGCGACGAAGTTTTACGTATAAACCATCCAAATATAAGACGGAATAACGCTTGTGCAGTGGACGAGTGTGCCATTTCTCGATGTCTTCCTTCACTACATCGGTAATACGGCTGATCGTTGCAGGAGAATAGGCATTGCCTAAAATTCGTTCAATAAACTTGCCAATTTCACGCGTACTCATGCCACTTTGATACATCCTGATGATGGCTTCCTCCAGCCAGCCGGTGTGCCGTTGGTAAGGAGCGAACAATTGGGTTTGAAATTCTCCGTTTCGGTCTCTAGGGACCAAAAGACCTTCAATCCGACCATATTGCGTATCTAGATTTCGTTGATAGTAGCCGTTTCTCATATTTGATGTTCCGGCCTGTTCTATTTCGAGGAAATTCTTGATTTCTTCCCGCATGATCAGTTCTAATTTTTCCTTTACAAACTGACGAATGACACTTTCCAGTTGATTTGCCCAGTCGACATTCGGTATACTTTTAGACATAGGTAGGGTTCTCCTTTCTCTGGAATGTTTGGGTTCAATCAGAGAATACCCTACCTTTTTTCTTTTGATCTAGTAAAATGCTTTACACAAAATTTTATACATCATCTATTATTATGGACTTTTATTTAATGGATTAAATAAGATTGAAGGCCTAATAAAAGAAAATAATATCAAAAAATTAGCGATACTAACTCAAATTTGCGCAATAAGTGGTATTATTGCAGTTTCAAGCACATTACTAAATAGTGAAATATTAAGCAATTTTATTAAGGACTCTAAAGATATCGGTAAGCTTCTTTACTTAATTTCATTTTTATTAGGATTCTTTGCCCCATTAGGAGTTATTTTATCGTTCTTTGTTTTTATTTATATTATTTCTAACTTTCAAATAGTTAATAAAGAATTGATAAATCAAAAGATATTTTCTATATCAATAATCTCTTATTTACCTATACTAGCGGGATCAATTGTAAATTTTGTTCTTAGTATTTTTATTGGTGTAAGTCCTTATGGTTATACAACCGCATATGGAATTTTTCGTCCTCAGGATCAAACTTTAATTTCTTTAACCCAAGAGTTGGATCCTTTCAAGCTTTTAGGAGTTTTATTAGCCTCGTATTTATACTGTAAAGTATTTGAAAAAGGGAAGTTTAGCTTTCTCTTTATGTCTATTTCTTGGTATTTAATTAATATAATTTTCATTATAATTTTAGGGTAGTTGAGGTATGGATAAAGTCAGTGTAAAGGCACTTTTATATGTTTTATCTATATATTTATTTGCATTTTTAGCAGGATATTTAATCAGTAATTTACTTGATAATAATTTTGAACATAATGCACAAAATATCAGCAAAACGTACATTTCGTTTAATACGTTTTTAAAAATCTTTTTCAATAACATAAAAGTTTTTATAATAATTTTAACTGGATTTTTTCTTTTAAAAATCCCAACAGTTATAAATTTAGTCTCGAACGGTTCTACGTTAGGATTTTTTCTAGGGGGGATTTCATTAGACAAACTTATTGATGTTTTACCCCCTCTATTGATTCACGGAATACCTGAGATAACAGGCTTTATTATAGCAGCCTACCTAGTTTTTCTAGGAAAAGAAAAATTTATAGAAAACAAAAAATTTAACTTTAATTTATTATTATTCGGGATATTAATAATATTTATAGCAGCTTTTCTAGAAACTTATATTAGTCCAATATTCATTTGAAGAAGGTGAATTTTATGAGGATTTTACAGCTAATTTCAATTAGTTTGCTAACAATGTTTATATTAATGAAATTAAATGTTATTAATATAAATTTAAAATACAACATTTTACATTACCTTTTAAATGCTAGTCTATTACTAACATTTTTTAGTATTATTTTTCCTCTGGTATCTTATATTAAGTTAAAAAGAATGGATGTTAATAAAACTCAATTTCTAAATGACATACTAGGAGAAATAGATCCAAATCAAAATGTAGAGATTTTTATTACTGACAAATTTATGAAGAATAACGCTGCGGTATTGTATAGACGAAATCAACCTGTAATTGTATGTGGAGATGATTTAGTTAACTCCTTAAGTAGAGAGCAATTAAAATTCCTTATTGCCCATGAATATTACCATATAAAAAAGAACCATATGTTAAAAAATATATTATCATTTATATTTGTGTTAGCAGGAGTACCGATATTGTTATTAACTATATCGCCTTACTTAATTTCACTAACATCTTTATTTACAACTTTAATAATTTCATTTATCCTTTATGTTTCTTCGTTTATTCTACACTTCGTTTTTTCACAGCGGCGCGAATTATCTGCTGATCGATTTGCAAGTTCATTTGTCGGAAAAAAATGTGCAAAGGAAACTCTTAGTATTCTGCAAAAACAGAAACTTGTCCCTGAAAAAAGTTATAACTTGTTTGAAACTCACCCTAGTATTAAGAAGAGAATAGAAAATATTAGTTAACATGTACCCTTTGTAAAACATTTTTTACATATTACTTTACACTCGTTCTCTATAAATTTTTTAATTCTAACAGTTCCATCATAGTAAGGATATTGGAGTTTCAAAAAAATTTCTTCTCCTGCATCTATTTCTTTTCCACATATATTGCATTTAACTTTTTTCTTTGAGAAAAACATGATCTAACACAACCTTTACAAATATTTTTTACATTAAAATTCCAATTTTAGTTCTAATTATAATTTTATAACAAAAATGGTAATATGAAAAGTAATACAATTATCATAAATACCGTGTCTTATCTTTTTCTTTTTTGTACTACAAAAATTAATCTGATACTTTTTTGTTTTTATTTGAAATTTTAGGAATGGAAATGGGATTTAAATAATTAAAACCAATCAAGATTTTTATATCATTGATCTTACTCCTGTCAAGTAGACATTTACTAAGAAGACTAAGCAACCAGTGTGTTCCGGTACTCTATTGGCGCACACTGGTTTAGTTTTTTTCTGAAATAATTCGTGATGTAAAAATAGATGGTATTGTGCGATGATCTGTAGGAGCTCTTCTTCTGTTTTACATCCAAAAAATTGATGTTAGTCTAAAAAGTGGACACGGAGAACAGAGAGATTATAATAAACTTAATTACAATAGGTTCGAGGTGTCCAATCATGAAAAAGAGAGCATTTGATAAAGAGTACAAGATTCAAGCGGTTGAGTTATGCTTGGAGGGGGACAAGTCCATCGCTCAAGTGGCAAAAGAGTTAGGTTTGGCTTACAACACTCTTCACCGTTGGGTTAAAGAATACAAAGAAAGCGACGGAAAGAGTTTTGTGGGTTCAGGTCATATCAAGCCGCAAAATCAAGAAATCATTGAATTAAGCCGTCGTAATCAAGAATTGGAGGAGGAATTAGCGATCCTAAAAAAAAGGCACTAGGCATCTTCACCAGAAACCAGAAGTAATTTACGCGTTCATTTTTCAACACCGAAACGAATTTCTTGTTGTGAAGATGTGTCAAGTGCTCGGTGTTTCAAGAAGTGGGTATTACGATTGGCTCAAGCGCGCGAAAAGTAAACAGAAAGAACGAAAAGAACAACTAACTCAACAGATTCGAAATGAGTATCTAAAGTCCCGTAAGATTTACGGAAGCCCAAAAATTACGCAAGAACTACATAAACAAGGGATTCGTGTGTCTCAAAAGACGGTCGCTCGCATCATGAGCGAAGAAGGATTGAGATCCATTACCGTCCGTAAATTCAAAGCCACTACGAACAGCAACCATCCTTACAACGTATATGACAATCTATTGAAACAAAACTTCCAAGCAACGGCTCCGAATGAAGTATGGATGGCGGATATTACGTACATTCCTACCGACGAAGGTTGGTTGTATTTAGCGAGCATCATGGATTTATATACTCGCAAGATTGTAGGATGGTATATCGATACACGAATGACGAAAGAGTTAGTCATCAAAGCGTTACAACGAGCGTTAAACAACGAGAAACCAACAGGGAGAGTCCTTCATCACTCGGATCGTGGGAGCCAATATGCTTCGAATGATTATCAACAGCTCTTACAGGAACATCATTTTCAAGTGAGCATGTCGAGACGTGGAAACTGTTACGACAATGCTTGTATCGAGTCATTTCATAGCCTCATCAAGAAAGAGTGTATTTATCTGAATCGATTCCGCACGCGAAAAGAAGCGAAACAAGCCATTTTTGAGTACATCGAATGCTTCTACAACCGTAAAAGAAGTCATTCCGCCCTTGGCTATGTATCGCCATGTGAATTTGAGGCTGCTTACTACGCTAATCAGAGAAAAGTAGCTGCCTAAGTTCAGCTATTTCTCTCTGTTTAATGTGTCCGTTTTCTTGACATAACACCAGAATACAACACAATAGTCATTATTGTGTTTTCGTGATGAAGGGTGGACAAAGTGAAATAATGAATAGAGAGTTACTAATAATTTTCTAACTGTTGGTGGTAAAATAATTTTCTAAGAAACATGTATACCAATAAATCGGCTAAAATAAGTATAATCAAATAGTTTAAAGAGAAGAAGTTAATACTATTATCTTTTATTATTCTAATAGAGAAAAAAGATAAGGGGACACTTAAAAATCCTATTAATATTCGAGATACCCATTTTAAGTTTTTTAATTGTCTTTCGTTCAATGTAATAACCTTAGAATTAAGTAATAAAATTCCTATAATTAAAGAAATTATAAAGGGTAATATTACACCAACATTTAACTCCCCTTTATATACAGGAATTGATAATCCTCCAAATGAACCCACTGTAGCTATCAATCCATAATGAAAGAAGATGTCACCTCTATTGGAAAAGAAACCATCATCCCCCTGACTTTCTTGAAGAATCTCTTTAGCAAGTTGGTTAGGTGGCAAAAATTCACATAATGTATTTTGAACCGCCTGATCAATGTTCATCCCTTGATTTATTTTTTCATTCAGTTGATTATATATATGATCTCGAACTTCAAATATATATTGTCTACGCTCGCTATTTGGCAAATTTTTTAATCCTTTGTTTAACTTATCTAAATAATCTTCAATTAAAGGATGGGTGATATCTCTGGGCATTATTCTATACTCCCTTCCACCATACTTCTTAGAACATCGTATAGCTGCTCATAATGTTGCCAACGTTGTTTTAAAATTCTCTCCCCTTCCTGAGTAATTTGATAATATTTCCGTTTGGGTCCTTCTTCAGAATCTTCCCAATAAGAAAGAACCCATCCTTGTTTTGATAATCTTTTTAAAATCGGATAAATTGCTCCATCTGCCAGATGGAATATAGGTACTCTCTTTAAATCATTAGTTATTTCATAACCATACATTGGTCGTTGGCTTATCAAGGATAAGATAGCCAATTCAAAAACACCTTTTCTAAGTTGGACAATCCATTTATCAATATCTTTATTCTCCATCATAACTTGATTATATATCAATAATACCTATGTGTCAATAATATATAGTTAATAAAAGTATGATTTTGTAAATTTTATCTTTTTATGACTTCTCAATGAAATCATCACCTTGAAACATCAGGAAAGTGATGAGTATATCATAAAATCGTCATTTTGAATTGCGCATAATGTGTATTATATGTCCAACAATCTCGTCTTTTTCGTAATATACTTGTCATGTAATGCTATTTTTTAACCGAATATGCTTTAATGGTGCCTTTCCAAACTCACCGTATAAGTCAAAGGGTGGGAAAGATGCCAAATGAGTATACCACCTACCTTAAGGAAAAAGGAGCTTCCCCTAACAAGATCATCTCCTTACGAACAACTTGAATATTTACATATTCATCCGGGCGATTACGTCACGCCAGCTGACATCCGTAAATAGATTAGTCGTTTCGGCACTGTCTCACAACCAAAAAAAAATCATCCACCCTTGAACTGACGAAGTGGATGGATGATTCCCGTCCTACTGCCGATCCCCCTTGAAGGGAACTGTCTATGCATGACCGGAGTTGTTGCAGCACTTCGGTCTTATTTTATATACATGATTAGCACTAGATAAAGGTTTATGTTCACTAAGAATTAGGCGTTTTTTTCGCAAGACCGTTCATTAAAAACTGAATCGTCCGTTCCATTTCCGCTTCATCATCCCATTCATAATCCGGCAACACGATAAACCGCGTCACCAAAAATCCGGCAATCGTCGTGATCGTCATGCGGATGACCGAATCAACGGGAATTGCGGCAATTTCACCTTTCGTTTGAAAATATTCCACAATTTGCTTAAATTTTTGATATACGTGTACCGTAAAAACGCGCTGAAGCTGTTCCTTAATCTCCTCATGAAACGCGATTTCCTGCCAGAAAACACGGATCGCCGGCAAGTATTTTTTCACAAATTCATAGCGGTTTTTCAAAAGAACGCGGATGAACTCTTCATAGCTTTGATACTGACTATCGAACACTTCTTTGACAAACTCTTTTGCTAAAAATGGGGCGACGGATTGAAATAGCGTCGGAGTGACAATCGCCAGCAGCAAATCCTTTTTCGTTTTATAATGGCGGAAAATCGTCCCTTCCGCCACGCCCGCCTTCTTGGCGATTTCGCTTGTCGAAGTGGCGGCATAGCCTTTTTCCGCGAACATTTCAATCGCCGCTTCTAAAATTTTGATTTGTTTTTCACTAAGCTTCACATCTTCCTCATTTAGTTTCAACAGTTCCTTCAGCCACTGCTGCTCGTTCATTCTTTATACTCCTTACAATTTTCGATATTTTTTTAATGCCACTACATTTAATATCATAAACAATACAGCAAAACCAAGTAAAACATATACGTCTTTGGCGATTTCGTTCCAGCCAGTGCCGCGGATCATAATTTCCCGCAGCGCATCCGCCCCGTACGTCAGCGGCATAACCACGCTTAGCGAACGAAGCCATTCGGCCATCGTATCTAAATTAAACAAGCCAGAGAAGAAAATTTGCGGTACGACGACAAGCGGGATAAACTGCATCATTTGCAGTTCATTATTCGCAAAAGCGGACAGCAGCGTTCCTAATGTTAACGCGGTCATCGCCAATAAAAATGTAATCAATAGCACGTATACAAAAGAACCTTCCATCATCATGTCAAGAATATCAACAGCAAACCAAGCAATCAAGCTCGCTTGCAATGTCGTAAATAAACCAAATCCAATAATATAGCCAGCCACGATTTCAAAGCGTCGAAGCGGTGTCGCCAGCAAGCGTTCGAGCGTTCCTCCCGTACGTTCGCGGAGGAAAGAAACACCGGCGATTAAGAAGACGAAAAAGAAAACGAAAAAACCAATTAACACAGGACCGAAATTATCGAATAGTTCCATGTCTTCTGAACCGTGCAAGTACGTTGTTTTCAATTGCAACGATCGTGTTTGCGGAGCTAATTCTTGAAGCGCTTTTTGCACAGTCATAAGCACCGCTTTATTAACAGTAGGATCGCTTCCTTCTAACGTAATTTCCGGTGCTCCTTCATCCATTTCCATAAACGCATCAATTTGCTGTTTTTCCAGCTGTTTACGAGCTGTTGCTTTCGTAAGTTCTTTAACATCAGCATCGTATTTCGCTAACTTCTCCACAACAATTTCCGGAACGTTTTTATTAACGGCAATCGCTGGTTTATACTCCTCTCCATTAAACACAAGATTCATTAAAAATAGCACAAACATGGGAGCCACAATCATTAACGCAAGCGTTCGTTTATCACGGAAAAACTGGCGGATGATGCGTACCACAATGGCCCAAACTCTCATTGCCGTGCACCTCCAAAATATAAAAATGCTTGTTCAATAGTTTGTGAGCCCGTCTCTTTCTTTAACTCTGCCGGACTTCCGACGGCAATAAGACGGCCATCGCGAATCATGGCGAGGCGCTGGCATTTCTCGGCTTCATCCATGACATGGGTCGTCACTACAATCGTTGTTCCATTTTGGCGGATTCTGTCTAGTTCCTCCCAAATTGCCTGACGAAGCACAGGATCAATGCCAACCGTCGGCTCGTCCAAAAGTAGCACCTCCGGTTCATGCAGCAAAGATATCGCCAGCGACAATCGCCGTTTCATCCCTCCCGAATATTGATGGACGGGCTTTTTGATATGGTCTGTCAGATTGACAAGCTCCATCACCTCGTGGATGCGTTGCTTTTGCTTTTTCCCTTTTAGCCCATAAATCGAAGCGAAAAACTGCAAATTTTCTAATACCGTTAATTCGCCATATAACGCATCGGACTGTGCCATAAAACCGATTCGCTTCATCACTTGAAGATTCGGCATCTTCGTATTTAACACATGAATGGTTCCATGAGTAGCTTCGTCAATGCCGGCAATCATTTTGACAATCGTCGTTTTTCCCGCTCCCGAAGGTCCAAGCATCCCGAAAATTTCTCCTCCGTATACGTCAAGTGATACGTCTTCAATAACCGTCTTTTTCCCAAAACGCTTCGAAACATGTTCCATACGAATACACGGCTTCCCGGACACAAGTTCTTCCTCCTTTTATAGTGAGTGATTACTCACTTATATTTTATATGATATTGCCTATATTTTGAAGTGAGTAATCACTCATTAAATGATTTTTTTAAAGCTGCCTTTCGCCTAGGCAGCTTATTTTATGCGAAATATTCAATGCTTTTCCATCCATAGCACCATTCCGTCAGCTTTTTCCCACCGATATCAACGACTTCCTCAGCGATTTTCTCGCCTCCTAGCCTCTCGTAAAATCGGCGCGATGGATTATCGGCAAGCACCCACACGACCATAGAACGAATCCCATCACGTTGAAAATCATCCACTAGCGCTTTGACAAGCTTCGTTCCGTATCCTTTCCCTTGAGCTTCTTTCAACAAATAAATCGCGTATATTTCCCCTTCATACTCCGCTTCTTTTCCTTGTGTGGAGCGGTTTTTACCCCCGGAAATAAATCCACATACGTTTCCATCTTCTTCAACGACAAAAATATAATGCTTCTGTTGCTGCAATCCTCTTTTCCAAAGCTGTTCTTTTTCGCTTACGCTTAATTGCGCCAAATACTCCGCAGGCACAATCCCTTCATATGTCGTTTTCCAGCTTTCGACATGCACGATGGCGATGGCGTGCGCATCATCGAGCGTTGCTTTGCGAACATTCATGCCCCTTCCCCCTATCGCACTATATTTGCTCTGTTTGTCGTTCAACAACTTCTCAATATCCTGTTAAGTACTGGAATTTTATTGATTACCATATCCCAGACGATACGATAATTGACAGAAACATAGCCGTGGATCATCATATCACGCACACCTGCTATCTTGCTCCACTCAATCTGTGAATTCTTCTGCCTTATTTCTTGTGGAATGTTTTTCGCCGCTTCACCAATCACCAATATGTTTTTAATAACCGCATCACATACAAGTTCATTATCTAAAAAAGATTCATAATCCATATTTTTCGTATACTTTTAGATTTTATCGATCGCCATAAGAATATCTTCCAAAAAACCTTAGGCTCCCTCGGCATATTGAACATCCTCCAATATATATGGTTTTAACGCAGGTTTAATGTCATCCAGTATCACTAGGTCGACCGGTTTATGAAAATGATCTTCTAAGAAAATTTTTAAATCCATATAATGGTCAAATGTGACGGCGGAAGACTCAAACTCCACCAAAATGTCTATATCGCTGTCAGCTGTTTGTTCATTTCTGCTATAAGATCCAAAAACGCCGATACGTTTGACTCCGTAGTTTTCTTTTAATAATCGAAAATTTTATGATAAAAACGAAAGATTTCTTCTTTTGACAACATAGTTTTCCCGGCTACTAAAATCTATAAAAATCGACTCATCGCGATGGAACCAGCAAAACAGCTTGCCGCTCAGGAAACACCTGAGTTCCATCAGGAAGAGAATCCTAATGTCTCACCTGCTGTGAAAGACACCCCGTGGCTCGCTGTTAGCGGCGGCACCTGTCGTGCACCATTCCTTCCATCGGTCAGTACACAACAACGATTTTAGTAACCAGATCTACACCTCCCATTATATTTTTCCTAAAAGATAAGGAAGAAATCTCGCTTGATTTCTTCCCCCTTAACTATTATTTCCATCTATAAGCTCTGATCGTCAACACTATTCAACCATCCCTCGATCTCGCCGACTACCGATTGAACGCATCCGTCTTCAAACGGCGAAATGAGGTTGGCGGCGCGGACCAATTCGGTAAACGGCTTGCTTCCGCCTTGACGGCATAAGGTTAAATAATCATTCCACGCCTCTTCATAGTTTTCACGCGAACGTTTCCAAAATTGGAAGGCGCAAATTTGCGCAAGTGTATAGTCGATATAGTAGAATGCGTTCGTATAAATATGGCTTTGCCGCTGCCAAAAGCCGCCGCGTTCTAAATAATCGTTGCCGTCATAGTCTCGTGTCGGCATATATTTCTTTTCAATCTTCCGCCATGCTTGCTTCCGTTCCGCCGGCGTCGCGTTCGGATTTTCGTATACAAAATGCTGAAATTCGTCCACCGCTACGCCATACGGCAAAAATAATAAAGCATCGCTCAAATGATAGAATTTATATTTTTCCGCATCTTCCCCGAAGAATAACTTCATCCACGGCCATGTGAAAAATTCCATGCTCATCGAATGAATTTCGCATGCCTCCAAGGTCGGCCAGATGTATTCCGGAATTTCGTAATGGCGGCTTTCATACACTTGAAACGCGTGCCCCGCCTCATGGGTAAGCACGTCGATGTCTCCGGATGTGCCGGTAAAGTTCGAGAAAATAAACGGCGCTTTATAATTTTCGATATAGGTGCAATAGCCGCCGCCTGCTTTTCCTTTTTTCGCAACGAGGTCCATTAGTTCATGATCGATCATATACCGGAAAAACTCGCCTGTTTCCGGCGACAGTTCTTCGTACATCTTTTTCCCGTTTTCAATAATCCAGTTTGCGTCCCCTTTTGGCGTTGGATTGCCGGTTGGAAAAACAAACGCTTCATCATAATATTTCAGCTTCTCGACACCGATGCGCGCCCGCTGCCGCTCGCGAAGCTTCACAGCAATTGGAACGATATGCTTTTCGACTTGTTTGCGGAATTTCGCGACCATCTCGGCGTTGTAATCAGTCCGTCCAAGACGGGCATAACCGAGTTCCACGAAGTTTTTAAATCCGAGCTTTTGCGCGATGGCGGTGCGCACTTTCACAAGCTGATCGTAAATTTCATCGAACTTCTCCTCATGTTCTTGGAAAAAGGCAAAACGCGCCTCACTCGCCCGCTTGCGCATCTCGCGGTCCGGCGATTCGACAAACGGCTGCAGCTGCGCTAACGTCCGTTCTTCCCCTTCAAAGAAAATTTTTGCCGAAGCGACCAATTTCGTATATTCGCTCGTCAGCTTATTTTCCAGCTGCAGATCTTCCACAATGTCTGGAGAATACGTTTTTAATTCCGTCTCAGCGAGCGCAAATAACTGTTTCCCCCATTTTTCTTCAAGCTGCGAACGGAACGGAGACGAAACAAGCGCACGGTAATAATCGTTCACAAGCCCTTTAACAATTGGCTCAACTTCATCGAAAAAATCTTGCTCCTGCTTATAAAACTCATCGTTCGTATCAATCGTATGGCGAATATAGCAAATTTGCGCCATCGTGCTGAAATCGTTGCGAAGCTTATTAATTTCCTTCATCGCCTCATCCTGTTCTTCTGCGCTGCTTGCCTTTTGGAACGATTGCAGCGCTTGTTGAAATGATGCTTTCAGCTTCTCTATATTCGGCCGTTCATAACGAAACTCAGAAAATTTCAACGCAATCCCTTCCTTTTCTCTCGTTTTCCTTATCTTAGATTGTATTCCATTCGTACACGGAAAATCCTTTTTTTCGATTACAAAAGGTTGTTGACGAAATTTGTCGAAAGAACGTATAATAATAACACCAATTGAATATTTTTTCTTTCTCATCCACATAGACGGGATACAGGCTGCAATGAACAAGAGTTGTAGAAACGAGACGCAAAGAGCCAATGAGGAAAGTTGCCGAAGTTTGCGTCGGACTCTGACGCCGTAGACTGGGCCTGTATCCGAACATGCATCGTTGCAACAAACGATGAAGCACTATCGATTGGAAGTTGGATGCGGATGGCCACATGCACCCGTTGAAAACTTTGGGGTGTATTTTTTTGCGAAAAAAGCTAAAACTTAATTATCGTCAGGAAGGAGCTATCCACTTTGCAACAGCAAAAACTTGGATTATGGTTATTAACGGCGCTTGTCGTTGGAAATATGGTGGGATCGGGAATTTTTATGCTGCCGCGCTCGCTAGCGGAAGCGGCAAGCCCGCTTGGTGTTATTTTCGCGTGGTTATTAACGGGCGGCGGGGTATTAATGACCGCGCTCGTATTCGGTAATTTGGCGATTCGCAAACCGGAACTAAACGGCGGGCCGCAGATTTATGCGAAAGAATTGTTTCCGAAAGGCTCGAACATCTCGATCCTATCTGGCTTTATGTCTTCATGGGGATATTGGATTGGCAACTTTGCCGGCAACGTGGCGATTATTACGACGTTTACCAGCTATTTATCAACGTTTTTTCCAATTTTAACAAGCAAACAAACGTTATTTTCCATCGGCTCTCTTGATGTAAAGCTTGGGAACTTGTTGACGTTTCTTATATGTACCGCATTGTTATGGGGAATGCATTTCATCATTTTGCGCGGCATCGAAGACGCGGGAAAGCTAAACTTTGTCGCTACCGCGGCAAAAGTGCTCGGATTTTTCCTATTTATCATTATCGCTTTATTTGCGTTTGAAAAAAGCAACATTGGCTCGTTTGTTGCCCCGCGTTATGATGATGCAGGGCATTCGATTGGATTATTAAGTCAAATCAAGAATGCGGCTGTATCGACATTATGGGCGTTTATCGGCGTCGAATCAGCGATTGTTTTTGCATCGCGTGCGCGCAAACAAGCCGACGTCAAGCGTGCGACAATCCTTGGCTTGTTGATTGCTCTTGCGATTTATATCGGCATTAGCATCCTTGTCATGGGAGTATTGCCGCAAAAAGAACTCATTCAATCAGAAAAACCGCTTGTAGATGCCATTGTCACGATTTTAGGCCCAAGCGGCGGCTACGTTCTTGCTGGACTTGGATTGATCAGCTTGCTCGGCTCCACGCTCGGTTGGGTGTTATTAAGCGCTGAAGTGCCGTATCAAGCGGCAAAACAAGGTCTGTTTATTCCAGCGTTTTTAAAGGAAAATAAAAAGAAAGTACCAAGCTTTTCTTTGGTTCTTTCGAATGGATTGGCGCAAATTTTTATTTTCTCAACCATTTCTAATTCGATGTCAACGGCGTTTGACTTTGTCATTTACATTGCGACATTGGCGTATCTTGTCCCGTATTTTATCGCCTCTGTCTTCCAATTGAAACTGGCGCTGACCGGCGAAACGTACAAGGAGACGGCGCGGGGCCGCATCATCGATGGGGTGATCGCTGCTTTTGCGACTATCTATTCCATCTGGGTCATCATCGCCGGCACCGCGGATATCAAAACGTTTATGCTTGGGGTCATCCTGCTTCTAAGCGGCATCTTCTTCTATCCGCAAGTGAAAAAAGCGGCACAGCAATCAGAGGAAACACAAAAAATGTCGGCATAATGAGTACGGTGTCCTAGCTAGCTTGTCAGGAAAATGTTCAATGTCGGTTCGTTTGAACAGCATTCACAAAATATGGCGATTGGACACCCCAACTGGGATCATCATAAATTATCTCCTCCTTTTCCTTTTACAGCTTATCCTTTTTTCAAAAAATAAGTGGCTGCAATAAGCAGCCACTTATTTTAGACGAACAGCTATTCTCTTTTTGCACCGTATCCCAGCTTTTTCAATAACGCAATCGCCTGTTCCTTTTCTTCAGGAGTCAAGCCGGAAACGGTTTCGTGAATCGTTTGCGCATGCTCTGGGAAAACCTTTTCGATAAACGCTCTTCCCTTTTCCGTAATCGAAGCATATGTGACACGGCGGTCTGTTTCACATGCTTTTCGCACAATTAACCCTTTTTGCTCCAACTTGTCTATTACATATGTAATGCTGCCGCTAGCGAGCAAAATTTTTCCGCCAATTTGCTGCAACGGCTGATCCCCTTTATGGTAAAGCAATTCTAAGACCGCAAACTCCGTCGGATTCACGCCAAATGATTGAATCGACTTATTCACTTGATCGCCGACAGATCGATATGCTCTTGATAATACGATAAACAATTTTAGCGATTGTTCAATGTCTTTCTCCCTCGTCATCCACAATCAAACCCTTTTGTTGGTTGAATTTAACGTCATTATCAGTATTTATATTCCACTATTCTCTTAAAAAAACATTTTCTTATTTGCATTATACTTGAAATATTAAACACGGTGCAAATCTTTTTTTGAGGACACCTTTTCCCCCGTCAAGCGAGATGCTCGCTATTTGGTTATTTTTGTTTATTATTATATAGTATATGAATAAATTATTTTTAGTGCTTGGGCGGTTATCACCTTTTATTTCAAAACGCATATAAAAACACTAAAGGTACGGAAAGGAGGATTTGATGAAACAAGTATTCATTGGGAGTATACTTTCCGCGTTATCCACTGGATTAGGTGCGATCCCAATTTTATTTTTGGCGAAATCGATTACTCACCGCTGGCGGGACATATTGCTGGCGTTTTCAGCTGGAATTATGATGGCGGCTTCCATGATGAGTTTAATTCCTGAAGCATTACAGGCAGGCAGTTTTTTCACTTTAACAATCGGGTTATTTTTTGGAGTCCTTATTTTAACCATTTTGGAAATGACGGTTCCGCATATTGATTTAGAACATACAAAAAAAGGAATTCAGTTTGATGAAAAAGCGATGCTCATTATTGCAGCCATTACGTTACATAACATTCCAGAAGGATTGTCGGTCGGGGTCAGCTATGCTTCGAACGTATCGGAAACAGGTAATTTAATCGCGCTAGCCATTGGATTACAAAACGCTCCGGAAGGATTTTTAGTCGCGCTTTTTTTAATTCATCAACAGATTGGAAGATGGAAGGCATTTATCATCGCTACACTTACAGGAGCGGTTGAAATCGTGACATCACTTCTCGGATTTTATTTAACATCCTTTTTTCGCGAGCTCGTCCCGTATGGCCTTGCATTCGCCGCAGGTGCAATGTTGTTTATTATTTATAAAGAACTCATTCCGGAAAGCCACGGGGATGGAAATGAGCGGACATCTACCTATTCGTTTATCATTGGCATATTATTTATGATTTTTTTAGTAGAATCGTTTTAATAAAAACACCCCCTGCCCGAAGGAAACAGGGGGGTTCGCCATTACTGGCCTACTTCTTCTTTTTCTTCATACGGATGGGCAACCCAGCCGGACGGATCGATAAACAGGCGGACAGCGACGACTTGGCGGTCATCCATTAAGGTGAAATAATGCGGGTTTCCTTCCGGCACAGAAATGACATCGCCCGCTTCAAGCTCGACATCAAAATACCCTGTTTCGCTGTCCCCTTTGATGATAAAAATGCCATGGCCAGCAGTAATAGCGCGCACTTCGTCTTCCGTATGAATGTGCACTTGTTCAAACTTTTTCAACAGTTCATCCAAATTCGGCGTCGCATCCGATAAGGCGACGATATCCCAAGTTTTGTAGCCTCTTCTCGCCGCCAAATCTTCAATTTCTTCTTTAAACGTCGCCAAAATTTCCTCTTTTTCTTCGTCGGTCAATACATATTTGTTGCGCAAATGTTCCGGCAGTTTGTTAATGTCCCAATGCTCGTACAACACGCCTTGTTTGTTTAAAAAGCTGCGGACATTTTCTTCCCCTTCAATCACTTCTCCTGTTTTTCTCACTTTGATTACTGCCATTGGAATTTCCCCCTTCATCAATTTTTATGGTTTAACAACCGGCAGCACGGCGGCCTGCTTTAGCAGCAGCCACTTGACGTGCCAGCTGAATAAAAACTCCCATGCTTCTAAAAACTTCTTCGCCTCAAACGCGTCTCTTCCCCATACGGTAATGCCATGGTTGCGGATCAATACCGCGCCGGCGTCGCCGTTTACATGCTTGGCAAATTCCTTCGCAAGCGTTGGAATATGCGCGTAATTCGGAATAATCGGAATGCGGATGACCGCATCTTCTTCCCAAATCCCAAACGCTTTAATAATTTCCTGGCCGGAAAACGCAACTTCTCCGTCATCTCCGTATAATTCGGAGATAACGTTATTGTCGATCGTATGGACGTGGAGACCGCAGCCCGCGTTCGTTTTCTTGTAAATTTCCACATGCAAAAGCGTTTCGGCGGACGGCTTTAAATGCGTATTCTCCACTGGATTTCCGGAAGCGTCGACAAGCAAAAAATCTTCGTCTGTCTGCTTGCGTTTGTCTTTGCCGCTTGCCGTGACTAAAAAAGTGAGCGGGTCATCGGTTACTTTGATCGACAAGTTGCCGCTTGTGGCAAAAAACCAATCGCGCGCCGCCAATTCCGCTTTTATCTCGGCAAGCTCTTTCCATCTCTTTAGGAGCAAACTCATGACCTCACCTCCATCGTCTCCAGAAAATGAATGACATCGAAAAACGTCGTAAACGGCGTATGCGGAATATCTAGTTCTTGGCATTTTTGCAGCAAAAAGTCACGGGCGATAACATGATCCGCCAGCTTTGCCACTGCTAAATCGGTGATCGAATCGCCGATGACGATATGAAAGGCATCAGGCTTTGTCAATTTTCGAAGCAACGACGGCTTGCAGCAGCCGCAGCCGTTTTGACACTGTTCATCACATGAATGCGGCCATGTAATGCGAATTGTCTCTCCGCTGAAATCAGAGCCATTGCAAAAGATGCGCTCTTTTTCGATGAGCCCTTCTAAAAGCGGATAGACAAAAAAGTCGATGCCGCCGCTTATGACATATAGCGAAATATCACGTTCCTTCGTAAACGCGACAAATTCTCGAAACCCGTCACGGATGCGGGCATTTTGTAAAATGAAATCGACAATCTCTTCTTTCCAACCTGATGGAAGAAGGGAAAACATCGCGCCAACCCCTTCTTGCACCGAGATGCGCTGTGATAATATATCGTCTTTTAACGTTTCCCATTCCGGCGGCGCAAACCGTTTCATAATCGCGATAATGTTGTCATTGTCTGTAATCGTCCCATCAAAATCACAAAAGATGATTGGTTTTGTCATGATGTCACCTCTACTGCGCCCCATAAGTCAATCGCCTTTCGCAATGCCTCATTTTCGCGCGCTGCTTCATGAAGCGATTTTCCGGCAAGAGCCGCATCGATCGCAGCGCGAAATGCTCTGCCGCCGCCTGTCGCTCCGTCTGGATGTCCGTGTATGCCGCCGCCTGCATTGACGATGCTATCTATGCCAAAATCGCGGAACAACAATGGCACAAGCCCTGGATGAATGCCAGCTGACGGAACTGGGAACGACCGTTTAAACGGCTCCTTATCATTCGTCAACTCCGCGGCAATGCCAAGCGCCTCTTCTTTATCAAGGGCAACGCTTCCGTATGGCGATGGAAAAAGCACAAAATCTGCACCAACAAGGCGAAGCAATTTGCCAAGCAGCAAGGATGCTTTTATTCCGTAAAACTCCGATGGAGTAAACGCCCCGCTGAATGCCGGATGAGCCATGATCGGAATGGTGATCTCATCATCTTCGCGCAACCCTTGGAGCACATCCAAACCGTACGCAAATACGTTAAATAACAATACATCGGCTCCTAATTCGACTGCGCGTTTTGCTTTCTCCTTCAATTCGAACGTTTTTCCAGTCAAGTTCACCGCATATAACGTCCGTTTTCCTGTCTTTTCGTACACTTCGTTTAACACCGCTTTTCCAGCCGTAATTCGCTTTTCAAACGGCGTTAATTCGTTTTCAAACAAAATTTCATCGTCTTTAACGAGATCGACCCCGCCGAGCGCTTGTTGTTTCAGCTGCTCGGATAAATATGTTAAATCGCGGCCGATCATCCCTTTAAAAATGCTCATCAGAAGCGGGCGTTCATATACACCCACTTTTTTGCGGATTTCGTCAATGCCAAAACGCGGGCCAGGAAACTGTCTTTTCCATTCGTCGGAAAACGTTAAATCTAGCAATCTCACTTCTCCATCCAGCGACAATTTGCCAAACACCGTCGTTAAAAGCGCCGGAATATCCGCGCTAAAGTTTAAGCTCGGGTATGCAATGCGAACGATTCCACGCTTCAATCGCTTTCCAAAGTAACGGTTGGCGCGTTCGTTCTCCTCGAGTTCTTGTACGCTTACAACTACTCCTTTATGCTTGCGCAATTGTTCCTGCTCAAGAAGCGGCAAATCCGTCCACGAACCAACGGTCAACCCAAGCGCAATTCCTTCCGCCTTTTTCTCTAAATCTTTTTCATCGTGAATAAGATATGTGGCAATTACTTGACTCATGATCATCCCTCTTTCTGTTCATCCATCAAAAAAACCTCTTCATAAGAAGAGGCTTTATTTATTCACGCTCTTCTTATCTCTCAGCGTTTCCGCTGCAAGAATTAGCACCGTGCTTAACCGTCGTTAAGCCGGTTGCCGGGCTTCATTGGGCTTGTCCCTCCGCCTGCTCTTGATAAGAATGCTTGCAATATCGTATTCACTTTTCAAACTATTCGCTCTCGAAAATTTAATTTGAATTATGACAGTATTTTTTCGCTCTGTCAATCATTTTTTAACCCATTTTAGAAAAGACCAAGCTTCGCAATCCGTTCCGCCGCTTCTTGCAGGCGGGATTCGCTTGTTAATAACCCAACTCGCACATATCCTTCTCCATGCTTGCCAAATCCAATTCCCGGCGCGACAACGACATGCGCTTTTTCCAGCAAATAATCGGAAAAACGTTCCGATGTCCATCCGTTCGGCACCGGAAGCCACGCAAAAAATGAACCTTTTGGGGCGTCGACATCCCAGCCAATTTGCCGCAACGCGTCAATAAGCGTATTGCGCCGCGATTCATACAGTGCGACAAGCTCTTCCACGCAGCGCTGCGAAGAAAGCAATGCGGTTGCCGCCGCTTCTTGAATGGCGCCAAACAAACTCACATATAAATGGTCTTGCAGCAAGTTAATCGCCGCAATCACGCTCTCATTTCCAACGGCAAACGCCACGCGCCAGCCCGCCATATTATATGTTTTGGAGAATGTATAAATTTCAACGCCAATTTCTTTTGCCCCCTCTGCTTGAAGAAAGCTGACCGGTTTTTTTCCGTCAAAGCCAATCGCACCGTAAGCAAAATCATGAACGACACAAATTCCGTGTTTTGCGGCAAACGACACCGTTTCTTCAAAAAACTCCTTAGAAGCGATCGCCCCGGTTGGATTATTCGGATAGTTTAAAAACATGATTTTTGCTTTTTCCGCAATATTTGCAGGAATTTCATCATAATCAGGCAAAAACTGATTTTCCGCACGCAATGGCATCATCACCATTTCCGCGCGCGCCAGCGCAATCCCCGACCAATAATCCGGATATCCCGGGTCAGGCACGAGCACAATATCGCCTGGATTGGCTAAACATTGCGGGATCTCCACAAGACCCGCTTTCCCGCCAAACAAAACCGCCACTTCTTTTTCCGGATCAATGGCAACGCCGTATTCGCGCTCATAAAACTTAGCAACGGCGCGTTTCAAAAAGGAATACCCTTGAAATGGCGAGTATTTGTGATATTTTGGGTTCGCCACCGCTTTTTGCATCGCCTCCACGATATGCGGTGGAGTCGGCTGGTCGGGATTTCCTTGCCCTAAATTGATGATGTCATGCCCCTCCGCCATTTTTTTTGCGACTTTATCGACAAGCGAAGCAAAAAACTGTTTTGGAAGGCTCTGCAATAACTCAGATAGTGGAAATTGTTTCATCGCGTTAACACCTTCTCAAAAATTTTCTTGAAATTCTAGTGAAAAATCATATATCGTAAAAATCAAAATGTAAAGTAAAATTTTTTCGAGGTGAATGTTCATGACGATAAAAATCGCATGTCTTCAGCTAGATATCGCTTTTGGCAATCCTAATGAAAACGAACGGCGCGTTGAAAGAGAGATAGAAAAAATTTCAAAAAATCACCCAGATATTATCGTCCTTCCTGAACTATGGACGACTGGCTATGACTTAACCAGACTCGATGAGATTGCCGATGAGGGCGGTATGCGTACAAAAGCGTTCATTCAAAAACTTGCCAAGTCGCATCATGTCAATATTGTCGCTGGATCAATTGCCAGAAAAACAGATCGCGGCGTCACCAATACGATGTACATCGCCGACCGAAACGGCATCATCGTTGGCGAATATAGCAAACTCCATTTGTTCCAGCTGATGGATGAACATCTTTACTTACAGCCAGGGGAAGAAATGGGATTGTTCACATTAGAAAACACTCGATGTGCAGGCGTCATTTGTTATGACATCCGCTTCCCAGAATGGATTCGCGTCCATATGGTCCAAGGGGCGGAAGTGTTATTTGTCGTCGCCGAGTGGCCGCTTCCTCGCCTTTCGCATTGGCGTACACTGCTTGCGGCGCGCGCGATTGAAAATCAATGCTACGTCATCGCGTGCAATCGCGCTGGAAGCGATCCAAACAATGTCTTTGCCGGTCATTCGCTGGTGGTTGACCCATGGGGAGAAATCATTGCAGAAGCAAATGAAGAACCTTGTACGTTAATGGCACAAATCGATCTTCAAAAAGTAAGAGAAGTGCGAAAACAAATCCCGATTTTTGCGGACCGCAGAGCTAACGACTACATCGCTGCAGAAAAAAATTTTTTAAAAAAGAGTTGACAAATCATTTCGTGACCATGTATGATTCGTATCAAGCATAAAACTTCAAAATTGCCAACATAGCGAAAATTAAAAAATTGAATATGCTGACATACTCTTATCAAGAGTTGGCTGAGGGAATTGGCCCAATGAAGCCCAGCAACCGACCGTAATACTATCGTGAGATAGGGCGCACTTTTTGGCGCCGGAAGTTCTCTACTTCCGCAGGGCACGGTGCTAAGTCCAACAGAAAGACTCGTTCTTTCTGAAAGATAAGAGGCGCGAAGATATGGAATCTTCAAGCCTCTTTCTATGCAGAAAGAGGCTTTTTAATTTACATGAAGGAGGAGTTTTACATTATGCCAGTTTCTCATCCAACGGTTTATGAACCATTAACGGAACAAGGCGCAATCTCTTTGACGGTCCGTCTCGGTCTTTTTCCGGAAGGAACACCGCTTGCCTGCCGCGAAATTGGCGACGGCAACTTAAATCTTGTTTTCCGCGTTGTCGATCAGCAAACAAAGAAAGGAATTATCGTAAAACAAGCGCTCCCGTACGCAAAAGTAGTCGGTGAAAGCTGGCCGCTCACATTAAAACGCGCTGTTATTGAAAGCAATGCGCTGCGCACATTCGCAAGCTATGTTCCGCAATACGTGCCAAAAGTATACTATTCCGATGAATCTTTGGCAATTACCGTTATGGAAGATTTATCTCACTTGCAAATCGCCCGCAAAGGGTTGATTGAAGGAAAAACATATCCACTTTTATCGCAGCATATTGGCGAATTTATCGCAAAGACATCGTTTTACACTTCCGACTTTGGCATGAATCAACAAGAAAAAAAACAACTGGCGCAAAGTTTTGTTAATCCGGAATTATGCAAAATCACCGAAGACCTTGTATTTACCGATCCGTTCTTTAATCATGAAACGAACAACTTTGAAGACGAGCTTCGCGATGATGTAGAAGCGCTTTGGAACGATGACAAGCTCCGCTTAGAAGTCGCCAAATTAAAGCGCAAGTTTTTAACCGAAGGAGATGCGCTCATCCACGGTGATTTGCATACTGGAAGCATTTTCGCCAGCGATGAAGAAACGAAAATCATTGATCCAGAGTTTGCGTTTTATGGCCCGTTCGGTTTTGACATCGGCCAATTTTTCGCAAACTTGCTGTTAAATGCGTTGTCCCGCCCAGAACAACAACAAGAACCGTTATTTGCTCATATCGACAAAACTTGGGATGTATTCGCGACAATCTTTTCTGATCTTTGGCGCACTCACAATGTAGAACCATATGCAAAAACAGAAGGATTGTTAGAAGACGTGCTGCATCACACGTTTATTGACGCGATCGGCTTTGCCGGATGTGAAGTCATCCGCCGCACGATTGGATTAGCACATGTCGCTGACCTTGATGGCATTGAGGATAAAGAGGAACGCTTACAAGCAAAACGTTATGCCCTTCGTCTTGGCAGAAGCCTCATTTTGCAACGTGAAACATTATCTAGCACTAAAGAAATCCGTTCCCTTTTCGCACAAACAGTGCTTGCAGCAACGAATTAACACAATGAAAGGAAGAACCATAATGGCAGAACCATTCGCAATCCCGCGCTCTGTGGAATGGAACGACACTCATATTACAATTTTAAATCAACAAAAGCTACCATTAGTGACGGAATATTTGGAATTAAAAGATATTGAAGATGTACGGGACGCAATCGTCACGTTAAAAGTACGCGGCGCACCGGCGATCGGCATTACGGCTGCTTACGGCCTCGCTCTTTCTGCACAGCAATATGAAACAGAATCACTGGAAAAATTTAAAGAGCACGTGCGAAAGGACCGCGACTACTTAGCAAGCTCTCGGCCAACTGCAGTGAACTTGTTTTGGGCATTAGACCGGCTTGTTTCCAGCATCGCCCACGTTTCCTCTGTTAACGAAGCAAAAACGACGCTCATCCATGAAGCGATTCGCATTCAAATTGAAGATGAAGATGTATGCCGCCGCATCGGAGAGCATGCGCTTTCCTTATTTCAAAACGGCGACCGCGTTTTAACCATTTGCAATGCTGGTTCGATCGCAACCGCCCGCTATGGCACGGCGCTTGCTCCGTTTTATTTAGCGAAAGAAAAAGGGATGAATCTTCATGTTTACGCGTCGGAAACTCGTCCGGTCCTGCAAGGAGCAAGATTGACGACGTGGGAATTGATGCAAGCGGGTGTAGACGTCACTCTTATTACCGACAATATGGCGGCGCAGACGATCAAGGCGAAAAACATTACCGCTGTCATTGTCGGCGCCGACCGAATTGCCGCCAACGGTGACACTGCCAACAAAATCGGCACCTTTGGACTGGCGCTGCTCGCTAAAGCGTTTGGCATTCCATTTTATGTCGCCGCGCCATTATCGACCATTGATTTAGCAACCAAAACAGGGGAAGAAATTCCGATTGAAGAACGCAATCCAGAGGAAGTGACGCATATCGCCGGAACGCGAATCGCTCCAGAAGGAGTAAACGTTTATAATCCAGCGTTCGATGTAACACCGCACGACCTTATCACGGCCATTATTACCGAAAAAGGGATCGTCCGCGGCAATTATGAAACTGAACTGCCAGCACTGTTTGCAAAGGAGGCTCGCCATGAAACAATTTAGACTTAACTATTTAGTCGCATTTCTTTTTTCCATTATCGTCATCCTTAGCGGCTGCATGAATGAACAAGACGCCGTCAGTTCGAAACCGGCCAAACAAGAAAACAGCACGGCCGAAGAAGCAAGCGAAACAACAGCTGCAACAACCGAACAAGCAGATATCCCTGAAGAATTAAAAAAACCAATAAAAATTGCCGCCATTATGCAAATGTCGATCGGCACGTTTTCTTCTCAGTATATCGCTGGCGTAAAAGAACAAGTGCAAAAATTTGGCGGCGAAGTGCAAATTTACAATGCGGATAACGACTTAACGAAAATGGCTTCCTATGTCGAAACAGCCATTACGCAAAACGTCGATGCGATTCTATTAGATCACGGACGCGCTGATGCGTTGGAAGGTCCGGTGAAAAAAGCAGTCGAAAAAGGCATTCCTGTTGTCGCATTCGATAACGATTTAAACATCCCAGGCGTAACAGTGATTGACCAAGATGACTACAGCCTTGCATGGAAAACGTTAAAAACATTGGCCGAAGACTTAAACGGCGAAGGAAACATCGTCACCATTTGGGTTGGCGGATTTACACCGATGGAACGTCGTCATGTGATTTACGATGCGTTTAAAAAACGCTATCCGAACATCAAAGAAGTGGCGAAATTCGGTACGGCCAGCGCCAATACCGCTTTAGACACACAAACGCAAATGGAAGCGATTTTGAAAAAATATCCGAATAAAGGCGATATTGACGCAGTGTTTGCGACTTGGGATGAATTTGCCAAAGGCGCAACGCGTGCGATCGAGCAAGCAGGACGCAATGAAATTAAAGTATATGGCATCGATTTAAGCGATGAAGATTTGCAAATGATGCAAAAGCCAAACAGCCCTTGGGTCGCTACAACAGCAACGGATCCAGCCGAAGTCGGTCGCGTTCAAGTTCGCTTTGCGTATCAAAAAATTGCTGGCGAGAAAACGCCAAACATTTATTCACTAGAACCGCATTTAGTCAAACGATCCGATTTGCCTAACCAACAAGTTTCGATGAATGAGCTTCATGAATACATTTCCGGCTGGGGGCAATCAAATGTTGCCATTTCCCCTTGGATGAAAACATTGGAAGCACAGGTGAAAAACAAATGAACGGTCTTTATATGAACAATATTTATAAATCGTTTGGCACGGTAAACGTATTAAACGGCGTGAATCTCCATGTACAAAAAGGAGAAGTTCACGCCCTTTTAGGGATGAACGGAGCTGGGAAAAGCACATTGATGAAAATTCTCGCCGGCGCCCTTTTTCCAGACAAAGGCACGATAACAATAGATGGAGAAGAGCGCCGATTTTCTTCTCCTGCTGATGCGAAAAAAGCAGGCATTGGATTAGTTGTTCAAGAGGTCGATACCGCCCTGTTTCCATCGCTGACCGTCTATGAAAATATTGCTGCTAGCGACATCGTTGATACAAAACAAAAGCCTCTTCTTTCATGGAAACAGCAAAAACATCGGGCCGCAAAGCTTTTGCGCCAAGTTGGTCTGTCGATTTCGCCAAACAAGCTTATTCGCGAATGCACCTTGCATGAAAAACAGCTCATCGTTTTAGCAAAAGTGCTCTCCTCATCGGCCCGATACATTATTTTAGATGAGCCGACCGCCGCGCTCAGTGAAACAGAGACGAAGCGGCTGTTTACAATTATCAACGATTTAAAAGCACAGGGAGTTTCATTCATTTATATTTCTCACAAATTGAAAGAGGTAAAAGAGATTTGCGACCGCGTCACCATCTTGCGTGACGGAAACGTCGTCCACCATGGCGATGTTTCCACCCTTTCACTAGAAGAAATGATTCAACATATGGTTGGACGCGTTTATACAACCGTGCAAAAAGAAGCACGCACATACAGTGATGACATTCTTTTCAAAGTGGAACAGCTGCGCATCGCGAAAACAGGCACAACCGTCGATTTGGAAATTCATAAAGGGGAAATCGTCGGCATTGCCGGACTTGCTGGAGCCGGGAAAACCGAACTCGCCGAAAGTCTAATCGCCCATACAAAAGCGACGGGAGAATGGTGGATCGATGGAAAGCGTTATACGTTCTCCTCGCCAAAAGAAGCGATTGCGGCTGGAATCTGCCTTATTCCGGAAGAGCGGAGAAAACAAGGGCTTTTCTTAGATGAAACAGTCCGTACGAATCTTACGGTTCGGCTATTATCATCATTAACAAAGTGGCAATGGGTGTTGCAAAAGAAAGAAACACAAGTTGCTCAACATTTAGTGGATGTATTACGAATTCATCCGCCTTTTCCGCAAGCGGTTGTCAAACAGCTAAGCGGCGGCAATCAACAAAAAGTCGTCATTGGCAAATGGTTAAAGACAAACGCTGATGTATTCATTTTTGATGAACCGACAAAAGGTATTGATGTCAACGCGAAACAAGAGGTATTTTCGATCATCCGCTCCCTCGCCGATGAAGGAAAAGCGATTTTATATTTAACGAGTGAATTTCAAGAACTGCTCGATATCGCTGATACGATTTATATCATGGTAGACGGACAGCTTGTTAAACGTGTTTCCGCGCGTGATATCACCTATGAACAATTGATTTATTACTGCAGCGGAGGTGATTTGGATGGCACAGCCGGCCGTTTCGATCGCCAAGAAAAAGCAAGCGCCATCTCTTCTTGAATTTTTATATAAACATGGAACACTGCTTGCCATTCTCGTTGTCATTGCTTATTTTGGCATTACTCTTGATCGGTTTTTTACGTATGAAAATTTCAGCGATATTTTACGGTCTATTTCCATCGTCACACTCGTCGCTATTGGCATCACCTTTTCTCTGATTGTGGATGGATTTGATTTATCTGTTGGTTCGACCGTCAGCCTAGCGACGATCGCAAGCGCCGCGGCACTCGTATTATACCGCCAGGAAATTCTAGTGACGTTGCTTGTTCCGCTTTTACTGGGAGTCGCCGTCGGCTTATTAAACTCGTTATTAATTGTGAAATTAAAATTGCCGGATTTACTGGCTACATTGGCGACAATGTATGCGATTAACGGCGTGCAGCTGACGTACACGAAAGGATTTTCCATTTACAACGACATGCCGCTTCCAGACGGAGGAACGGCGCCGGGCAAATTCATTCCTTCCTTTTTATTTATCGGTCAAGGGGAAGTATTCGGCATTCCGTTTTCTGTTTTATTAATGCTAGTGGTCGTCATTGCTGCTCATCTATTTTTAACATATACCAAACCAGGAAGATTGTTTTATATGACGGGAGAAAATCGGGAAGCAGCACGGCTTTCGGGAATCCCTGTCAATCGCTACCGCACTTACGCTTACGTGATCAGCGGATTTTTTGCCGCGCTCGGCGGGATTGTCCTCGCTTCCCGCATCGGAACAGGACAAGTATCAGCAGGAGCCTCCTTTTTAATGGATGGAGTAGCTGCCGCTTATATCGGCTTTTCCGTGTTTGGCGCGGGAAAACCGAACGTCATCGGCACGCTGTTTGGCTCGATTTTAATGGGGGTTCTGCTCAATGGACTAACGATGATGAACGTTCCGTATTACGCTCAGGATATCATTAAAGGGGCTATTTTAGTCGGGGCACTTGCGTTATCGCACATGCAAAAAAAATAGGAGCGTTTCCCCTTCTTAATCATAAACAAAGCTATCATTGCCGACAGTTGACGAGCGAAAAAAAGATGGCAATGATTAAAAGCCGGCCCAATTGCAAAAAACAAAGTGTACTACATCTAATTTGTTACATCACGCAGGCCGTAAAAAAACTAGAAGCAAGTGCTGCTTCTAGTTTTTTTATATCGTCCGATACCGTCTTTCCAACTGTAATAATCGTTCTTTTACATTTGTCCGGTTGCCAGCATATCCCGTAAGCGAACCATTTTTTCCAACCACTCGATGGCACGGAACGAAAATAGCCAGCTCATTTGCTCGATTTGCCTGTCCAACCGCCCGCACCGCTTTCGGGCGGCCGATTTTTTCAGCAATATCACTGTAGCTGACCGTCGTTCCGTACGGAATTTCACAAAGCGCCTGCCATACTTGTTCCTGAAATTCCGTCCCTTTCCATTTTAAAGGCAAGTGAAATGCTTTCCGTTTGCCATGAAAATATTCGTCAAGCTGTTGTACAGCGTTTTCTAATAAAGGAGAATTGCTTTTTATCATTTCATATTGTTGACGGAGCTGCTGCCAATCTTCCTCAAAAAGTTCAACACTTACAATCGCCTCGCCGTCGGATATAACGTAAATACAGCCAAGCAGATCTGACTTATATATGCTGTATTCCAGTTTCATGTTCATCCTCTTTCTCCACTCGTTCAATCGGAAGTGTGATATGAAACGTCGTACCAACGTCAACTTCACTTTCCACATCAATTTTTCCTTGATGTTCTTCAATAATTTTATAACTAACCATCAATCCAAGTCCAGTACCGCGTTCTTTCGTCGTATAAAACGGTTGGCCAAGCTTTTTGATTTTATCTTGCGGAATACCGCAACCTTGATCTGTAATGGAAATGCGGATATGACTATCATCAAGCCGATTAATTCGAACAGTAACCTCTCCGCCTTTTGGCATCACTTCAATCGCATTTTTTAATATATTAATAAACACTTGCTTCAATTGGTTCGGTTCGCAATAAATGAATGGGATATGCGGCGCGAAATCAGCGACAATTTGCACGTTATGCATCGTTGCTTGGGCGCTAATTAAATCGATCGTATCTTGCATGATTTTGCATACATCATTTTGTTGATATTGAATCGCCTGCGGTTTAGCAAGGACAAGAAATTCGGTAATGATCGATTCGATTCGCTTCAGTTCAGACATAATAACATTAAAGTACATGGAATAGTCCTCTTTAATACTTCCTTGTAATAATTGGATAAATCCTTTTAGCGCCGTCATCGGGTTGCGGATCTCATGAGCAATGCCCGCGGCAAGTTCCCCTACAACATTAAGGGTATCAGATTTTCTTAGCTGCAACTCCATTTCTTTTCTTTCAGTAATGTCACGCAGCATAATCATTCCTACACCTGGGATGATTTCCTTCTTTAGTGAAAACTCTACAATTTTTTGTTTCCCGCCATTTGAAAAATCCATCTCCGCATACGCTTCTCCCAAACGATCACATTGTTGAGCCAATTTATAGAAATGTTTCCGTGCTTTTTCCGGGATAAACGCTGTAATCGGCCGATGAAGCAATTGTTCTTTCGTTGCTTGAAAAATTTCACAAGCGATCGGATTCACATCTAAAATGTGATAACCTTCTCCCCATAATAATATTCCGTTCATAGAATGGTCAAAAATGCTGCGGAATTTTTGTTCACTCTCGCGCAGTTCCCTTTCCATTTTTCTCCGTTCTGTAACGTTGCGGAAAATAGTCAAATGATAGCCATCAATCGCTCCTTGCTTCATCGTAAACTCAAGTTGTTTATCTTGTCCATTTGGCATATGGAATGTTAATTCGTCGCGGATTTCTCCTTTTATGCGGAACTCCGCAAATACACGCTGTACTTTTTCATCATCGTGGTCAAGGAAATCAAGCAAATTTTTCCGAACAAGTAAATTCAGCGGCAGCTCAAACGTCCGGCTTGCGGCATGATTTGCGTTCAAAATATGCCCCTGGTCATCCCAAATCAAAATCGCCTCATGAGCTTGTTCAAAAATGGCACGAAATCTTTCTTCACTTTTTTGCAATTTTATTTCCATATTTTTCCTCTCAGTGACATCTCGCATAATCGCCATGTAAAAACCGCTATATACGTTTGATGTCGTTGTAAGTTCAAACATTTTTACCGTACCGTCAAAACGGACGAGCGACAATTCTCCTTTTGCCGTTCCTTTTTCTTTTAATTCAGCAAGAAGGCGCACAAAATCATCGGCACATTCTTTAGAGATAAACTGCTGAAACGATAATTTTAACAGCTTCTCTTTTTCTAAGTTTAAACTCATGCAAAAAGCAGGATTCACATCAATAAAACGGCCAAATTCATCGAAAATCACAATGCTATCTACCGCGCGGTTAAACACATCTTTAAATAGAAACTCATGAATAATCCGCTCTCTCTCAAGTGCTTTGTGAGCGGAAATATCACGCATAATTACTAAATCAAATTCGTTAAACGCGTCTTTTTTCATTGAAAACTCAATATGTTTCACTTTTCCGTTCCTTAGCTTTATGAGCAGCTCATCGCTAAATGAGCCAAATTTATGTAACATTGATTGCTGAAACATTAAAATATCCGGAGGGACTAAGTCAAGAAACATCGTCATCTTTTTTCCAATCAATTCATATTTCTCCATTTCGAATAGTTGACATGCCGCTTCATTCACATCCACAAATTCGCCATTTTTATTAAAAATGACAATCGCATCCAAAGATCGCTCAAAAATAATTGAATAGCCATTTAACCGTTCTTTTAACCGTCTATTTTCTTCTTCTAATGACTTTACATCCACTATCAAGCTTTGTTCTTCACGGGGAGAAAGGCTATTATTCATGTTTATCCCTCCTTCTCCAAACCATATCAAATTATTATATATTCTCTGCCGAAAAATTTACTCCTTCTGTTTATTCGAAAAATTCCATGAAAATAAATTTTTTCAATGTTCGACAAGTTTTTCTTCTTTTTCTTTTGTCTAAAATATGTTATATTGAAATGTTGTTTTACAATGCTCTCGTAAAGGGGTTTATTTCGATGAATATTATTTGTACGACATTAAACTCGAAATATATTCATACGAATTTAGCGATTCGCTACTTAAAGGCATACGCCCAGCCAGAGTTTGATATAAAGCTTGTCGAATATACGATTAAAGATCCGGCGATGAACATCGTGACCGACCTTTATCGAAGAAAACCAGATATTATCGGATTTAGCTGCTATATTTGGAATATCGAAGAAACCATTAAAGTCGTAAAAATGTTAAAAAAGATCGCTCCTGATATCACCATTGTCATTGGCGGTCCAGAAGTGTCCTATGACGTGCGCGAATGGATGGAAACCGTGCCGGAGTTTGATTTTATTGTCATCGGTGAAGGGGAAGAAACGTTTAAACAATTTTTGATGGAGATGCATGGAGATCGCAACTTCCACAACGTCCACGGGCTCGCGTTTCGCCATCATGGGGACATCTTTATTAATCCGCAGCGAAATAAAATTCGCTTAGCCGATATGCCATCACCATTTCGTTTTCCAGAAGATATTCCACATTTACCGAAACGCATTACGTATATCGAAACGAGCCGCGGCTGCCCGTTCAGCTGCCAGTTTTGCTTATCATCGATCGAAGTCGGAGTCCGCTATTTCGACCGGGAAAAAATTAAAGAAGATATCCGCTATTTAATGAAGCATGGAGCGCGCACGATTAAATTCGTCGACCGTACGTTTAACATCAGCCGAAGCTATGCGATGGATATGTTTCAATTTCTTATTGATGAACACGTTCCGGGAACCGTATTTCAATTTGAAATTACGGCAGACATTATGCGTCCGGAAGTCATCGAGTTTTTAAACAAAGAAGCACCACCAGGACTGTTCCGCTTTGAAATCGGTGTACAATCGACAAATGATGAAGTAAACCGGCTTGTCATGCGCAAACAAAATTTTGAAAAATTAACCCGCACTGTGATGATGGTGAAAGAAGGCGGAAAAATTGCTCAACATCTCGATTTAATTGCCGGACTTCCGGAAGAGGACTATACATCATTCCGAAAAACGTTTAACGACGTTTTCGCACTCCGTCCGGAAGAATTGCAGCTAGGCTTTTTAAAAATGCTTCGCGGCACCGGCCTTCGCCTGCGCGCAAAAGACTACGGCTACGTATTTATGGATCACGCACCATATGAAGTATTGCAAAATAATGTGCTTTCTTTTGATGACATCATCCGCATTAAACAAGTAGAAGATGTGTTAGAAAAATATTGGAATGCGCATCGGATGGATGAAACGATCGAATATTTAGTAACAAACGTATTCCCATCGCCATTTGATTTCTTCCAAGAATTTGGCACATACTGGGACGAACGCGGCTGGGCGAAAATCGGGCATCAGCTTGAAGACTTATTCCGCCGTCTACATGAATTTTTGCAGACAAAAAAACTGGATGAACTTCCAATCATTGAAGCGTTAATGAAATATGACTATTTACGCAATCAAAAACATAAGCCGCGCAAACCATGGTGGGAAGAAAAAACGGACAAATCGCTGCGTTCCTCGCTTTATCGCCAGCTACTCGAACATCCGGAACAATTAGGGAACGAATTCGTCTCACTGGAATTGAATGAAAAAAAATTATTTAAACATACGGTCATGGAAATAATCGAATTTGACATCGGCCATTATCTGAAAACAAAGGAAATACGTCTGACCCCAACGGTGATGATTGCTTATTTTGATCCCGTCCAATTGCAAACGAAAATTTTTTCCGCCCCGCTATCTTCCTTTTCAAATGCCGCAATAAAAAAGTAGGGTTTATCCCTACTTTTTCTTTTTCGCTTTTTTCTGTTGTTTTCTCTCTTCCATTAGCTGAAGCGGCTGATGGGCGTTAAAATCACCAAATTCAAACGCCATTTCCTCGCGTGCTTCGTTATGTTGGCGTTCTCGTTTTTCTTCTCTCATCTTCATTGTCCATCTCCTTGGCGCGCTTTTTTCGAATTGCGGTTCGCTCCGCGGCTCATGTCTTCTTCTCTCGCATACTGCGCTGCAAATTCTGTATCCGGTAAGCTTTCTGTCGGCGTTTTGTTATTGTTTTTCGCTGCATTAAACTTCACTTTTCGCTTCATTACTTACTCCCCCTCTCATGTTTATAAGCGATTAAGATGATTTCTTCTCCTGTTTCTTCACGCAACCGTTTTTCCAGCTCTTGCACTTTTTTTAACGTCTGCTCTTTCAGGTCAGCAACTGGAAATGAACTGTTTTTCAACGGGCATCACCCTTTGCCATTTTTCTTATTTTCCCTTAAACACTGTACGGTTTATTCATAACCATATATATTTTTGCTCACACTATAATTGAGGTGATATCCACATGGATCAAGATAAAAAAGTCGAATCGCCAATTCTTGATGAGACAATGCCTCATCAAATCCATGCTCCATCATTTAAGGGAACTGGCATAAAAACACAGCCTCCATTTGTCAATAAATATGGTGTCGTAATCGGCGACAGCAAATATAACTCGCCAAATTCACCGCTGAATCACTGGAGTGATGAGATCGATCCAAGCATTATGGCAGGCGATGAATGGGTGCACCCGACAAACGACATCGGCTGGAATACAGAAGAAAATCGCGAGCTTCTCGAAGCAAAACGGCGGTCCCAAAGGGTTCCGTTTATGCACCCAAGCATTGATACAAGTTATGGGCAAGATTAGCCTATCATTTCGAAACAAAATTATTTTCAAAAAGCAAAAAGGGATATCCTCACTATTGTGATATCCCTTTTCCTATGCTTGCTTTACGGTTTTATGCTCCTCCAATAGCCGCCAGCAATAAACTTGGAATAATCACTTTTTTTCTCCCCATCCGATCACTCATATATCCAGCGATTGGAATAAAAAATAATTGCCACAACCGAATACATCGTAATGAGTAAACTCGTTTTAATTGCTTTTCGATGATCGGCAACACCGGTATTAACATCGAATTTCCAAGCGACATCACTAGCGAAATAGAAGCAAGCGATGCAATCATCCCCCTTTTCCCGCCGATGTCCTTGCCTGTTTCGGCATTTGCTCTATCCATTCCATCATTCATACCTGCCTTTATTTATGTTACACGTTTATGTTTATCATTTCCGTTTTTTCATGAAGCATACAGTGCAAAAAATCTTGCCTACAATAAGACAAGATACATATTCTTCCATTTCCTATAATAATAATCATTTACTCCACACAACTTTCTCATCACAAATTTATACCAAACCTACCCTTAAAAACCTTTAATTCCCATTATACAACTATTCTAATTCCATATACTAAACATGCAACACATTTTAAACATGAGGAGGCTGAAAACAATGGCAAGATCAAGCAATAAATTGCTTGTTCCTGGAATTGAACAAGCGTTAGATCAAATAAAATATGAAATTGCCCAAGAATTTGGCGTACAATTAGGAGCAAATACGGTTTCTCGCGCAAATGGCTCTGTCGGTGGCGAAATTACAAAACGGTTAGTCGCACAAGCACAAAGCCAACTTTCCGGATCTGCTTTCCAAAAAACCGAATAAAATGGCGATTAAAGCCGAGTGAATGGACTCGGCTTTATTAATCGTTTTTCTCATTTTTATGTATATTTTCCTTTTCATGTTGACCACGTTCGAATGATTTTTCGAAGTTCTTGTCATAGTCTCGTTTCCAATGATGCTCGTCCTGTTTATTGTTTTTTTGATGATGTTTCCAATGATGATCATATGAGGATGAATGATTGCGGTGATGCTGGTTCTGGCTATCGCTCTTTTTTGGATAATGTTTCAGGTGGCGATCATCCGATCGATCGCTGTTATGATATTTATTATTTTTTGCGGATGATTTATGATTTTTGCCATTTTCACCCTGTTCCTTATCGTTACTTTTTTTTTGTTCATCTTTTTCCTCGAATGGATATTTCTTTTCATTACTATTATTTTCTTCCCGTTTCTGTTTATCTTTCTTTTGCAATGAATGGTTGTTCCCTCGATTCTTCTCATCTTTTTCGTTTAATGAATGGTTGTTCCTCCGATGTTCCCCCTTTTGATTACCGTTATCTTTATTTTTTTTCTGATTCTTCTCATCTTTTTTGTTTAATGAATGATTGTCCATCGGATATTCATTCTCTCCATCATTTTGTTCCAACGGTTTTTCTAGTTTTTTCGCTTTTGTCGACTCTGGTGAAACCGTCTTCATTTTTTGTTCAATTTGCAGCAGTTTTCCCGTTGTCACTCCCTTTTTTACCGCTTTATTTCGTACTTCCATCGTGCTTTCTTCTGTCTTTACGATAATGTTTTTCTGCTGATACGAATGTTGGATTTTCTTTAATTCTGTAGAAAGCTCCCGTGAAGATGCAGCACGGTGTTTTCTCTCCACCGCTGTAATCAATACTTGACCCCCTTCTTGCAAATATCCTTTTTGCATACTTAATTCAATAATTTCCATGGTAATATCAACAAACTCTTTTTTCTTCCAATGAGAAAGCTGTGAAACAATCCTTTTTCCTTCCTCGTTGTAAGCCTTTAATTTTAACACTTTTAGCTGCTCATCCACTCCAACTTCGATGCTTGGATTAATATCAATCGACATGTAAGCGTACACTTCATTAGAAGGAAAATGAAATAATGTTGTAACTAAAAGTACCACCGCCGCCACCAAGCTTGTTATGACATATCGAAATGAACGACGACGAACAATGGGCCTTTTTATCACCTGCGCTTCAATCTCTTCTCCTATTTCATAATCTCCATCTTTTTTTACTTGAATAAATTCCCCCTCAGTCGTTAATAATGTGACAAACTCTTCGTCTAATTCTAATACGATCCCTTTTTTCACGATGGAAGCACCCCTTTTATATAATCCTTTAAATAAACATAATCCCCAGCTAAAATAATCGCCACCGCAATAATATATTTTCTATTTCTCTCTATCGTTTTTCGGCTTACTTCGGCAATATTTTGCAGTTGTTTAATCGGTAATTGCTTTTTTCGAAAAAGCCATTCGAGCATTTCCTCATCTTCAACTAACAATTTAGCGACATTAATCGCATTTATTCGCGCATCTTTATGTTTTGGCGACTGTTCGATAAGGTCATGAAAATGAATCCCAAATTCCTTTAACACTTGTTGATAATGAATAATTTCTTCGCGACGATGTTCTTGCTCCACTTGCTTGTAAAATTCATCCATGGATAATTTCGTATCCAAGTATGTTTGGGCTGAATTTTCCTCATCTTCATTTGTATGTAAAATAATGTTCTTCTCTTTTGCTTCTTTGCGAATGTAATCGATTAAGCGCCTTTTAATAAGCAGTTCGGCAAAAGAAATAAACGAACCTCCTTTATGAGGTGCGTATTTTTCAATGGCTTCATTAAATGCGATTAAACCGATGCTTAGTTCGTCATCCCCTTCGTGAATAAATCGTTTGCACACATTTGAAACCGTCTTGGCAATAAAAGGTTTATATTGTTGAATTAATTGATTATGCAATACTTTATTTCCTTGTTGAATTTCATGAACTGTTTGCTCAATCGTTCTCTCCTTCTTTAATGAAAATAATATGCTAAACATGGATTCCACCCCATTTGTTAAAGAGACGAACTAGCCTCCCTAAGGATATCATTCGTACATGTTAGCGTAATTTTGATCGTCATTCAATCGGAAATTTGTTACATTTTCCTTATTAAGACTCCTTTATTAATAAGAAAAAAAGACCTTTGCCCTTAGGGCAAAGGTCCCTCTTAGCCATTTATTATCCTGATTTTTTCCTCTGTTGCTTCTTCTACATTATTCAGCGTGCTATGTTTGCGTCCATATAAGAAGTAAATGACAAGGCCGATTGCAAGCCATGATACGAAACCAATCCACGTCATTGGAGGAAGCTGAAGAACTAAATACCCGCAAAACGCAACGGCCAATAATGGAATAACTGGAACGAACGGAACCCGAAAGGCGCGTTTTAAATGCGGCTGCGTTTTCCGTAAAACAAGTACGCCGACGGAAACGGTAATGAACGCAAACAATGTGCCGATATTTGTCAATTCTGCAAGCTTATTTAAAGGTATCACTCCCGCAAATACCGAAACAATGATTCCTGTAAGCCAAGTGTTCACATATGGCACCTGCCGAACTGGATTCACTCTCGAGAATACTTTCGGAAGCAAACCGTCACGGCTAATTGCGTAAAATAGACGAGTTTGTCCATATAGCATAACAAGCAGCACCGTCGTAATCCCAGCAATCGCTCCTAACGAAATAAAACCGGCAACCCAATCTTGGTTGATATAGCTTAACGCAAAAGCAACAGGATTTTTTACATTTAATTGATCATACGGAACAATTCCTGTCAGTACAAGGGAAACAGCAATATATAACAAAGTACAAATAAATAAAGACGCAATAATTCCTATCGGCATGTTTCGCTGCGGATTGCGCACTTCTTCCGCCGCGGTCGAAACCGCGTCAAAGCCGATATATGCAAAAAAGACAGTTGCAGCGCCAGTTGCTACTCCGGAAAATCCAAACGGCATAAATGGCGACCAGTTTTCCGGTTTTACATACCATACACCGACAGCGAGGAACAATAATACGACAGCGACTTTAATCACAACCATAATCGCATTAAAACGGGCAGATTTTTTTACTCCAAGATTCAACAAAAATATAATGAAAAGAATAATACAAATTGCCGGTAAATCGATAAATGTTCCCTTTGCCGGATCATATGCGTTTGTCAATGCTTTTGGAAGCTCAATGCCAAATCCGGAAAGCAGTCCTTGGAAGTAACCAGACCATCCAACCGCCACTGCTGAAGATGCCACACCATATTCTAAGATTAAATCCCATCCTAAAATCCAAGCGATTAATTCCCCAAACGTCGCATAACTATATGTGTAAGCGCTGCCAGACACCGGCACTGTTGAAGCGAATTCCGCGTAACAAAGCGCGGCAAAAACGCAGGCAAGACCAGAAAGAATAAAGGAAAGTACAAGTGCAGGACCGGCGTGTTCGGCAGCGGCAACTCCCGTTAATACAAAAATTCCTGTACCAATAATAGCACCAATGCCGAGCATCGTTAAATCAAATGCTCCTAAATCTTTTTTTAAAGAGGCGCCTTTTCGGTCAGCTTCGTGTAAAAGCATCTGGATCGATTTTTTTCGAAACAAATTCATAAGATGTCTCTCCTTGTCGCTTTTTGTAGAAATTTGTTGAAGAGTACAATACAATAAGGATTTTACGCTATTCAATAATTTTTGTAAAGTTAGAAAATAACAAAAACAGCAAAAAAATTTTGCCATTTTAAGCGTTAAAGTTATAAATTTTTTCGCATCCATAATCCAAAGATATACAAAATTTATAATTTACAAATTTTTCAGATAACTATATAATAAAATTGTGACAATTTTATGAACAACGAAAGGAGGCGCATTGTTTCAATTTATTATCAAATAAAAATTAAGGGGGGATTTTCATGGCTGTGCAAGAGCGTTCTTTCGAAAACCGCTCGGCAATTGATTATAGCCAAATTGCTCAATCTTCATCTTTTCAACATCTCATGCGCGCAAAGAAAAACTTTATTTTGCCAGCAACGCTATTCTTCTTCGTGTTTTACTTTGCCCTTCCGGTTTTAACGTCTTATTCTAACGTGTTAAATTCTTCTGCGATCGGCCCAATTAGCTGGGCATGGGTGTTTGCATTTGCGCAATTTATTATGACATGGGCATTATGCATGCTTTACTCTAAGCGCGCAGCAAAATTTGATGAAATCGTCGAGCAAATGAAACAAGAAGCGAAAGAAGGAGGAAACTTGTAATGCATGGCTTAGCCTTTTTCCTCTTTTTAATCATTGTGGCTCTGACGCTGGTCATCACTTACTTCGCTTCAAAAAGAACAAGAACAACGAGCGAGTTTTACACAGCAGACAGCAGCTTAACAGGCTGGCAAAACGGTTTGGCCATTGCCGGCGACTATATGTCTGCTGCCTCATTCCTAGGAATTGCAGGAATGATTGCATTATTTGGATTTGACGGCTTTTTCTATAGTATTGGCTTCCTTGTTGCCTATTTAGTCGTTCTTTATATTGTCGCCGAACCGCTGCGCAACCTTGGAAAATATACGATGGCTGACATGATTGCAGCAAGGTTTGATGACAAAAAAGTGCGCGGTGTTGCCGCGCTGAATACGATTTCCATCTCCATTTTTTACATGATTGCTCAGCTTGTTGGAGCTGGCGGTCTCATTAAGCTATTATTAGGGATTGATTACGTTTACTCTGTCCTCATTGTTGGCGTACTCATGACGGTTTACGTCGTTTTTGGCGGCATGACGGCGACGAGCTGGGTGCAAATCGTGAAAGCAGTCTTGCTAATGGTTGGTACGTTTATCATTTCGATCATTGTCTTTGCGAAATTTGATTTCAACCTCATAAAAATGTTTAACGAAGTAAAAACAGCCACACCACTGGGCGAAGCATTCCTCAACCCTGGCAATAAATTTAAAGATCCGCTTGATACAATCTCATTAAATTTAGCACTCATCCTAGGAACAGCAGGGCTTCCACACATTTTAATCCGCTTCTTCACAGTAAAAGATGCACCAACTGCTCGCAAATCGGTCGTCTATGCCACATGGATTATCGGAATCTTTTACGTATTAACGATTTTCTTAGGATTTGGGGCCGCGGCCTTCGTTGGTTATGACAAAATTGTCGCCGCAAACCCTGCTGGAAACATGGCAGCTCCATTATTAGCCGAAGTGCTCGGCGGTGATTTCCTATTCGCGTTTGTATCGGCAGTCGCATTTGCCACTATTTTAGCTGTCGTTGCTGGACTTGTCCTATCAGCCGCGTCGGCATTTGCTCATGACTTTTATAGCCATATTCTTCGCCGCGGTGAAGCAACGGAAAAAGAACAGATGGTTGCGGCGCGCTGGGCGTCTGTTGGTGTATCCGTTTTATCCATTCTTTTAGCGTTATTCGCTCAAAAAATGAATGTCGCTTTCCTTGTCTCATTGGCATTCGCTGTTGCCGCGAGCGCCAACTTGCCGATTATCGTATTAACGATTTTCTGGCGTCGTTTTAATACAACAGGAGCTATTGCAGGAATGCTTGTTGGATTATTCAGTGCGTTGTTGCTCGTCTTCTTTAGCCCAAACGTTTGGTCACCGGAACCGGGAGCTGCTATTCTTGTCGGTGAACCGCTCTTTAAACTTGCAAACCCTGGTATCGTTTCAATACCATTAGGATTCATCGCATCGATTGTTGGCACACTTCTTTCCTCGAAAAACGCCGACAGCAAGAAATTTGATGAAATTCTTGTGAAAGCGAATACAGGAATAAAAGAATTAGCAAACTAACGCAATGAACCATTCTTCTGGATTGGAAAGAGCGCATCCTTTCCAATCCAGCTTCTTTTTACTCTTGCCACTATTTGTGTTCTTATTGCCCTATTTCAGTTATCCGCGGTCTATCCAACAAAGTCTTCTTTAATTTGCAATAAGAAAGCCCGAACACTAAGATTCATGTTCGGGATGAGAAGTTAAGCGTGGTACACTTTAGCATAACTTGTATAAATATCTACTTGCTGCCGATCGACATCATAACCGATGCCCGGCTTTTCCGGTACTGTAATCGTTCCATGATGAACAGTGACTTCAGGAACGATAATATCTTTCGTCCAGTAATGGGAAGAAGCGGCTGTATCACCAGGCAACGTAAAATTATCTAATGTCGTAATGGCAATATTGTGCGCTCTTCCGACACCAGCTTCTAACATGCCGCCGCACCAGACAGGAATATCGTTCTCCTTACAAATATCGTGAATACGCTTCGCCTCCGCCAATCCTCCGACACGGCCAATTTTTATATTGATAATTCGACAACTGCCAAGCTGAATGGCTTTCCTTGCATCTTCAGCGGAATGAATGCTTTCATCTAAACAGATTGGCGTATTTAACTGTTCCTGCAATGTTGCATGATCTACGATATCATCAGGAGCAAGCGGCTGTTCAATCATCATTAGCTGAAACTCATCTAGCGCCTTTAGTCGATCGATATCTTCTAACGAATAAGCAGAGTTTGCATCGACCATGAGCGGAACATCTGGAAAACGACGACGAACTTCCCGAACAACCTCAACGTCCCATCCGGGTTTAATTTTTATTTTGATGCGCCGATACCCTTCTTGTACGTACCGTTCGATAATACGCAATAGATCATCGATGCTTTTTTGAATCCCAATGCTTACCCCTACTTCAATACGATTCTTATTTCCACCGAGTGCTTTATGTAACGGCAGTTGCTGTCTTTTCGCAAATAAATCCCATATTGCCCCTTCTATCGCCGCTTTTGCCATTTGATTTTTGCGAATGACGGAGAAACGTTGCCGCAACTCTTCTGGGTGAGCAATTGGCGCTTGAAATAAAAGAGGCAATAAAAAATCTTCTATCATATGCCAATTCGTTTTTACGGTTTCTTCATTATACCAAGGTGAAGGGAAGGCCACCGATTCCCCCCATCCTGATAACCCATCTTCATCCATCGCTTCCACTAAAATAAACTCCTTCTTTTGAAACGAACCGAAACTTGTGGTAAACGGTGACTTTAGTTCCATTTGTAAGTGGCGCAGTATGACTCGTTTCACTTTTATTCCCATAAAAAATTCCTCCTCATTATAGCGGCAATTCGTTGCGCTTAACGCAAACATAGTACAAAACAGGCTCATCATCTTTTCGAAGTATATGCGCAACGGCCCATCCTTCACGGAAGAGGCGAACAAAAACATCACGCGTCTTATAGCGCCAATCAAGCGCTAATTCATGATCTGTCTCTTTTAATCGTTGAAACTGAAGAGGAATAGGCACAAGCAAAAACGGCTGGTCATGATGAATAGGTTCCTCTTTCCAAATCGCTTCTGGATCACCGGTGTTGTTTTGTTTCCAATCAAGCACCATCTTTTCTGGCGACCACTTCAGTCTTGAAAAAAAGCGGTCTCTCTCTTGTAAATATCGGCTCCCTAGAAGCCACTCCACAATAAATCGATCCGACGGTAAATGCTTATTTAGAGCATCATCCATTTCACCGTAACAATTTTCGATATACTGTGAGCAAATCGCTCCTAACTTTGCAATGTTAAGATAGCCGTTTCTGCTTTGGAGCGGATCGTATGTCCAACGAATCGTACGATATCCCTGCTTGATTGCTTCTTGTGCCTGTTTCATTTTTAACATATAACCTATTCCTTGATCACGAAATGGTTCAGCAATCCCGAGCATATGCGAACAAAGATACGTTTCCCCATCTTGATATCCGGGAAAACTATACACAAATCCGACCATTTTTCCATCAATAAAAGCACCGATAATAATGCCGCCGTTTTTCGCCACCGTTAACGTTTGATGGGTAGGAATTGGGCTTGTTCCCCACACTTCCGCTTCTAGTTGCGCCATTTCTTCAAGTTGTTCGATCGTGTCAATTTTTTGTAGTGAGATATGCACTTTCTGTCTCCCCTCGTGGTGTAAAATGCTCAAACGTTTCCATAATGACTCTTGCTAATATTTCAATACCAGATAATAAATCTTCGCGGCGGAACGTCATTTGCGGATGGTGCAATCCCGGTTTTAAATCACAACCAAGCCCTAGCATCGTCGTTTTTAACTGTGGTTTCATCAATGAATAAAAATGGAAATCTTCCCCACCTGAAGTGACTACTGGCGGCAGACATTTTTCTTCTCCTAACGTAGCAACAATGGCACGCTCCATTAATTGCTGTGCTTGTGGATGCGGCCGCGCAGCGGCAATACGAACTCCTGAACGAAGCTGAATATCCGCATCATAAATAGATGCAATCCCTTTCACCACGTGATTCAATCCTTCTACCAACTGTTCCATCGCCTCGTTCGTTTGCGCTCGCAAATCAAGCGAAAATTCCGCATGATCTGGAATGATGTTCGCATTTTTTTCTCCTGCGTGAAATCTTGTCATTTTGATCGATGCAGGCACTTGTGGATCAATATGGATTTTGCTCAGCTCTTGTACGATCGCACTCCCAACTTCAATGACATTGACTCCAAGGTGCGGTCTTGCCGCATGCGCGGCAACTCCTTTAATTTCTCCATCAATGCATTGCGCTGCTCCGTGCAAAATCGCGGGAACAGCATAACCGCTTTTTACTTCTTGAATCGGCCGCAAATGAACACCGTATAAAAAGTCAATATCATCAATAACTCCTTTTTCCAAAAACTTCAATGCTCCTGTTCCTTTTTCTTCTGCTGGTTGAAAAAGAAACCTCAATGTTCCAGGCGGCTTATAACCGATGCGATTAAACAGTTTGGCAACCCCTAATACCATTGTCATATGTGCATCATGCCCACATGCATGGTTTGCTTGCCATGCTCCATTTACTTCTTGCCAAAGCGCATCCATATCGCTGCGCAATCCGACTGTAAACGGCCCGCTGCCGATTTCCCCAATCACTCCCGGACAATCGGAAAACGTGTTGGCACGATATCCTTCTTGAATCAGTTGCTGCTTAATAAACTCCGTCGTTTTCCACTCTTCCCAACTAACTTCCGGATGACGATGAAGGTGGTCAAAAATCTCCCATAATTCTTCCTTCATCGCATGAATCATTTCTCTCATTATGCTCTCCCCCGATGATATATTTGCAAACAATGGCGAAACATCAAATGTGCTTCGAAAATAGTTGTTACACATATTATAATATTCAAAAAAAATGTTGCAACCTGTGCAAGTTAATTAACGAACAAAAAACGGTTTACGTTCATAACAGCAGCACAAAAAAATCCTACCTCTCTTTGTAGAGAGTTAGGATTTCCACTTCCGTTTGACAAGCTGATTAATCACTTCAGAAAAAATCAATCCCATGGCAATCACTCCAGAAATCATAAACGCTTTCGCCGCGAGCGATATCGCCGTATTGTAGTCGTTGAAAACGACGTGGCGCATCGCTTCAAACGCCAATCCTCCTGGGACAAGCGGAATAATTCCGGAAACACTAAAAATCGTAACTGGCGTCTTATATATTCTTGCAAATATGGTGCTGATCATCGCAACAAAGAAAGCCGCAATAAACGTAGCGGCAACACCATTTAATTGATGTTCGGCAAATAAAAAATAAATCATCCATCCAACCATTCCGACAAATCCGCTATTGATTAACAATTTCTTTGGAATGTTAAAAATAATCCCAAACGCTGCTGAAGCAATAAAACTTGTTAATATATGTTGTATGATCATCCGCAATTCCCCTTACGATTAGCCAATCGACAAAATAAGCGCAATACCGGTGCCGATCGCGAACGCTGTTAAAAATGCTTCCGCACCTTTAGACAACCCAGCGAGAAAATGTCCCGCCATTAAATCACGCACCGCGTTTGTAATCACTAGTCCCGGCACTAACGGCATGACAGATCCAATAATGATTTTATCTAAATTCGCCCCCAACCCAATCGCAACAAGAATCAAGGCCAATCCACCGCTGATAAACGACGCAAAAAATTCAGCGAAAAATCGTATTTTCACAAGACGGTGAATCATCTCAAAACAATAAAATCCTGCTCCTCCGGCAAGAAACGAAGGAAAGAAGTTGTTCCATCCTCCAAACATGACAGCAAAACATCCGCTGGCAATCGCCGCTGCTGCTACTTGCTGTGAAAGGGAGTAAGCAAACTTTTGTTTTTCCACTTCTTTTAACTGTGTATATGCCTCATCCAGTGATAATTCTCCATTGCTGATGCGACGGGAAATATTGTTCACAAGCGCGACTTTTTGCAAATCTGTCGAACGTTCCACAATCCGAATAAACTGCGTGGAATTCATTCGATCAATCGAAAAAATAATTCCTGTCGGCGTGACATAACTGTGCGAACGGGGAATGCCAAAGGAAGCAGCAATACGCATCATTGTATCTTCCACACGATATGTTTCCCCGCCGCTTTCGAGCATAATTTTTCCCGCAAGTAGACAAAGGTCTACAATATCGTTTGTACGGTCATGGTAAGTCGGCATTCTCTATCTCTCCATTCATGCTTCATTTGTGATATTACAAAAAAATATAACGCTAGACAATAGCCGTTTTACACACTTGATGCTTTCATGCCAAGAAAAGCAAGAAGCAGACCGAGTATATAGCTTAATGCAAGATACAAAACAAACATTTTCCATTGCTTATGAATATAAAGAGCCATACTTTCTAGCTTGAATGTGGAAAAAGTCGTAAATGCCCCCATAAATCCTGTTCCGAAAAGAAGCTTCCACGAATCATTCCATCCTTTTCCTATAATATATCCAAGCAAAAAAGATCCGATTAAATTGACTAATAATGTAGCAAGCGGAAAAGAAGAAGGATACTTCTGTTTGATCCAATTGCTGATGCCAAAGCGCGCAATCGCGCCGAAAAACCCTCCGATCGCCACCAGTGCGCTGTTCCATAACATAAGATCTCCTCCTTATTCCGCCGCCTCTTTTTGTGCATGCAAACGGCCGTGTCCAAGGCGAAATCCGATCCATGCCATAAGCAGCCCGCCGCACATGCTGAGGAAAACGTAGAACAACGCTAACTCTAAATGAGACGTGTGAAGCAACTGAATCGTCTCGACGCTGAACGTCGAAAAAGTCGTAAACGATCCTACTAATCCCGTTCCTAGTCCTGTCACAACATAAGGAGGAAGATTGCGCAGCCGAGGCAAATAAGCAGTCAGCCATCCTAACGCAAAACAGCCAATTATATTGGCCAGCCATGTTGCCAAAGGAAACAACCCGTTCCATAAGGCGCCCACAAACAATCCTAAATAATAGCGAAGCAGCGCGCCGACAATGCCGGCAAGACCAACGACGACATAAATCACGAACAATACCCCTTTTCCTTCAATTTATCCAAAAAACAAACTCCTACCAATAATTGATTTACTGGTAGGAGTCATCAGCCCGAACGATAGTTTAGCGAACTCCATCGCCTATTACTCTGTCCGTTATTATAACAAAAAGATATCTCATTGCCAATTTGCGCAGTTTCTCCCTTGGCTGTCTATGTTTTTACCAGCCATCTGTTTTTTTCTTCTTATTCTTCTGCACTGATCACGTATGGAAACATTTATTGTGACAACCCCAAACTTTCGTCATCATCCTTCTTCGTTCATCACCGAACTTATGACTAGTTACTCTCCTTACTTTTCCATCTTTCTATGTCCCTGGAACGATTCTTTTTCCCTTTCTCCTTTTTAGGCAAAAAAGACGGATTTCAATTACGAAAAGGTTTATAAACTATGGCACATAACATGACTAATATGTGCTTTAAGTTTTTATATTTAGGGCTTGATAAAGACCTCTTCTGCCTTTTATAACGAAATGGTCATCCCTTTTCCGTTCTCCACCGCTTTTTTATACACTCCCATGGCGACGGCAAGATCGAATGAAGCGACACCGACACATTTGAATAGCGTGATCTCTTTTTCATATTGCCGGCCGCTTTTTTCGCCTGTTACCAATTCGCCAACTTCAGCGTCGATTTGTTCAAACGACCATCTTCCAGTGTTTTCCGCCTGAATAAGTTCGCCTGCTTCGTGCTTGACTCCCTCCTTTGTATCCACGACAATGCGGTCCGCTCGAATAATCATTTCTACGTCCAATTCCTGCATATGTGGAAGATAGGAGCCAATGGCATTAATATGCGTCCCCGGCTGCAATGCCGTTACCGAAAAAACTGGAGTTGTCGAACGTGTGCTGCAAATAACGATATGCGCTTGACGCACCGCCTCATCTGCATTATCCATCACATGGATCGTCCCTTGCCACTCGGGATGCGCTTCCCGAATATATGCCGCAAATTGCTCCGCTTTTTCTTTCGTTCGGTTATAAAGAAACATTTCTGTAATCGGTCTTACAGCGAGCATCGCCGCTACTTGTTCCTGCGCCATCGCTCCCGTTCCAATGACCGCGAGCCGGGAAGCGTCATGTCTGGCTAGATATTTCGTGGCAATGGCACTGACTGCTCCTGTACGAAGTCGTGTTAAATACGTAGCGTTCATCATTGCCAAATGCTCACCCGTTTCCGTGTCTGTCACCACAATCACCCCTTGCGTCGTCGGTCTTTGGCGCTCCGGATTATGCGGGAAAATGCTTACAACTTTCACCGCTGCCATCTTTGTTGCAGCGCTCGGCATATAAAGCACCGAGGCGTCGTGCTCTGAAAAATTCAACACGGTACGCTCTGGAATCTGAATATTCCCGTTTCGTTCCTCGCTCAAAATAGCCTCAACATCAAGAATTGCATCTTCCATCATATATAGTGATTGAATTTCTTTTTCTGATAAAATAATCATCATGCTTTGCCCCCTTGATAAAAAATGGAACCGCTTATGCGATTCCGCTTTCGTTTGTTACATCTTGATCTAAAACCTCATTTTTACGATCGCGCACAACCCAAACAGCGATTAAAGAAATAATCGAGGTAATGATGATATAAAGAGCGACTGGAACATAAGAATTGTCATATTCCGCTAACAGCGCTGTCGCAATAAGCGGAGCCGTTCCGCCCGCAACCGCGGCGCCGATTTGATATCCAAGTGTAATCCCTGTATAGCGCACGTTTGATTTAAATATTTCGGAAAACATTGTCCCTAACACAGCAGTAATCGGCGCCCAAATAATTCCAAGTCCAATTACCGTCGCGATAATCATCAGTGTTACTGAGCCTTGCTGCAGTAACCAAAAGTACGGAAACGCATACAATATCATTAAAATCGTTCCACCGATATAAAGCGGTTTGCGACCAATTTTATCGGACCAGCTGCCCATGACCGGAATTAAAATTGTCGTGATCACAGTCGCAATCGTTACCGCATTTAATGCAGCGGTTTTCGAAAATCCTAGATACGTTGTCGCATAAGAAACGATAAACGTTCCAAAAATATAGAATGGAGCTGTTTCAACAACTTTTCCTCCCACCGCGATTAACACTTCTTTCCACTGTGTCTTCAACGTCTCCAATAACGGAACTTTCGCAATTTCTCCTTTTTCTTGAACTTTCTTAAATGACGGTGTCTCATCAATCCCTTTGCGAATCCATAATCCAAAAAAGACAAGCAACGTGCTTAGCAAAAACGGAATCCGCCAGCCCCATGACATAAAGGCATCATTAGGCATCATCGTCATTAATGACATAACAAAAGTTCCAAGCAACAGTCCAATCGTCACACCCATTTGTGGAATGCTGCCGAAAAATCCGCGTCTTTCTTTCGGAGCATACTCAACCGCGAGCAACAACGCGCCGCCCCATTCACCACCAAGGCCGATTCCTTGCACAAGGCGAAGTAAAATTAATAAAATCGGCGCCCATACACCTATTGTTTCGTACGTCGGAAGAAGCCCCATCCCCGCGGTTGCGAGTCCCATTAAGCTTAATGTGAAAATCAATGTCTTCTTCCGTCCAATCTTATCGCCAATATGGCTGAACACAACGCCGCCTAACGGGCGAATAAAGAAGGAAAGAGCGAATGATGCATAGGATAAAAGCAGCCCTACGGTCGGATCTTCGCTCGGAAAAAACAACTGATTAAATACAAGCGCAGCGACCGTTCCATACAAGAAATAATCAAACCATTCGATCGAACTCCCGACAAGACTCGCTACTAGCACACGACGTGATACTCCCTTATCCACCGTTATTCCCCCATTCTTTGTTGTCCCTGGCAATAATATTTTATCGTTAATATTCAGAAAAATAAAATAAAAAAATTCTTAAACTGCTTACTCCATCGTCTTACGAATATGTTTCGAAATCATCACTACTCTGTTCCTGCCGCCCGGCATTAATAAGCTTCGAAATACGGGCAAATCCGATGAAGCAAAGCCCGTATATTCCCCAACTGATTGCTTGCCTAAGTATTCTTGCTTTATCAAACGCTTCAACGCCATAACGAACAATCAGCCAAGCTTTGATGGCAGCAAGAAGCAAATCTCGCAATGCAAAAGCCAATGTTATCCATTGAAACAAAGATAAGACGTCTTTTTGAAAAAACCGCTGTTTCATCACTTGACGGTTTGCTCCCTGCATCTCCACAAAGTCCAGCGAGATATAAAGAACGATTGGCTTATTCGCCGCCATCGTCGCCAAAAACAAAATCGCCAATGCCACCGAATAATATACTCCGTTCCATAACATTTGCAGCGCAGAGCCGGCCAGCACGTCTAACAGCGTTCCGATGACTAAATTAGCGATCATAAATATGCCAAAAAAATTGATTCTTCTAATGGAAAAAAAGCGGTATACGGTGTACACCATGCCGGGAACGGCGGAGACGAGCATCGCATAATAGTCGCCGATGTGACCGCGCGCCGCATGCCAAACAACCAATGGAAAAATAATATAGCATACTACATCAAGCAGCACTACTTGCTTAGACATTTGCTTTCCACCTATCTTTCGTTTTCCTGCTCCATATTTCGCTTCCCATCCATGTAATTCCTGCAAAAAATATTTGGCTATTTTCGAGGATGATTCGGAATGCGGATGCCGCGCGAAAAGTCATTGCCTGTGCCTGCTGGTATATAGCCAACAATACCGTGCTTAAATGAAAAGACAACATTAGCGACTTCATGAACCGTGCCGTTGCCGCCGATGGCAATAATGGCAGCAGTTTCACTCGTACTCTCAACGATTTGCCTGGCGATTTGTTTTCCATCACCTTGTTTTTCTGTAAAAAATACTTCATTATGAAATATGTTTTTTGCGAAGAACTTTCTCTAATCTTTTCCATACCTTTTTGCACCGCCCATTTTTCGCCGCTGGATTGACAATAAAATAAAGTTTCATCCTTTCTCCCCCATAAAAACTCCGTTATCGATTTTTCTCAAGGATGCTGTATGTTTATGTGCATATACATTAAATTAACGCTATTGTACATTATTTCTTTAATTTTTATGAAGTAATATCCAACAAATTTACTGCATGCGTGCCATCCTTATCTATCACTTCGAGCCTTTAAATCTAGTTTTGCAATATTCCCATAATAATGTAAAATGATACAATAAACACATAGTTATTTGATAATTTAAAATTTTAATTGAATAAATATAAAAGTATATGGTAGTATGGTAATAATCTGCTAAACCAATAAGCTACCGTCTATGATCATGCTGCATCATTCATCATCAGAAGGAGGAAATGCCTATGATTGTAACAAAAGAAAACTTAAATCCGTATGAAATCGTCAAAAAACAAATTGAAACAGCGGCAGTGAAACTAGGTTTAGAACCGCACATCATTGAAATTTTAAAAAGACCGATGCGAGTTCTCTCCGTATCATTCCCTGTCAAAATGGACGATGGTTCCATCCGAGTATTCGAAGGATATCGCGCTCAGCATAACGATGCTTTGGGCCCTACTAAAGGGGGAATCCGCTTTCATCCTGATGTTACGCTCGATGAAGTGAAGGCATTATCGATGTGGATGTCGTTTAAATGCGCTGTCGTCGGACTTCCTTACGGCGGCGGAAAAGGCGGAGTCATCTGTGACCCGCAAACATTAAGCCGTGGGGAATTAGAACGAGTCAGCCGCGGATTTATCGAAGCCATTTCGCAAATCATCGGCCCGGATAAAGATATTCCTGCGCCTGACGTTTATACAAATCCGCAAATCATGGGTTGGATGATGGATACATATAGCCGCATCAATCAATCTTTCTCCCCAGGCGTCATTACGGGAAAACCGCTCATCATCGGGGGATCGAAAGGAAGAAATGAAGCAACCGCGCGCGGTTGTGTCATTACGATTCAAGAAGCGATGAAAAAACTTGGACGTCCGTTAAAAGATGCAACCGTCGCGATTCAAGGATTCGGAAACGCGGGAAGAACCGCCGCCAAACTGCTTGCAGAACTGGGATGCAAAATCGTCGCTGTCAGCGATTCCAAAGGCGCTATTTATGACCCGAACGGATTGGATATAGCGAAAGTAGAACATTTGAAAGATCATCACGCTTTGCTCGACTACGGTGCGGAATATCAAATCGATCCTTCCGCTTTATTGGAACTGAAAGTAGACATTTTAATTCCTGCCGCTTTAGAAAACGCGATCACATCCAAAAACGCTGACCAAGTTCAGGCGAAAATCATCGCAGAAGCGGCAAATGGCCCAATCTCTCCGGATGCAGACTGCATCCTCACAGAGAAAGGAATTATCGTCATCCCTGATATTCTTGCGAACGCAGGCGGCGTAACCGTATCCTACTTTGAATGGGTGCAAAATTTAATGAACTATTACTGGAGCGAAGAAGAGGTGAACAAAAAATTAGCAAACATCATGGTGCAAAGCTTCCACGCCGTTTATGAAGCAGCGGAAGAACATGAAACCGATTTGCGCACAGCCGCTTACATCATTTCGTTAAAACGAATCACAGAGGCGATGAAAGCGCGCGGCTGGGTATAAAAACTAGAAGCAGTTTTGAAACGAAGCCTCACTTGGGGGCTTTGTTTTTTCTGTCTCTATTATTCTCTTTTCAACAAAAAATCCGAACTCGTTTGTGAGTTCGGACCGAATTTCTGTTATTGTTGTTGCTGTTTTATATCCTCCCCGATAATTTTCACCTCTAATTCAAGATCAACGCCGAATTTCTCTTTTACCGTCTTCCGCACCATTTCAATGGTTGCAATATAGTCGGAAGCGGTGGCGTTGTTTTTATTAATAATGAAACCAGCATGCTTCGTCGATACTTCCGCACCGCCGACTCCTTTTCCTTGCAGGCCGCTGTCTTGAATAAGTTTGCCCGCAAAATAGCCAGGAGGTCGTTTAAATACACTGCCGACAGACGGATACTCAAGCGGCTGTTTTGATTCGCGCTGGAACGTTAAATCGTCCATTTTTTCTTTAATTTTTTGCGGATCGCCTTTTTTAAGCTGAAATACTGCCTCTAACACGATATCATGTGTCTTGCTAATAATGCTTGTTCGATAACCGAGCTGCAAATCATCTTTTTTCAAAATCTTACATTCTCCTGTTTGTGTGATAACCTTCACATGATCAATCACGTCTTTGACTTCTCCGCCGTAGGCGCCCGCATTCATCATAATCGCGCCGCCGATAGATCCCGGAATGCCGCATGCAAACTCGAGCCCCGTTAAGCTATGTTCTAGCGCAAACCGGGAAACGGCTTTAATATCGGCGCCGCTTTGGGCGATGATTTTTTCCCCTTCCACTTTGATTTCTGTAAGATGTTTTAATTGCATCACAATGCCGCGAATGCCGCCGTCACGCACGATGACGTTCGACCCGTTGCCAAGCAGTGTAAAAGGAAGCTGATATTTTTCTTTTAACCGAACGACTTCCATTACTTGCTCATATGTTGTTGGCCAGACAAGGAAATCCGCCTTGCCGCCAATTTTGACTAATGTATGATATTTCAGCGGTTCATCCCGCAAGACATTTTCTTTCCCGCAAATTTGCACTAATTCTTGATAAATCATTTCATTTGTATACATTGCCTTTCCCTCTTTACTTTTTTATTTATTTTGGTGAAATACGTATATCCGATTCTAATTTCATCTCGACATTTCCTTTTATCGCTCTTGATATCATGCAGCTTTTTTCTGCTTTTTCCGCAAGGAGCGCTGCTTTTTGGACCTCTTTGTCCGTCGCTCCAGCAGCCAATGTGATCGCAGGACGGTGAATGATCGTTTTGTACGTAATTACTCCTCTCTCTACTTCCACAATTCCTTCTGATTCCATTGTAAGTTCATTAACCGGAATGGAAGAACGTTCTAACATCGCCGCAAGCGTAATTAAATAACAGGTTGCTGCTGCGCCTAACAACATTTCGTCTGGATTTGTTCCAATTCCTGGTCCATCCATCTCCGGCGGAATGGATACTTTCGTCTTCAACTGGCCAGCGTCAATAAAGCCGCTGCCATTTCTTCCGCCAGACCAATTCGCTTTTAAGAAAAAATGATGTTGTTCCATTGTAATCCTCCGCATCGTGAAAAATCATCCAACGTCATACGCTAATCCATCGTCCGCGTTTTCACGACGGAACGCCATTTCTATTTTACAATAAACGCTCCATTTTGGTAACGAGCAAAATCTAATAATTCTTCCCGCTCCTTAGCAGCCAGTGAGAATCTATTTTTCGCATGGTAGAATAACGAAAATAACCACACTTTTCTATATCCATATGCGTAAAATAGATTCATTCCAACGTGCAAATGAAAAAAATTGTTACATCTAAAAAGTAAGCAGGAAATTTGAAATAATGTGCAAGCAATAGTAAGATAATTGTCGAAACCGTTTACAACAAGGGGAGGGCATCAACTTGAAACAGTATCTGGAACTAAATAAAAGTTTTATTAATGGTGAGTGGGTTGAAGGATTAAGTTCGAACTCTTATAATATTTTAAACCCGTATGATGATTCTGTCATTACAACAGTTAAATTAGCTACAAAAGAACAAACACAGGAAGCTTTTGAAGCGGCGCAGCAAGCGCAGAAAAAATGGGCGAAATCTTCGGTAGAGGAAAGAAAAGCGGTCATCCGGAAAGCATTAGAGTATTTTAAAGAGAATAAAGAAGCAATTTTAGAGACCATGGTAGTAGAAACAGGCAGCACATATATAAAAGCGGAAATGGAATATCAAATTACGTTAGATGAATTAGTAGAAGCGGAAAAAATGACAGAAGAGATTTATACGTATAGAGAAGTTCCTTCTCCTATTGAAGGAAAAACAAATCGAATTTATCGATTGCCGCTCGGAGTTATTTCATCGATTTCTCCATTTAATTTCCCGTTATTTTTATCGATGAGAACCATTGCCCCTGCGATCGCATTAGGTAATGCGGTCGTTCATAAACCGGATTTGAAAACCGGCTTAACCGGAGGTTCGATTATTGCGGCAGCGTTTGAATATGCTGGATTGCCTAAAGGTGTACTCAATGTGATTTTAACGAATTCGAGAGAAATTGGAGATGAAATGTTAACAAACCCTCATGCTAAGTTGGTCAGCTTCACTGGATCGACAGAGGCAGGAAAGCATGTCGGAGCTGTCGCTGGTGGAGCTTTAAAACGCGTTGCATTAGAATTAGGCGGAAACAGTCCGTTTGTCGTGCTGAGCGATGCTGATGTAGATCGCGCAGTGGATGCAGCGATATTCGGAAAGTATTTACACCAAGGCCAAATTTGTATGATCGTGAATAGATTCATTGTTCATAAAGATTTGTATGATGAATTTGTACAGAAGTTTGTGGAGCGGGCTAAAAACTTGCCGTACGGAGATCCACGCAATCGTAAAAACGTGATTGGGCCGATCATCGACCAACGTCAGTTAGAAAAAGCATTAAAGGTAATTGAAGAAGCAAAAGCAGAAGGAATTCCGTTGGCATTAGAAGGAAAACGCGTAGGAAATATATTAACGCCATATGTATTTGTAGATGTGGATAATGATAGTAAGTTAGCTCAAACGGAAGTGTTCGCACCGATTGCGATCATGATTAAAGCGGAAACGGACGAACAAGCGATTGAATTGGCAAATGAAACCGAATATGGTCTAAGTTCGGCTATATTTACATCTGATCTTGAAAAAGGAACAGAACTAGCTTTAGAGATTGATAGCGGAATGACGCATGTAAATGACCAAACGGTTAACCTTCAATCGAATACACCATTTGGAGGAACAAAAGAAAGTGGATTAGGCCGTTTTGGAAATCCATGGATTGTAGAAGAGTTTACAGTGACAAAATGGGTTTCCGTTCAACATCAATATCGAAAATTTCCGTTTTAAGGAATAACTATATTAGTAGAGGATATATGCCCTTTATTGAGCATATATCCTCTTTTTTCATAGAACGCGTCGCAAAACGCATAACGGATGCATAAAAATATTTGCGCACAATAAATCTCCATCCCATCTTGCTTAATTCCTTGCGCAGAAACGTCTTGGCTCAACTTGAGAAGATGGGGTGGGGCGTTGTTTGGATATTTTCACCGTCCGCCATCCGATAGGTGACAAGCGGAAAAGAGGGGAAACAGCTAGGAATTTATCATATTTTATATGCCGAAAGTGGCATTGGAAATGGTATTATTCGATAATTCTTATTTTGAATTTGTTGCCATCATCGAACCCAATAAAATAATTCCCCTCAATTGCTCCCATCTCGTTTTTCTTAAAACAATCTTTTATATCTTCTACTATTTTCTCTAAAAGTTCTTCTTTATGATTTACTCCATATACCTCTAAACTGTAACCACTCATTTCAATTCCTTTTGGTTTCGCGCTAACAAACGTATTATTCAATACTTTGAATTCCCCATCTTTATAACCTATCATACCGTTACCCGACTTTATGCAAGCTAAGTTGTATTTGAAGAGTATATCGGCTAACTCTTTCATAAATACTGAACTCATCTGCATCCAATCCCACCCCAATCGCATAAATAATTTCATCCCGCCACCGCATGGCTCGGCGTCTATTATTAATTTGTCAGCTAGTCCATCCCATGTAATCGTCTTGGTCTTGTCCAATGCCATCATTGAATCATCCTCTGATGCGTTTACGGCAATTGTGCATATACCCGTCCGATCGCTGTTGCAATTCCTCTAACTGTGCCAACTGTATCGCCAATGGTGCACGACGGATTACGCCAGCTTTCCTAGAAGAGAAGCGCGGCCGCCACCAACGTTTTCATCGACTTTCTCCCGACAAAACATGATACTCTTTCAACATATCGTGTTAGCAATCCAATTCTGCTTCGATATGTTTGAACACATCTTTTTTAAGCTCCGTTGCGGCCGCCTTTTCATCCACTTCAATAACATATAATAAGCATGTTATCCTTTATATTCTTCCGCATGATCACTAGTACAAAGCAAAATGAGACTATCGACTATGTTTTGTCCATCTTCTAAAAACCTAGATGGAAATGTAATTTCTTTGTTGCTCGGCATCTCTCACACTTATTTTTGCATTTCTTACGAACAGCTTTTTGGTACCGGTATCCCTCTTTTCTCTTGTGGATTTTTCAGTATGTATTATCGGAAGTCCATCTTTTAAATTTCCGAATGATTAGCATGCTCTTGCAGAAACAACACCGCAACAAAGCTAGGAATGGCGTCGCAGAACGCACATATTACCTGCATTGTTGTCCCCTAGTGTAAAACGTGGAAACAAAGGATGATGTATAAAAGTTTGTGTAAAGCATTTTGCTAGAACAAAAGAAAAAAGGTAGGGTATTCTCTGATTGGACCAAAAATCTTAGAGAAAGGAGAACCCTACCTATGTCTGAAAGAAGTATACCGAATGTCGACTGGGCAAATCAACTGGAAAGTGTCATTCGTCAATTTGTGAAAGAAAAATTAGAACTGATTATGCGGGAAGAAATCAAAAATTTCCTCGAAATCGAACAGGCTGGAACACCGAATAGGAGAAACGGCTGCTATCTCCGTTGTGTTCGGAAAAAAGATCAATTCGAAATGGTGGAGGACCTGAAACTCATTTATCGTTCTCCGAATAAAGAAATCGCATTGGAGATGTTTCAACAGTTTCAATCCAAATAGTCTCACAAATACCCAAGGGAAGTCCAATCGTGGGCAAATGAGTTGGATGTCCTTCTCATTTATGGACTATCCAAGCAGTATTCGAAGTGTGATTTATACAACGAATGCCATCGAACGAACGATCAAGGAGATTCGGAAACGCCTAAAACCGATGAACAGTTTGAATAGTTTAGAAGCCGCAGAAAAAATCGTGTATTTGACCATTCATTAATGAGAAATGGGCAGGGCGAAAGTTGCGAGGATTTGCCGAAGCGCAGGAAGCCCTTCAACGAATGTTTGAAGAACGTTATCATTAACCAAATACTGTAAATAAACAAAATAGGGGGATTCTCCCTTTCCACACAGGAGACTGAATATTCAGTCTCCTGTGTGGAGAAAATCAGTCCCCTATCAATTCAAATCCATTTCAGAGAAACCCTACCCCATTTACATTACACAAAATTCTTGACGGTACCGACACAGTAGACACATACTGCGACATAGGGGGATTTTAAGAATTCTTTTTGATGTTACTGTCCAGCTTCTTTGAGCAATAAAAGCAGAATAAGCCAACAGCTAAACTTAAAAAGGCTGGTACAATGGCATAAACGAAGAAGATTGTCCAAATAAATAGGTATCCACTAATTGCAAATATAAGCCAACTGGTAATAAGTAAAAAACTAGATAAAAATTCTTTCGTAAATATCACCGTCCTAAGAATGTAACTTTATTCTATCATAGGACTATCCATAATATTGGAATAACTTGTTGCACAGTTCGAAAAAACAGTGTAACAAAACACTATTTGAAGATACTAAACCTACATTGTATTCCACTAGATAATCCGAATACTCATTATTCTTAACCATTTCCCCCCTTTACTGTAATATTTAATTTTACCTATTTTTATAATTTTTAGAAATATGACCAAATATAATGTGCGGCATTATATATAAGACGATTGATATTAAAGTGCTAAAAATTGTTTACTTGTACTTGATATTACAGAGTAAGGTGGCATTTTATTCAGATGCCCTTTTTCAACTAACGGGAGCTTTAGTTTAATAAATGGTGAACGTGTTGCAAAACGCATAACGAATGCATAAATGCACATAAAAAAATCCACCACCTTGGAAATCATATACAGTGACCAAAACCAACTACCAAGGGGGGGACACTATCATGATTTCCAATTTAAACAACGAACATACATGGTCTGCCGAGGGAATCATTTTATCTCATGTGTTAACCACAGCGAATCGAAATGATGCGGCAGTGGCACCAGAATTACTTGTTTCTTTAAAGAAGTGGGATATCGAATTGGTATTGGGCGATGCCGCGTATGACAGCGAAAAGGTTCGCCAAACAGCTGAGCAGTCAGGAATCCTATTCAATTTCCCCTATCAACCGCCGCAATAGCAAGGAACGGAAAGATGCCTATGGCCGGGTTTTTCCTGTCTTGTTGAAAACGAGGTTTGGCCAATGGCTGTTTGGGCTTCGCCGCAGGATTGAACGGGTATTTAATGAGTTAAAAAGTGATGGGGTGGAACAGCCGCGATGGTATGGATTTCATCGATATTTACTGCATGTGTTATGCTGCATCCTTATGCATAACTTGAGTTTTTACTTTAGTTTTGCAACACCATCTGTTATTAATATAGTTATTAATATAGTTCACGGCCTACTTCATGCTCATGCCAGTATTTTACTACACAAAAAAGCATCGTTTCAATGCATGAGTAAACGCTTATGTCATGAAAACCTTTAAACAACTCTGAAAGCTTATACACATCTTCTCATTAGAAGAAAATGATCAAATCACACTTGAAACATTTTCTGCAATAATAATGAGCGAGTGGAATTAATAAGTGAAAAAATGCAAATACAGAAGAATGACTCAAGGCTCACGTTTAGAAAAAAAAAACGAGAGCCTTGAATCTTTTAATTAATTTCCCTAAAAAAGTCATATATCATTCAATCTTTCTTCAAGAAAATCGCCCGATTGTTGAAGCTTGCTTTTCATCTCATACTCATATACTGTGGGCTATGTAAAGTGCAAAAATGTATCTCATAGCACCAAAAACATTTCCTTATTTTTTCCTTCAAAGATCTCTCACTTTTCGAAATAGATGTTTTACAAAAATTTTAATCACAGTTTATTCAAACGAAACTTTTTTTATCATTCACCGTAAATGAAATTGAATGGATAATTTTCCAACTTAAAGGAGAGAACAGTATGGAAGTACAGTATCAACAAATCTCACCTAGAGCGATGAAGGTACGCAATTTAAACGAACTTATTACATCACTCATTGCCCTTGTCGTTATAACTGGACTTTATTTTTGCACAGATTATTTTAACTGGTGGAGCTGGCTACGGTATGTTTGGATCGCCCTGTTTGTCATTACTATAATTGGTATTCCGTGGACCTATTTTGTAAGTTCACCGATATACTATAAAACTTTTCGATACGGGTTAACGGATGATTTTTTATACATTAAAAGCGGGATTTGGACAAAAGTGGAAGTTGTAGTGCCGATGACGAAAATACAATCAATTGAATTGACTCAAGGCATCATTATGCGAAAATATGGTGTCCGCTCAATTGAAATTAAAACTATGCAAGGTGGCGTTACCATTCCACATATTGAGGAAGAAGTTGCTATAAAGCTCCGCGATGATATTTCGAAGCTTGCCCGTTTAAAGGAGCTTGATGAAGTATGACGTTTCGCTATTCCAAGCTAAAAATATTCTATGACCTGCTAGACCTTATCAAAAGCAATCTGTTTATACTTTTCATTTTATTCCTAAATTCGGGTAGTAATTCTATGTTCATGAATATTGTGCAATGGGGTGCGATTGCGGTTTTCGGATTCAGTTTACTGTTTCGCATCTATGAGACATTATTTACTAAAGTTGTATTTGCCGAAGATGGCATTCATATACATAAGGGCCTATTTTCTAAATCAGAGCAATTTATACCGCGTGAAAAATTTGAGAATGTGCAAACGAAGGCAAATGTTTTGCAACGATTATTTGGCGTACAATCGATCACAATGGAAACAGGAGAAGCAACTAGCGATGTGACATTGGAATTTGTAAATAAAGTGGATTGCATCAAGATAGAGGATTATGTTTTACGAAATGGGAATCAAGAGCAGCATGCTGAGGAAGCCATCAATGAATCTGAACGTCAAATTCTTTTCACCACTACCATTCGTGATATTTTGAAAGCTTCCCTATTGTCCTTCAGTTTTTTAGCCATCATTCCTATTGGCTTAAATATATGGTCAGATGTACATCCAGAGAAATACATTAATGTAGATAAGGTTATGTCTCATCTTTCAGGATGGCTGCTCATCTTGCTAGTCTTACTTGCCGTATTAGCAGCTGTCGGTATCGGCGTCTTTAAAACGTTTAATAGCTACTATCAATATACCATTTCAATGGACAATGAACGCATTTATGTACAAAAAGGCTGGCTTTCTAAGCAAAGCTTTTCCATTCGCAAAGACAAAGTACAAGCGGTCATTTACAAACAAAACGGCTATCAAAAGTTGCTCGGTGTGACAACAATTAAACTTATTTCAGCAGGGGAAATTTTGCCAGGTGAGGACCAAAACATTAATGAATTTTTCCCGTACTTACCAACGGAAAAAGCACATGAATTAATAGCAATCATGCTGCCAGAATTTCAACTGCGTAGCATGACACATTATGCATCCCCTAAGGCAAAAAAGTTGATTTGGCTTCGACCACCAATTTTTGCAAGCCTCGTTGCTGCCATTGGATTTTGGAAACCCATTTTCTTTGTTTTTGGTGCGATTGTGTTGGTGTTTACTTATATCAATCGTATTCGAGAATACCGTAATACAGCGTTTAAGTTAGAAGATGCGCATGTACAGCTTCGCTCAGGTGCCTTTACAGTAGAAACACTCGTAACGAAACGGGCAAAGTTGCTTGAATTGCAATTTGAGCGTTCTTTGCTACAGCGAATTTTTGATGTCATGAGTGTAAAACTAACAAATCGTGCACACCCGGTTCACGTAACAACGTTATTAGATATCGATTCTTCTCTACAGCCGTTGATCACATCTTGGTTTGAAGCGCGCACAAAAGATGTGGAGATTGATCCACATTCACAGTACGATTCTTTAAAGCAAGATGCTTGTCCGATTCCTTCTTACGTTGAAGTTAATAGCAAATAAATAGCATGCCAGCAGCATATTCAATTATGCTGCTTTATTTATGAAAAAACATAATTTATATTTATTTTAATAAGAAAGCGGCTAATCAAATCGATGCCCCGTTATCAAAATCAAACTAAAAATGCTTCGGCACCAAAATGGCACCAAATATAATTTGGACACCATTTTGAGTGCCCTGCTATAAAAAGCAAAAAGCTTGAAACCCTTGATACGCAAGGATTTCAAGCCTCTCACTTTAGTGATTCCGACTGGGCTCGAACCAGCGACCTCCACCCTGTCAAGGTGGCGCTCTCCCAGCTGAGCTACGGAATCATATTCTGTTGAACACATCTATTATTATATGGATATGCCTGATCTTTGTCAAATACTTTTTTAAAAAATTTTCATCTAGCGATTTTGGGTGTCAATCGCTGTACAGCATTGTCGCGTACAGGCAATAGGGCAAGAACGATCGTAAATCCCCGCTTTCAATACATCATTATGTTATTTAGCGCTCTATATTTATTCCTTTGATCACATGATTATATTATCAGCAGAGACATTTCATTTGACAGAATAAACGAAAAGGTATGCGCGAGGCAGCTTCTTTTGGCGCATACCTTTTTATTTTATCGTGCTGAAACAGTGGATGATGATGTTTCTTTGACATATGACAGTGCTTGCTCGAAATCGGCAATTAGATCGTCAGCGGCTTCAAGGCCAACACTAAGACGCAGCAAGCCGTCCGTGATGCCGCGCCGCTCCCGTTCTTCTTTCGGCATCGCCGCATGTGACATTTTGGCAGGATACGATAAAATCGATTCGACTGCTCCTAAGCTGACGGCAAATACAGGGATGCGAACATGCTTTACAAACGTCCGGACCGCTTCTTCATCGGCAAGGCGGAACGATAATACCGCGCCAAAGCCTGATGCTTGGTAGCGCTGAATCGCATGGCCCGGATGATACGTAAGCCCTGGATAATACACTTCTTCCACTTTTGGATGGTTTGCTAAATAACGGGCGATGGCAAGCGCGGATTGCGACGATTGTTCGAGGCGGACGTGCAACGTCTTTAATCCGCGCAACACAAGCCATGCGTCTTGGACGCCGAGCACCGCTCCGAAAGAGTTTTGCAATTTGTACAGCTGTTTGGCAAGTTCCTCGTCTTTGACAACGGCAAGCCCGGCAACAACGTCGCTATGCCCCGATAAAAATTTCGTCGCGCTATGAAGGACGACATCGACACCAAGATCGAGCGGACGCTGCAGAGCGGGAGTCATAAACGTATTATCTAAAAACGTTAAACAGCCATTTGCCTTTGCAAGCTTCACAATCCCGCGAATATCGGTCACTTTTAAAAGCGGATTCGATGGGGTTTCAACGTAAATGACTTTTGTATTCGGGCGAATATGGGAAGCTACTTCATGCAAATCGGTCATATCAACGAACGTATATTCAATACCAAAGCGGCTCAATACCTCGGTAATCATTCGGTACGTACCGCCGTAAACGTCTTCCGTCACAAGCACATGATCGCCTTTGGACAAGAGGAGAAAAGCGGTGGAAATCGCCGCCATTCCGGATGAGAAGGCGAAACCGCGCACCCCGCCTTCTAACGCCGCAATCGTCTCTTCCAACGCTTCGCGCGTCGGATTGCCCGAGCGGCTATAATCATATTTGCCGAATGTATCAAAATCAAATTGATGGAACGTGGAAGCGTGCTGAATCGGCACACTGACCGCTCCCGTTTGAGGATCCATTTTCCATTTATTATGGAGCAGTTTCGTTTGAAAAGATACGTGTTGTTCCATCTCCCTACACCTCTTTCATACTTTTTAACGCTTGCGATAAGTCAGATATTAAATCTTCGACATGCTCGATGCCGACAGAGAAACGAAGCAGCCGGTTACAGACACCGTTGGCGATGCGGATTTCTTCTGGAATATCGGCATGGGTTTGCGTTGCTGGATACGTAATAAAACTTTCAACTCCTCCTAAACTTTCGGCAAATGTAATTAATCGTAAACTTTGCAAAAAGCGGTTGACCCATTTTTCTTCGCGCAAACGAAACGACAACATGCCGCCTCTTCCCGGGTATAATACATCAGTAATATCTTCATGCGCCGCTAAAAATTCACTGATTCGCTTCGCGTTTTCTTCGTGCTGTCGCATCCGAAGCGCCAGCGTCTTCATGCCGCGAATAAGCAGCCATGAATCAAACGGTGAAAGCACAGCGCCAATTGCGTTCTGATATTCCGCAAGCCGCTTGCAAAGTTCCTCCCCCTTCGCAACGACGAGACCTGCCAACACATCGTTATGGCCGCCTAAATATTTTGTCGCACTATGGATGACGATATCGGCTCCTTGCTCGATCGGACGCTGAAAAACTGGTGTGTAAAACGTGTTGTCGACAATGAGAAGCAGTCCATGTTTTTTCGCAAATTTTGCCACTTCAGCAATGTCCGTTTCCTGCATTAACGGGTTCGTCGGTGTTTCTAAAAAAAATCGCTTTTGTTTTTTCAGTGATGTAGTTCTCTACTAATCGTATGTCGCGAAAATCTACATAATGAAAAGACAAGCCGTATTTTCGCCAGCCGCGTTCAAATAAACGATATGTACCTCCATATAAATCGGAGGAAACGAGAAATTCATCCCCACTTTCAAATAACGCAAGAACCGTCTGAATGGCCGCCATGCCCGAGCTGAACGCGTAGCCTTGGTCTCCTCCTTCTAGCTTTGCGATCGCTTCCTCGACGATTTTCCGCGTCGGATTGCCGGTACGAATGTAGTCAAATCCGGTAGACTTCCCGATTCCTTCATGACGGTACGCGGTCGAAAAATAGACGGGCGGATTGACCGTTCCTGTGACCGTGTCACTGCGGTTTCCGATTTGCGCCAATAACGTTTCCATTTTCTCCATCTGTATCTCTCCCTCTTCTATAAAATAAAAAAAGTCTTCTAAGAAGAAGACTTTTCCATACGTCGATCAGTGCTTCTTCTTATCTGCCGAATTGAAAAAATTCAATTCGCTGGATTTAGCACCTGGCCAAAAATTGGCTGGTTGCTGAAGCTTCATAGGGCCAGTTCCCTCCACTTCTCTTGATAAGAATGCATCCTTCACTATTCATTTTTTCTGATTACTAAAAAATGTACCTCATTTATCGTAAGTTTGCAAGAAATTTTTTAAATTTTTCAAATTGACACGTTGTTTTTATACGTTGGAAAAACTCCCGGCGCTTTTTTATGTAAATATTCATCATAATCTGCTGTGTTTGTTAACATGTTTTTACAAAAATATGGTACAATAACAGGTGAATCTGTTTTTGTTGGAGGATCCATCATGGCATTACAAAAAGGGACAATGCATGATTACACTATTTATAGCGATGAGCTGGATGAGGAAATAACGCTGCTTGCCTATTTGCCAAGTTCGTTTTCCCCGCTTCATAAGTATTCTCTTCTTATCGCTCAGGATGGGAAAGATTATTTTATGTACGGGAAAATAAAAAGCGTTATTGAACAACTGATGGAAAACGGCGAGATTGACCGCACCATTGTCATCGGAATTCCATATCGCGATGTTAAGGACCGCTATGAGAAATATCATCCAAACGGAAAGAAAAACAGCCGTTATTTGCGTTTTTTAGCACATGAGCTCGTTCCGTTTTTAGATCAAACGTTTCCTACGTACCAAATCGGAAAAGGACGCGCGCTCATCGGCGATTCCCTTGGCGGCACTGTATCACTAATGGCAGGATTATTGTATCCGCATACATTTGGAAAAATTGCGATGCAGTCGCCATATATCGATGAAGGAATCATCGAACAAATTTTACAATTTACAGAACCATCATTATTGCAAATTTACCATTCGGTAGGTACAAACGAAACAGCAGTGAAAACGACGGACGGAAATGTGCGCGATTTTATCACTCCAAATCGAAAGGCGCGTGAAGCGTTTATTCAAAAAGGATTTTTGTATGAATACAACGAATTTGATGGCGGTCATGCATGGACATATTGGCAGCCTGATGTTCCGCGTGCAATCGCGCATATCCTTTCTTTGTAAACACTACTATGCTCTTCGGAATTTTGTTATAATTAAGTACTACTTATCATAAGGAGGGGTTTTTATGAAATATGGTATTGCTTTATTTCCTTCGAAGCGAATACAAGATTTTGCCAATTCCTATAGAAAGCGTTACGACAGCCATTACGCCCTCATTCCGCCGCATTTAACCTTAAAAGAGCCTTTTGAAGCTGACGACCAGAAAATTAAAGAAATTGTGAAGGAACTGCGCAAAATCGCCGCTGAAACAGATGTCATTCCGTTAAAAGTGACAAAGTTTAGCTCATTTTATCCAACAAGCAATGTTATTTATTTAAAAGTGGAGCCGAATGAAACGCTCGAGCGTCTCCATGAACGGCTTCACAGCGGAATCCTTGCTGATAAGTCAGAATACGTATTTGTCCCTCATATTACCATCGGCCGTGATTTGCCAAACGCTGAATATGCTGATGTATACGGACAATTACGGATGCAAAACGTTCATTTTGAAGAAACGGTTGACCGCTTCCACCTTCTATATCAACTAGAAAACGGCTCATGGACAGTATATGAAACATTTCTTGTTGGAGGAAAGGAACAAGAGTAATATGAACGTAGCAATCGGAACAAAAAATGATACATCTTTATACAAAGATGCCTTGCTTGTTCGACGAATCGTATTTATCGAAGAGCAGCATGTTCCGGAAGAAGAAGAAATTGATGAATTTGAGCAAGAAGCGATGCATTTTGTTTTGTACGATGGGGAAAAACCGATTGGTGCCGGCAGATTTCGCACGATCGATAACGGTCTAGGCAAGATCGAACGAATTTGCGTTTTGCCGCAATATCGCGGCAGTGGGGCAGGAAAGCTGATTATGGAAGCGATTGAGCAGTTTGCAAAAAAACAAGGTGTCCCAAAAGTAAAACTGAACGCGCAAACACATGCGGAGCCATTTTATCAAAAACTCGGATATCAAACCGTTTCCGATGTGTTTATGGATGCTGGAATCCCTCATGTAACGATGGTAAAATCCCTTTAAGACCGTATCAAACGATGGTACGGTCTCTGCTCATTTTCTGCAATCCATAAAGAATAGTTGCGTACACTGTTGTTACATAAGCGGTTATGCTGTACGTATAACAGCCAAGAGAAAATACAATTTCATTTCCAATTCATACATAAGCCGTTCGTGACTTAGTCAATCATTTTCACGCCATATCATATTTTGCTGCACTAGTTTCTTTATATCTTCTGTATATTGTCCATGCCCTACAACAGCACGCTTCATTCGGAATGAAAGCAATCATTGTAACGTCTATTCCTTCGCGCATATTTTATTTCCTTTGTTTACTATTTATATTATAGATTTTCAAGACCGTCTTTTTGTAATTGATTCGCTTTAGTTGCCAATATTCATTTTTTTCTAAGGAATATAAAGAACAAAAGGGAGCTTCGATTCCGAAGACTCCCTTTTGCTTACTTTTTGTTATTCAACATGTTAGCAATCGTACTAAAATCAAGCTGTTTTCCGTTTTGAATGATCGTTTTGACGATTTGGTCTTCTAGCTCTTTTGGCACTTTCCGATTGGCGATTTGCGCGACGCGTTTGATGACGTGACGCACTGTTTTTTCGTCTTTAAAATTGGCATTTTGCAAAGAATTGGCTAATTCGAATACGTCTTTCATATTTACACCTGTTTTCTTTTCGATATTTTTAAAAAACTGATTATCCATTTACCAAATCCTCCTTTTCCTCTTATATCGTATGAATTGAAAACCAATAAGTGCATACATCAGAAAGAAAAAGTACGAGCTGCCCGTCGAATAGAACAGCCCGCACCCATTACATGACATTAGTATACAAACGCAGCACCGACAATAATTAACAAAATGAACAACACAACAATCAACACAAAGCTACTGCCATGGCCGAAACCGCCATAGCCAAAGCCTCCATAGCCGAAGCCTCCGTATCCTCCGAAACCGCAGCATCCAAAGCCCATAATGGTGCACCTCCTTACGCTTTGTTACTTTATCGTATTCATCATGCTTGCAACTGGTATAGGCGTATATGGAAATCTATTCCCCAAATATCCGAAACAGCTTCGAAAACTGGTTTTCTTTTTTCGAAAACCACTTGTTCATATAATCCAAGTTTCCTTGGACGCCTTTTAAAAATTGATTATTTAGCTTCTCGATTTCCTGTATTTTTTTATCGAAGTCTCTTCCCCACTGTTCAAACAACTTAATAAACTGCTCATGTCCCTCTTTTTTAGAATTCGCCCACGTTTCCAGCGCTTTTTCCAACTCGCGGCTCATCCTATCCCCTCCTTCCTTACCATTTGTTTATGCAATTTAGGGGACAATGTGCCAAAGCATATAAATTCTTTTTTTCCACAAAAATGTGATAAAGTATAAGCGGACACTACTTCATTCAAGGGGGAAATTCTATTGAAAGAGCTCCAAACGACAGAACAATTCCAAGAGGTCATTTCGGGGGAAAAACCGGTAATTGTAAAGTTTTATACAACATGGTGCCCAGATTGCACAAGAATGAACATGTTTATCGATGATATCGTTAACGAATATTCGCAATACGATTGGTTCGAAATTAATCGCGACGATTTTCCAGAGCTTGCTGAAAAGTACCAAGTGATGGGCATTCCAAGTTTGCTCGTCTTCCGAAATGGGGAAAAAATTGCTCATCTCCATAGCGCCAATGCGAAAACACCAGAAGAAGTAAAAGAATTCTTGCAGTCATTAACCGTATAAATTTTTGCAAACAAAAAAGCCGCTTGTCGGGTGAATATTCCCTAGCGGCTTTTTCCTACTTTGCATTTTGCGCTTTTGTTCAAAGAACAGAAACGCTTTTTAATTGCCGATGGCCGTCTTAGAAAAATTTTGCTTTCCAATACGTCTGTTAATACTCAATATCTTCATAATCTTTCGGCTGATGGGTGACATTGTTTTCGTTGTACATAAATTCAATCGATATTTCTTCATCGGTGGTGCTTGCACGGCTGTTTTTCTTTAATTCCAGTTTAATTTCTTCGTCTGTCGTCCGAATACGTTTTTTTTCCATTTAGTATATGCCTCCTTTAGTTTCGTAAAAATGGCTCCACTTTTTGCAATAGTTTCTGCATTTTTTCAGCGTTTGTCTTATATAGTTCTTTTGCTTCCTTTGACTCTGTTTGCAAAGCGAATAATTCAAAGTCTGCCTGCACTTTTTTGATCGCTGCTAGCAGCAGCTTTTTCTCTTGCGGCTCAGGAATTTGGATTTTATCGTCATACAAGTCGAGCGTCAGCTGACCGTAAGAGTCTACTTGGCCTAAAAACACATTCTCGATCGCCACCCCTTGTTTATCCAATTCCTGTTTTAGCCAGCCGCGGTTCAGCCCCATCGTCGCAAGCGGCTCATCTAAAATCATGCCGTCCATAATTACTGTTTGCGGCTCCTTTTCTGACGGAGGGTTTGGAAATACGTCCCCAACGGTTAACGGCTGTTTTTCCCGTTTCAATAACACGTTTAACTCGCCGTTCGGCTCAAGCACCGCAAATTCCACATCTGCCACACGAAACACATCTTTTTTGCGAAGCTGCTCGAGCAATTCATCGGCGGTATATTTTTCCCGTTTTAAATTTTCTTCTAACACTTTGCCGTTTTTAATAAAGACCGTCGAATTTCCTTCAACGAAGTTGCGGAATTTTTTATTTCGCAGTGAAAGACGAGAAGTAGCCACCGGGAATAACGCCCAAATTAAAATACTTGTAATTCCTTCCTCCAGACTAATACTTAAATCCATTGACATTGTTCCCGCAATGTCGCCAATGGTAATGCCGACGATATACTCAAAAAACGAAAGTTTTGCTAATTGTTTTTTTCCTAATATCCGTGTAATGATAAACAACCCAATTATAATAAAAACCGAACGAATTGCTACTTCTAACCATACTGGCATCGATCATGCTCCTTACTTTCCATGATATTGAGGCTCCTCCAATTCCAGCTTGCCGATACGCTTTTTTATATCAGCAATAATTTCCTCTGTCATCATCATCGCCTCATGGAACGTTCTCTGCGCCTCTTCATCTTGTGAAATGAGAGCAAGCCCTTGCAGTCCGGCATGAATGCTCTTTAAGCTCGCTAGACTTTGTTTTACTTGCGAGGCAACGGTCATCGCTTTTCCTCCTTATCCTTTTGGTCGGAATAATAGTGCACCGATAAATCCAAATACAATTGCTGCCGAAATACCAGAACTTGTGACTTCAAACATTCCCGTCAGCACTCCAATAATGCCATGTCTGTCCGCCTCTTGAAGCGCCCCGTGAACTAGCGAATTCCCAAAACTGGTAATCGGAATTGTTGCACCAGCACCAGCAAAATCAATGAGCGGCTCATATAAACCGAAACCATCTAAAATGGCGCCAACGACAACCAGCGATGCCAACGTATGGGCAGGAGTCAGTTTGAACACATCCATCAAAATTTGTCCAATAACACAAATAAGCCCACCGACAACAAACGCCCAAAAAAACATCGACATCATGATTCATCACCTCCATACTCGATCGCCACCGCGTGAGCAATGCAAGGAATCGTTTCGTTTTGCTGGAACGAAAGCGGCGATAGAAGGGCGCCGGTTGCAACGACGAGAATTCTTTTCAGTTCTCCTCGTTTCATTCGGTTTAACAAATGCCCGTATACGACAGTGGCAGAACAACCAGCACCGCTCGCTCCCGCTAATACGGGCTGACCTTCTCGGTAAATAATCAATCCACAGTCTTGATAGCGATCTTCCTCTACATTCACTCCATGTTGACGCAATAAATCGAACGATATTTCATGTCCGATCTTTCCTAAATCCCCGGTGACGATCAAGTCATAGTAAGAGGCATCAATTTTCATATCGCGCAAATGTGCTTCGATCGTATCTACTGCCGCAGGTGCCATCGCTCCTCCCATATTGAACGGGTCGCTCAATCCCATATCAATGACTCGGCCGATCGTCGCTGATGTAACACGCGGTCCGTCGCCGTGAGAGCTGATAAGCGCTACACCTGCCCCGGTGACTGTCCATTGGGCGGTTGGCGGCTTTTGCCCTCCGTATTCCGTTGGATAACGGAATTGCTTCTCTACCGCCGCATTATGACTTGACGCACCTGTCAATATATAGTCTGCCCCACCGTAATTCACAATAAAAGCACTTAACGCCAATCCTTCCATCGAAGTAGAGCAGGCGCCAAACACCCCTAAATATGGAGCGCCAATCGTTCGTGCCGCAAAACTAGTCGGGGTCATCTGGTTAATAAGATCTCCGGCAATTAGAAACTGCACTTTCTCTTTTTCTATTCCCGCTTTTTCCATCGCTTTGAACATCGCTTCTTCCAGCAGCACTTTGTGCGCCTTTTCATACGATTCCTCACCGAGCCACAAATCTTCATGAAGCAGATCGAAATCATCGGCGATGCGGCCGTTTGCCTCGAACGGCCCTCCAACAGTCGCCGTTGACAAAATAGTCGGTTTGTTTTCAAATACCCATGTCCGATGCCCTTTTAGCATTATAAACCACCCCATTTCGTTGCGATCGTTTTCACTAATGCAACGACAAAGGCGGAAAACGTACCAAATAAAATAACCGACCCTGCCAGCTTAAACATGTTCGAGCCGACCCCAAGCACAAATCCTTCCGTCCGATGCTCAATCGCTGCCGAAATAACGGCATTCCCAAAGCCTGTAACAGGAACAGCGCTGCCAGCCCCAGCAAATTGCGCAATCCGGTCATACACTCCAAGTCCGGTTAAAATCATCGAAATAAATACCATCGTCGCTACGGTCGGATTTCCCACCGTTTGCTCCGTAAAATCAAAAAAGTACATGTAAAGATACGATATCGCTTGCCCAATGGTACAAATTAGCCCACCAATAAGAAAAGCGCGAACACAGTTTTTCAAGACAGGGCGTTTCGTTTCTCGTTCTTTCTCAAATAAATGATATTCTTGTTGTACGGGAGTAAGTTTTTTTCGTTTCTCGTTTGCCATGGTGCCACCCCTTACGTGAGCTCTTCGCTTAATTGTTTGATCTTTTCTATTTGTTGATCCACTTTCCGTTCATTCCATTTTTTATTTCCTAATTTGCCACGCAGCTCTTCTGTTTTCCAAAAAATTTTTAAATCACTCGATGAAACAATTTGATAATTTGGAAATAAACGTATTAACTGACGATCAATTTCTTTTTCGATTTGTTTGCGATAAAATCGATGCATATGCTTTATTTGATAAGCGACAAGCAGTTTTTTGCTTGTGTTTACAGCAACGACATCTTTTATATCATCTCTTTCCTTAAGATGCGCAACTGCTTGTTCTGCCGCTTGCTGATTGATGGCAGCCTGTTGCGCTCCATTTGTATTTATTTCCATGAAATCAGATCCTTGCATCGACTGCTGCTTTACTTTGTTTTCATTTGTACAGCCGCCCATCAATATGCCGATAACAACCGTCATCATCAACCATTTTCTCATTCTCATCAACCCATCCATTTATGTATTTCGTTCGAAAAAAGGTTGGTATATAACCAACCTTTTTTCAACATCTTTGGAAACTCGATCTCGCTGCAAAATAGCATGTGTTATTGTTGTTTATATTGTGGCTCTTCGTTTTGAATTTCTTGCACGCGAGAGTTGACTAAATCAACGATCGCTTGTGTTTGTTGCGCTGCTTGTTGATAAAGTTGTTTTGCTGCTTGGTTTTCCGTTTGTAATGCAAATGTTTCGAAACTTGCTTGAGCTGATTTTAAACCTGCTAATGTTTGTTTTACTTGAGTTGCAACAGTCATGTTTATTCCCTCCCTAATATTGTGGTAGTATCGATTACAATTGTTAGAATGGATTTTTTTGCAGAAAAATATAATTGTCATTTTTTACAAAAAATTAGGCTGTCCATAGAACCGGACAGCCTTTTCTTTATACTTATTTTTCTTCCTTCACTTTGTCAGAAAAACCGCGGCCAAGAGATGGATTGTTAATAATCCCTGCGATGACGAGAATGCTTAAAAATGCTTCATACAGCCGCTCATACTTCCCTAAATCGATATCGATGCCAAATGTTTGCAGCGCCAAAAAGATAAAAGAACCGATGGCAAGCCAAAGACCATAGTTTTTAAAGCGTTCCACTTACGCTTCCCCCATCCATTTTCACCAAATGCTTAAATCCAGGAAAAAGGTCTTCTTTCCTCTTCATGATCATCATGCTTATGATCATCACGCGGTGATTCTTCATGAACATCTTCAATTGCTTCTACATCTTCGCGATGCGGAAATAACCACGGATCGCGAATGCGTCCTTTTGGAACTATCACCACATCGTCAGCGTGAATAATTAGCTTATCGACATGGATAACACGAGATTTTTTACGACCAGACATCCCCATTCCTCCTTCCTGTCGACTTGTTGCATTGTTAGACTATGCAACTAGGCAGATGAAGGTATAGGCATTTTTCACAGTTTATCCATTATTTCTTTTTATTGTTCTGCCGCAGCCACATCCTCCTGCCCGCTTCGCAGCCGTCTTTTTGGAAGAATACACTCGTTTTGCCTTAATTTGCTGTGGTTGAATTCCTTTTTTCATCGCTATAACCTCCAAGCTGTGTAGTGTATTATTAGTTTATGTGGTGCGGAAAAAATATGTTTCTCCTTTTTCATCACGTTTTGATGTTTCGGATATAATTGGCATTGGCCAAAAAACTGTTGTCGAAAATCCCGTAAACATTCCATGATGTTGCAATGATTTCTTGCTTTGCGTGTATTAATCGATACTTTATCATAGATACAAGAAAACGAGCGGGAGACCTTTCTTTCCCCCGCTCGTTTTTATGAATCCCATTTTTCCACTGCCCATTCGATGAAAGAGGCGCCCCCAGCAATCGCCAATATCATAAGGAGTGGATGAAATATAATAGGACAGAATATGTTGCCGATATAAAGAATAGCAGCACACCAAATTCCTGTGCACCAATAGCAGCTCAGCAGTTCCCCGATCCAATGGCGCAGACCGCTTCCTTTAATATGCAAAAATGATTGTACCGTTCCATCTGGTAATGTTTCTTCCACAATTTCATGAAACGGCTTCCGTAAAAAAGCAGTAATCGAATCATACATGATCAATCTCGTTAACCGAAATGTCCCTAAAATAAAAAGAAAAAGTTCAGTAGCGGTCACGATGTTCTTCTTCTCCCTTCTCAGAAAAACCAATTAACGTAAGGGAAACGACCTCCTTTCTTGGAATCACAACTTCTCCGAAAGCGGTATCCATGATAATTTCCGTTTTATCATATTCACGGATGATTCCTTCTCTTTCTCCGTCCGTACTAACGAGCTTGCATTTTATATTGGCAAGATGCTCTGGGAGATTGCCTAAAAAGGACAGCTGTTCCTCTAGCGACATTTGTTGAAACTGCTTTTCTTGCTCTTGGACAATTTCTTCATGTCCCCATTCGTTCTCATGCTCCGTTTTTTTCTCGACATCCTTTTTGCTTTTAAACGTTTTCTGCATGTAAGAAACCACACGCTCCAGCTTCGGCTGCACGATATAAAGAAGCGGCTCATTTTCCACCATATCCCGCCGTTTCATCGATAGTCCCCTCCTTTTTCAACTGTTGCCTTATATATGTATGCTGTTTATCATAAGAATTGCCAAGAAGTTACCCAAAAAAACAAGCTGCTCCTTTTCTAGGAACAGCTAATCCGATTTATATAACGTTTTTTCGATCGCTATCACCATTGCTGGATGGGAATGATCGATAATCCGGCTCTAATTTTTCATTTTAATACCCTAAAATATGGTACCCAGAATCGACGTGGATAATTTCCCCCGTAATGCCGCGTGACAAATCGCTAAATAAAAATAGTGCCGCATCGCCAACTTCTTCTTGCGTCGTCGTGCGACGAAGCGGAGCGCGTTCTTCGATTTGTTTTAAAATCGAGTTGAAGTCGCTAACCCCTTTTGCCGATAACGTCCGAATCGGTCCTGCTGAAATGGCATTGACACGGATGCCGTATTTTCCTAAATCGTTTGCTAAATATTTTACACTTGCATCAAGCGATGCTTTTGCCACACCCATAATGTTGTAATTTTGTACCACACGTTCACCGCCAAGGTATGTTAATGTGACGATGCTTCCGCCTTCGGTCATCAACTCTTTCGCTTCCCTAGCAACAGCAGTTAATGAATAAGCGCTGATGTTATGGGCAAGCAAAAATCCTTCGCGGCTTACATTCATATATTCTCCGCTTAAATCTTCTTTGTTTGCATATGCAATACAGTGGGCAACCCCATGAATGACGCCAACTTGCTCCTTAATTTGTTGGAAGCATTGGGTAATTTCTTCATCTTTTGTCACATCACATGGCAAAAGAAGAGAGTTTTCATCCTCCAGCGTATCAACAAGAGAGCGAACCTCTTTTTCAAAACGTTCCCCAGCGTATGTAAACACAAGACGAGCCCCCGCTGCGTGCAAAGACCGCGCAATTCCCCATGCAATACTGCGTTTATTCGCCACTCCCATAACCACATATGTACGTCCTTTTAACGATAAATTCATCCGTCATCCTCCTATATCCATTAAAATTAATATTTGTTATTAGTACCTAGTGTTAATTTTATTATATGATAAGTCTCACAGAAAGTAAATGAGTCAAAACTCTTTGCAAAAATATCGTAATTCGTTAATATGGTATATGGCATGTTTTTATCATGATGGAGAGGGTCATAATATGGAACAAGATCGGCTATCACAACCAAAGCTTGATTATAATTTGTTGTTTATTTTGTTTTTAATGGCGATTGTTAGTGCGATCGCTATTCATAGCGCACAACCAACTTTGCCGGAAAAATTGCAGAATGTCAATTTTGCTTATAAACAATTGCAATGGTATGCGATTGGTGGTGTTGTTATCGCATTAACGATGATTATCGACTATGATCGTTTTTTCCAAATCGCGTGGTATTTATATGGATTTGGAATGCTGCTGTTATTGGGTCTTGAACTTAACGTTCCTGGAACAGTCACCATTAAAGGAGCAACGAGCTGGTACTCTCTTCCAGGCGGGAACTTTCAGCCATCTGAATTAATGAAAATTTTTATGATTATCGTTCTTAGCCGCATTATCATTAACCATCGCGAGAAATATCCGGAACCGACCGTAAAAGATGACTTTAGGCTGCTTGGCAAAATCGCCTTAACTGTTTTGCCGCCATTAATATTGCTAATGAAGCAACCGGATTTAGGAATGTCGATGGTGTTTGTTGCCGTTACTGCATCACTTGTGCTCGTTTCTGGCATTCGCTGGCGCATCATTCTCGGAATTGTGTTTGCCGGATTGATGGCCGTCGCTATTCTTGTATTTATTTTCTTCCGATTCCCTGACTTTTTCCACAAATATATTTTAGAGGAATATCAGTTAAACCGTTTTTATGGATGGCTTGCTCCTTATGAATATTCCAATGAACAGGGCTTCCAGCTCATTCGTTCCCTGCTTGCGATTGGATCTGGAGAATTGTATGGAAAAGGATTTGGCAACATTCAAGTATACCTCCCGGAAGCACATACCGACTTCATTTTCGGAATCATCGCCGAACAGTTCGGGTTCATTGGTGCAAGTGTTGTCATTTCACTGTTTTTCCTTCTTATTTACCGCATGGTTCATATTGCTTTAGAAAGCAATGATTTATACGGAAGCTACTTATGCGCCGGGGTCATTGGAATGATTACATTCCAAGTATTTCAAAACGTTGGAATGACCATTGGACTTTTGCCAATCACCGGGCTTCCGCTTCCATTTATCAGTTATGGGGGAAGTTCGCTTGCGACTTATATGTTAGCCATTGGACTTGTTCTGAATGTCCATTCACGCACGAAAAAGTTTATGTTTTCTTCCGAAGAATAAAAAGCCGCATGATCAGCGGCTTTTTATTTTATAATAATCATGCGCATTCATTACTTTACTAAAGGAGAATGAAGCGATGAAAATCGATATCATTGGCGATATTCATGGATGTTATTCAGAGTTTGTAAAGCTAACTAAAAAGCTTGGATATGAATGGGAAGACGGCATTCCCCTTCACCCAGATGGGCGGAAACTCGGCTTTGTCGGCGACTTAACAGACCGAGGCCCACAATCGTTGCAAACAGTAGAAGTTGTCTATTCCCTTGTCGAGCGCAAGTCAGCTTATTATGTCCCAGGGAATCATTGCAATAAACTGTATCGCTTCTTTTTAGGAAGAAACGTCCAAATTACGCACGGTCTTGAAACAACTGTCGCAGAATATCGCGCATTGCCGCCAAGTGAACAAGCAATGATTCGAAAAAAGTTTATGAGGCTATATGAAGCCGCTCCGTTATACGCGCAGCTAGATAACGGCCGCCTTATTATTGCCCATGCTGGCCTTCGTCGAGACTATATTGGAAGAAATGATAAAAAAGTTCAAACATTCGTTCTTTATGGTGATATTACTGGGGAAACAAATCCCGATGGAACACCTGTCCGGCGAGATTGGGCAAAGCGTTACAAAGGAAGCGCATGGATTGTATACGGTCATACACCGGTGAAACAACCTAGAATCATTAATCGTACGATTAATATTGATACTGGCTGCGTATTCGGCGGAGCGCTTACCGCTTTTCGATATCCTGAAATAGAAACCATATCGGTTCCATCTTCCTTGCCATATGTGCCGGAAAAATTCAGAACGTTCGATTGAAAATGCCGCTTATCAGCTTACCCGTTCCATCAATTGTTTCATATCATCAGGAAGCGGGCAAGAAAACGTATATATTTTCCGCTTGATCGGATGGAAAAAGGAAAGCTCTTTGCTGTGCAACGCCTGGCGGCTAATTGCTTCCCGGCTTCCGCCATACAATTCATCCCCTGCAAGCGGGTGGCCAATATGCGCTAAATGAACACGAATTTGATGCGTGCGGCCTGTCTCTAGCTGGAGCGATACGTATGTATATTCACGAAGCCGCTGTAATACGCGAAAATGAGTAACGGCCCGTTGACCGTCATCGCGTACTTCCCGAGCAATAATGCTATCGCTTTTGCGGGCGATTGGCGCATCAATCGTCCCCTTGTCTTCCGTTAAACATCCGTGACAAATCGCTTCATAACGCCGCGTTATTTTTCCTTGTTGCTGCAGCGTGGATAATAAATGATGAATATGACGATGTTTTGCGACGAGAGCAAGGCCGGAAGTATCGCGATCCAGTCTTGTTACAACATGAATCGTCGACTCTAACTGTTGCTTTTGGTAATGATAAAGCAATGCATTAGCAAGCGTGCCGCCCGGATGCTCACGCGATGGAATCGTTGCCATAAACGGCGGTTTATTCACGACCAAAACATATTCATCCTCATATACAATATCAAGCGGAATCGCTTCCGGCATCATCCCTTCACTTGGGGATTCTTTCGGAAATAGTACTCGCAATGTTTCTCCACAACAAAGACGATGACGAACAGTGACTGGCTGTTCATCCACGAAAATGGCCCCTCCATGGAATTTAATGTCTGTTAATGCCGTTTTCGAAATGCCTTGTTCCTTTAAAAATTCCCGGACAAGCTTTCCTTCCTCTTTTTCCGTAATCGTCCAAGTTAGCGTAAAACGCGACAATGTTTTGTACCTTCCTTTACTTCCTATTTATTCTAATCAAACAATGGAGCGAAATGGGTTAATCAGCGATAAATGAATCGCGCACTCGCTTCCAAAATGGAAACGGGCGGAAACGAGCAAAACGAATTTTCTCCTGTGCGACGCGACATTGAATCGATTTAACGTCTTTATGCAAAAGCGATAAATGATCAATCGTAATTTGAAAATCGACATTGTTCACTGGCTTTAATATACATGTATGGTGCGCAGGAAGTACAAGCGGTGATCCAATCGTGCGGAACACCCGGTTATTGATGGACGCCATCTCGGTTACTTGTATCGCTTCGAGTGATGGGTGTAATATCGCGCCGCCTAGCGCTTTATTATAGGCGGTGCTTCCTGTCGGCGTAGAAATGCATAATCCGTCACCGCGAAACGTTTCAAATAAATCACCGCGAATTTCTACATCGATCACGAGCGTGCCGCTGACGCTTTTTACTGTGCATTCATTTAAAGCGAGATATTTTGCTTCCCGCCCTCCGTTTATATAGCGAATAATCACTTCTAACAACGGATACTCCACCACTTGGTACGGTGTTTTCGCAATCGCGATGACCAGCTTCTCGATTTCTTCAGGCACCCAATCGGCGTAAAATCCTAAATGTCCGGTATGAACACCGACAAACGCCGTTTTATCTAATCGGCGACAATAACGATGGAACGCATAAAGCAATGTTCCATCACCGCCGACAGAAATGACAATATCAGGTTTATCTTCATCATACTGTAAATCAAAATCAAGTAAATATGTTTTAATTTTTTGCGTAAGTGCGTTCGATGTCTCATCCCCTTTGGACGTAACGGCAAATTTCATCGGCGCTTGTTTTTCTTTCATCGTTATTCCCCTTTTGCATCCTGTTTTCGCGAAAAAGCTGCTTGCGCTTCTTGAATTTCAAAGCGAATTTTTGACATTTCTTCGTCCAAACGATAAGCTGCTTCTGCAGCGCGCTGCAATCTTACTTTAATATCTTCAGGAAAGCGACCGCTATACTTGTAGTTTAATGAATGTTCAATCGTTGCCCAAAAATTCATCGCGAGCGTCCGAATTTGAATCTCTGCCAAAATTTTCTTTTCTCCGCAAATCGTTTGCACCGGATAACGGATCACTACATGGTAAGAGCGATAACCGCTTTCTTTTTTTTGGCTGATGTAATCTCGTTCTTCCACAATTTCAAAATCGTTCCGCTTCCGAAGCAATTCGACTACCGTTTTAATATCATCGACAAATTGGCACATCATACGAAGTCCGGCAATATCTTGCATTTGTTCTTCCAATTTATCAAGAGGTATATTTTTCTTTTGCGCTTTATCCAAAATGCTTGCGACTGGCTTTACTCTTCCGGTAACAAATTCTATTGGCGAATGCACCCCTAAAATTTCAAATTGGGCGCGCATTCCTTTTAGTTTTACTTTTAATTCTTCCACCGCTTGTTTGTATGGCGCCAAAAATAAATCCCAATGTTTGACCATCATACCACCACCAATTGTTATGTAAGAAAAATTTCTTTTACCGCCTGTTCCATCTGTTCTCCGTAATTGGCGTTTCCATCAATATTTTCAATTAAATATGTTAGCTCTTCCTTGAAATGGGTCAGTTCCATTTCGATCGTTCCACTTTGCAAAAAGATAGGTGTACCGTCTGTTAATACTTGTTTGATGTCCATCCAAAACTCGGATGGAATCGCAACATAAATAAAATCTTCATCCGTTTCTAATATATAAATAAACGCAATATTGTCTGAATCAACAAGCATATGATTTTTTGGTCTTGCTTGTTCAAGCGAAAATGGAGGATGATCGCAGATTAGCCATAATCGCTCATCTCGTTTTTCTACTTTTTCTACGACTAATTTCTTTTGCATGCCAAATCTCCTTCCACATAAACAGTCCTTTTTTATTTTACCATAATCACCCTATGCATAATAAATAATTGATATTCAACAATAAACATCCGATAATAAAATTGAAATGGATACAAAGGGGAGAAAACATGAACCAAGAAATAGAAATCGAATTTAAAAATTTATTAACAAAAGAAGAATTCGACCGAATTCGCCAAGTGTTTCATATCGATGATCATGCTTTTGAACATCAAGAAAATCATTATTTTGACACACCGCAATTTTTGTTAAAAGACAAACGAGCAGCACTGCGAATTCGCGTAAAAAACGGCAACTACACATTAACGTTGAAACAAACGACAGCACAAGGGGTTTTGCTTGAGACGCATGAACAGCTTACAAAAGAAGAAGCAGACGCCCTCTTAAATGGCACTGCAATGGTTCAAGGCCCGATTGCACAAATTCTTCAAGAAATTGGCGTTCCGCCTGAACAACTACGACATTTTGGCACATTAGCCACCGACCGAGCACAATGGATGTACAAAGGCGGCACACTTTTTCTTGATCATAGTCATTACCTACAAACCGATGATTATGAGTTAGAATATGAGACTAAAGATGCAGAAAGCGGAAAACAACGATTTTTACAGCTGCTTCATTCTTTGCATATCCCAATTCGGCCAACAGCTAATAAAATTCAACGTTTATATATGAAAAAATATAGAGCGGAGGAAGAGCGATGAACACTCCTGCACTAAAACTATTGTTGGAACTTCAGGCATTGCAAAATTTATCTACCAATCGTCCAAACATCATAAATCAAAATAACACATGGTCATTTGCGCAGCTATTCCATCAATTGCTGTCAGAGCAGCAACCAATGTTGCAAGTCCCTGAAAATCCAAATGTGTCAACACCATCGGCAGAAAAAACATCTTCCTCTAAACATATGGATGGAAATATTGATACATTAATTGCACAGGCTGCGGAAAAATATGATGTTGATCCAAAGCTCGTTCGCGCTGTCATTCGTCACGAATCTAATTTTAATCCAAATGCGCGCAGCCGCGCCGGTGCGGCTGGACTTATGCAGTTAATGCCAAGCACCGCAAAAATGCTTGGAGTAGAAAACCGTTTTGATCCAGCCCAAAACATCGAGGGCGGGACAAAATATTTACGAATGCTGCTTGACCGCTATAACGGCAATGTCTCGCTTGCACTTGCCGCATATAATGCCGGCCCCGGAAACGTAGATCGTTATGGAGGAATTCCACCATTTGCCGAAACAAGAGCATATGTTGAAAAAGTGCTCAACACATACTACTCATAATATTTATTCAAGTCACTTTGTTTGAGATAAATAAACTTCATTGTTAAAATAGCAGTAAAATAGTCGTACACAATATCTAAAAGGAGTATTCACAATGGCTGAACAATGGCAAACACTTTATGAGGCGGTCGGTGGAGAAAAAACAATTACAAGGCTTGTGGAAGCTTTCTATAAACGTGTTGCTAAACATCCTGATTTAATCCCAATTTTTCCGGATGATTTAACAGAAACGATTAGAAAACAAAAACAATTTTTAACACAATACTTAGGAGGGCCGCCACTTTACACAGAGGAGCACGGACATCCAATGTTGCGGGCACGTCATTTGTCATTTGAAATTACTCCAACTCGCGCTGAGGCATGGCTTTCCTGTATGCGCGCGGCGATGGATGAAATCGGTCTGTCTGGACCGGTGCGCGAACAAATTTATCATCGTCTCGTTTTGACTGCTCATCATATGGTCAATACCCCAGACAATTTGGAAAGAAAGGAGCATTCCCTTGAATGACAAATTAGCTGGGAAGCCGACCCCAGATTGGTGGTATGCTTCCCAGCCTCGCAGCAACGAGACAAAGCCGTTGGAAATTTATTTGTTTATCGATCCTTTATGCCCTGAATGCTGGGGGCTTGAACCTATTATCAAAAAGCTAATCATTGAGTATGGTCGCTTTTTTACATTGAAACACGTGTTAAGCGGAACATTGGCAACGCTGAATATGCGGAAACGCCATAAGCCAGAAACGATCGCCAAAGTGTGGGAGCGGACGGCGTGCCGTTCGGGAATGTCTTGCGATGGAAGCCTATGGCTTGAAAATCCAATTTCTAGCCCATTTGCTCCATCGATCGCCATTAAAGCGGCGGAATTGCAAGGCAAACGCGCAGGGATTCGTTTCTTACGCAAATTACAGGAATTATTGTTTTTGGAAAAGCAAAATGTATCCGATATCTCCGTGTTAATTGATTGTGCAATAAGCGTTGGATTGGATGTGGATGAATTTGTTCGTGATTTACAGTCGTCAAGTGCGTCCAAAGCATTTCAATGCGATTTAAAAATTACATCAGAGATGGATGTAAATGAAATTCCAACACTCGTCTTTTTTAACGAAAACATTGAGGACGAAGGAATTAAAATTTCCGGATGTTACCCTTACGAGATTTATGTCGAACTTATTCATGAATTGCTTGGCTTCCATCCAGAACCATCCCCTCCTCCCCCGCTCGAGTCATTTTTAAGCCATTTTAAATTCGTCGCCACAAAGGAAATTGCAGTTGTTTATGATATGACTATAAACGAAGCGGAAAAAGAGATGAAAAAACTGCAGCTGAAACAAAAAGTGGAAAAAGTACCGGTAAAGCATGGAACGTTTTGGCGCTATATCTCAGAAGAAGAATAAATAAGGAAAAGCCCGGCTGAATGCCGGGCTTTTCCTTGTTGCCAAGACAACAAAGGGGATGGGAGAAATTTTTCACGGTCAAACAAAGGGGTATAAGGTTTTTGTGACTTCGTTCACGATATTATCTTAACAAATTAAGGCGAGTGTTGACAACTACTTTGTGCTTTTGTTCACATTATTGTCATAAATATAGAAGAAAGCATGTTTTCCTTTGCTTTGTTCATATAAATGAAATGAATCAAATTAGGAAGGGGAAAAAAGGTGAAGAAACACATCACTCTGTTCATTTGGGGATTGGTTGTGCTTATCGCCTTTTGTTTAAATTTGTTTGGTCTTATGCATCTTATTCCACTGTTTATTACGATGCCACTTTTATTTGTTTCCATTTTTGGCTTTTTAGCAACTTGGAACAGCCGCAACCAATTTAAAGGATTTTATCAAAAGCGAATGTGGCAATAACTCCACATTCGCTGTTTTTTACGATAACATCTGTTCCATTTCATCTAGTTTTTCTGCGAATACTTGACAAGCCTGCCGGATCGGTTCCGCGCTCGTCATATCTACTCCCGCTTTTTTCAACACCTCAATTGGATAATCGGAGCTGCCTGCTTTTAAAAACTCAATATAGCGTTTAACAGCCGGTTCCCCTTCTTCTAATATTTGTCTGCTTAATGCGGTGGCTGCGCTAAACCCTGTGGCATATTGATAAACATAATAATTGTAATAAAAATGTGGAATCCGCGCCCATTCTAATCCAATTTCCTTATCGACGACAATATCATCACCGAAATATTTTTTGTTTAATTCGTAATACATGGAAGTCAATGAATCAGCTGTTAACGCTTCGCCTTCCTGCGCCTTCATATGGATCATATGTTCAAACTCTGCAAACATCGTTTGCCGAAAGACCGTGCCACGGAACCCTTCTAAATAATGGTTAAGTAAATATAATCGTTTTTTCTCATCATCGATCGTTTTTAATAAATAATCACTTAATAGCGCTTCGTTGCATGTCGATGCAACTTCAGCAACAAAAATGGAATAATCTCCATACGGATACGGCTGCGTTTTGCGTGTGTAATAACTATGCACAGAGTGGCCAAATTCGTGGACTAACGTAAACAAATTATGGACGTTATCTTGCCAGTTAAGCAAAATATATGGATTTGTTCCATATGAACCTGATGAATAGGCACCGCTTCGTTTCCCTTTATTTTCGCGTACATCTACCCAGCGGTTTTCGAGGCCCTCTTTAACGATGCCAATATATTCTTCACCGAGCGGAGCAAGCCCTTTTAACATGTATTCTTTCGCTTCTTCATACGTTACTTCCATTTTTACTTCTTGCACAAGCGGAGTATATAAATCATACATATGAAGTTCGTCAAGTCCAAGCGCTTTTTTGCGTAAACGGACATAACGGTGCAACAGCGGCAAATGTTCATGAACCGTTTCGATCAAATTATCGTAAACACTTTCAGGAATATTATTGCTGCTTAATGCCGCTTCCCGTGCTGATTTATAACGGCGAACGCGGGCAAAAAAGTTATCTTTTTTCACCGCTCCGGCGAGAGTGCTAGCAAACGTATTCTTGTACTTTTCGTACGTATCATATACCGCTTTAAACGCATCGCGCCGCACACGGCGGTCTGTGCTTTCCAAAAAGCGAATAAAACGGCCATGTGTCACTTCTACTTCTTCCCCATTTTCATCAATAATCGTTGGGAATGTTAAATCCGCATTATTCAGCATGCCAAATGTAGTCGAAGATGCTTGCATGACTTCCGCAGCTTGGGCAAGGAGCGCCTCCTCCTCGGCAGACAATACATGCGGACGCTGACGGTTAATTTCGTCTAAAGCGTGTTCATACAGCTTTAATTCTTTTTTCTCTTCTAAAAATGAACGCAACTTCGCCTCATCGATCGCTAAAATTTCCGGAACGATAAACGCCATCGCACTAGACGCTTCGCTATAAAGGCTGGTAGCACGGTCATTAAGTCCTTGATAAAAGGCATTTGTCGTATCTTGGTCGTAACGCATATGCGCATATGTATATAGCTTGCCGAGACGCATCGATATCTCATCTTGATATTGCAGCGCTTCGTATAACGTATCCGCTGATTCTCCCAACCGCCCTTGATAGTCCGATAATTTCGGAATCATTTTTTTCACTGCTTGGAATTCTTGCTCCCATGCTTCATCCGTTGGGAAAATGTCCTCTAAACGCCATGTTTCTTCTACAGGAATTTCACTTCGTGATGGCAACGATTTTTTTGTTTTCTTTTCTTCCATTTTGCAAACCTCCTTTTGGAAAATTATATCATAAATCATATTCACTTTTTTACTATCATTTCCTTTTTCGAGAAAATAAATGTTTGCCATCACTTTCTTATACAATATTTTTGTTAAGTTCCAATTTATTTATATAATGGTAAAGTGATGGCTCCATTTTCATCTGCTCCATCATTTGTTGATCCTGCTGTATTACTTCATCCATCGTCTTTGGAAAAGTAAATTCCTTTACTAAACGAAGGCTTTTGCGGCTTTCCCATTGAAAATAACCTAACTTCGTAAGCAATTGCAAATACTCATAAACTGCTTGCGTATAGCGTTGTCCCATTGCGAGCGGCAACTGGCGAGCCGCAAGCCGCCCCGCTGCCATTCTTTCATCAATAAAACGATAAATGGAATGTATAGAGACATGTTTGCTTTCTGATTGCATAAATGGGATTAACACATATGTTTGCCAAATAAATGGCGGTGTTTCAAACAAATAGCCGTGCGGCAGCGGCCAGCCTGCTTCCGTAGGAAAAAGAGAAGGAATAATGCCCCATCGATAAAAATCAGAACAAATAAGCCTTGTGATCTTATTCGGATATGACGTGAAAGTGAGACGCCATTGTTTTTTACGGCAAAGCCAATCATTCCAAAACGATGGTGGCAGTGAAACAACCGGAGATGATAGCAAATCGGAAAAAGAAACCGAATGCAGTGGCTTGACAATGGGAATCGCAAATGTATGGCGAACAGAAAACGGAATCAAATGAACGAGGCGGATAAGACGTTTGGTTTCCGAACAATAGTAGAAAAGGAGCGGGCGAGGAACAAACGGAAAATGGTGGGCAAACATCCATTGAAATCGGGGCAATGCCAAGTGGTATATGGTCCGATATCGCAAATGATGTGCTCCAAGAATCCAAATTGGTCGAATTCCTTTTATGCGATAGGAATCATTGCGTTTTTGAAACAACTGTTCACTAATGGTAGAGCATTGATATTCCATCGCATACAGGAGGTGGTTATGCGCAACAAGGATGTCTGGACGTTGTTGAATCGATGGTAAATATGGCTCCAATTTTGCCCGTATGTTTTGACGTTGAAGCCAGGAAAATAGATCTAACTTTCCTGTTAAATGACGTGTTGATTCCGACTCATATTCATATGGACATGCGGTATCTTTTTTATGCGCAAAATGTGGAATGCGGCGACTGCCGAGCTTTAATACCACTTCCCGCTTGCAGGCAGGACAAAAAAACGCTTCCCTCCTCTTTAACTGAACTAATTCCTCCTTTGTCCAAGTCTTAGCCAGTGAAATGAATTCTCCATTCCGCAGCATGGCAACAAGCAAAATGATCACATCCTTTCATCATCCTTTCTAGTTTATTCGACAAAAACAGTCTGGTTTCCTATTTTTTATACAAAATTCCCTAAAAATGATAAACACCCGGTACAATTCCGGGTGAAATTTTATAATAAAGGAGATAATAATCTTGATACAGATTCAACAACACGAATGGATAACGGACGTTGTTGAAATGTTTCATAATCAATTGGACTGGCTTCTTTTAAATCTTCAAGAAAATCAGCAACAAGTTTTTTTGTACTATCCGTATGATATAAAAAAGCGTTTACTTCGAAATTGAGATGAAAGCTGCGCATATCCATATTAGCTGTGCCGATTGATGCTAATTCCCCATCAACGATCATGATTTTACTATGCAAAAATCCTTTTGAATATTCATAAATTTTCACACCTGCTTCCAACAATTCCGGAAAATAGGATCGTGAGGCATAAAAGACAATTTTTTTATCTGGTCGTTTCGGTGCCAAAATGCGGACATCAAGCCCGCTTAAAGCAGCGATTTTTAATGCTGTTAGGATATCTTCATCAGGCACAAAATACGGCGACGCAATCCAAATCGATCGCTGAGCAGACGTAATCATTGCAAAATATAAATGCTTAATGACTTCCCATTTCTGGTCAGGACCACCCGCAATTAACTGAACTCCCCCCTGACCGTCATAATGAACGAGCTCTGGAGATAAATATTCCGGTGTCAATAACGTTTTTCCCGTCATATAATACCAATCTTGCAAAAAAATAAGCTGTAGCGTCCGGACCGCTTCACCACGAATCCATAAATGCGTATCGCGCCAAAAACCGAAATATTTATCTTTTCCTAAATATTCATCACCGATATTCAGTCCCCCAACAAAGCCAATCGTTCCGTCAATCACAATAATTTTTCGATGATTGCGGAAGTTAATGGTGTTGCTCAAAAACGGCAAACGAACCGGTGAAAAAGGAATCATTTCTACCCCGGCATCGCGCAGCTCTTGAATATACGTTTTGGATAATTTCCAGCTTCCTACAGCATCATAAAGAAAACGGACATGAACTCCTTTTTTTGCTTTTTCTATTAAAATCGTTTTTAGCTTCTGTCCAACTTCATCATGGCGAACAATGTAATATTCTAAATGAATATGGTGTGTCGCTTTTTCCAGTTCTTCAAAAATAGTAGAAAATGTTTCTTCGCCATTCGTCAATACCCTTGTTTCCGTCGCGAGAGAAACCGGGCTTTTTCCAATTCGATGAGCCAGCTGAAGCAGCGGACGTTGGTGTTCTCCAATCGGCATCTGTTCTATCGCCCACTCTCGCTGTCCTTGAAATTTTAAAAATGTTTGTTCATCGAGCATCGCCTTTTTTTGGAAAAGCCTCTGCTTTCGATAATTTCTTCCAAACATTAAATAAAAGAAAAATCCAATTAGCGGGAAGCTTCCGAGCACGACAAGCCACGTGATTGTATGGGCAGGCTTTCTGTTTTCGAGAGAAATAACAAACGCAATGAAAACAACAGAGCAAGAAATTAAAATACTAAGCCCACCAAGCAGCTTCCCTTCCCAATAATCATTGGTCAAAAATAAAAAAGCCGCTACAGCCAGGACAAAAATAATAACCCTTAACGTATTTCGCAATGAAATTCACCTGACCTATTTTCTAAACTTTCCCGCCGAAGAAAACGCCGATTTCAGCAGTTGAAATCGGCGGCTACTTTAATGGAAAATATTGTTTGATCGCCTCTAAAGCATTGTCGCGAATAATCTCTTTTCCATATTCCTCTAAACGGTAAATCGTAACTTGCGAATCCATTCCATATTCTAGAAGCAAGCTCAAAATGTTGTCCATTTCATATTCGGTGTAATCTTCCTCATTAAATTGGACAAATAAGTAATATCGATCTTCAAATTGGAAAAGACGATTGTCAAGTCCTGTAAAGTTAGCACGATGTGCAAGGGCAATCAAATCTTCGATATCTTTAAAACAAATAGTAAACTGAAGGATTTCCTTATCATTATCGTCGGTAAACGATTCATCATTGCGTACAATATGGAAATGATGGTCAAGCAGTTCTTCAATTTTTTCATCAACTGGGACTGGAAAATCGCGCAATTTTTCTTCCGGAAGCGGAAGTTCCAATTTGCTTCCATCTTTCGATAATTGCGCTTTTGTGACAAGCACTTCTAACCCTTTATCCAATGCTTGTACTTGAATCCAAAGAGGGCCCTCAAGCGAAAAATCGCCTTCGCTATGAACCTCATCCATCATTTCCCAAAATAATTCTTCGCTGCGCTCACGGTTATACCAAATTTCTTCCCGGTCAAAACCACGTTCTTCTATATCAACGTAAGAAATATAAAACTTTACTGTATGTTCATTAATTCGCTCTATTTCCATATTGCCGAACTCTCCCTTCCTAAAAAAAAGAATAAAATTGAAGGGACTTTTACCCCCAAAAATTCTATCTTAAATACAAGATTATGTCTTGTACTTTTATTTTATGATAAAAATCGAAAGATGGGAAATAAAAAAACCAAGTTTTTAAAAATTGGGTATGAAATAAAACATGCCCTACTATAATGATGGTGAAAACAAAAGAAATGAGGGACATGCATGGCTGGCGAATATGTGACATCCATTCTTCTCATCGTTGGCATTGATATTATTCTTGGAGGAGATAATGCTGTTGTTATCGCGTTAGCAAGCCGCAAGCTGCCGGAACGAAAACGAAATATCGCAATTGTCCTTGGCACCGCGTTGGCCATTTTCATTCGCATTCTCTTAACAGTAGGGATCGTGATATTATTAAAAATCCCTTTTTTGCAGCTAGTCGGCGGCTGCATTTTGCTTTGGATTTCTTTAAGATTAATGGTTCAAAAAGAGGAAGCGAGTGCATCTATTAAATCGGAAACATCCCTTTGGAAAGCGATATGGACAATTGTGACAGCTGATATTGTGATGGGGTTAGACAATGTTCTTGCGATCGCTGGAGCAGCTCAAGGTCATACTTCTCTCGTTGTGTTTGGTTTTCTTTTTTCCGTTCCCATTATCATTTTAGGCAGTAAACTAATTCTTTATGCGATGGAACGATACCCTTTCCTCATTTATATTGGCGGAGCTCTGTTAGCCTATACCGCCGGAAAAATGATCAGCGAAGAACAACAAATCCGCTATTTATACGACAGCGCTGCTGCATGGAAACCGATGTTTCCATTTATTACAGCGGCATCAGTCGTTTTGCTCGGTTTCATTATCAATCGTAGAAAATTGCATCGTTGGACATAAAAATATGGATCTGCTGCTCAATAAAGAGGTGATAAAAAACTTCTACATGGCGGACCATGTAGAAGTTGGTTCTCCTCTTATTCGTTAACGAGACGTTGCGCTTGACGAAGTTGATATGCTCGCACTTTACGTGGTAAGAAACGGCGAATCTCGTCTTCATTGTAACCGACTTGAAGCCGTTTTTCATCAATAATAATCGGTCTACGTAAAATTCCAGGATGTTTTTGAATAAGTTCATATAAATCTTGAAGCGGCAACGACTCGAGATTGATGTTCAGCTTTTGGAAAACTTTTGATCTTGTTGAAATAATCTCATCTGTTCCTGTTTCCGTCATGCGTAGAATTTCTTTAATCTCCTCAATCGTTAACGGTTCGGAGAAAATATTGCGTTCTACATAAGGAATATTATGTTTTTCTAGCCATGCTTTCGCTTTTCGGCATGACGTGCAACTTGGTGAAGTATACAATTTCACCATATTCTCACTCCCTTTCAACAAGGATAACCTAACCTTGCCTTCTATATCAATGGAACGAACTAGCTAAACTCTGCAACTACAAAACATGGTAATTTGAAATAACTCTAACATAATACATTATACAATAAATATATAAATAAAGATATAGTTTTTCAAAAAAGTCATCTATTTTCTAGGTTTATTTTTCACCGCTTCTTCCAATAAAAAGAAAAATCACTTACAATAAAATTAGAGCGATTGCCTGGGGGGAGAGCGTTCATGACACAATATGTTATGGATTATATCATCGTTTTCGTAATGATTGTTGGCATCACTGCGTTAATGGGAGTCATCGCGAACGGTATTGGCGAAAAAATTTTCGGCGGTTCGAAGCGAAAAGAACATGTAAACGAAACAAAACGTACACAAGCTGGCTGGAATTTAGTCGGCGGCAAAAAATAAAACGATCTCTCAAATCGAGATCGTTTTATTTATACATCGATTGATATGTTTTATATTCTGCTTCCGAGCATAATACGAAATGCCCTGGAGTAATTTCACGAAACTCCAATTCCTCTCCTTCTTTATAATTATGCTGCGACGGATCATAAATAATCCGTTTGCGCGTCCGCTCTGTTTCCGGGTCAGGAAGCGGGATTGCCGATAATAGCGCTTTTGTGTAAGGATGAATCGGATTGCGGTACAATTCCTCCGCATCCGCAAGTTCCACCATTCTTCCAAAGTACATAACGCCAATACGATCGCTAATATATTTCACCATCGACAAATCATGAGCGATAAACAAATATGTCAAGCCTTTTTCCCGCTGCAACTTTTTCATTAAGTTCACCACTTGCGCCTGAATCGACACATCTAACGCAGAAATCGGCTCATCGGCGATAATAAACTCTGGCTCTACCGCTAGCGCGCGGGCAATCCCGATACGCTGGCGCTGGCCGCCGGAGAACTCATGCGGATAGCGATTGGCATGCTCACGGTTTAAACCGACTGTCTCAAGCAGCTCATATACGCGCTGCATCCGTTCTTCCTTCGTTTTCGCAAGGCCGTGAATATCAATCCCTTCAGCGATAATATCTGCAACGGTCATGCGCGGATTAAGCGATGAATACGGATCTTGGAAAATCATTTGCATTTTTCGCTTTAATACTTTCAACTCTTTGGCTGAGTGTTTGCCGTGGACATTTATACCATTAAAAAGAACTTCTCCGCCCGTCGCCTTATATAGCCCGATAATCGTTCGTCCCGTCGTTGATTTACCGCAACCCGACTCCCCAACAAGACCAAATGTTTCTCCTTTATAAATATCGAAGGTAACGCCATCTACAGCTTTAACGACTTTTCCGCCACCCACTGGAAAATACTGTTTTAAATTTTTCACTTCAATGAGCTTTTGTTTTTCAGGCATATTACTCACTCTCCCTTACAATGATTGGTTGAGGGTAGTTAGTGGAGAGCTTGCGCAATCGGCGTTTTACCGCTTCGGGTGGCTCTACTTTTGGTGCATCCGGATGAAGCAGCCATGTCGCCGCATAATGGGTATCAGAAATTTGGAACAACGGCGGTTCCATTTCAAAATCAATTTTCATTGCGTACGGATTACGCGGCGCAAACGCATCACCTTTTGGAGGATTCGTTAAATCCGGCGGCGATCCTGGAATCGATGCCAACTCTACCTTATCATCACTATCAAGGCTTGGCATGGAGGCAAGCAGGCCCCACGTATAAGGGTGCCGCGGATCGTAAAAAATTTCATCCACCGTTCCCATTTCAACGATTTTCCCCGCATACATCACAGCAACGCGATCAGCCATGTTGGCTACTACTCCTAAATCATGAGTAATAAAAATAATGGCTGTCCCTGTTTTCTTCTGTAAATCTTTCATTAATTCCAAAATTTGCGCTTGAATGGTTACATCGAGAGCAGTTGTTGGTTCGTCGGCAATTAACAGCTTTGGATTGGAAGCCAAAGCAATGGCAATCATCGCACGTTGTCTCATTCCCCCAGAAAATTCGTGCGGATATTGATTTACACGCTTTTCTGGCATTGGGATTCCAACTAATCGCAGCAATTCAATTGCCCGTTCTTTTGCCGTTGATTTAGACACCTTTTGATGTTTCATGATCACTTCCATAATCTGATGTCCGACTTTCATCGTTGGATTGAGCGATGTCATCGGATCTTGGAAAATCATCCCGATATCTCTTCCACGAATTTGTTCCATTTCTTTATCCGTTTTTTTGACAAGATCTTCTCCATTAAATATGATTTGACCGTTTTTTATTTTTCCAGGCGGAGTAGGAATAAGGCGCATAATCGTTTGTGAAGTGACGCTTTTTCCAGAACCTGATTCCCCTACAATCGCTAATGTTTCACCCTTATTTACATGGAAGCTCACTCCACGAACAGCTTGTACTTCTCCACCGTATGTTTGAAACGATACCTCTAAATTTTTCACTTCCAACAGTTTTTCCATACTCTCACACCCTACTTGCGTAATCTTGGATCTAATGCATCGCGCAGTCCATCTCCCACTACATTAAAAGCAAAAATAGTCAAGCAAATAAATGTAGCCGGGAAAAACAGACGCCATGGATAATACTGCAATGCTTGTACCCCTTCTGAAGCCATTGTTCCCCAACTTGCCAACGGTTGTGGAACACCTAATCCTAAATAGCTTAAAAATGCCTCTGTGAAAATGGCGTTAGGAATCGTTAACGTCATCGTAACAAGGATTGAGCCCATGGCATTCGGAATCAAATGTTTAAACATAATTCTTGATGTGCTCGCACCAAGCGTCCGCGCTGCTAATACATATTCTTGGCTTTTCAGCTGCAGCACTTGGCCTCGAACGATACGTGCCATATTTACCCATCCAGTAATCGTCATGGCAAGGATCATGGTTCCTAACCCTTGTCCCAAAATAACCATTAATATGATGACTAAAAGCAAATAAGGGACTCCGTATAAAATATCAGCAATGCGCATCATGATTTCATCCGTTTTTCCCCCGCGATAACCAGCAATTCCTCCCCAGAGCACTCCGATCACCAAATCGATAAGCGCAGCTGCCAATCCGATAAATAAAGAGATACGAGCACCATACCATGTGCGAGTAAATATATCACGTCCAAGTTCATCGGTTCCAAACCAATGTTCGGAAGAAGGAGGCTGGTTCGTATTCATTAAATCGTTCGTTGCGTAATCATATTTTGTCATATACGGCCCAAAAATGGCCATGAACACTAAAAGAATTAATAAAATTAATCCAAACATTGCTAATTTATTTTTTCGAAAACGTATCGAAACATCTTTCCAAAACGAAAGACTCGGTTTTGATAATTTCTCCGCTTCTCCAACATCGGCTACCGCTGGCTGGAACATCTCTTTCGGAATCTGCTGCATGATTACTCCCCTTTCTTGCCACCGGCTAATTTAATGCGTGGATCAATAAAGCCATAAGCAATATCCACAAGCAACACAGACAATAATAGTAGAATACTATAAAACACCGTGACACCCATAATTGTTGTATAGTCGCGGTTTGTAATACTTGTTACAAAATGGCTTCCAAGTCCAGGAATACCAAAAATTTTTTCAATCACAAAGCTTCCTGTTAAAATTTGTGCGGACAAAGGGCCTAAATAGGTTACAACTGGAAGTATCGCATTGCGAATGGCGTGTTTCACTGTAATTTGTCCTTGTGAGAGTCCTTTTGCTTTCGCAGTGCGAATATAATCATTGCTTAATACTTCCAACATACTGGAGCGAGTCAAACGAGCAATAAATGCCGTCGGCGTTGCCGCAAGAGCAAGCGCAGGCAAAACAGTATGCTGCAGCGATTCCCAGCGCGCAACTGGAAACCATCCTAGCTTGATCGCTAAAAAATACTGCAAAATGGAAGCCATAATAAAGCTTGGAACAGAGATTCCCAAAACCGCAAAAACCATCGCTGCATAATCTTGCCATTTATTGTGTTTCAAAGCCGCAATAACTCCTAGTAAAATCCCCACACTTATGGCTATTAATAATGATTCCATGCCGAGGAAAAAGGAAACGGGAAATCCTTCATCAATTAAATCGTTAACAGTTTGTCCTTTATATTTAAATGAAGGCCCAAAATCCCATTTGGCAATCGAAACTAAATAATCAAAATACTGAATATACCAAGGGCGGTCGAGTCCATAATATTCATTCAAGTTTTTCTCGATTTCTGGCGGAACTTGTTTTTCACTCGAGAATGGCCCTCCTGGAGCAGCACGCATTAAAAAGAATGTCGCCGTTACAATTAAAAACAAAGACATGAGCATGTAGAGCAAACGTTTGCTTATATATCTCAACAAATTTCCTACACCTCCATTTTCTTGAAAATATATCTTAACAGGAAATGAAGGTATATGAGTGGAACACTCATATACCTTCTTACCACCTTTTTAACTACATATGATTTTATTCAAAATATGCCCATTTAAATTGGACATCGCCAAGCCCGGACATTTCTACACCTTTTAAGTTTTCTTTTTGAACCCACGTATTCGTGTAGAAGTAGATTGGAGCAATTGGCATTTCATCCATTAAAATGGCTTCTGCCTGTTTTAGCATTTCTTTGCGTTTTTCAGGATCCTTTTCTTTTTGGGAATCGATTAATAACTGTTTATATTTCGGATTTTCCCAGTTTGTATCGTTGTTTCCGCCTTCTTTGTCACGGTATAGCTCTAAGAAGTTGATTGGGTCGTTAAAGTCGCCTAGCCAGCCCATACGGCCGATTTGATAATCGCCAGAATGTAATTTATCAATGTAAACTGCCCATTCCGCATTCTCAAGTTTTACTTCAATTCCTAAGTTTTTCTTCCACATGTCTTGAATCGCTTGGGCAATTTTCGCGTGTTGATCATCAGTATTAAACGATAGTGTAATAGGCGGCAAATCTTTCACATCTTTTAATCCAAGCTCTTGAAGGCCTTTTTTCAAATATTCTTTTGCTTTTTCTACATCGTTATCTTTAAAATACCCTTTTGTGTTTTCAGGGAACATTGTTGGCGGTACAGCAGCCATAGCCGGAATTTGTTCGCCTTTTGTTACGTTTTCAACAATCGCTTTACGATTGATTGCGTACGCCAGCGCTTTACGAATGTTGACGTTGTTCAATGGCGGTTTTTCTGTGTTAAATTTATACCAGTAAGTACCAGCGATTGGTTGAACGTGTAATTTGCCTTCCTCTTTTAATTTTGGCAAAGAGTCTGGCGGCAATTGGCCAGTAGGCATGCCTGCCCAATCCAGCTCGCCATTATTAAACATGGAAAGCTCTGTGTTGGTGTCATTGACCATAACCATTTCAATTTTTGTTAATTTTACGTTTTTCGCATCCCAGTAATTTTCGTTCTTTTCCAAAACGATTTTGTTATTGTGTTCCCAAGAAACCATCTTGAATGGTCCGTTAGACGTGTAGTCAGGGCCAGCGTTTGTATACCATTTTGGATTTTTCTGAGCGATTTTGCTGTTTACTGGGAAATAAGTATAGAACGCTGTTAATTCTAAGAAGTAAGGTGTTGGGTTCTCTAGCGTAACTTGCAATGTTTTGTCATCAATTGCTTTTACACCAACATCTTCTGCTTTTGCTTTCCCTTCGTTAAATGCCTGGCCATTTTTAATGTAATACAGCTGATATGCATATTGTGATTGATTTTTTGGGTCAAGCGCCCATTTCCACGCATATTCGAAATCTTTTGCGGTAACTGGATCGCCATTGGACCATTTTGCATCCCGCAATTTGAATGTGTATGTTTTTAAATCTTTGGAAACTTCATAGCTTTCAGCCATCGCCAACTCAGGCTTGCCGTTTTTAATACGGGTTAACCCTTCAAATGTTTGGTTTAAAACGTTGCTAGAAACACTATCATTTGCTAGGCCTGGGTTTAGTGAGAATGGCTCCGTTTTAATGTTAATACGCAATTCTTGCGGAACATCAGCGGTTTTGTCCCCGCTTTTTCCTTTCTCGCCGGTGGATTCATTGCCTTTTTGGAAACCGCCGCACGCAGAAAGGAAAAGGCTCAATACCAGCGTTAAGCTAAACAGAATAGAAAGCCTTTTCTTCATGGATTTCCCCCCTAAAATATTTTTTATTTTCAAAAGTTCTACGCAAAAACGCGGAACTTTTGTTAATAAATTAAATAAACAAAAGTTTTTATTTTACTTTTTCTGTTTATCAGAATATTTATTTTAGTTTTTATTATAAAAGTTATTAATATATTTAAAAAGAAATTTTCATTTTATTTATTTTGTTTCTTTTCTGAATCTTCATTCTATTTAAAGTATGTATTTAAACACTTATTTTCATTATCTGTTTGTAATTTTATACTTTTTTTCGACAATTGTAAATAAAAAATTTATCTTTGTAAATTTTAAAGCGTTTACATATTAATTTTTTATAACACGTTCAGAAAGACCGCCATAGCATGTTTTTCACCTTTTTATTCACTATTAAAAAGATAATTTTATTAAGATAATTTTGAAAATAATGTATCGATGAAAAAAATTATTTAATAACACTTTGAAATAAGAATAAATACTTTTCAGCAATTTTGATGATGTATAAAAGTTTGTGTAAAGCATTTTGCTAGAACAAAAGAAAAAAGGTAGGGTATTCTCTGATTGGACCAAAAATCTTAGAGAAAGGAGTACCCTACCTATGTCTAAAAGAAGTATACCGAATGTCGACTGGGCAAATCAACTGGAAAGTGTCATTCGTCAGTTTGTGAAGGAAAAATTAGAGCTGATTATGCGGGAAGAAATCAAACATTTCCTCGAAATCGAACAGGCTCGAACACCGAATAGGAGAAACGGCTGCTATCAGCGAAATCTAGATACGCAATATGGCCGGATTGAGGGTCTTTTGGTTCCAAGAGACCGAAACGGGGAATTTCAAACACAGTTGTTTGCCCCTTATCAACACCACACCGGCTGGCTGGAGGAAGCTTTTCGGGCCGTTTATCCGAAAGCCGATGTGCAGCGTTGTGTCGTTCATAAAGTTCGTAATACTCTTAATCGTGTTCGGAAAAAAGATCAATTTGAAGTGGCAGAGAATCTCAAACTGATTTATCGCGCGCCGAATAAGGAGATGGCGTTACAAATGTTTCAACAGTTTGAGTCGAAATGGTCCAGCAAATATCCAAGAGAAGTTCAATCTTGGGCCAATGAGTTGGATGTCCTCCTTACATTTATGGATGATCCAAGCAGTATTCGAAGTGTGATTTACACGACCAATGCCATCGAACGAACGATCAAGGAAATTCGGAAACGTCTAAAGCCGATGAACAGTTTGAGCAGTTTAGAAGCCGCGGAAAAAGTCGTGTATTTGACCATCCAAGATTTTAATGAGAAATGGGCAGGGCGAAAGTTAAGAGGATTTGCCGAAGCACAGGAAGCCCTCGAGCGAATGTTTGAAGAATGCTACAATTAACCAAATATTGTAAATAAACAAATAAGCAAAGAAAGGGGGTTTCCTCTGTCCACACAGGAGACTGAATATTCAGTCTCCTGTGTGGAGAAAATCAGTCCCCTATCAATTCAAATCCATTTCAGAGAAACCCTACCCCATTACATTACACAAAATTCTTGACGGTACCGCAATTTTTTTGGTAGCGTCAAAGAATTATCAATTTATTCTCCATTAATTATATTTTGTTTAACTTTTTTTCTATTCATTGCTATAGTTGTAAGTGTATAAAAAGAAACTTGCACATAGCAACTAGATATTTTACAATAAGAATCAACAAAACGGGAACGGCACATGCGATGAGAAAGAAGAGTACATATTGCGATGCCTTCAGAGAGCTTGTGGGTGGTGCGAACAAGCGGCTAGCAATATGGAATGGGCTTTCGAGCATCCGGCTGAATGAGCAGTTGGCTTTAGTAGGCTTTGGACGTCTGCCTTACGTTATCAAGGCGCCATGCGCATAAAAGCATGGGCAAAGTGATTGCACATCATGTGCAATAACTAGGGTGGCAACGCGGTCCTATCGTCCCTAACTCTCAGGGGGTAGGGCCTTTTTAAATTGATAAAAAAGGAGTGGTGTTATGAAAACGAGCTTTTCAGGAATTCAGCCAAGCGGCGTCATTACGCTTGGTAACTATATCGGAGCAATGCGGCAATTCGTGGAATTGCAGCATGAATACAACTGCTATTTTTGCATTGTCGATCAACACGCCATTACCGTTCCGCAAGATCCGGAAGAACTGCAAAAAAACATTCGCAGCTTAGCCGCTCTTTACTTGGCGGTCGGCATTGATCCGAATAAAGCTACTTTGTTTATTCAATCGGAAGTTCCTGCCCATGCCCAAGCGGGTTGGATACTGCAATGCATTTCTTATATCGGTGAACTAGAAAGAATGACTCAATTTAAAGATAAATCGGCAGGAAAAGAAGCAGTGAGCGCCGGGCTGCTTACCTATCCTCCATTGATGGCTGCGGATATTCTCTTGTATAAAACCGATATCGTTCCTGTTGGAGAGGACCAAAAACAACATATTGAATTGACGCGCGATTTAGCGGAACGATTTAACAAACGGTATGGAGAGATTTTTACGATTCCAGAACCGCGCATTCCAAAAATCGGTGCACGCATTATGTCACTTACGGATCCAACGAAAAAAATGAGCAAATCGGATCCAAACAAAAAGTCGTTTATTACACTTCTTGATGATGCCAAAACGATTGAAAAGAAAATAAAAAGCGCTGTAACCGATTCTGAAGGCGTCATCCGATATGACAAAGAAAATAAACCGGGAATTTCCAATCTCCTTAACATTTATTCGATTTTAGCCAATAAAACGATTGAAGAACTTGAACAAGAATATGCTGGGAAAGGATATGGCGTATTTAAAGCTGATCTTGCCCAAGTAATTATTGACACCCTTACTCCGATCCAAGAAAAATATTACGACTTGTTGGAAAGCAGCACGCTTGACCAAGTGCTTGACCAAGGAGCAGAAAAAGCAAACAAAGTAGCAACGGAAATGCTTGAAAAAATGGAACAAGCGATAGGGCTTGGAAGAAGACGCTAAAACAATAATAAAAGCAAGCCGAACGATGGCTTGCTTTTTTATATGTTTTATATGCTTATTAAGCTTTCCTATGCTGACTCTGGCAGAAATATCATTCATTATTGCGACTTTATTTTTCTTAATTCACTTTTGGCTCCTGTTCCATTTCCCAAAGCTTTTCAAAAAACGGCTGTCCTTTAATTAATTTTTCGCATAGCTGCTCATGTTTGTCGGACCAGCCGTATTTTGTCTCTTCGTATAAGTGCTGCCATGCCTCTTCAAACGACATTTTTTGAATATCAGGATATTTTTGCGGCGCCCATTCCGTATACCAGTAGCGTACCTCTGCAACGTTTTTCGTCAAATGAAGTTGGTCAAGCGCCATAAATAAAAGTTGTTTAAGCTGTCGTTCCTTTCGTGTAAGTCCCATCATCCATTCAGGGGAGGGCGACAAAATATGATACTCTTTTTCATGAGCAGGCAGCGGATATGGTTCTTCTTGATGTTCAGCGACCATTTCGTATACTAGCTGCTCCTGTCTCGGAATAAGGCGGCTTTTCCGAATCGGAATGTTATAACCAATCGTATCAACAGCAAGAATGCCATAACCGTCTGTAATGACAAAACAATAATCAAGCTGAATGCGTTCATGATTTTTTCGCACATATGCTTTTTGATATATGTCTTCAAGAAGCTGCTTTGGGATTTCCGATAAACTGTTTTCAATATAGTTGAATAGCGCAGAAGACACTTTGAGAAGCGGTACTTGATCGAGCAGTTCCACTTGATCATCTTTCCGCCATTCATGGAAATGACATACGTTGTATCCGTTCTCTTCCCCTTCAAACCAATTGACCCAAACATCATGCAGATACAGCATACGATACCCCTCACTTCTAAACCTATTTGTCCATCAGTATAGGCAGAGGGGGCGAATTTTATTCCATACTACCCTTTTTTATCCATTACTCTTCTCGGTAAGGGAAGTATAAGCTTCCCCACATTAGTAAAAGTCCTATTGGTAATAAATAACATTCTACTCTTGTGCAAATATATGAAAAATATTCGCTCCATCCCCGCTCTGGCGTCATAATGTTTAAATAAGCAATAACGGTTATCCCGCCAATGACAGAAACTCCAAAACCGACTAAATAAATAAATATGCGAATCATCGGGTCCCTCTTCTTTCTCTTAACTTGTCCATCTTATTTTTACATATATGAGCACCCGATGATCATCATGACTATTCCTTTTTCTCTGACGAAGCAAGATGCAACATCTGTTCTGAGTCAATGCCCATTAACTCGGAAAAGCGAGCACCATGTTCAAGGCAACGACGGACTATATAATATCCCACTGCATAACCAAGCATGGCTGGATAAAAACCGAGACCATAGAGAAGTCGAGAATATAACGGATGTTGTGGTAAAATTGACTGATATGGTGAAACATATCGTTTCCAAAAATGATCAAGTTGTTCATCTGAGTAATAGGTCGTCCAGCTTGCTTGATGACTCTTGCCAACATAACGGCCAACAGCATTTTCGGCAAGTCCTTCTAGTACGATCGCGTCTAAAAGTGTAACGCCTTCATCTTCCTTTTTTTGTTTTTTCAGGCGGCAAACATGATTATACTCATGTGTGATCAATGCCTCGATTTCTTTGTCCGTATGATGCGGTAATAAAAAAATAAGCAATTTATCGTGAAAAGCGACTCCGCCTTTACTATTAAACTCACGAGCCAATTTTCGATTATGTGTGTCTGCTGGAAAAAGAAAAAGAGGCACATCTGGACCGTTCCATTCCTTTTTTCGCTTCTCGTAAACCGCCTCGACTCGTTCCCATATGTTTTTTTGTTTCATTTGCTTAATCATTTCTCCGATATTTTTTGACGGTTGATACATACCGTAACGCACGAGATAAAGATAAATATCACGTGCTCTGGCGTTTGGAAAGTAGGAAGTTAGATGTTGGCATAGCCGAATAGGATTGTCATGCCATTCATCGAGCCATTGGTCGGTACGAATAACAGGCATCTTTTTCACCTCTTTTTCCGTTTTTTCTATCGTATGACGGAAAAGAAAAAGAGGTGAAAAAAGGCTATCTCTCTTCTATCGAGATAGCCGTTTTCCATTATTTTGTATATTTTTTGAAAATCAACGTTGCATTATGTCCGCCAAATCCAAGAGAATTGCTTAACACTGCGTTTACTTCTTGCTTTCTTGCCTCATTTGGCACATAGTCCAAATCGCATTCCGGATCAGGAGTTTCATAGTTCATCGTCGGCGGAATCATTCCATCTTTAATCGCTAATACGGAAAATATCGCTTCTACTGCTCCAGCCGCTCCTAACAAATGACCGGTCATCGATTTTGTCGAGCTGATCGCAAGCTTGTATGCATGGTCGCCAAACACTTCTTTAATCGCCATCGTTTCATATTTGTCATTGTATTCCGTACTTGTACCATGGGCATTAATATAATCAATCTCTTCCGGATTCATTCCCGCATCCGCCAACGCTTGGCGCATCGCACGAACACCGCCTTCTCCGCCTGGAGCCGGCGCAGTAATATGATATGCATCCCCTGTCGCACCATAGCCGACAATTTCCGCATAAATCGGCGCACCCCGGCGCAACGCATGCTCTAGCTCTTCTAATACGAGAATGCCGGCGCCTTCACCCATGACAAAGCCATCCCGATTTTTATCAAACGGACGGCTTGCCGTTCTTGGGTCTGGGTTCGTAGATAATGCCGTATTTGCACAAAATCCGGCTAACGCCATTTTCGTAATCGGCGCTTCTGTACCGCCAGTAATCATTACATCGGCATCGCCGCGTTGAATGACCTTAAACGCATCACCAATGGAATTTGTCCCTGTTGCACAAGCAGTGACCGTACAAGAATTGATTCCTTTTGCACCTAGAATAATAGATACTTGCCCTGCTGCCATATCCGGAATCATCATCGGCACAAAAAACGGGCTTACGCGACGGTAGCCGCGTTGTTGGAAAATTTCAAACTGCTGTTCAAACGTTTCCATTCCGCCGATGCCAGATCCGATCCAAACGCCGACTCTTGCCGCATTTTCTTCTGTAATTTCTAATTTTGCATCTTTTACCGCCATCAACGAGGCAGCGACAGCATATTGCGTAAAACGATCCATTTTACGTGCTTCACGTCGATCCATAAAGTCTTCCGGATTGAAATCTTTCACTTCTGCTGCTACTTTCGCCGGGAATTCATCTGGATTGACACGAGTAAGCACCCCTATTCCCGACTTGCCGGCAATAATGTTTTTCCATGTTGTTTCCACATCGTTTCCAAGCGGTGTTACTGCACCAAGACCTGTAACAACGACTCGTCTTTTTTCCATCGCTTCCGTCTCTCCTTTTTATCCGTATTGAGCTGCTAGCGGCCCCAACGTAAAGCGATTGCACCCCACGTTAATCCGCCGCCAAATCCAACCATAATTATGAGATCATCATCTTTGATTTTACCTGCTTCTAATTCTTCGACAATAGAAATCGGAATGGAAGCCGCTGAAGTGTTTCCATATTTTCGAATAGTTGTTGACATTTTCTCCTCCGGCAGTTCAAGACGCTGCCTTGCCGCCTCGACAATGCGAATATTCGCTTGATGTGGAATGAGAAAATCAACGTCGTTTTTCGATAATCCTGCTTTTTCTAAGACGTGAATGCACGATTCACCCATTTGACGAACGGCAAATTTAAACACTTCTCTACCGTTCATTACGATATATTCTTCTTTATATAAATGTTTTCCTCCTGTTCCGTCTGCACCTAATTCAAACGATAAAATACCACGTCCCTCGGAAACAGGCCCCATCACGACCGCACCAGCACCGTCGCCAAATAGCACTGCCGTATTGCGGTCATTCCAATCGATGATTTTGGATAATTTTTCAGCTCCCACTACCAATATATAACGATATGCGCCATTGTCAATAAATTGGCTTGCTGTGACCATTCCATAAATAAAGCCGGCACATGCCGCGCTAATATCCAATGCTGCTGCTTTTACCGCTCCAAGCCGTTCCTGCAGCATGCAGGACACAGATGGAAATGCCCTGTCAGGAGTTACCGTTGCTACTAAAATTAAATCAATATCTTGCGGAGAAATTTTTGCGTCCTCGATCGCTTTTTTCGCTGCAAAATATGCCATATCGGAAGTATCCATATCATCAGTGGCTATTCTTCGTTCTTCAATTCCCGTTCTCGTCCGAATCCATTCATCAGACGTATCCATCATCTTTTCCAAATCAAAATTTGTTAACACCTTTTCCGGCAAATACCGGCCGATTCCAATAATACCTGCTCCCACACTGAACATCTCCTTTAGTAGTATATAACCAATTATTATTACTTGGTACTAATTTTATCGGAAATAGAAAAAACGCGCAATAGAAATATGTAACACATGTGATTTGTCTAGTCACTTCTTAATTTTTTACATACAGTGCTAATAAAGATAAAGAAAAGGAGGCGGTGTTACGATGGATGATAAAGAGCAGTCAAAACAACCTAGCGAGCAGTTAGATCGTTTTTCCCGTTTAATGTTCGGTCCCTTTCCTCCACGATCTCATCAATCACATGATAATCCAGCTGCTCGTACGGAGTCTTCTTCACAGCAAGACATTGATTTTATGCAGATCATTCAAAATATTGATACGCTGGTCGCTTCGTTTGACCAATTAAAACCATTGATGAGAAAAATTACTTCTTTGGTAGATATGTTTAAAAAATAAGAGGCGTCGTTAGACGGCGCCTCTTTTATTATTAACTCTTAATAACTAACAATAATTCCTCTACCGTTCCGATCATCAATAGAGGAATTCATGGAAGCTCATTATATTGTTGAAAAAATTGATCGATCGCTTTGCCAAATTGGTACCGTTTTTCCGGCAAACAATAAATCACATGAACGTTATGGTTAGTCGTCCTCATCCATTGCTCATATTTTCGACAATGTAGAGAGGATGGGTAAGGAGTAATTCCTGATAATTGCCATATTTTTATTGGAACTTGATGCGGAACAAGCAGCAGTGAAGGAACCGCTTTTTCGGCATTTGCCTCGTCTATATCGTATGCAAGCGCTATTTCTCTTGCCATTCGCTTATAAAAAAACTTATTTTCCTTTTCATACTCAAGTTGAGCGCGTAAATCTAGACAAGGGCTTAACATCACAATCGCGCGGATTTGCTTTGGCATTGTTTCAAGGAGCTGCAAAGCCACAAGCGCTCCCATTCCTTCCGCAAGAATATAAATACGATTGTTTAATATTTCACTTTTTAATACGTAGTAAATAAGTTGCTTAGCCAAGCGTACGGCTTTAGGGCTTCCCCAATGCCGGCCGTATAAATGAGAGTAAAAAATGGTATAACCATATTCGAGCAACTCGCAAAGAAGATGATGGCGTCCTTTGTGCTCTATCCAAAAACTTGTATGTTCATTAACAAAATGATTCGTATCGCCAATAATAAAGACAGCAAATCCGTTTGGGCGCTCTGGCAAATGAATGATACACCACTGATCGTCGAGCTGAAAAAATCGTTGTTGAATCGTCATTGATATCCACCCTTGTTTTTACGATGCATAATTGTACAATATACAGTATGCGGAATGAAAAAAAAAGTACGGGTATATGCCTAAAAGATCAAGTTGTGGTAAGATAAGAAAAGGAAGCTAGAGAGATTGGGGGGAAGAAGCATGCGGCTTTTTTGGACGTTTTTCTGGACGTTCCTTTTAGTGCAAATGGCTACATACGTCATTGGCTCTATGCAAGGAATTCCATATAATTTTTCAACAGGGGCTTTATTAGGGGCGATCTTTACTATTTTGGTTATTATTGTAGCAAGCTTGATTCCTGATGAACCGATAGAACACCACTAAGAAAAACTAACAACAAGGCTGTCCTAAAAATGAAGGACAGCCTTGTTTCTATTATTGGACTTCTACAACGATTTGCCCGTTCCGATAATCCACTACAACCGTGCTGTAGTCTTTCACACGTCCGGCGACAATTTCTTTTGCAAGCGGTGTTTCAATTTGCTTTTGCATAAATCGTTTTAACGGACGCGCCCCGTAAACTGGATCAAATCCAGACTCGGCGATATATTCTTTTGCTTTATCTGTCAAAGAAAGCGAAATATGACGGTCGCTAAGCCGTTTCGCTAATTCGTTCGCAAATTTTGTCACGATTCCTTTTATTTCATTCATGGTTAACGGCTTAAATAAAACAATGTCGTCGATTCGGTTTAAAAATTCCGGGCGGAAATGAGCGCGCAATTGCTGTAATACTTGCTCACGCGTCTCTTCTTTAATCTCTCCATTTTCCGTAACTCCTTCTAGCAGTAAATGCGACCCGATATTCGATGTCATAATCACAACCGTATTTTTAAAATCAACGGTACGTCCTTGCGAGTCAGTAATACGCCCATCATCCAGCATTTGCAATAAAATATTGAACACTTCTGGATGCGCCTTTTCAATTTCGTCTAACAGGATGACGGAATACGGTTTGCGCCGCACCGCTTCCGTTAGCTGTCCTCCTTCTTCATAGCCGACATAGCCCGGAGGAGCTCCAATCAAGCGAGAAACAGCATGTTTTTCCATATACTCGGACATATCGATGCGGATCATTTGTTCTTCACTGTCAAACAACGCTTGTGCGAGCGTTTTTGCTAGTTCTGTTTTCCCGACTCCTGTCGGTCCTAAAAAGATAAAGGAACCAATCGGACGATTAGGATCTTTAATGCCAGCACGCGCCCGCAACACCGCATCAGCAACAAGTTCAACCGCTTCATCTTGACCGATGACTCGTTCATGCAGCAATTCGTGCAGACGCAATAACTTTTCCCGCTCTCCTTCGACTAATTTCGTTAACGGGATTCCCGTCCATCGCGAAACGATTTCCGCAATTTCTTCCTCTGTTACTTCTTCACGGAGAAGACGACCTTCTTGACTATTTTCATTCATTTGTTGTTCAAGCTGCTTTAATTGTTTTTCTAACTGCGGAATGCGGCCGTGACGAAGTTCTGCTGCTTTATTTAAATCGTATTCATTTTCCGCTTCTTCTAATTCCCGCTTTGCTTTTTCCAGCGCTTCGCGAACGTCACGCACGCGCTGGATAGCTTCTTTTTCCTGCTGCCATTGCGCTTTCATACTGTTCGCTTTTTCCCGTAAGTCAGCCAGCTCTTTGGTGAGCGCTTCAAGACGTTCTTTACTCGCTTCGTCTGTTTCTTTTCGCAATGCTGCTTCTTCGATTTCCAATTGCATGACGCGGCGCATCACTTCATCCAGCTCCGATGGCATGGAATCCATTTCGGTACGGATGGTCGCACATGCTTCATCGACTAAGTCAATCGCTTTGTCAGGCAAAAATCGATCCGAAATGTAGCGATCGGCCAATGTCGCCGCCGCAACAAGGGCACGGTCATGAATTTTTACACCGTGATGAACCTCAAACCGCTCTTTTAAGCCGCGCAAAATCGAAATCGTATCTTCCACGCTCGGTTCTTCGACAAGAACTTGCTGGAAGCGCCGTTCGAGTGCCGGATCTTTCTCAATGTATTGCCGGTATTCGTCAAGTGTGGTTGCACCGATGCAATGCAGCTCGCCGCGCGCCAACATCGGCTTTAACATGTTGCCCGCATCTATCGCTCCTTCTGCCCTTCCGGCACCGACAATCGTATGCAATTCATCGATAAATAAAATAATTCTCCCTTCGCTTTTCTTTATTTCATTCAATACCGCTTTTAGACGTTCTTCAAATTCGCCGCGAAACTTCGCCCCGGCGACGAGCGAGCTCATATCTAACGCAAAAATCGTTTTGTCTTTTAATCCTTCGGGAACGTCTTTGCGGACAATGCGCTGGGCCAGTCCTTCGACGATTGCTGTTTTTCCGACCCCCGGCTCGCCGATTAACACCGGATTATTTTTCGTTTTCCGCGATAAAATGCGAATAACGCGGCGAATTTCGCTATCGCGGCCGATCACCGGATCGATTTTTCCTGCTTTCACTTCAGCGACTAAATCGCGGCCGTATTTTTTTAATGCTTCATATGTAGCTTCTGGATTTGGACTTGTCACGCGCTGATTCCCCCTTATTTCCGTCAATACGTGCAACAATGAAGAACGGTTAATGTTGTAACGATGAAAAAGCCGTCCGATATCATCGGCCTCCGATGTAAAGGCAAGCAGTAAATGCTCAACAGAAATATATTCGTCTTGCATATTTTTTGCTTCTTCTTCCGCTTTTGTCAACAATCGCTGCAGCCGTTGGGACATATAAAGGTTTTCCGCACCAGCCCCAAGCACTTCTGGCTTTTTCTTTAACAACATTTGCAGTTCATGAGTGAATGCGTCTATATTAACTCGAAGCAGTGTGAAGATTCTTCTCGCAAGCCCTTCTTCTTGCTGCAATAATGCGAGCAGCAAGTGTTCGACATCGAGTTGCTGATGATGGTGCCGAATGGCAATCGATTGAGCCTCAAGAAAAGCCTCCTGCACTTTCTCCGTAAACTTATTTGCGTTCATCGACTTTCCCTCTCTTTTGACCTTTTTTGACCTTTAAGTATATTATAGCGGATGCCGACTTTTCTTTTCAAATAGAAAGCCACTCCAATATAGGAATGGCTTTGTAGTGGGGAATATACGGAACCAGGATGGCGACATTTCGCCGTTGCTCACAGGACGTGGGCAGCCTTTAGGCGAAATTGGGCCGCCTCCGCTTTTCTTTATTATGGTTTTCTCTTATATGTCCAGTGGCGATTGTGATTTGATGTTTCCGGGAACGTATCTCCTGCTTTTAGTTTTATTTTTTTTGGATTTTTGACGTTATCGCCTGTTTCGCCAATTTCAATATATATACCGTTGTTCGGCGCTTTGTCGCCTGGTTGGAAATGGCGTTGTTGGCCCATTGCAGCATCCCCCCTTATCCGAAGTATATTTTTATCATTCCCGTCTGTTCCTTTGTTCATAACCATACAAATAATGGCTGCATGAAAAAAGCACCGGCATATCTCCGGTGCGATTTCGTCATAATAACGATAGTAAAATCGCCTTCTGTACGTGAAGCCGATTTCCAGCCTGTTGGAAGACAAACGAATTTGGTCCATCAATCACATCGGCTGTTACTTCTTCATCGCGGTGGGCTGGCAAGCAATGAAGAAACATATAATCAGGTTTTGCATGTTTTGCTAATTCGCAATTGACTTGAAACGGTTGAAACACCGCAAGACGCTGCTCGCTTTCTTGTTCTTGCCCCATGCTCGTCCATACGTCTGTATAAATGATGTCCGCGTTGGTGACCGCTTCGACTGGATTATGCGTGACTGCAACATTCGCTCCTGTTTGTTTTCCAATTTGCATTGCCGCATTTACATACTTCTCTTTTGGCTCATAACCAGCCGGGCAAGCGATCACACAGTCCATGCCAACTTTTGCAGCCGCAATCATAAGCGCGTGTGCGACGTTGTTGCCATCACCGACATAGGCAAGTTTCAATCCTTTTAACGTGTTCTTCACTTCATAAATCGTTAATAAGTCAGCCAGCGCTTGACACGGGTGATCATCATCGGTCAGTCCGTTAATAACCGGAATCGTTGCATATTCAGCGAGCTCCTCCAATTTTTGATGAGCGAATGTGCGAATCATAATCGCGTCAACATATTGCGATAATACTCTCGCCGTATCGGCGATCGTTTCTCCTCGTCCAAGCTGCAAATCATTGCTATTTAAATAAAGCGCACTACCACCGAGCTGGGTCATTCCCACCTCAAATGATACTCTCGTGCGGGTGGATGGTTTTTCAAAAATCATCGCTAACGTTTTTCCAACAAGCGGAGTATACAATTGTCCGGCAAGCTGTTTTTGCTTTAATTCCTTGGCAAGTGTCAACAAATAATGAATATCTTCTGTTGAAATGTCCATTAATGTTAAAAAATCTTTTCCTTTTAATGAAACGACTGTTTTCATATAATCACCGCTTTCTCGATTTGTTTTTTCTTTTCAAGCCATTCTTGAATGGATGAAACAGAAAACTTTTTCACACCGACTGCTTGTAAAAAGAGACAGAACGTTTCGATTTCTGTAAACGTCATAATTTGCCGGGACAACGCAAGCATTCTATATTGGCTGTTTCCGTCTTTTTGCAAATCTAAAAACGCTAACGCTTCCTTTCGTTTTATCCATTCGGAAAACGGTATGTCGGAAACAATGATTAATTGTTTTTCCTTTATGATTTGAAGAAGTTCATCGCTTATTTCACCGTTCACATAAATTTCTCGTGCTTTATGTTTTTTTGCTAAATACGAATAAAACGCCTTTGCCGCCGCTTCTTCCATTGTTTTTGCAATGCTGATTCCTTCTCCCGTCGACTTCATTTCTGGTCCAACAAGCGGATCGACTCCCGGCAATTTATATGTCGAAAATACCGGATATTTTAAAACAATATATGGCAAGCTCGCCAAACGCCGCTGTTTTTCGTCAACGACATCGCTTAAACATTTCCCAAGCAATAATTTTGTCGCAATTTGCGCGAGCGGTATGCCTGTTGCCTTGCTGACGATCGGAACGGTCCGGCTTGCGCGCGGGTTCACTTCCAATACGTATACCTGACCGTTGGCAATGACATATTGAATATTCATAATGCCTTTAAATTGTAATTTCTTTACAATTTTTTCGGCGTACGTAATGATTTTGGATTGTTCTTCATTCGTAATCGTTTGCGCTGGCAGCATTGCATAGCTGTCTCCTGAATGTACTCCAGCCTTTTCCACATGTTCGATAATCGTCGGAAGTAAAATATCGTTTCCATCCGCAACAACATCGACTTCTGCTTCTTTTCCGTCTAAATATGCATCGATCAGCACAGGGTACGTAATTATTCGCTGCTCTAGCAGCGCGCATAATTGTTGTTCATTTTTCACAATGAACATTCCTCTGCCGCCAATGACATATGAAGGACGAAGCAATATCGGATAACCGATTTTTTTGGCGTTCGAAATAAGTTCTTCTTCGTTATTTGCCATCATTCCCGGTACGTGTGGAATATCCAATTCTTCTAATAGCTGATAAAAACGATCACGATCTTCAAGCTGGTCAATCACATCATAAGTGACGCCGAGAAGAGTGATATTCGCTTCTTCGAGCCCTTTCACGAGATTAATTGCCGTCTGTCCTCCGAACTGAACAATGACTTTTTTAATCTGTTCCGCTTCTATCACGTTCAACACTTCTTCTAAAGTAAGCGGCTCGAAATAGAGACGGTCAGCCACAGCAAAATCAGTGCTGACGGTTTCTGGATTATTGTTCATCAATACCGTTTCATATCCTTCTTCTTGAAGTGCATACACGCTGTGAACAGAGCTGTAATCAAACTCGATTCCTTGCCCGATTCGAATCGGTCCTGCGCCAATAATCAATACTTTCTCTTTATCGCTTTTTTTCCGTTCATCTTCGCCGAAATATGTCGAATAGTAATAATCCGTTTCTGAATGGAATTCCGCCGCGCACGTATCGACCATTTTATATGCCGGAACGATGCCAAGTTGTTTTCGCTTTTCTCTTACGTCTTTTTCCTTCACATTCCATACTTCCGCTAAAAACGCATCAGAAAACCCTTTTTCTTTCAACAGACGGAACGTCGCTTCATCAATATGTTCTAAGCTCGTTTCTTTCGCTTTCTTTTCTAATTCGATCAACTGATAAAACGATTGCAAAAAGAAACGGTCAATTTTTGTTAATTCATATACGGTATTGATCGTTTCTCCGCGACGGAACAATTCGAGAATCGCAAAAAAGCGGCGATCATCTTTTCGAACAAGCAGTTGTTTGAGCTCATCATCTGTATGGGAAGCAAGTTCTGGTAAATACAATCCGTTATTCGCACCTTCTAATGAGTAAACCGCTTTTTGAAACGCTCGTTCCATGTTGCGGTCAATCGCCATCACTTCTCCCGTCGCTTTCATTTGCGTGCCAAGCTGGCGATCGCCGAAAGGAAATTTATCAAACGGCAAGCGCGGAAATTTTACAACGACATAATCGAGTGCTGGTTCAAAGCTTGCGTACGTCGTTTTCGTTACTGGATTAAGAAGTTCCGCCAATGTATAGCCGACTGCTAATTTCGCGGCTATGCGTGCGATCGGGTATCCCGTTGCTTTCGATGCAAGCGCCGATGAACGGCTGACACGCGGATTTACTTCAATTAAATAATATCGTTTGCTAAATGGGTCTAGCGCGAACTGAATGTTGCATCCTCCAATGATACCGAGCGCCGAAATAATTTTGATGGCTGAAGATCGCAACATTTGGTATTCCTCGTCCGTCAACGTTTGCGATGGAGCAACAACGATAGAGTCACCGGTATGGATGCCGACGGGATCGACGTTTTCCATATTGCAAACAGTAATGCACGTATTCGTATGGTCGCGCATTACTTCATATTCAATTTCCTTATATCCAGCCACGCTTCGTTCAATAAGACATTGCGTAATTGGACTTTCCGCGAGTCCTTTTTCGACTAAATCAATAAATTGTTCCATCGTTTCTGCGATTCCCCCGCCCGTTCCTCCGAGTGTATAGGCGGGACGAATAATGATCGGAAATCCGATTTTTTCGGCAAAAGCGACCGCTTCATCGACACTCGTAATAATTTCACTCTCCGGAACTGGTTCGCCTAATTCATACATGAGCGCGCGAAACGCTTCGCGGTCCTCTCCTCTTTTAATCGCTTCAATCGGAGTTCCGAGCAGCTTCACCCCATATTTTTCTAAAATTCCTTCTTCATGAAGCTGAAATGCTAAGTTTAGTCCCGTCTGTCCCCCAAATGTCGCCAGCAGCCCGTCTGGTCGCTCTTTCGCGATAATCGCCTCCACGCTATCCACCGTCAACGGCTCAAAGTACACGGCATCGGCATGAACTTCGTCTGTCATAATCGTTGCCGGATTGTTATTCACTAAAATAACGCGGTACCCTTCTTCTTTTAAGGCGATACACGCTTGTGTGCCGGAATAGTCAAACTCCGCCGCCTGTCCGATGACAATCGGACCGGATCCGATGATTAAAATCGATTGCAGCGATGTATCTTTAGGCATATACTTTCTCTCCTTTTACTACCGTTTGCAAAAACTCGTCAAAAATATGGTTCGTATCGCTAGGACCTGGATGCGCCTCCGGATGATATTGCACCGATAAAATTGGTTTGTGGCGGTGTACTATTCCTTCGACGGAACCGTCATTGACGTTTGTAAATCGGATATTAAACGGGGTGTTGGCTAAACTTTCTTTCTTAACCACATAACTATGATTTTGTGATGTCATAAACACTTTTTGTTTTACCGTATCATACACAGGCTGATTTGCTCCCCGATGGCCGAAGCGAAGTTTTTCCGTGTCTGCGCCGTATGAAAGCGCCACTAACTGATGACCTAGACAAATCGCTAACGTTGGATAATGGTCAATAATTTGGCGAATGTTTGCTAACTGCTTGGAAAGTTGTTTTGGATCTCCTGGACCATTGGACAACACGATTCCATCCGGCTTCATTGATTCGATCATTTCAAATGAAGTATGGTACGGAACGACGGTAACCTTGCATCCCCGCGCTACCAATGACTGCAAAATCGATTTTTTGTAGCCAAAATCGATTAATACGAGATGAGGCCCGCCGCTTCCGTATGTTTCGATTTTCGCAGTCGACACATCATGAACAGGAAACGGGTTTTCATGAAATGCCGCCGTGTTACATGACGGTGAAACAGTAAGTTGTGCCATCATCGTCCCTTCATTGCGAATTTCCTTTACTAATGCACGCGTATCAACATGGGAAAGCAACGGAATATTCCATTGCTGCAAGTATTCCTTTAAGCTGTATTTCGCTTCGTAATGATATCCTTTGCTGCTCGCTTCATATACAATAACCGCCTGTACATGCGGGCGCTTGCTTTCAAAATCATCTGCGTTAATCCCGTAATTTCCGATTAACGGGTACGTAAACACGATGATTTGATTCTTATAAGAAGGATCGGTTAATACTTCTTGATACCCGGTCATGCCGGTAAAAAAAACGATTTCTCCGCTCACTTCTTCATTTGGAAGCGGCGATTCCAACTGTCCGACAAATGTCTTTCCGTTTGCTAAATGCAAATATGCTTCCATGAATGACACCTCATGCTCGAATTTTTATTTATATTATAGAATTTTTATTCACCTATTAAGGATAAAGACGCAGCTATCGACTACTTCGTAGCTGCGATTTTTTCTTTCTGTATTGTTTGTTTGATAATGCCTACCGCTTGATCTAATTCTTCTTTTGAAACGACTAGCGGCGGCAATAGCCGAATCACATTCGGACCAGCTGTTAATACAAGCAGTCCATTTTTGTGAATAAATGGGATTAGTTTCGTAATGTCCTCATCACATTCAATGCCAACTAATAACCCAAGTCCCCGAACTTCTTTTACTAGCGAAAATTCGCTTAATGCCTCTTGAAGCTTCGTTAAGAAATACGTTCCTTTTTCTTGTACGTCTTGTAAAAAGTCAGGCTGAAAAATCGTTTGCAACGTCGCTTTTGCGGCTGCCATCGCGATTGGATTGCCGCCAAATGTCGAGCCGTGAACCCCCGCGGTAAACGTATCTTTCAAAAACGCTTTGCCAATCATCGCACCAACTGGAATGCCGCTTCCTAACCCTTTCGCACTTGTAATAATATCCGGTTCGATATCAAAATATTGATAGGCAAATGGTTTGCCAGTGCGGCCGATGCCGGTTTGCACTTCATCGACAATCAATAGCGCGCCGTATTGCTTGCAAAGCTCAGCTATTTTTTTCAAAAACGCTTTATCGGCCGGTCTGACTCCACCTTCTCCTTGAACAATTTCCACCATTATCGCCGCAACATCTTCGTTCATTTCGTTTTCCAGTGTTTCGATATCATTAAACGGCAGATGGATAAATTGTGGTAAAAGCGGGCCAAACCCTTTGTATACTTTTTCTTGCCCTGTGGCCGACATCGTCGCAAACGTCCGTCCATGAAACGATTGCTTAAATGTAATGACTTTATGTCGCCCCGTATGTTTGCGCGCTAATTTTAATGCCGCTTCGTTCGCTTCCGCGCCGCTATTGCAGAAAAATACATAATCGCCGCAGCTATTTGCCGCAAGAAGTTCCGCTACCTCTTCCTGAAGCGGAATGGTAAATAAATTAGAAACATGCCAAAACCGCTCAAGCTGTTCTTCGATCGCTTTCTGCACCGCAGGATGACGGTGGCCAAGATTACAGACGGCGATCCCGGAAACAAAATCCAAATACTGTTTTCCGTTTATATCGGTAACCGTCGTCCCTTCCGCTGATTGTATACAAATATTCCAACGGTTATATGTCGGAAATAACGCTCCCATTAATAGACCCCCACTTCGTTTCGAATCGTCGTTCCATGCAATTGCCCGTTTTCATAAAACGGTGTTTTCCCGCTTACGATCATCACTTCATGAAGCGATTCCGATAACGCGGCAATCGCTGCTTTTACTTTCGGAATCATTCCTCCTGTAATAATCCCTTCATTCATCATCCGTTCAATCACATCGATCGTTGCCTGTTCAACGATAGAACCGTTTCGCAAAATCCCCGGAACGTCCGTCACAAATAGCAATTGCGCCGCCTTGATCGCTTTCGCTACCGCCCCCGCTGCTGTATCGGCGTTAATATTATATTTTTGGCCATCCTTATCCGCACCGATCGGTGAAATGATCGGAATGTAACGTGATTTTAATAGCTGATGAACAAAATCGGCATTAACATTGACGACTTCCCCAACGTATCCGAGCTTCGCTAAATCGATTGGCGCCGCTTGCAATAAACAGGCGTCTACACCGGAAACGCCCACGGCAGGCAGCCCATGCTGCCGCAGCAATGCCACAAGCTGCTTATTTACCTTTCCTGCTAAAACCATTTCTGCTACTTCTAGTACTTCTTTTGTCGTCTTGCGCAAACCGTTCACAAATTCACTCGGCACGTTTAGCCGTTTTAGCATTTGTCCGATTTCCGGTCCGCCGCCGTGAACGAGAACAATGTTCATACCTTGTGCGTACATCTCTTGTAAACTTGTAAAAAACGACGGCGACAGATCACTTAACACGCTTCCTCCACATTTGATGACAATCGTCTTTCCCATCTCCCTCTCCCCTTATTACGTGCGATAACTCGCATTAATTTTCACATAATCGTACGTTAAGTCACAGCCCCAAGCAACTCCTGTTCCGTTGCCGAGATGAAGATCTACTTCAATGATAATCTCATCATTTTGCAAGTAGGCTCTCGCTTCCTCTTCGGAAAATGGCTGCGGTTCGCTTCCTTTTAGCATGACAATCGGTCCCATCGAAATATCGACATTGTCCGGATTCACCATTGCATCTGCGTAGCCAATTGCACAGATAATTCTTCCCCAGTTTGCGTCAGCACCATAGACCGCCGTTTTTACTAAATTAGAGCCAACGATTTGCTTGGCGATTTTTTTCGCATCCTCGTCCGTTTTCGCCCCGTTCACGCGCACTTCAATGAGCTTCGCCGCCCCTTCGCCATCTTTGGCGATTTGTTTCGCTAAATCCTCACATGTTTTTTTCAGCGCTTCATAAAAGTTTTCCCAGTCTGGATGATCCGGCGTTAATTCCTTATTTCCGGCAAGTCCGCTCGCCATAACGATTACCATATCGTTCGTGGATGTATCTCCATCTACCGTAATTTGATTGAAGGATACATCCGTAATGGAACGAAGCGCTTCTTGCAATACCGGCGAAGAAATATTGGCATCGGTCGTCACAAACGCGAGCATGGTTGCCATATTCGGATGAATCATTCCCGAACCTTTCGCCGCGCCTCCGATCGTTACCGTTTTTCCGTCAATCGTTGTCTGATAACAAGCTTTTTTCATGACCGTATCAGTCGTTAAAATCGCTGTTTGAAACGCCTCCGCATTTTCCGGCAAGTCGCCTGGCTCTAATTTTTTCATTCCTTCCCGAATTTTCTCCATCGGCATAAATTCACCGATCACACCAGTGGAGGCGACCGCAACAAGATGCGGGGCAATGCTGAACTGTTGTGCGCATAATTCTCTCATTTCATACGCATCTTTTAATCCTCTTTCTCCCGTACACGCATTCGCGCATGCGCTATTGACGACTACCGCCTGCAATTTTTGCTCGGCCGCGATGCTTTGTTGCGTTACTTTCAGCGGGGCGGCTTGAAAATGGTTTTGTGTATAAACCGCGGCACAAGATGCTGGCACATCGCATACGATAACGCCCAAATCTTTTTTCGCGTAACGCAAACCGGCATGCACGCCTGCCGCTTTAAATCCTTTTGGAGTTACGACCGTTCCTTCTGCAATATAAGAAATTTTCGTTCCATGCTTTTCTTGCTTTGCGATCACCATCGTTTGATCTCCTTCCTTATGGATAAATCGGTGCTAACATAAGCCCGCTTTCTTCATCCCAGCCCATCATCACGTTCAAGTTTTGAATCGCCTGTCCTGCCGCTCCTTTGACAAGATTGTCGATGACGGAAACAACGGTAACTCTTCCCGTACGTTCGTCATAAGCAACTCCGATATCGCAATAGTTGGAGCCATACACTTCTTTTGTGGCTGGGAATTGTCCAGGCTTGCGAACGCGGACAAATTTCGAATCTTCATAACTTGTTTTATATAAATCTAGCAATGTCTCTAACGACAGCTCTTTCTTTGCTTTCGCATAAATCGTTGCCATAATTCCCCTTGTCATCGGAATTAAATGTGTGCTAAACGTAATCGGCTGAATACGTTCATTCCAAGCTTTTAGCATTTGTTCGATTTCTGGAATATGTTGGTGAGAATTCACTTTGTAAATTTTGACATTTTCATTGACTTCTGAAAAATGGGTATTCAGCGAAGCTTTCCGTCCTGCTCCCGACACCCCGGATTTTGCGTCAACAATAATAGAATCTTCTTCAATCAACCGTTCTTTGACAAGCGGGGCTAAACCGAGCAGCGTAGCGGTCGGATAGCATCCCGGATTGGAAAGAAGCTGCGCCTTTTGAATGTCCTCTTTATTCCATTCCGTTAATCCGTATACCGCCTGTTGCAAATAGTGATCGGAAGCCGTTTGTCGCTTATACCACATTTCATATACCGATCTATCTTTCAAGCGAAAATCGCCGGATAAGTCAATCACTTTAACTCCTTTATCAATCAACGTTGGTGCAAGTGTGCTAGAAACGCCTGGCGGAGTAGCAAAAAAGACGACCTCGCATTCATTTGCCATTTGTTCGACATCGATTTTCTGAAGAATCGCTCCCTCTATTTCGCCAACATGCGGGAAGCTTTCGGAAAAATGGATGCCGTCTTGTGAAGAAGAATAAAGCGAACAGTGATGAACATGTGGATGATGCTGTAAAAATCTTAATAATTCTACACCGCCATACCCGGTCGCACCAATGATTGCAATATTCATGACAAGCCTCCTTGAACGAATTATCTTTCATGTAATTACCATTATAATACTGTATAAAAATAAAATCAAATGTATATTTAATTATTTTCTAAATATTTTTTAATCGTTTTTATAACTATTTCCGCAAAACACAATATTTGTTTCATGGAAAAAGTGTATTATACTCGGACACCTGTACATCATCGGACACACTAAATAAAAAAACGAGGTGCGTTCACTTACACACCTCGTTTTTATGAGTAAAGGACGATCATGGCAATAAGAAAATAAGCGGCGTTGGAAATTTCTAATATTCCTAATTTCATAATCGGCAGCGATTTTCCATATAAATAAACAGCCCGAACAACACTTGGCACATAGGCAAGAACAAATAACGGGTACCCGATGACAACGAGCGCGATCATTAATATTCCATGGTATCCCCATGACAACCATTTATACATCGGGTTTTTCTTTTCGCGAATCATTGTTTTTACGTAAAAGGTACTTCCGAGGAAAAAGAGAAAACAAAAAGCAGCTAGTTCAAACGCTTCTATCGTTAATTCCCCGCGCCCAACATAAAAGCTGGCAAGACCAGCAACACAAAAAACAATGATTGCCGCAACATCATTCCAAAAAGCACGTTCCTGCTTCCGTTTGGCATAAGAAAGATTAATTAGAAAGAACGGAAGCATCGCCGCTCCAAAATAAAATAAAGATGGCACATACCATAAACAAATAGCTAATATCACAGCGGCAATGGCAGTGTAGCCGTAAAACGACCACATGTACTCTTGTGTGCGTTTTAATTTTACCGCCATCAACAACGGATATGTCGCCAAGTATAAGAAAAACCATCCTACAAATAACGGCAGATGAAGCCATGTCAATCCGCCTGCATATGCGCCTAATACAAACGGAATGATCAGCATTGCCCATGCGCCATGTTGTTTCGGAACAATCCACTTTTGTTTTTGTCGGTTTTTCATAGATCTCACCCTCCGCTTACCGGTGGAATAAAGGCAACGATATCACCTGGCTGAAGTGTTTGATCATCGCGGGCATATTCCTCATTCACCGCGACCATCACTTGTTTCAGATCAATGTGATAACGCTTTTCTACTTCCTGCTTTAATGCATTTACCGTTTTGGGAACGTCAGGAAGCACCATACGCTCCTCTCCAATTGCTTCCTGTAAATGCGCAAAAAAGAGCAGTGTGATCATTGTAAATCCTCTCCTTCCGGCTTTCCTGTTGGATACGCTTTCGTCCCTAATTGATTGCCAACCCATTCCGTTCCATCTTCCCAATGTTCTTTTTTCCAAATCGGAACAATTTGTTTAATGCGCTCAATCGCATATCGGTTTGCCTCATACGCGTCGTTGCGGTGCGGCGACGAAACGGCGATGGCGACAGCGATATCGCCGATATCCAGCCTGCCGATTCGGTGCGTAATCGCCACTTTCGTTTCTGGCCATTTTTCTCGAATCTCCTCCCCGATTTGTTCTAGCATTTTTTCCGCCATCGATACGTACGCTTCGTATTGTAAAAATAAGGTCCGCTTTCCGTTTGTCCATTCGCGCACCGTTCCCATGAACGTGGTCACCGCTCCGGCTTCGGGGCGCATTACTTTTTTTACCACATTCTCAATGGAAATCGGCTTGTCCGTAATCATAAAAAGGCGTTCCTTCATTCGTTTTTTCTCACCTCATTCATTAACCAATGTAAATAACTTTCCTCATCATTGATGAAAAATAAAGGATATGGAATGAAAGATAGCCGCGAAGAAGATTCCCACGTAATAACGGCAATAATATTAGACAACTGTGACAGCGAATCCCAATCGTCCTCGTTTCGCAGCATCACAACCTTTTTATATGATTCATGTTTGTAGCCTTCGACAAGCACGAAATCAAGCGGCAAAAGTTCATATAATGATAAAATTTGCGCTAGCGGCCATGCAGGCTGCCATGCGTGAAGCTCGAGCAAACCGCCGCCTTCCACTGAAACGGCAACTGCTCCCGCCTGCTCGTGGCGCTTTGAATCCGTATAGGAATCGTTTCTTTCAGGATAACCGCCGTGTCCGTGATGTTTCACTGTTCCGACACGATATCCTTCGGCTGCCGCGATTTTTATCCATTTTTCAATAAGCGTCGTTTTGCCACTATTTTTATAGCCAACCACTTGCCAAACGTTCATATGTCACTTCCTTCCTCATCTTCTAGCAGCCATACATCGACGGTATCCCCTTTTGCAAATCCTCGCGTCCCTCCAGGCAGCACCATCAGCGCATTTGCTTTTGCTAGCGATGTGACTATATTCGATTTATCTGTCCCAACAGGCGACACGGTTAACCGGCCATCTTCGACCGCCACATAACTTCTAACAAACCGGGTAAACGGATTCGGTTTAGGAAAGTCTGCCATCAACGTTGCCATCGCTTTCCGTAAATACGGTTTTGGCGAAAATAGCCGCGTCCGTACGGCCGGACGTACAAACAACTCATATCCAACGTAACATGCCGAAGGGTTGCCAGATAGACCAAACAACAGTTTTCCATTGAGCTGCGCAACCGTCGTCACGCTTCCCGGACGCATCGCGACTTTATTAAATAACACTTCTGCCCCAAGGCGTTCATAAATGGCCGGCAAATAATCGTAATCTCCAACCGAAACGCCGCCCGTTGTGATGAGAAAATCAACTTGTGGCAGCGCCTTTTGTATTGCTGTAAAACATGTATCCACATCATCGGCTAATTTTCCAAAATAAACTGGCTCCGCGCCGCTGCGTACTACTTGCGCCTGAATCATATAGGCGTTGCTGTTGCGAATTTTTCCGGGAACAAGCGGCTCGGATACGTCCAAAAGCTCGCTGCCTGTCGCGAAAATGCCAATTCGCGGTTTTCTCGCGACTTTCACCCGAGCATACCCGAATGTCGCTAACAATGCTTGCACTCCTGGATTAATAAACGTTCCCTTTGGGACGAGCACCTCTCCTTTTTTCGCATCTTCTCCTTGGAACGAAATGTTATCTTCCGGTTGAAAGGGACGTTTGATCGACATATATGTTTTTCCGTCTCTCTCATATTGTTTCGCTAATTCCAGCATGACAACCGCATCGCATCCATCTGGAATTTGCGCCCCCGTCATAATGCGCACCGCTTGAAATGGTTGAACGGTCTTCGACGCTACTTGTCCCGCTCCAATCGTTTCAATCACTTCAAATTCTACGGGATTGTCAAGCTTTGCTTTTGCGGAATCAACAGCGCGTATCGCAAAACCGTCATATGGTGACCGGTCAAACGGCGGAACGTCATGGTCAGCGCGCAATTCTTCCGCCAAATACCGTCCATATGCCTCTTCTAATGAAACCGTTTCCACTTCTCCTGTTCCTGCATACTTCATAACTTTTTGGATTGCCTCTGTTACCGGAATAAGAGTTCGTCTTTCTTCCATGATTTTATCCCTCTTCCTGTATATTGGTTTCCATTTATGCATCCTTATTCCAAATGTATTGATATTATCAATCTTTCTATTCATTTTTTCAACTATATAAGTTAAACTTGAAAGTCCTGCTTCTTGCAGAAGATTAAGTTTGTAATCCATCTTGTTTTCTATTGTACGGAAACGAAAAAAATTCATTTGTGAGATTAATCACATTTTCTGGCTTCCTTTGCAGTTCAACATGATTTGTTCAAAATCTATTCATAAATATATGTGTGATATGCATCACGACATAGAAATAGAAAAGGAAATATACTTGGATTGTAACGATTTATAAAAAATGGAGGGGCCGATCATGGAAAAACGGTTTACAGAACAATCGATCATCGGTGATATCGTAGCACAGTTTCCAAAAGCAAGCGATATTTTCAAAGCATACAAAATTGATTTTTGCTGCGGTGGACAGCGTCCGTTAAAAGAAGCGATACAAGAACGAAACTTAGATGGCAAAGCGATATTAGAACAATTAAATACTCTTTATGCGCAATCGCTTGAAAAAGATGAAAAAAATTGGTCGGAAGCTTCTTATAGTGAACTGATCGACCATATTATCCAAAAACATCACCGTTACCTGGCGGAAGAATTGCCTAATCTTAGCCCTTACGTAACAAAAGTGCTTCGCGTTCATGGGGCGCATCACCCGCATCTAGCACAAATTCATAAGTTGTTTAACGAGCTGAAAACAGAACTCGAGCAGCATACGATCAAAGAAGAAACTCATGCTTTCCCGCTTATTTTACAATTTGAAGAAACTCCGACTCCAGAAAACAGAGAAACGATGAAACAAGCAATTCGCGAACTTATCAATGAACATGATGTTGCTGGCGATATCATCAAAACGATTCGTGAGATTACAAATGACTTCACCCCGCCAGAAGATGCATGCCGGACGTACCGTCTTGTCTACAACCGATTAGAAGCACTAGAAGAAGATTTATTGGAACATATCCATTTGGAAAATAACATTTTATTTCCGCGTGTTCTTCATGAAACAGAAGCATCTCAATAAACAACAACCGGACTGCTCCACATAACGAGCAAGTCCGGTTTGTTTATCCGCCAATATAAGACATTTCAATTTTTTTCCGCGTTTTTGCTGTTTGCTCCGTTCGTTCATCCGAGTAGCGGTCTGTCCGCATGTTCCATGTCGATGCAATCATTTTCTTTATTTCTTCTTTATCGGCCCCGGAACGCAGTTTTTCTTTTAACGAAACACCGCTTGCAGCAAACAAGCACGTATATAGCGTGCCATCGGCGGAAATGCGCGCCCGGGTGCAGCTTTGGCAAAACGATTCGGTCACCGAAGCGATAAAGCCGACTTCCACGTTCGTGCCAACATAGCGGTAGCGGCTTGCCACCTCGCCGAAGTAGGCTTTTTCCACCGGCTCAAGCGGATGCATTTGCTGCAGGCGTTCATACATTTCTTTTTTCGTTACCACATGGGAAAAATCCCATCCGTTTGTCGTGCCGACGTCCATATATTCAATAAAGCGGAGGGGAATGCCTCGTTCTTTAAAATAGTTTGCCATCGGAATGATTTGCGAGTCGTTCATTCCCTTTTTGACGACCATGTTCACTTTGACGCCAAGCCCCGCTTCCCGCGCTGCTTCAATCCCTTTTAACACCGGCTTGACCCCGACGCCAACCCCGTTCATCTTTTTAAATACTTTGTCATCTAATGCGTCCAGACTGACATTGACGCGCTTTAGCCCCGCTTCTTTCAAACGTTTTGCCCATTTCACTAAATGAATCCCATTCGTAGTAAGAGCGATATCGCGAATGCCGGAAATGTGCGCCAGCCGTTCTACTAATAAGTCTAAGTCGCGTCTTAACAGCGGTTCTCCCCCGGTGATGCGAATTTTTTCCACCCCAAGTTCCGCAAAACTTTCCGCAAGCAGCCCCATTTCCTCGATCGTTAATAATTCGTCTTCACGCAAAAAACGGAAATTCGGTCCAAATATTTCTGCCGGCATGCAATATACGCATCGGAAATTGCACTGGTCTATTACTGAAATGCGCAAATCGCGAAGCGGACGGCTCCATTGGTCGACAATCACCGATTGACCTTTTCCCATACCGCCTCCTCCTTTCAATTGAACTTAAAGTTTGTCGCACATAATTAACCATGTAAATACCGCTGTTTTTTCCAAACAGAAAAAAACAATGACCGATGGCGGAATCACAAGTGGAAG